>NZ_JBEPDF010000001.1:2418885-2640186 GCF_040300125.1 Terrabacter sp. NPDC000476
ACCCCCGCGGCACCTCCGCGGGTCGAGGTGAGACGCCGGGACCAACGCCTCTGGCGCCCGCCGGCGGGTCCGGCGAGGCTGGAGGTGGACGAAAGGAGGTGAAGACGATGTCACAGCTCCTTGAGAGGCAAACTGTGCAGAGCGAGCGTGTTCCGAGGCTGTTCCGCAGCCGCACGGTGGACTACACGCTCCTGGTGGTCGGCGTCCTGGTCGCCGCCTTCGGTGCCTGGACCTACCTGGTGCCGGCCGGCTGGGTCCTCGCGGGCCTGAGCGCGGCCTGGTACCTCGGCAGCTGGATCGCCGGTGGTGTGCTGCTCACCGCAGGCTTCGGCCTGCTCGGTGCCAGCGTGCGTGACCGGTCCGGCTACTGGACCGCCGGCGCCGTGACGAGCCTGCTGCTCGCCACGCTGGCGCTGGCCGGCGCGGTGACCGCGGTGGTGCTGCTCGTCATCTGAGCACCTGCGGGGTCGGCCCGTGCGGGTCGAGGTGGTCGCACCTCGACCCGCTGGCCTGCCCGCCCAGCCCGCACCGCCCTCAGCGGGCGTGGAAGGCGGCGATCCGGTCGACGGCCTCGGCGACCGCCGTCGGGCCCGCCGCGAAGCTGAGCCGCACCGAGCGGCCGCCCGAGCGGTCGTCGAAGTCGCCCCCCGGCGTGATCGCGACGCCCGCCTCCTCGAGCAGGGCGCTCGCGTATGCCGCCGAGGACCCCCAGCGCTCCAGCCGGGGCCCGAGGTCGGCCCAGTAGTAGAAGGCACCGTCCGGCGGGGCCGACTCGCCCCACCCGAGGCGGTCGCTCTGCTCGAGCAGCAGCCTCCGCGTGCGCGCGAACTCCGCGACGGCCTCGTCGCACTCGCGGTAGGACTCCTCCGCGAAGGCCGACACGGCGGCATGCTGCGCCGGAGCGGGCGGGCACAGCGCGACGTTGCCGGCGAGCGCGTCGACGGCGCGCACGAGGTCGGCGGGCAGCAGCATCCAGCCGAGGCGCCAGCCGGTCATGCCCCAGTACTTGCTGAACGAGGAGAGCACGACGGCGCGGTCGTCGCTCTCCCACGCGCACACGCCACGGGGGTCGGCGGCACCGGGCTCGGGGTAGGTGACGCCGTGGTAGATCTCGTCGCTGACGAGCCGCACGCCGTTCGCGGCGCACCAGGCCGTGATCGCCGCGAGCTCGGCCCGGTCGACCATCGTGCCGGTCGGGTTCGCCGGCGAGGCGAGCACGAGCCCGGCGAGGGGGCCGCCCTCCAGCGCGGCGTCGAGGAGCTCCGGCGTCGGCTGGTAGCGGGTCTCGGGCCCGCAGTCGACCTCGACGACCTCGCAGCCGAGCGAGGAGAGGATGTTGCGGTAGGCGGGGTAGCCGGGGCGCGCGAGCGCCACCCGGTCGCCGGCCTCGAAGGCGGCGAGGAAGGCGAGCACGAAGCCGCCCGACGAGCCGGTCGTCACCGCGACGCGCGCGGGGTCGACGTCGAGGCCGTACCACCGCCCGTAGTGGGCCGCGATCTCGGCGCGCAGCTCACGGATGCCGAGCGCCGAGGTGTAGGTCAGGGCGCGGCCCGACCCGTGCAGCCGCGCGGCCGCCTCGGAGACGAGCCGCGGCGCACCGCCGGACGGCTCCCCCGCGCAGAGCGAGACGACGTCGCGCCCCTCGGCCCGGAGCACGGCGACGCGGTCGAGCACGTCCATCACCTGGAAGGGCGGCACCTGCGAGCGTCGCGACGGGGAGAGCGGTCGGCGGGCGGAGGTCACCCGGCCAGTCTCGCGCACCAGGCCCGCGCCCGCGTCGCGAGGTACGGTGGCGCCACCCGGAGCACGAGCCGCAGTCGAGGAGCCCACGGTGCGACAGACCCACCCGACCGGCCCGGTCGACGGCGAGCTCGTCGGCGTCTACCACGCGGAGGGCAGCCTCCTCGGGGAGCTGCGGTACGCCTACGGCCGCCTCCGCGGCAACACGCACTGCGCGCTCTGCGACATCACCCACGCCACGGTGCGTCGCAAGCCGGAGTGGGACGCCCTCGTCGGCCGCCTCGAGCGGCCCGTCCGGCTCGTGCACCTCGACGAGATGGACGACGAGGTGACGGCGGCGGTGGCGGCGTCCGGTTCGCCCGTCGTGCTCGTCCGTCGCGGAGGCACCCTCGTGCCGGCGCTCGGCCCGGCTGCCCTCGACGACGTGGCGGGCTCGGTCACCGCCTTCGAGACCGTGCTCCGGCAGGCCCTGGCCGACCTCGACACGTGAAACACGGCGTTCACGCGACGTCGATACCCTGCTGCCCATGACGATCGCGCACCACGCAGACTCCTCCACGCTCACCGACAAGGAGGTGCTGACGTGGGACGGCTTCGGCGACGCGGTCCGCGAGCTCGCGACGCTCGTCGCCGACTCGAGCTTCCGCCCCGAGATCCTCGTCGCCGTGGCGCGCGGCGGCCTCATCCCCGGCGGCGGCCTCTCCTACGCCCTCGGCATCAAGCTCACGGATGCCATCAACGTCGAGTTCTACACCGACGTGGAGGAGACCCTCCCCGACCCGGTGCTGCTCGCGCCGCACCTCGACACCGAGAGCATCAAGGGCCGCCGCATCCTCGTCGTCGACGACGTCGCCGACTCGGGCCGCACCCTCGCCCTCGTGCTCGACCTGCTCCAGCAGCACGGCGCCGAGGCCCGCAGCGCCGTGCTCTACGGCAAGCCGCGCTCGATCGTCGCCCCCGACTACGTGTGGCGCGAGACCGACCGGTGGATCGTCTTCCCCTGGTCCGCGCAGCCGCCCGTGTCGGGCGCGCAGGTCGCCCCCGCCGAGGACTGACCGCCGGGGCGCTGACCCCCGTCCCCTGACGCTCGCACGCCGCGGCGCCCAGCGAGCAGACGTATGGTGCGAGACATGGACCTCGGACTGCACATCAGCAACTTCACGTGGAGCGGCGGCTCCGCCTCCTTCGTCGACGACCTCCGGCGCACCGCGAAGACGGCCGAGGACGTCGGCTTCACCAAGCTCTCGGTCATGGACCACGTGTGGCAGATCGGGATGATCGGCCCGCCCGAGCACGAGATGCTCGAGGCCTACACGACGCTCGGCTACCTCGCCGCCGTCACCGAGCGGGTGCAGCTGCTGGCCTGGGTCACGGCCGCCGTCTACCGCGAGCCGGGCCTGCTCGCCAAGGAGGTCACGACCCTCGACGTGCTCTCGCGGGGCCGCGCCATGCTCGGCATCGGGGCGGCCTGGAACGAGGAGGAGTCGGTCGGCCTCGGCCTGCCGTTCCCGCCGACCGCCGAGCGGTTCGAGCGCCTCGAGGAGACGCTTCAGATCTGCCTGCAGATGTGGAGCGACGACGACGGGCCGTATGCCGGCACGCACTACCAGCTCGGCCGCACCCTCAACTCGCCGCAGTCGGTCCAGCGCCCGCACCCGCCGATCCTCATCGGTGGCGGTGGCGAGAAGAAGACGCTGCGGATGGTCGCGCAGTACGCGCAGGCCTGCAACCTCTTCGACAGCCCCGACCTCGCGCACAAGCTCGACGTCCTGCGCGGCCACTGCGAGGCCGTCGGCCGCGACTACGACGAGATCGAGAAGACCGTCATGGGCCGCATCGACCCCGGCACCGGCGGCTCGAACGTCGACGCGACCCTGGAGCACCTGCGCGAGCTCGCCGCGCTCGGCGTGACGCACCTGCAGACCGGTGTCGCCGACGGGTCGAGCACCGACTGGCTCGAGCTCGTCGGCGAGCGGATCATCCCCGAGGCCGCGAAGTTCTGAACCGGGCGGCCCCGAGGAGCGACGGTCGTCCGACGGCCTCCGCGGGCCGGCGTCAGCTGAGGATGTCGGAGCGGCGGAACCGGCGGTAGGCGAGCATCGTGAACGCCACGGCCCAGACGAGGGCCCACAGCGCGCCGTGCAGCATGTCGGTCCAGTCGGGGCTGACGGCGAGGGCGTCCTGCCACGCCCGGGAGTAGTGCCCGGGGAAGGCGTTGCGGTACGGGTCGAGTGCGTCGAGCTGGTCGAGGATGCCGAGCAGGATGCTGACGAGCACCGCGCCGCCGACCGCGGCCAGCGGCGCGTCGGAGCGGGTGCCGATCCAGAACGCGATGGCCGCGATGGGCAGGAGCGTCACGAAGATGTAGCCCATCGCCAGGGCGAGCCGCGGCAGGAACTGCGCCCACGAGAGGTTCTCGCCGAGGGGGTTCGTCAGCGGGTCCCAGCCGTAGGCGATGCCGCCGACGAGCAGCCCCCACGCCGGCAGCAGGACCGTCGCGAGCAGCGTCGAGGCGATGCCGACGACGAGCTTGCTCGTCAGCAGCCGCGCCCGGCGCACCGGGGCGACGAGCAGGTAGCGCAGCGACGACCACGACGCCTCGGCCGGCACGGCGTCGCCGCAGAAGAGCGCGGCGAGCAGCACGAGCAGCAGCTCGCTCGCGAGGAAGACGAGCACGAGGCTGAAGTTCGCGGCGCCGCTCTGGGCGAGGTCGAAGATCCGGGTGGACGCTCCCCCGCGGCCGTTGTTCGACCGCTCGCCGAACGCGAAGGCGCCGACGAGGACGAGCGGCAGCGCGAGCAGCAGGCCGAAGGCCCACGTCGTGCGCCGCCGGCCCCACTGGCGGCGCACCTCGGAGCGCCACGAGAGCGGGTCGCGCACCTGGTGCGGGACGGCGTCCGCGCCGCCGGTGGGCTCGATGACGTCGAGCAGGGCCTCGCCGGGCACCGGCTCGTCGGCCGCGCCCATCGGGGTGTGATTCGCCGGGGTGTGGTTCGCCGGGGTGTGGTTCGTCGGGGTCTGGCTCATCGGGCGCGCACCTGCCTCAGTCGTTCGACGAGCGAGCTGCCCTCGTCGCCGGGCTCACCCGGTGCGCCGCCGCCGGCCGCCGAGGAGATGACCCCGAGGAAGACCTCCTCGAGGTGGCGCCGGCTGCTGACGCCCACGACGGGCAGGCCGGCGGCCACGGCCGCGGCCACGACCTCGGCGCGACCGCGGTCGTGCGTCACGACGACGCGGGTCGGGGTGTCGACGCGCGCCTCCGTGATGCCGTCGGCGGCCTCGAGCGCGTGCACGCCGGCCGCCACGACGGCCGGCTCGGTGTGCTCGGGCAGGTCGAGGATCGTCATGTCGTCGCTGTCGACGAGCTCGGCGACGGGGCCCGCGGTGATGACGCGCCCGGCGTGCATGACGACGACGTGGGTGCACGTCATCTCGACCTCGGCGAGCAGGTGGCTCGACACGACGACGGTGCGTCCCGTCTCGGCGTACCGGCGCAGGATCGGGCGCATGGCCGCGATCTGCGGCGGGTCGAGGCCGTTCGTCGGCTCGTCGAGGATGAGCAGCTCGGGCAGCCCGAGCATCGCCTGCGCGATGCCGAGCCGCTGGCGCATGCCCTGGCTGTAGGACTTGACCGGGCGGTCGACGGCGCCGCCGAGCGCCGCGACGTCGAGCGCCTCGTCGAAGTGGGCGTCCGCGGGCGAGCGGCCCGTGGCGGACCAGTAGGCCTCGAGGTTCTGGCGGCCGGTGAGGTGCGGCAGGAAGCCGGGTCCCTCGATGAGGGCACCGACCCGCGCGAGCACCGACGACCCGGCCGAGACCGGCTCGCCGAGCACGTGCACCGTGCCCGAGTCGGACGAGATGAGGCCCATCACCATGCGCATCGTCGTCGTCTTGCCGGCGCCGTTGGGGCCGAGCAGCCCGACGACCTGCCCCTTCTCGGCCCGCCAGGTGACGTCGTCGACGGCCCGGTGACCGTCGGCATACGTCTTGACGAGCCCCTCGACGACGAGGGGCACGTCGGCGAGGTCGGGCCGCGACGGCAGGTGCCGGCGGCGCCGGCGGCGCACGAGGGCGCCGACGAGGGCCGCGAGGAGGAGCAGCACGAGGGCGCCGGCGGCGAGCAGCGTCTCGACGTCGAGCCCCGCGGCGACGGCGCCGCCCGACACGGCCGTGCCGACCGCGACCGGCAGCGTGAGCGCCGACGCGTCGGAGATGCGGATGCCGCTCGGCACCCGCGAGTTGGAGAACGTCGACTCGGTGCTCGTCAGCAGCACGCGCCACCGGGTGCCGGCCGGCAGGTCGTAGACGGCGGCGGGCAGCGAGATCGTCACCGGGGTGGGTCGGCCCGGCGTCACGGCCACGCGGACCGGTGCGACGAGCGGGTTGGTCAGCGTCACCGACCCGCCGGTCACGCGCCAGACGGAGGCGAAGAGCGTCGCGTCCTGCGTGTCGGAGGTGACGGTGAGGCGCAGCGTCGGCGAACCGACGACGGTCGCCGCCTCGCCCGTCGGCTGGGTGTCGAGCGCCGCGGACTGCCCCGGCAGGGCGGCGATCTGGTACGTCGAGAGGCTGATGCCGAGGGCGGCGAGCCCGGGCACCGCGATGAGCGACGCGGGCTGGCCGCCGGGCGGGTGCACGAGCGAGCCGGAGGTCGTCGAGAGCGGCAGCGAGCGCGTCTGCAGGGACGCCCCCGACAGGCCCGGGTATGCCGGCAGCGTGTGGAGCGTGGTCGGCTGACCCGGGCGCGTGGCGGGCGTGCCGTAGGTGAACGCCGCCGTCGGCAGGCCGGACCCGCCGCTCCCGGCCGGGCCCTTGTCGCGGACGTAGTGGTCGAGCCACGCGTACGAGGCGTCGAGCTCCTCGGCCTCGTGGGTGCTCGGGGCGTCGTGGCCGCCGTCGCTCCACCGGACGGCATACGGCACGTCGGCGGCGGCGAGCGCCGACGCGTTGGCATCGGCCTGGTCGAGGCCGAAGAGCGAGTCGCCGACGCCCTGCACGAGGAAGGTCGGGGCGGTGACGGCGTTCATCGTCGGCTTGGGGCTGTGCGCGCGGAGCAGCGCCGTCAGCTCGGCGCTGGGCGAGCCGCTCTCCGAGGCCTGCACGAAGAGCCGGCAGATCGTCGGGTCGAAGCGGCCGCAGCGGGCCGCGTCCGCGCCGCCGCCCGCACTCCCACCGCGCAGCGCGGAGAGGAAGAAGTTCGTGGCCCACACCTGCTTGAACGGCCCGGGCGTCGCGACGGGTGCGCGACCGGCCGCGGTGGTCGGCGGCGCCGTGACGGCGGCCTGCGGGAAGAACGCGTCGGCCAAGTCGTTCCACGTGATGGCCGAGACGACGCCGTCGACGCGCCGGTCGGCGCCGGCGAGCATGAGGCCGAGCGCGCCGCCGTACGACGCGCCCATGACGCCCGCACGCGGGTCGCCGGCCGCGTCGAGCTCGACGTCCGACCGCTTCGCGGCGAGGTCGAGCAGCGCGCGCGCGTCGGCGATCTCGTATGCCGGGTCGTTGAGGTGGATGCGGCCGCCGGACTTCCCGTGTCCGCGCGCGCTCCACGTGACGACGACGTAGCCGCGGTCGTGCAGCTCGGCGGCCTGCGTCGCCATCGAGTCCTTGGTGCCGCCGAAGCCGTGCGCGAGCAGGGCGACGGGGTGCCTGCCGCTCGGCTGCGGCCACACGGAGACGTCGAGCCGCACGGCGGTGCCGTCGGGCTCGGCGCCGACCGGCACCGCGACGACCTCCGGCGTGGCGGCGTCGGCGGCCGGCAGGACGGCCGGGTGGGCGGGAGTCGCGACGGCAGCAGGCGCGGGCGCCACCGCGAGGCTCGTGCCGACGACGAGCGCGGCGAGGAGGGGGGCCCGGACCGACATGCCCACATCACATCACGGCGAGGTGGTTGAACCGTCAGCGACTGTCCAGCGTTGGACGGCGCTCAGTCGCGCGAGAGGCGCTGCTCCAGCAGGTAGGCGACGACGATGCACACGACGAGCACCATCCCCGGGGGCAGGAACCGCGCGGCGCCCTCGAGCCGGAGCCAGGCATACGGGGCGACGGTGAACTCGAAGAGGGAGAGGTCGAGCAGGTAGCGCACGATCGGCAGCACCCCGAAGACGAGCCCGACGGCGCCGACGAGGTTGATGACGAAGCGGGTGCGCGCCCCGGGGTCGGGCTGCTGCGGCGTCACCACCTCAGGCCTCCCCGTCGATGAGGTGCGCCTGCCCGAAGAGGGCGGCCGTCTCGCGGGCCGTCGGCGAGCCCGCGTCGAGGTCGGCGCCGGCGGCGACGAGCGCCCGCACGACCTCGTCCTCGCCCTTGAACATGGCCCCGGCGACGGGCGACTGGTCACGGTCGTTGCGCCGGTCGACGTCGGCGCCGCGACCCACGAGGCAGGCCACCGTGTCGAGGTGGCCGTGGTAGGCCGCGAGCATGAGCAGCGTGTTGCCGGCGTGGTCCTGCAGGTCGAGCGGCAGCCCGTGGTCGAGGAACGACACGAGGTCGTCGGTGCGGCCGTCGCGCGCCATGTCCATGGCCACCGCGACGATCTGCTCCTGCTGCTCCGGGGTCAGCGGCGACTCGCTCATGCCCCAACCCTAGGGCGCCCGCGACGGGCGCCGGTTTCGCGGTCGCACCCGGAGCGTGTTGGATGAGGGCCATGGCCACGACCCTTCTCGGAGACACCACCGTGCTCACCGTCGGCGAGCTGCCGGCCGTGGGCTCGCCCGCACCGGCGTTCACGCTGACCGGCGCCGACCTGCGCGACGACGTGACGCTGTCCACCGGCACGCGCACGGTGCTCAACATCTTCCCCAGCGTCGACACCGGCGTCTGCGCCGCGAGCGTGCGCCGGTTCAACGAGCTCGCGGCCGGCCTCGAGAACGCGACCGTCGTCTGCGTCTCGGCCGACCTGCCCTTCGCGCTGGGTCGCTTCTGCGGGGCCGAGGGCATCGAGAACGTCGTCACGGCGTCCTCGTTCCGCTCGAGCTTCGGCTACGACTACGGCGTGCGGATGGAGAACGGCGGCTTCGCCGGCCTGCTCGCGCGCGCGGTCGTCGTCATCGACGCCGACGGCACCGTCACCCACACCGAGCTCGTGCCGGCCATCGGCCAGGAGCCCGACTACGACACAGCCGTCGCCGCCCTGGGCTGAGTCCGGCCCGCCCTTCACCCCTCAGGGGGTGTCGTCGTCGACCCAGTCGAGGGTGCGCTGCACGGCCTTCTTCCAGGTGCGGAAGAGGCGCTCGCGCTCCGGCTCCGGCAGCTGCGGGCTCCACCGGCGGTCCTCGCCCCAGTTCTCGCGGATCTCCTCGGTGCCGGCCCAGTAGCCGACGGCGAGGCCCGCGGCGTAGGCCGCGCCCAGGGCGGTGGTCTCGGCCACCACCGGGCGCACGACGTCGACGCCGAGGATGTCGGCCTGGAACTGCATGAGGGTCTCGTTGACGACCATGCCGCCGTCGACGCGCAGCTCGGTGAGCGGCACGCCCGAGTCGGCGTTCATCGCCTCGAGCACCTCACGGGTCTGGAACGCCGTGGCCTCCAGGGCCGCCCGGGCGATGTGGCCCTTGTTGACGAAGCGCGTCAGGCCGACGAGCGCGCCGCGCGCGTCGGGGCGCCAGTGGGGGGCGAAGAGGCCGGAGAAGGCGGGCACGAAGTAGGCGCCGCCGTTGTCGTCGACGCTCGCGGCGAGCGCCTCGACCTCCTTGGCGTCGTGGATGAGGCCGAGGTTGTCGCGCAGCCACTGCACGAGCGAGCCGGTCACGGCGATCGACCCCTCGAGCGCGTAGACCGGCGCGGCGTCGCCGAGCTGGTAGCAGACGGTCGTCAGCAGGCCGTTCGCCGAGGCGACGATCTCCTCGCCCGTGTTGAGCAGCATGAAGTTGCCGGTGCCGTAGGTGTTCTTCGCCGTGCCGACGTCGAGGCACGCCTGCCCGAAGGTGGCGGCCTGCTGGTCGCCGAGGATGCCCGCGACGGGCACGTCGATGAGGATGCCGGGCTTGCACGTGCCGTAGACCTCGGAGGACGAGCGGATCTCCGGGAGCATCGCGAGCGGGATGCCGAGGGCCGCGGCGGCGTCGGCGTCCCAGTCGAGGGTGCGCAGGTCCATGAGCAGGGTGCGCGAGGCGTTCGTGACGTCGGTGACGTGGATGCCCTCGTCGGCCGCGCCACCGGTGAGGTTCCAGAGCAGCCAGGTGTCCATCGTGCCGAAGAGCAGCTCGCCGGCCTCGGCCCGCTCCTGCGCGCCGTCGACGTGGTCGAGGATCCAGCGGGCCTTGGGGCCGGCGAAGTACGTCGCGAGGGGCAGACCGGTCACGTCCTTGAACCGGTCGGTGCCGCCGTCGCGGGCCAGCTCGTCGCAGATCGCCTGCGTGCGGGTGTCCTGCCACACGATCGCGTGGTGGATCGGGGTGCCGGTGGCACGGTCCCAGACCACGGTGGTCTCGCGCTGGTTCGTAATGCCGACGGCGGCGACGTGGGTGGCGTTGAGGTTCGCCTTGCCGAGCGCCCCGCCGACGACGAGCCGGGTGTTCTCCCAGATCTCCATCGCGTCGTGCTCGACCCAGCCCGCGCGGGGGAAGATCTGTCGGTGCTCCTGCTGGTCGACGGCCACGACCCGGCCGCTCCGGTCGAAGACCATGGCCCGGGTGCTCGTCGTCCCCTGGTCGATCGCCACGACATGGCTGCGCTGCTGCGTCGGCATGACGCAGACCGTACTCGCACGCCGTCGTGACGGCCTACAGTCGATGGCATGGCGAGCCGACGCGTCGGGTGCGGCCGAGCCCTCGCGGCAGGGGTGGCGGCGGCGCTGCTGTGCGCGGGCGTCGGGCCACCGTCCGCGCAGGCGGCGAGCGGCCCCGCTGCGGGCACCGGCACCGTCGGCACCATCGGCACCGTTGCGGTCGCGGCGGTCGCGCCGATGCTGCAGCGCCTCGAGGCGGCGGCCGGGTCGGTCGTGGCCTCGCGGCTCGAGCCCGGCGGGCGACCCACCGAGGGCCGCACCGACTGGACGCCGCCCACCGACCTCCGGGTGCCGTCGCTGCCCCCGACGCCGGGCACCGCGGGCGGTCGGGCGCTGACGAAGTACGAGGTCGTCGGCAACGCGTACGCCTCGGCGGTCACCCGGCTGGGCGCCCGCTGCCACCTGCCCTACATGCTCCTCGCGGCCGTCAACGAGGTCGAGTCGAGCTCGCTCCGAGGCCGGAGCCTCGACGCCCGGCACCGCGTCGTGCCCCCGGTCATCGGCCCGGCCCTGTCGGGCGGTCGCTTCGCCGCGATCCGCGACACCGACGGCGGCCGGCTCGACGGCGACCCCGTCTGGGACCGCGCGGTCGGGCCGATGCAGTTCATCCCGGCGACGTGGCGGGTCTGGGGTGCCGACGGCAACGGCGACGGCGTCGCCGACCCGCAGAACGTCGAGGACGCCGTGCTCGCGGCGGGCCGCTACCTGTGCGCGGGCGGGCGCGACCTGTCGCGCCGGGCCGACATGGAGGCGGCGATCCTGTCCTACAACCACTCCCGGCGCTACCTCGACACCGTGCTCGGCCTCTACGACGCCGTCACCGCCGGACTCGTCGCCGGCCCCTGACCCACGCTGGCTAGAGTGGGCCCTCTCGGCAGCGACGTGAAGGGGAAGCGATGACCAGCCCAGTGCGCCTCGACGAGGACTACCGGAAGCAGGCGTGGAAGCGCCTGTCCACCAAGCACTTCGACGTGCTCGTCGTCGGCGGCGGCGTGACGGGTGGCGGGGTGGCCCTCGACGCGGCCACGCGTGGCCTCTCGACGGCCCTCGTGGAGCAGCGCGACTTCGGGTCGGGCACGTCGTCGCGCTCGTCCAAGCTCTTCCACGGCGGCCTGCGCTACCTCGAGCAGATGAACTTCGACCTCGTGCGCGAGGCGCTCAAGGAGCGCGAGCTCATGCTGAGCCGCATCGCCCCGCACCTCGTCAAGCCCGTGTCGTTCCTCTACCCGCTCACCAACCGCGGCTGGGAGCGCCCCTACGTCACGGCCGGCCTCACCCTCTACGACTCGATGGGCGGCGCACGCTCGGTGCCCCGGCACAAGCAGCTGACCCGCACCGGTGCGCTCAAGCTCGCGCCGGCCCTGCGGCGCGACGCCCTGACCGGCGGGCTGCTCTACTACGACGCCCAGGCCGACGACGCCCGGCACACGCTGACGACGGTCCGCACCGCGGCGGCATACGGGGCCACGGTCGTGGCCTCGGCCCGCGTCGTCGAGCTGCTCCGGGCGGGCGAGCGCGTCGTCGGCGCCCTCGTCGAGGACGTCGAGACGGGCGAGCGCACCGAGGTGCGCGCCTCCGTCGTCATCAACTGCACCGGCGTGTGGACCGACGACATCCAGACGATGGCCGGCGGCCGGGGCCGCTTCCACGTGCGCGCGAGCAAGGGCGTGCACATCGTCGTCGCGCGCGACCGGATCAACTCCGAGACCGGCCTCATCCTGCGCACCGAGAAGTCGGTCCTCTTCGTCATCCCGTGGGGCACCCACTGGATCGTCGGCACGACCGACACGGACTGGGAGCTCGACCGCGCCCACCCCGCCGCGACCCGCGCCGACATCGACTACATCCTCGAGCACATCAACACCGTGCTCAAGGTGCCGCTGACGCACGACGACATCCAGGGTGTGTACGCCGGCCTGCGCCCCCTGCTCTCCGGCGAGAGCGAGGACACGAGCCAGCTCTCCCGCGAGCACGCGGTCGCGCGCCCGCAGCCCGGGCTCATCTCCATCGCGGGCGGCAAGTACACGACGTACCGCGTGATGGCGGCCGACGCCGTCGACGCGGCGCGCGAGGACGTCGGCGGCGACGTGTCCGACAGCGTCACCGAGTTCATCCCGCTCTCGGGCGCCGAGGGCTACGTCGCGCTCGTCAACCAGATCGACCGCCTCGCGCGGCACCAGGACCTGCCCGTCTGGCGGATCACCCACCTGCTCGAGCGCTACGGCTCGCTCGTCCACGAGCTCTTCGCCCTCGCCGAGGACGACCGCTCGCTCTACGAGCCGCTGCCCGGCGCCGAGGAGTACCTCAAGGTCGAGGCGCTGTATGCCGCCACGCACGAGGGAGCGCTGCACCTCGACGACGTGCTCGCGCGCCGCACCCGCATCTCCATCGAGACCCCGAGCCGCGGCGTCGACAGCGCCCGGGCGGCGGCCGAGATCGTGGCGCCGGCCCTCGGCTGGGACGAGGCGCGCGTCGAGGCCGAGGTGGCCGGCTACGTCGCCCGCGTCGAGGCCGAGCTCGAGTCGCAGAAGGAGCTCGCCGACTCCGAGGCGAACGCCGAGCGGCTGAGCGCCCCCGACGCACGGCGCATCCCGGTGAGCCGCGCGCCCGAGCTGTCCTGAGTCCTCGGCCCGCGCACGGCGCGGGCCGAGGTTCGACAGGAAGCCCGGATCGGCCGATCCGTTCCTACACTGGCGAGATGACGAGGCGGCGACCCGCACTCCCAGCACACCGCGCGCCCTCCGGTGCGCGCGCGCTCGTCGTCGCCCTCGCCGTCGCGGCGCTCGCGGTGCTCACGGCCTGCGGCAGCCCGAACCCGACCGCCCAGGCGCGGCTCGAGGCGCACGACACGGGCCACGTCGCCACGCACGGGCCCACCTCGCCGGCCCACTCCACCGCACCCGCCGCGCCCACCACGACCGCCGTTCCCGTCGCGCCCGCCGCACTGCGCCGCGGCGAGTCGATGCGCACCGTGACGACCCGCGCCGCCTACACCCCCAAGGCGCCGACGACCGGCACCGACGACTACCACTGCTTCGTGCTCGACCCGGCCGTCACCCGCGACGCCTTCGTCACCGGCTTCGACATCGTGCCCGGTCGACCCGCCGAGGTGCACCACGTGATCCTCTTCCGGGTGCCGGCCGCCGACGCGGCCCGCGCCCGCGCCAAGGACGCGGAGAGCGGCGGCACCGGCTGGACCTGCTTCGGCGGGGCCGGCCTCGGCGCGGGAGGGGGCCTCGACGACGCGCCGTGGGTCGGGGCGTGGGCACCGGGCGGCCGCGAGAACGTGCTGCCCGCCGACGTCGGCATCCCGGTGGAGAAGGGCTCGCTGCTCGTCATGCAGGTGCACTACAACCTGCGGCACGGCGTCGCGCCCGACCGCACGTCGGTGCGGCTGCGGCTCTCGTCCTCGGCGGGGCTGGCGCCGCTCGAGACGATGCTCTACCCCGCGCCCGTCGAGCTGCCCTGCCGTCCGGGCCGCACCGGCCCGCTCTGCGACCGCGGGGCGGCGGTCGCGGACGTCTCGCAGCGCTTCGGGCCGATGTCGTCGCGCATCGTCAACGGCCTGCTGCTCGTCTGCGACGGCACCCTCATCCCGGCTCCCGGGCCCACCCAGTCGTGCACGCGCCGGGTCGAGCAGGCCGCGACGATCCGGGCCGCGGCCGGCCACATGCACCTGCTCGGCTCCTCGTTGCGCATCGAGCTCGACCCCGGCACGGCGCGCGCCCGCACGCTGCTCGACATCCCTGTCTGGAACTTCGACGACCAGGGCGCCGTTCCCGTCCCGGCCACCCGCATCCGGCCCGGCGACACGATCCGGGTGACGTGCACGCACGACCAGTCCTGGCGCGACCGGCTGCCCGACCTGCAGGGCCTCCCCGAGCGCTACGTCGTGTGGGGCGAGGGCACGACCGACGAGATGTGCCTCGGGCTGCTCAGCGTGACGCGGCCCTGACCGCCGGACGGGGCCGGCGCCGGTGGGGCACACTGGCGCCGTGGGAACTGACGTCCTCGTCGTCGGCGGCGCCGGCGTCGACACCATCGTGCGCGTCGCCGCACTGCCCGTGCCCCTCGCCGACTCGCACGTCGTGCCTCCCATCGAGCTCGTGGTGGGTCACACCGGCAGCGGGGTCGCCCTCGGGTGCCACCGTCTCGGGCTCGCCGTGCGCTTCGTCGACGTCATCGGCGACGACCACGAGGGCCGGCTGCTCCTCGACCGGTTCACGGCCGAGGGGCTCTCCTTCGACCACGTCGTGCACGAGAGCGGCACGCGCCGCGCCGTGAACCTCGTCGACGAGGCGGGCACCCGGATGTCGTTCTACGACCCGCGCCACCCCTACGACCTCGCACCCGACCCCGGCCTGTGGCGCGGGGTCCTCGCCGAGGGCACCCGGCACGTCCACGCGTCGATCATGCCGTGGACGGTGGTCGCCCTGGAGGACGCGAGGGCCGCCGGTGCCACGACCTCGACCGACCTGCACGACTGGGACGGCCGCAACCCGCACCACGTGCCCTTCGCCCGCGCCGCCGACCTCGTCTTCGTCTCCGGCTCGCGGCTGCAGGGCACGGAGGACGAGGTCGTCGCCGACGTGCTCGACCGGGGGCGGGCCCGCCTCGTCGTCGTCATGGACGGCGCCCGGGGCAGCCGCGTCACGGTGCGCGACGGCGGCTCCTTCGCCGTGCGCGCCGTCGAGCTCGACGACCGGCCCGTCGTGGACTCGAACGGCGCGGGCGACGCCTACGTGTCGGCGTTCCTGCACGCGTGGCTCGCCGGGGCCGACGCCCGGGAGGCCGCACGGGCGGGCAGCGTCGCGGGCGCGTGGGCGTGCGGCACCGCCGGAACGCACACGGGCCTCATCGACCGCGACGAGCTCGCCCGCCAACTCGGCTGACGGCTCGGCTGCCTTCCGCCGGCTCGCCGTCAGCTCGCGGAGCCTGCGATGTTGACGAGCCAGCCGATGCCGAACCGGTCGGTCAGCATGCCGAACTCGTCGCCCCACACCTGCTTCTCGAGCGGCGTGGTGACGGTGCCGCCCTCGGCGAGTCGCTCGAAGTAGCCGACGAGGACGTCGCGCTCGTCGCCGGTCAGGCTGACCGTCATGTTGGTGCCGCGCTCGAACGGGGGCGCTCCCTCCGGGGTGTCGGCGGCCATCAGGGTGAAGCCGCTCGGGGTCTCGAGCTGCGCGTGCATCACCCGGTCGGCCGCGGGACCGCCGGCGCCGAACTCACCGAACGTCGACACGGCGAGGTCGCCGCCGAAGACCGACCGGTAGAACTCCATCGCCGCTCGGGCGGTGTCCTCGAAGCCGAGGTAGGGGTTGAGACGAGTGACCATGGCCGTGCTCCTTCCGAGGTGGGTCGAACAGCACCCACGGTAGGACGGGGCGCCGACAGCGGTCCCGCGCTTCGGCGAGGCGGTGCCGGTCAGTAGGAACGCCGCGTGCGTGCGGCCCCGCGGTTCGAGCCGAGCGGCGCCTGCGGGCGACCGTCGTCGGTCGGGCCGAGGCCACCCTGGCAGCGGGGGCAGTAGAACATCGTGCGCTCCTGCGGCGCCCGGCCGATCATCGCGACGCGCACCGTCTCGCCGCAGCGCCGGCACGGACGGCCGCTCCGGGCGTGCACGTAGTGCGCCTCGTCGAGCCGGGTGCTGCCCGTGCTCGTCTGCACGGCGTTGCGGCGGCCGTTGTCGATGAGCCGGTGCGCGCGGGCCACGACCCGCTCCACCGTCTCCCGGCCCGCCTCGTCGGCGGGCGTCCACGGGGGCACGCGCTCGAGGAAGAGGGTCTCGGCGCACCACATGGTGCCGACGCCGGCGAGGTTGCGCTGGTCGAGCAGGGCCTCCCCGATCGGGGCGTGGCTGCGCGCGACGTTCTCGACCGCTCGCGCGGCGTCCCAGTCAGGGCCGAGCACGTCGGGGCCCAGGTGCCCGACGAGGTCACCCTCCCGAGCGGTGGGCACGAGGTCGAGCATGCCGAGGCGCAGCCCCAGCGCGGTCCAGTCGGGCCCGGCGACGAGGGCGCGCAGCTGCGGGTTGCGCCGCCAGCGCGTCGGCAGTCCGGGCGTCGCCTCGACGCGCCACTGGCCCTCCATGCGCAGGTGCGAGTGCAGCGTGAGCCCACCCTCCACCCGGTGGAGCACGTGCTTGCCGCGGCTCACCACCTCCAGGGTCGTGCGGCCGGTGAGGTCGGCCGTCGCGATCTCGGGCCACCGCAGGTCGGACTCGACGATCTCGCGGCCCGCCAGGGCCTGGTGCAGTCGTGACGCCGTGCGCCAGACGGTGTCTCCCTCGGGCACGCCACCTCCTGATCACCGGTCGTTCACCCCCGCGGTCGCGGGTGCGTCCAGCCTATTCATCCCGCGCCACTACGTTCGCCGGGTGCGTGAGCTCTCCGTGGTCGTCGTCGTCGGCTCGCGCAGCGACGTGGGTCCGTGCCTCGCGACCCTCGCCGCGCAGACCCTGCCGACGGACCGCTTCGAGGTCGTCGTCGTGCGCCACCGCACCGGGGACGCTGCCCCGCCCCTCGACTCGCCGTCCCCCACCGGCCTCGAGGTCGTGACGGCCCCGGCCGCGGCCGGGTCGCGGGCCGCCGCCCGCGCGGCGGGCGTGCAGCTGGCGCGGGCGCCCTGGGTCACCTTCGTCGACGCCGGTGACGCCGTCTCACCCGACCTCCTCGAGCTGCTCCACGACGCCCGTCACCCCGACCGCGTGGCCGTCGCCGGGCCCCTCCCCACGAACGTGCCCGCCGGCGTGGCCGCGGACGTGCCCACCGACCGCTCGGCCACCGCGCCGGCCGACGGCATGCTCGTCGCGCCCGAGTGCGTGCCCCACCTGCTCCGGGGGCGCGGCGGGCGGCTCTACCCGGCGGCCTGGCTCGTCGGCGAGCCGCTCTCGACCGATCCCGAGCACGCCTCCGACGCCGTGCTCCACGGCCGCCTGCTGAGCCGCTTCGAGCGCCGCTTCACCCTGCTCGACCTGCGCCCGGCCGCGCGGGGCGCCCGCTACGACGCCGACCCCACGGCTCCCCCGGAGCCGGCCGACCACGTCGCGGCCCTCGTGGCGCTGACGCAGGGCACGCAGGCCCACCCTGCCGACCGGAGCGCCCTGACCGACGCCCTCGTGGCCGCCGAGCTCGCCGACCTGAGGGCGCTCGCGGCCACCCCTGGTGTCCACCCCGCGGACGTCGACCGGATGCTCCACGACGCCGGGGTGCTCGGCCTCGCCGGCCTGGACGGCCTCACCGGGCCGGCCGGCCCGACCGGCGACGGCTCACCCGCACCGGGCACCCCCGTCGACGGCCACGCCCTCTTCTTCACCCCGCCCCCGGGCCCCCGCTCCGTCGTCGTCGTCGCGGGCAACGCCGCCGCGGTCAACGAGCAGGACCGGATGCTGGGGCTCCTCGCGCGCAGCGGCTACGGCATCCGGGTGCTGCACTACCGCGGTCGGCTCACCAAGGGGCTCCGCCGGCTCCCCGAGACGCACCGCGTGGAGGTGCTGCCGAGGTCGGTCGCGCGGGTCGAGGCGGCCGTCGGCCCCACGGCGGCCCGCAGCCGGCGGCTGGCGCTGCGCGCCGTGCAGGAGTCGCTGCGCGTCGGGCGTCGCGTCCTGCCGGAGGTGGTGCCCGCCCCGCTGGCCGCGCCGGCATACGGGCGGGTCGACACGCGCGCGGCGACGTTGCTCGACGGGCCGGGCACGCACGTCGTGCTCGACCGTGCGGGGCGCACCCTGCTGCGCACGTGGGGCGACGACCGCCCGACGGCCGGCCCGACCGAGCTCGCCGCCCTGACCCTGCGCGTCGCCGCCAGCTCGCTGCGGGGTGCGCGCCCCGACGCCCACGCCGCCCGGCGCGCCTCCCGGCTGCTCCGCGCCGACGCCGACCACGCCCGGACCCTCGTCGACCCCGAGCTCTGGACGATGGTCGCCTACCGCCTCCAGCGCGCGGGCCGGCTCGAGGCGTCCGCGCAGCTGCTCGTCGACCGGGAGGCGGTCTTCGGGCCCGCGGCCACGCCCCGCTCGCCGGGCGTGGACGCGCTGCAGGCCCTGCTCACCGGCAGCGACGCCGGCGCCGTCGACGTCGTGGGCGCCGCGCGCTCCACCCTCCGCGCGGCCGACGAGGCCCTCGCCGCCGGCGACCTCGACCGCGCGGCCTTCGAGACGACCGTCGCGCTCGACCTGCTCTTCGCCCGACGGCTGCACACCGCCGAGACCCGATCGCCCCTCGTCAGCGAACCCGACGCGTTCCTCGATCCCCTGCGCGAGAGTGAGATCGGCCGCCTGCTCGGCCGCTCGACGCCGCCACCGCCGTCGCGGGTCACGACTGCCGCCGCACCGGTCGAGCGCGGGCGGCGGCCGCGGGTGACCGTCCTCCCCGGCGCCTACCCGAAGTTCGCCGGCGTGGTGGTCGCCGAGCTCGAGGGCCACGCCGACGTCGAGGTGCTCGACCTCTCGGCACGCGAGAAGCGCTTCAACAACACCGGAGTCGACCCGGCGACCGTGCGCGAGCGACTGCTCGCAGCGGCCGGCCACCCCCCGCCCGTCGACCTGTCCACGGCGGAGGCCCTCGGCGCCGACGTCGTCTTCGTCGACTGGGCCGACAAGGGGCTCACGTGGGTGACGCAGGTCGTGCCGTCCGGCACGCGCGTCGTCGTCCGGCTGCACGGCGTCGACACCCTGAGCGCCTGGCTGCACACCGCGCAGTGGGAGAAGGTCGACGACGTGATCTTCCCGAGCGACCACCTCCGGCGGGCGGCCGTCGCCACCCTCGGTGGCCGCCTCGAGGGCGTGCGCCAGCACGTCGTCGCGAACCCGGTCGACGTGGGTCGCTACGTGCTGCCCAAGGTGCCGTCGGCCCGCACCACCCTCGGGCTGGTCGGCTGGGCCCAGCAGGTCAAGGACCCGCTCTGGGCGCTCGAGGTGCTCGCCGTCCTGCGCCGGCACGACCCGGTGTGGCGGCTGCGCCTCGTCGGCGCCGACTTCGCCGTCGGCGAGCGCAACCCCGTCGAGCGCGAGGCCGCCCGCGCCTTCCGCGAGCGGATGGCCGACCCCCTGGTCGCCGACGGCGTCGACTTCGTCGGCTACACCACGCGCCTGCCCGAGCACCTCCGCGAGGTCGGCTGGGCCCTCAGCGCGAGCCGCCGCGAGGGCTTCCACGTCGGTCTCGTCGAGATGGCCGCCAGCGGAGCCGTGCCGGTGGTGCGCGACTGGCCGGTGTATGCCGGCATCGGCGGCGCCGCGACCCTCTTCCCCCCGGACTGGGTGACGACCACCCCGGGTGACGCCGCGGAGCGCATCCTGCAGATCCACGGGTCCGGCACGTGGGAGGACGCGAGCGCGCGCACCGTCGACACGGTGCGGGCGCGCTTCAGCGGGACGGACTCAGGCGAGCGTCTTCGACGGATCGTGCTGGAGAGCGCTGATCCGACGGAGCACCTGCACCGCGGCGCTGACGTGCTCGACGGGTGACCGGAAGTCGAGGGGCTGCGCGTCGAGGGCGCTGCCCTCCTCCACGACACCCCACACCGGGGTGCCGCTGCCGCGGTAGTCGCTCCACTTCGACGGCAGGAACGGGTTGCGCCCACCGGGCGGGCTCACCGCGTCGTTGACGAGGAGGCAGTCCATGCGCCGGGCCAGCCCGAGGAACTCGAGGTAACCGACGAACGGGGCGACACGCACGGCGTCGGCGAGGCCGCGGGCGACGACGACGGCGTGCAGCTCCTCCGGCTTGGACGTGAAGACGTGCAGCACGACCCGGCGCCGCACGTCGTCGGGCAGCAGGGCGAGGGCGTCGAGCACGCCGGTCACCCCGCGGTTGGCGTAGAAGTTGCCGAAGTAGCCGATGTGCCGCCGGCCCGGCTCGAGGCGGACGCCCGAGGTCCGGGCCGCGTAGAGCTCCGCGGGCGGCGTCGGGTGCGGGGAGACGACGGCGACGCGCTCGACGCGCGCCGCCAGCTCCGCGTCGTGACAGCCCTCCAGCATCGCGTCACGCTGGTGCGCGTTGGTGAACATCACCGAGTCGGCCAGCGCGAACGCCGCGACCTCGCACCACTCGAAGGCGTTGAGCGACATGGGAGGCCGGAAGCCCGCGGCCTCCACCGCCGACCGCAGCCGCGCGAGGCTCCGGTCGTCGTGGGCGGGCGCCTCGCGCACCCGTCCCAGCACGTCGTGCGAGAGGGGGTCGGAGAACTCGGCGTCCCAGACGATCCCCGGCCTCGCGGTCTTGACGGCGGCCGCGAGGAAGTGCGAGGCGGCGAACTGCGCTCTGCTGTAGAGCGACTCGTACTCCCCCTGCAGCTCCTCCCAGCGCAGGAACGTCTGGAGCCCCAGCTGCTGGTAGTCGACGATCGACGGCCAGGAGCTGAAGGCCGTGCGGGACGGCACCGCCGCGTGCCGGCGCACGAGGCCGCCGCAGAGCCGGACGAGGTCGGGGTCCTGGTGCCGGATGGCGTCCATGGCGTTGCAGATGACGTCGACGGCCTCGCCCCGCGCGTGCACGCGCTTGGCCGCGACGACGGCCGCCGTGTCGCTGTAGGGCGGGAAGCAGTAGGACGCGACGAGGCGTCGGGCCGGGGCTGACATGGTGGATCCCCCTCAGACGGTGACGTGCTCGGTCGGATCGCCGTGGAAGGCGAGCACCCCGCGCCGGGCGAGCAGCTCGACGTCGGAGATGGGCCAGGTGTGGCCGTCCGGCGTGGAGGCCCGCACCGAGACGAAGTTGAAGCGGTCGGCGGAGTAGACGCGGCCGCCCTCGGCCCGCACGGCGTCGAGGAAGGTCGTGTCGACCCGGCGTGGCAGGTCGGCGAAGCGCACGCGCCTCGCGAGGTCGCGCTCGAGCAGCAGGGTGCCGCCCTGCACGAGGTCGACGTAGCGGTGCTCGGCGTCGGGGAAGCGCAGCAGGGTGGCCCCCGTCGCGGTGAGGTGGGCGTAGTGCGCCCACTTGCCGACGACCGCCGCCTCCGTGTAGTCGAAGGCCCGGACGAGGTCGGCCAGGTAGTTCGGGGCGTAGACGTTGTCGTCGTCCATCTTCGCGACGTAGCGGCCCGACGCGGCCGCGACCCCGGCGTTCAGGCACGCCCCGAGCGTCTCGCTCGAGGGGCGGGGCACGACGACCAGCCGCGCGGGGTCGAGACCGGAGTCCTCGGCCCGACGTCGCACCTCGTCGGCCGCCGGCTCGAAGCCGTGCGTCACGAGGACGAGCTCGACGTCGGCGTGCGCCTGGGCCCCCGTGAAGTCGAGCACGTGCCCGACCTGACCGGGGCGCATCGTGGGCACGACGACCGAGATCGACCGGTCCCGCGGCTGCGTCGGGATGCCGACCGCCGTGAGCACCGTGTCGACCCTGTGGCCGTAGGTGTGCGCGTCGAGCACCCTCCGGTGCGCCCGCAGCCCGAGCCGGTCACGGTAGTCCTCGTGCTGCAGCAGCGCCCGCAGCTCGCGCTCGGTCTCCGCCGCGTCTCGCGTGACGCGCACCGTGTCGCCGAAGAACGGCTCGATCGCGGCCGCAGGCCCCGAGAGCACGGGGGTCTGGGCGGCCGACAGCTCGAAGAGCCGTCGCGCGCACATCGTCGGCGACTCCGTCACCGAGTTGACGTTGAGGAAGACCTTGTACGCCGTGTAGGTGCCGAGCAGCCGACGGTAGGGCAGGCTCCCGACGAGCGCGCCGGCATACCGCCTCGGGAACTGGTAGCGGGCGTCGCGCCCGGCCAGGCGCGAGAACACCTCGAGCCCCAGGGGCAGAGCGGGCTCGAGCACGAACTCCACCTGCCGGCGACGCTCGTCGTGCTTGTCGGCGAAGTAGCTTCCGGCGAAGGCGACCTCGCGCGTGCGCCCCGCCCCGTGCCGCACCGGTGTGTGGATGCGCGGCTGGGCACCGAACGGCAGCAGGGCGATCCGGTCGTGACCGAGGTCGCGGCGGTAGTCGGGGATGCGCCCGGCGTCGACGGTGAAGACGTGGTCGAAGAGGCGCGCGGTCTCGAGGAAGAGCGCGTAGTTCGGCGGGTCCTCCTTGTTCCAGAAGACCGTCGGCACCCCGTCGGCGCGACAGCGGTCGACGAGGTCGCGCAGCTGGTGCGACGGGCCGTCGTCACCGGTCATGGCGAGGCGCCAGGCGCCGTCGTTGCCGTTCCAGGCCGACTCGACGAAGAGGAGGTCGACGGGCGTGGCTGCCAGCTCGTCGCGCCAGCCGGTGGGCGTGACCGCGAGCTGGTTCCACTCGTAGCCGAGCGCGAGGCGAGAGAAGTCGTCGAGCACGACGGCCGCGGTGACCCCGGGCCGTGCGACCGGCCCCTCGGGGACCTCGGCCGGCGGCACGTCGACGCGCAGTCGTGCCGACCGCACCCGGGGCAGGCGCCGGTGCAGCTCGGCGCGGACCTTGCGAGGCAGGGCGCTGCGCGCCTGCGGGTCGCGCGCGGCCCGGGTCGCCGCGAGCCGCGCCCGGTCGAGGTCGGAGACCAGTCGCTGCCGGGTGTTCACAAACTTCTCTCTCTGTTCGACTTCTGTTCCGCCTCAGCGGGTTCGCCGTTCGGGGGGCACCTGAAACGTTCGGTGCGTGACCTCCCGACTCGGCGCCAGTGTGGCACTCGCGCTCGGCGCCCTCGGACCCCGACGTGCAACGGGAAGCCGAACACTTGGTGACGTCCCGACCACGGCCGCCCTGCTCGTCGCGAACCTCCCCGTCGCGGCGTGCGTGGCCCGTGCGCACGTGACGCGCAACCCGTGGCAGGCCGCCTGGGTCGGCACCCGGGCGCTGCCGGTCGGGGTGCGTCGCACGGTGAGCGACCGATCCCGCGGACCCCTCGGCGTCGTCGCGGCCGCCGCGGCGGGGCAGGGCGACCTCGCACGCCGACGGCTCGGCGACGAGCTGCGCGGCGCGGGTCCCCGACGCACGCAGCACCTGCTCGCCGCCGCGGCCGCGACCGGCCAGTGGACGCGCCTCGCCGCCTCGCCCGGCTCGCCCGTGCCGGCGTCCGTGCCGGTGCGCGGGTCGGCCGCCGCCTACCTCGCCCACGCAGCAGGCGACGTCGGGGCGGCGGAGCGCGCGCTCGAGGGCGCTCGCAGCCCGGCGGCCCGGGCGCACCGGCGCTGGCTCGCCGGCGAGCGCGCCGTGCTGACCGGGGCAGCGCTCGACGTGCTGCGCCCCGACCGCCCCGACCGCCCGGCGCCCCCGCCGACGTCCACGACGTCCAGCCACACCCTCGCCGTCGTGCACGTCGTGACGAACGCGCTGCCTGAGGTGCAGGCGGGCTACACGGTGCGCACCCAGGGCATCGTGGCCGCGCAGCGGGCGGCGGGCACGAACGCGCACGTGTGCACCCCGCCCGGGTTCCCTGTCACCGCAGGGCATCTCGGGGCCCCCGGCTTCACCAGCCTCGCGGGGGTGCCCTACCACCGCGACCTGCGACGAGGCCGCCGGCTCGACCGCCCGGACGCGCTCCTCGCGGCGTATGCCGAGACCGTGGCCGCGCTCGGACGCGCCGTCGGCGCGGACGTCCTCCACGCCCACTCGAAGCACCTCAACGCACAGGCCGCCCTGCTCGCCGGCCGCCGTCTCGGGGTGCCGGTGGTCTACGAGGCGCGCGGCTTCCTCGAGGACACGTGGCGCAGCCGCGGGGGCGACCCGGGGTCGGACTTCTACCGCTGGACGCGGTCGACCGAGACGCGCTGCCTCGGCCTCGCCGACGCGGTCGTCACCCTCTCGCAGGGCATGCGGGACGCGATCGTCGACCGCGGGGTCTCCCCCGCCGCCGTGCACGTCGTCGGCAACGCGGTGCCGGACGCGCACCTCACCGACCCGACCGACCGGGCGGCCGTGCGGGCCGCGCTCGACGTGCGGCCCGACGACGTCGTCGTCGGCACCGTGTCGACCCTCAACGACTACGAGGGCGTCGACGTGCTCGTCGAGGCGGGAGGGCTGCTCGACGACGCACGACTCGTCGTCCTCGTCGTCGGTGACGGCCCGGCCCGCGGGCGCCTCGCCCGGCAGGCGAGGGAGCTGCGGCGCGCGGGCAACCGCACGCGCTTCGTGCTGACGGGGGCGGTGCCGCACGAGCGCAGCCGCGACCACCACGCGGCCATCGACGTCTTCTGCGTGGCCCGCCGCCGCACGGCCGTGACCGCCGTCGTGCCCCCGCTCAAGCCCGTGGAGGCCATGGGGCTGGGACGCCCCGTCGTCGCGAGCGACCTGCCGCCGCTGCGCGAGCTGGTCACCGCCGACCGGGGACTCGTCGTGCCGAGCGACGACGCCGGCGCCCTCGCCGAGGCGCTGCGCGGGCTCGCCGCCGACCCCGACCGGCGCGCCCGTCTGGGGGCGAGCGGCCGCGACCACGTCGCGCGGGAACGCACGTGGTCGACGGCGGCCACGGCATACGCAAGGATCTACGAGCAGGTGCGGACGGCGACGACATGAGCAACGGGACCACCGACACGACGACCCGGCCCGACGCCCCGGTGGACGGCACGCCGCCGCCCCTCGCCCCACCGCTGACGGCCGCGCAGGCCGAGGCCCTCGCGCGGCGCGCCGGGCTCGAGGAGCTCGGCGTGCGACCGGGACTCGGCGGTCACCTGCGCGAGATCTGGAGCTACCGGCACCTCGTCTGGCACCTCTCGACGGCGCAGGCCTGGGCGGCGAACGCCAACAACCACCTCGGCCAGCTGTGGGCGGTCATCAACCCGCTGCTGCTCGTGGGGTCGTACTACCTGATCTTCGGGCTGCTGCTCAAGACCCGCGGGGGCACCGAGAACTACATCGCGTTCCTCACCATCGGGATCTTCGTCTTCGGCTACTCCTCGAGCGCGATCATCGCGGGCTCGCGCGCCGTCGTCGGGCAGATCGGCCTCGTGCGCGCGCTGCGCTTCCCCCGCGCCGTGCTGCCGATCTCAGTGACGCTGACGCAGCTGCTCGTGACGATGCCGGCGTTCGCCGTGCTGCTCGTCCTCATCCCGCTGACCGGCGAGCCGTTCTCGTTCCACTGGCTGCTCTTCCCGGTCTCGCTGCTGCTGCAGACGCTCATCAACCTCGGGCTCGCCTTCTTCCTGGCGCGCGTCGTCAACGCGGCCCGCGACGCCGCCAACCTCGTGCCCGTCGGCGTCCGGCTCGCCCGCTACGTCTCAGGGGTCTTCTTCAGCATCCCGCACTACGCCGGGCACGGGCTCGTCAGCGCGCTGCTGCTCTACCAGCCGCTCGCCGTCAGCATGACGACCGCCCGCGAGGCGCTCATGGACCAGTACGCCCTCACCTGGGGCAGCTGGGTCGCGGCCGGCCTCTGGGGCGTCGGCCTCTGCACGGCCGGGCTCGTCTTCTTCTGGCGTGGGGAGGGTCGCTATGGGAGCAGCTGACGCGATGACCCCGGGCACCCCCAGCGTGGTCTGCTCGGGACTCGACATCGTCTACTCCGTCTTCGGCGCGAAGCAGAAGGGCACCGACACCGGCGGCGAGTTGCCGCTCGTCGAGCGCCTGCTCACGAGACGCAACCCGGTCAGCACGGTGCGCAAGGTGCACGCCGTCAAGGACGTCTCGTTCGTCGTGAACCACGGCGAGGCCGTCGGCATCATCGGGCGCAACGGCTCGGGCAAGAGCACCCTGCTGCGGGCCGTCGCCGGGCTCATCCCGCCGACGAACGGCCGGGTGTGGGCGGCCGGGCGGCCGTCGCTGCTCGGCGTCAACGCCGTGCTGCTGACGGGTCTCACGGGCGCCAGGAACGTCATGATCGGCGGCCTCGCGCTGGGGCTGAGCCCGCGCCAGGTGCGCGAGCGCTACGACGACATCGTCGAGTTCTCCGGCATCGGCGACTTCGTCGACCTGCCGATGAGCGCCTACTCCTCGGGCATGGGCGCGCGCCTGCGCTTCGCCATCTCGACCGCCGCCGCCCCCGACATCCTCATGATCGACGAGGCGCTCGCCACGGGCGACGCGGAGTTCCAGGCCCGCAGCCGCGACCGCATGGCCGAGATCCGCCGCGGCGCGAGCACCCTCTTCCTCGTCAGCCACAGCAACGCCGCGATCCGGGAGTCGTGCGAGCGGGTGCTGTGGATGGACCGCGGCCGCCTCGTCATGGACGGGCCCACCGACGAGGTCGTGCGCGCCTACGAGCAGTCCCACCGGAAGGCCCACTGATGATCCCCTACCGCGTGCTCGTCGTCACCGTCGTGCACCACCCCGAGGACGCCCGCATCCGCGCGCGCCAGATCGGGGCACTCCTCGAGGCCGGGGTGCGGGTCACGTATGCCGCCCCCTTCGTCGCGCACGGGCTCGACCTTCCGGACGTGGCGGGGCTGCACGCGGTCGACCTGCCGCACGCCGCCGGGCGGTCGCGCACCGAGGCCTTCCGGGCCGCCCGGCGGCTGCTGGCGCGCGAGGCCCACCGCCACGACGTGACGCTCGTGCACGACCCGGAGCTCGTCGCCGCCGTGGCCGGGCTGCGCCTGACGAACCTCGTCTGGGACGTGCACGAGGACACCGCCGCCGCGATCGAGGCCAAGCCCTGGGTGCCGGACCGGGCCCGCCGCCCGCTGGCGCTCGCCGCCCGAGCCGTCGAGCGGCACGCCGAGCGGCACCACGACGTCATCCTCGCCGAGCACGCGTACGCCGAGCGCTTCGAGCGGGAGCACGTCGTCGTGCCCAACACCGTCCGGGTGCCGTCGGATCCGCCGCCGCCCGGCTCGTCGCGGGCCGTCTACCTCGGCTCGCTGACGATGGCCCGGGGCGCCTCCACCCTGCTGCAGGCCGGGCGCCTGCTCACGGTGGCCACGCGGGGTGAGGTGAAGGTCGAGATCATCGGCTCGGCGCGCGACGCCCGCACGGCCGACACCCTGAGCTGGGGCGTCAAGTGCGGCCACGTGCGCCACCACGGCTTCGTGCCCAGCGCCCGGGCGCTGCCGATGCTCGACGGCGCGCTCGCCGGGCTCTCGCTGCTCGAGGACCGGCCCAACTACCGCCACTCGATGCCGACGAAGGTGCTCGAGTACATGGCGCACGGGCTGCCGGTCGTCACGACGCCGCTGCCCCTGGCCGCCGACCTCGTCGAACGGGCCGGCTGCGGCGTCGTCGTCCCCTTCGACGACGCGGAGGCCACCGCCGCCGCGCTCGTGGAGCTCGCCCGTGATCCGGAGCGGCGCGTCGCCCTCGGCCGGGCCGGGCACGCCTACGCCCGGCGGCACTACGACTGGAACGTCATCGGCCGGGACTTCGTGCAGCACGTCACGCAGCTCGCCCGCCGGCGGCGCGAGCACGAGCACGCCGCGCACGGGTCGGGCGCGGCCGACCGCCGCGGGCTCGCCTACGAGGGCTCGTGAGCGAGGCGTCGCCGGCCGGGTGCCGGCACGACGCCGTCGTCGTTGGCCTCGGCTACGTCGGCCTGCCCCTCGCGCAGGCCGCCGTGCGGGCCGGCCTCGACGTGGTCGGGCTGGACACGAGCGAGCCTGTGGTCACAGCCCTTTCCGAGGGCCGGTCGCACGTCGACGACCTCACCGACGACGACGTGGCGGCGATGCTCTCCGCCGGCTTCTCGGCGACGACCGACCCGGCGTGCCTCGGCCACGCCGACGTCGTCGTCGTCTGCGTGCCCACCCCGCTCGGCCGCGACGGCGCACCCGACCTCACGTCGGTGCTGCACGCGGTCGGCGCCGTGGCCGACCGGCTGCGCCCCGGCACCGTCGTCGTGCTCGAGTCGACGACCTACCCCGGCACGACCGACGAGGTCGTGCGCCCGCTCCTCGAGGCGGGAGGCCTCCGCGCCGGGGTCGACTTCCACCTCGCCTTCTCGCCGGAGCGCGTCGATCCCGGCAACCCCGTGCACGGGATCGCCAACACCCCCAAGGTGGTCGGCGGGTACACCCCGGGCTGCACCCGGGCCGCGTGCGCGTTCTACGGCCGCTTCGTCGAGACCGTCGTGCCGACGAGCGGGACGCGGGAGGCGGAGACGGCCAAGCTGCTCGAGAACACCTACCGCCACATCAACATCGCGCTCGTCAACGAGATGGCCCGCTTCTGCCACGACCTCGGGATCGACCTGTGGGACGTCATCGCGGCCGCGCGCACGAAACCCTTCGGCTTCCAGGCGTTCTACCCCGGGCCCGGCGTCGGCGGCCACTGCATCCCGATCGACCCGAACTACCTGTCGCACAACGTGCGCACCCGGCTCGGCTATCCCTTCCGCTTCGTCGAGCTCGCCCAGGAGATCAACGCCTCGATGCCGGCCTACGTCGTGCGCCGCGCCCAGGACGCGCTCAACGAGGACGCCGCGGCACTGCGCGGCGCGCGGGTGCTCCTGCTCGGCATCACCTACAAGGCCGACATCGCCGACCAGCGGGAGTCGCCCGCCGTCCCCGTCGCCCGCCGCCTGCTCGAGCAGGGCGCGTGCGTCTCGTTCCACGACCCGCTCGTCGGGTGGTGGAGCGAGCTGGAGGTCGAGCTCGGCGACGCCGCCGCGTCGGTGGTCGACCTCAGGCGCGCCGTCGAGGCGGCCGACCTCGTCGTCCTTCTGCAGCACCACCGGTCGTATGCCGTCGACGACCTCGCCGCCCGGTCGCGCCGCTTCCTCGACACCCGGGGCGTCGTCACACCGGGTGAGCGCTCAGAACGCCTCTGAGCAGCCCTCGGCAGCGGTGCGCGCAAGGATTGTGCGCATCCGAAAAACGCCATGGTGGAAATTGGCGTTAAAAACCTCCACCCCCGGAAATCACCGTGCTCGGTTCGCCCGGTCGCACGGGGGAAACGCGCGACATCCGCGTCGAAGAATCGCGCGGACAGGGGTTTTACCAAGGGGATGGGGATTCATTTCATGCTGCTCAAGAACAACCGCCGTGCTCGCGTCGCCGTCGGAGCGGGATCGCTCGTGCTCGTCGCCGCGGGGCTCGTCGGTTCGGTGGGCGGGTCGCTCGCCTACTTCACCGACAGCCAGGCGGGTTCGCTGTCCGGCTCCGTCGGCTCGATCAAGGGCCAGACGAACACGAACACGCTGGCCTTCACCAACCTGCTCCCGGGCGAGGTCCTGACGGTCGACGCCACGGTGACGAACACCGGCCTCAACAACCAGGACGTCTAGGTCGTCTTCGACAACGCGGACGCCCTCCACCAGCTCAACACCCTCGGCACGTACGGCGAGTTCCACATCGCCGCAAACGGATCCGCGAGGTTCGACTCGGCCAACCTCAACGACCGCAGCTCCACGTGCGGCGACTTCGCCCCCGACGGATGCTGGCCGGTGCCGCAGGAGGTCGAGCTCGCGAGCAACGTGGCCCCGACTGGCACCGTGACGTACTCCTTCGGCTTCGGCTACGCCAGCAAGCTCCAGGGCCAGACGCCCCAGGGCGGCGGCGCGTGGAACGCCAACCCGCAGGGCAACCCGACGGCGAGCGGCCTTCCGTACAAGATCGTCGAGACGCAGGTCGGCCAGCAGCCGTGACCCGAGGGTCCGGCCGGGGGCCGTAGCGGCAGCACCAGCGTTTCGCCGCACCCCCGGCCGGTCCCTTTCGGGATCAGGCCATAAAGGAAGAAAAAGGACAAACGGAAATCACCGGGAAATGCGCATGAAGAAAGCGTTCGCCTTTCTCACGGCGGGCCTGCTGCTCGCGCTGGCGACCGGCGTGGGAATGCTGCTGGCCGGCCACCTCGGATACCAGGCCTTCGTCATCCGCACCGGCTCGATGAAGCCGACGATCCCGCCCCAGAGCCTCGTCGTCGTCGAGAAGGGCCGCTACGAGGTCGGCCAGGTCGTCTCGTTCGTCAAGGACGGGATGGTCGTCTCGCACCGCCTCGTCGCGCGCCATGCGGACGGCAGCTTCACGACGAAGGGCGATGCCAACGCCGTCGCCGACACGAGCCCGGTGCATCCGGCGCAGATCGTCGGTGGCGTCGTGTCGCACGTCGACCGTCTCGGGTTCTGGGTCGTCTGGCTGCGCAACCCGCTGACGCTGCTCAGCCTGGCCCTGCTGGGAGTCTTCCTCTGGGCCGTCGTCCCGCTGCTCTTCGGCGACCCGGATCAGTTGAGCTTGCGGGTGCCCTCGGGCAGCCCGCCGCCGGCGTAGACGTCCTCCGCGAGCGAGGCCAGGGCGGTGAGGGCCACGTTCTGGCTCCACGGCCCGTAGGACACCCGCGCGACACCGAGGCGCTGCAGCGTCGCGAGCTCGAGCGAGCCCGGCACGCCGATGACGGTGACCTTCTGCGGCCCGAGCTCCTCCACGAGCCGGGCGACCGTGGGCTCGTCGAGCAGACCCGGGACGAAGAAGGTCGAGGCTCCGGCCTCGAGGTAGGCGCGGCCCCGCTCGACCGCGTCGGCCAGGACATCGTCGGGATCGCGGTCGCCGGCCTTGACGTAGGCGTCGGTGCGCGCGTTGAGCACGAACGGGATGCCGGCCCGCTCGCCGGCCGCGACCGCTGCCTCGACCGCCCGCACGGCGTCGGGCAGGGGCTTCATCTGGTCCTCGAGGTTGGCGCCGACGATGCCGACGTCGATGGCGCGGGCCACCGTCTCGCCGGCGTCGCCGTAACCGGCCTCGAGGTCGGCCGTGACGGGCAGGTCGACGGCGGCGGCGATGCGCCCGACGGCCTCGATCATGAGGTCGCGCGGGATCTGCTCGCCGTCGGGGTAGCCGTGGGCCGCCGCGATCGAGTGGCTCGCCGTCGCGAGCGCCTTCGTGCCCGGGGTGTCGGCGACGACCCGTGCCGTGATGACGTCCCACACGTTGACGACGAGCAGCAGTTCGGGGTCGCGATGCAGTCGCTGGAGCTCCTGGGCCCTGGCTGCGGTGTCCATCTCGGTTCCTCTCGTCCGTGCGGGGATGACGGCTAGCGTCGCAGACGCAGTCCGCGAGGGGTCATGTGGAAGCCTGCGTTCGACAGGGCCTGCACGAGCGGGTGGTCGGAGCCGAGCACCGAGGCGCCGTCGGCCTTCTCGACGGTGAGGCGCCCGAGCGCCCCCTCGCGCACCGCCAGCGCCAGCGCGTCGGCCGCGGCCTGCAGGTGTTCCGGGTCGTCGGACCAGCAGAGCATCGTCTTGCCGCCCCGCTCGACGTAGAGCACGAGCTCACCGTCGACGACGACGACGAGGGCGCCGGCCTTGCGGCCGGGCTGGTGCCCCTTGCGCCGTGAGGTCCTGGGCGCGCTGCCGTCGGCCGCAGGCTCCTCCTCGTCGGCGGCGTCGGTCAGCCCCCGCTCGGGCCAGCCGATGGCGGCGCCGTAGGGGTTGGCGGGGTCGCTCGCGGCGAGCACGAGCGCCGGCGGACCGGTGCGGTCCCGACCGGGCTCGGCGTCCTTCGGGCCGGACCCGGAACCCGAGCCGGGCAGCCGGGACATCGACCGGAGCCGGTCGACGGCACCCGTCGAGGCGAACTGCGAGGCACCGAGGCCCTCGACGAAGTAGCCGCGACGCACCTTGCCGGCCTCCTCGGCCGCGGCGAGCACCCGGTAGACGGCGGCGAACCCACCGGGCACGTCCTCGGTGACGACCGAGCCGCGCGTCAGCACGCCGTAGCGGTCGAGCAGCAGCTCGGCGTTGGTGACCGCCCGCACCGTCGGGTCGGTCTCCGCGGGAGGCAGCGCCGTCCAGCGCCCCACGCCGGTGGACGGCCCGGACCCCGAGGCCCGGCCGGCTGCGAGCGCCTTGCCCGTCGCCGCCTCCTCGGCCGCCTCCACCTGAGCCGGGCTCGCGCCGGCGAGCGGGCCCCGCAGCGAACCGAAGCGACCGAGCGACCCGCGCCGGCCGGCATACCGGCTCGCCCGGGGGCCGGAGGTGGTGCGCTTGTGCGCGGTGCGGCCGCCGGCCAGCAGGGCTCGCAGCGGCGCGATCGTGTCGTTGGTGACGCGCCCCGACCACAGCAGCGACCACAGGGCGTCGTTGAGCTCGGCGTCGCCGAGCCCCACCCGCGTCGCCAGTGCCCGGAAGAAGTACGCGCCGCCGCCCTCGAGCGCGGCGAGCACGGCCTGCTCGTCGTCGGTGAGGTCGACGACCTCCGGTGGCGTCAACGTCAGGTGCGCGGCGTCGGCGAGGTGCAGGCTGACCCAGCCGTCGTCGCCCGGCAGCGAACCGTGGCCGCGCCAGACGACCTCGCCGGAGCTCATCACCTCGTCGAGCAGGGCGGGGCGGTAGTCGGCGACCCGGGCCGGGAGCACGAGCGACTCGAGCGCGCTGGCCGGCACCTCGGCGCCGGTCAGCTGCTCGACGGCCCGCAGCAGGCCCTCACGACCGCGCAGCCCGCCGCCGACGCCCTGCCACTGCGGCAGGAAGCGCGCGAGGTCGGCCTGGTCGACCGGCTCGACCTCGTGCCGCAGGGCGGCGAGCGAGCGCCGCCGCAGCAGGCGCAGCACCTCGGCGTCGCAGAACTCCGGGCCGTGGCCCCCGCCGTTCTCGGTGGGCAGCAGCTCGCCCTCGACGACCCGCCCGGCCGAGACGAGGCGGCGCAGCGCGTCGTGCACGACGGCAGGGCCCAGACCCCACCAGGCGGCGACGGTCTGCACGGCGAACGGCCCGTGGGTGCGGGCGAAGCGGGCCACGAGGTCGGCGAGGGGGTCGGGCACCGGTTCGAGGAAGGCCTGCGGCACGCCGACCGGCAGGGCCGTGCCGAGCGCGTCGCGCAGTCGGGCGGCGTCCTCGATCGCGGCCCAGCGGTGCTCGCCCCCGACCCGCACCGCGATGACGCGGCGGGCCGCCTCGAGCGCGGCGAGGGCGGCCTCGACCGCGCCCGGCTCGAAGCCCTCGGCCGCGCGGGCGACCACGTCACCCAGCGACAGCGGACCCAGCACCCGGAGCAGGTCGGCGACGTCCTCCGCGTCGCGCGCCCCGCGTTCGGGCGTCAGCCGCTGCAGCTCGGCCTCGGTGCGGGCCACCGCCTCCGGGTCGAGCAGGTCGCGCAGGGCGAGCGCCTCGCCCTGGCCGAGCAGCTCGGACAGGAGCGAGGGGTCGAGCGCGAGCGCGGCGGCCCGCCGTTCGGCGAGCGGCGAGTCGCCCTCGTAGAGGTACTGGGCGACGTAGCCGAAGACGAGCGACTTCGCGAAGGGACTCGGCTGGTGCGACTCGACGTCGACGACCTTGACCGCGCGCGAGCGGATGTCGCCCATGAGCGCGACGAGACCCGGCACGTCGAAGACGTCCTGGACGCACTCGCGCACGGCCTCGAGCACGATGGGGAAGCTCGGGTACTGGCTCGCGACCTCGAGCAGCTGCGCGGCCCGCTGCCGCTGCTGCCAGAGCGGCTGGCGGCGGTCGGGCCGGCGCCGGGGCAGCAGCAGCGCACGAGCCGCGCACTCCCTGAACCGCGCTGCGAACAGGGCAGATCCGCCGATCTCCTGCGTGACGAGCGCGCTGACCTCCTCGGGCTCGAGGGTGACGAGCTCGACGAGCTGCTGGCCGACGGCCGCGCCGTCGTCGAACTCGAGGTCGGGCAGCCGGAAGACGATGCCGTCGTCGCCGTGCATGGCCTGCACGTCGATGCCGAACCGCTCGCGCATGCGGGCGGCCACGCAGAGCGCCCACGGCGCGTGCACCTGCCCACCGAAGGGCGAGAGCACGGCGACGCGCCAGTCGCCGATCTCGTCGCGGAAGCGCTCGACGACGATGGTGCGGTCGTCCGGGACGTGCCGCGTCGCCTCCTTCTGCTCCGTGAGGTAGGCGATGAGGTTGTCGGCGGCCCACTCGTCGAGTCCGGCCGCGGTGACGCGCGCGCGGGCCCGCTCGGGCGTGAGCCCGACGATCTCGCGGACGAAGCCGCCGAGGGCCCGGCCGAGCTCGGCCGGGCGGCCCTGCTGGTCGCCCTTCCAGAACGGCAGCTTGCCGGCCTGCCCCGGGGCGGGTGTGACGAGGACCCGGTCGTGCGTGATGTCCTCGATGCGCCACGTCGACGTGCCGAGCGTGAAGACGTCGCCGACGCGCGACTCGTAGACCATCTCCTCGTCGAGCTCGCCGACCCGGCGACCGGGCCCCTCACCGGAGGCGAGGAACACGGCATACAGGCCGCGGTCGGGGATGGTGCCGCCGCTCGTCACCGCGAGGCGCTGGGCGCCGCGGCGGCCGGAGAGCGTGTCGGTGACGCGGTCCCAGACGATGCGGGGGCGCAGCTCGGCGAACTCGTCGGACGGGTAGCGGCCCGCCAGCATGTCGAGGGTGGCCTCGAGCACCGACCGCGGCAGCGAGGCGAAGCTCGCCGACCGGTGCGCGAGGGCCTCGACGTCGGCGACCGACCAGTCGTCCATGGCGCACATCGCCACGATCTGCTGGGCGAGCACGTCGACGGGGTTCGCGGGGATGCGCAGCGACTCGATGGCGCCCGCACGCATGCGCTCGACGACGACGGCGGTCTGCACGAGGTCGCCGCGGAACTTCGGGAAGAGCACGCCCTGGCTGACGGCGCCCACCTGGTGGCCGGCGCGGCCCACGCGCTGCAGACCGCTCGCGACCGACGGGGGGCTCTCGACCTGGATGACGAGGTCGACGGCGCCCATGTCGATGCCGAGCTCGAGGCTGCTCGTCGCGACGACGGCCGGGAGGCGACCGGCCTTGAGGTCCTCCTCGATCGTTGCGCGGTGCTCCTTGCTCACCGAGCCGTGGTGCGCGCGCGCGAGCACCCCGGGCGCCCCGCGCGACGACCCGGCCTGGGCCATCACCTGCGCCGGCGGCTGCGTCGAGAGCGCGGCCATCACCGGCGACGGCAGCCCCTCCTGCTCGGCCAGCCGCTCCTCCCAGATCTCGTTGAGCCGCGAGGTGAGGCGCTCGGCCAGGCGGCGGGAGTTGGCGAAGACGAGGGTGGAGCGGTGGTCGGCGATGAGGTCGACGATGCGCTCCTCGACGTGCGGCCAGATGCTCGCCTGCGGGGCGTTGCCGGCGGCCGGGCCGGAGAGGTCCGGCACACCGGGCGAGATCTCGGCCGGCGCGCTGCCGAGCTCGCCCATGTCGGGCACCGGCACGACGACCTCGAGGTCCCACTGCTTCGTCGACTCCGGCTGCACGATCTCGACGGGCCGCCCGCCTGCGAGGTAGCGGGCCACCTCCTCGACCGGGCGCACCGTGGCCGACAGGCCGACGCGCTGGGCGGGCTTGGGCAGGATCGCGTCGAGCCGCTCGAGGCTGAGGGCGAGGTGCGCCCCGCGCTTCGTGCCGGCCACGGCGTGCACCTCGTCGATGATGACCGTCTCGACGCCCTTGAGCGCCTCGCGCACCGACGAGGTGAGCATGAGGAAGAGCGACTCGGGCGTCGTGATGAGGATGTCGGTGGGCGTCCGCGCGAAGGCACGCCGCTCGTTGGCCGGGGTGTCGCCGGAGCGCACGCTGACGCTGATCTCTGGCTGGGGGAGCTCGAGGCGGGCCGCGGCGTGGCCGATGCCGACGAGCGGGGCGCGCAGGTTGCGCTCGACGTCGACGGCGAGCGCCTTCATCGGCGAGATGTAGAGCACCCGGCAGCGCTCGAGCCGCTCCTCGGGCACCGGCTCGCGCGCCATGCGGTCGACGGCCCAGAGGAAGGCCGAGAGCGTCTTGCCCGAGCCGGTGGGGGCGACGACGACGCAGTGGTGGCCCGAGCTGATGGCGTCCCAGGCGCCGGCCTGGGCGGTCGTGGGCGCGCTGAAGCTGCTCCGGAACCACTCCGCCGTCGCCGGTGAGAAGCGGTCGAGCACGTCGGCCTTCCTACCCTTTGCCATCGGGGGCCAGCCTGCCATCCCCCACCGACACGGCAAGGGGCGCTCGCCCGCGGGATCCCGGGAGCGGGCCGGGAGTAGGGTCGACGGCGATGAACGTGCCCGAGCCGCCGCCCCCGCGAGGCCAGGAACTCGGCAGGGGACTCGGCAGGGGTCTCGGCAGGTCTCTCGGCAGCGGGCTGCTCACGTGGGGACCGCACGGCGGCGCGCACCGCGTCGCCCTGCGCGCCGGGGTGTCCGTGCTCGTGCCGCTCCTCGTGCTCGTGCTCGTCGGCCGCCTCGAGTGGACCGCGTACGCCGCCTTCGGGGCCTTCACCTCGCTCTACGGACGCAACCAGCCGCGGGCCGAGCGGGCCGGCATGCAGCTCGTGGCGGCCCTCTTCCTCGTCGCGTCGGTGACGCTCGGGGTCCTCGTCGGCCTGACGCCCGAGGCCCGGTGGCTCGTCGTGCTCGTCGGCGCGGTGCTGGCCGCGGCCGGTTCGCTCGCCTCGGACGCGTACCGCTGGCACCCGCCCGGTCCGCTCTTCCTCGTCTTCGGCTTCGCCGTGTGCGCGGCCGCCCCGGCGACGGCGGCCACCGTCCCGGTCGCGGCCGCGATCGCCGCCGCGAGCGCCGGCTTCTCGATCCTCGTCGCCCAGCTGGGCGCGCTGCGGGCGCCGTCGTCGTGGGACCGCCCGGTGCTGCCGGCGCCCCGGTTCCGTGACGCGCTCGCACCGGCGGGGGCCCGCACCCACCTCGTGCGCCACGTCCTCGCGCTCGTGGTCTCGGGCGGCACCGCGACCGCGCTCGGCTGGGCACACCCCTACTGGGCCATGGTCGCGTCGGTCGTCGTGCTTTCCGGCCCCGACCTCCGCTCGCGGGTCACGCGCGGGTTCCACCGGGTCGTCGGCACGCTCCTCGGCCTCGGGGTGGCGGCCGCGGTGCTCGCCCTGCACCCGAGCGGCGTCACGGCGGTGCTCGTCATCGTCCTCCTGCAGGTGCTGACCGAGCTGGTCGTCGGCCGCAACTACGCGGCCGCCCTGCTCTTCATCACGCCGCTGGCGCTGCTCATGGGGCAGCTCGTCCACCCCACGGCGGTCGGGCCCCTCCTGCGCGACCGGCTCCTCGAGACGGTGGTCGGCGCCGTGGTGGCCGTCGGCGTGCTCCTCGTCGTCCCCGACCGGCTCGGCGGCCCGCGGCGCCCGCGGCGCCCGCGGCACGGTCGGACGTGACCGCGCGGACCGGCATACTCGATGCGGTGACGAAGAACCTCAGCGAGCGCATCCCGCGGGATCCCGATCCCGACGGCCTCTACGAGGTCTTCACCGGGTGGACGGCAGAACGCGGCCTCACCCTCTACCCGCACCAGGACGAGGCCTTCCTCGAGATCCTCAGCGGCAGCAACCTCATCCTGTCGACGCCGACCGGCTCGGGGAAGTCGCTCGTCGCCACCGCCGCCCACCTCGTGGCCCTCGCCGACGACCGCGTCAGCTTCTACACGGCACCGATCAAGGCGCTCGTGTCGGAGAAGTTCTTCGCCCTCTGCGAGCAGTTCGGCGCCGACAACGTCGGCATGATCACCGGCGACGCGTCGGTCAACGCCGACGCCCCGATCATCTGCTGCACCGCCGAGATCCTCGCGAACCTCGCTCTGCGAGAGGGCAGCTCGGCCGACGTCGGCCTCGTCGTCATGGACGAGTTCCACTTCTACTCCGAGCCCGACCGCGGGTGGGCGTGGCAGGTGCCCATCCTCGAGCTGCCTCAGGCGCAGTTCGTCCTCATGTCGGCGACGCTCGGCGACGTCACGATGTTCCGCGACGACCTGACCCGGCGCACGGGCCGCTCGACGGCCGTCATCACCGGCACCGAGCGCCCCGTCCCCCTCGAGTTCTCGTATGCCGTCACCCCCCTGCACGAGACGATCGAGCTGCTGCTCCAGCAGGACCGCGCCCCCGTCTACGTCGTCCACTTCACGCAGGCGGCCGCGCTCGAGCGCGCGCAGAGCCTCATGGCCGTCAGGATCACGAGCCGTGAGGAGCGCGAGGCGATCGCCGAGCGCATCGGCGCCTTCCGCTTCGGCGCCGGCTTCGGCCGCACCCTCTCGCGGCTCGTCCGGCACGGCATCGGCGTGCACCACGCCGGCATGCTGCCGAAGTACCGCCGCCTGGTCGAGCAGCTGGCCCAGGACGGCCTGCTCAAGGTCATCTGCGGCACCGACACGCTCGGCGTGGGCATCAACGTGCCGATCCGCACCGTGCTCCTCACGGGGCTCACGAAGTTCGACGGCACGAAGCAGCGGCTCCTCAAGGCCCGCGAGTTCCACCAGATCGTCGGCCGCGCCGGACGCGCCGGGTTCGACGCGCGCGGCTGGGTCGTCGCGCAGGCCCCCGACCACGTCATCGACAACCTCCGCGCTGTCGAGAAGGCCGGCGACGATCCCAAGAAGCAGAGGAAGATCCAGCGCAAGAAGGCTCCCGACGGCTTCGTCAACTGGTCCGAGGAGACGTTCGAGCGGCTCATCGGCGCCGAGCCCGAGCCCCTGCAGCCGCGGCTCAAGGTCTCGCACTCGATGCTCGTCAATCTCCTCGCGCGAGAGGGCAACCCGGTCGCGCACGCAGCGCGGCTCCTCTCCGACAACCACCACGAGGTCAAGGACCAGCGCCGCCTCCAGCGCCACGCGCTCGTGCTCGCCAAGGAGCTGCTCACCTCCGGCGTCGTCGAGCGCCTCGCCACGGTGGAGGACTCGGGGCGGCGGCACGCGCTGACGATCGACCTCCAGCGCGACTTCGCCCTCAACCAGCCCCTCGCCCCCTTCGCCCTCGCCGTCATGGACACGCTCGACCCCGAGAGCGACTCGTACGCCCGCGACCTCGTCTCGGTCATCGAGGCGATCCTCGAGGACCCCCGGCAGGTGCTGCGGGCCCAGGAGTTCAAGGCGCGTGGCGAGGCCGTCGCGGCGATGAAGCTCGACGGCCTCGAGTACGAGGAGCGCATGGAGCGGCTCGAGGAGGTCAGCTGGCCCAAGCCGCTCGCCGACCTGCTCGAGGTCACCCTCACCGCCTACCGGCAGTCGCACCCCTGGATCTCGCAGGACGCGCTGTCGCCGAAGTCGGTCGTGCGCGAGATGTACGAGCGCGGCATGACGTTCAACGAGTTCGTGTCGTACTACGGCCTGTCGAGGTCGGAGGGGCTCGTCCTGCGCTACCTCACCGACGCCTACCGCGCGCTGCGCCGCACCGTCCCCGAGAGCCACCGCACCGAGGAGCTCGAGGACGTCATCGAGTGGCTGGGCGAGCTCGTGCGCCAGACCGACTCGAGCCTGCTCGACGAGTGGGAGGACCTCGTCAACCCGGCCGACGACACGGTCGGCGCCGCAGACGTCACCCCTCCGGCGCGACCCCTCACCGCGAACGAGCGCGCCTTCACGGTGATGATCCGCAACGCGATGTTCCACCGCGTGGAGCTCGCCGCCCGCGACGAGTGGGAAGCCCTGGGCGAGCTGGAGGCCCGCGTCGCCGAGCTCACCGACCCGCCGCAGCGGGTCGTCATGGACGCCGACGCGTGGAACGAGGCCCTCGGCGCGTACTACGACGACCACGACGCCGTCGCGACCGACCAGGGCGCCCGCTCCCCCGCCCTCCTCCAGATCGAGAGGACGCCGGCGGAGTGGCGGCTGCGCCAGGTCGTCGTCGACCCCGACGACGACCGCGACTGGGGCATCTCCGCCGTCGTCGACCTGGCGGCGAGCGACGACGTCGGCGCCGCCGTGCTCACGGTCACCGGCTTCGAGAGGCTCGGCGGATGAGCGCGCGGCTGCGGGAGCACCGGCGCGAGGCCGAGGGCGTGCTCGTCGAGCCCGAGCGCGGCGGCAACGGCACCGGCGTGCTCGTCCTCTCCGGGTCGAGCGGCTGGGTCGAGGTCGAGCGGGCGCGCGTGCTCGCCGCCGCCGGCGTCAGCGCGGCCCTGACCTACCGCTGGTTCGGCGGACCGGGCCGTCCCGCGGGCATCTGGGAGCACCCGCTCGAGGCGTTCGCCCCGGCCGTCGCCGCCCTCTCCGCGCAGTGCGAGCGCGTCGTGCTCCTGGGCGCCTCCAAGAGCGCGGAGGGCCTCCTCGCGTACGCCGAGGACGACCCCGCCGTCGACGCCGTCGTCGCGCTCGCGCCGAGCCACGTCGTGTGGGCCAACGTCGGGCCAGGGCCCGACGGCGAGCTCCGCCCACAGCACTCGTCGTGGAGCCGCGGCGGTCGACCGCTCCCGTTCGTGCCCTACGACGACGACGCGCACGCTCCGGGCGAGCCCCCGGCATACGCCCCCGTCTACGCGCAGAGCCTGCGCACCCACGCGGCCGCGGTGGCAGCGGCCACGATCCCGGTCGAGCGCTTCTTCGGCGACGTGCTCCTCGTCGCCGGCGGCGACGACCAGGTCTGGCCCGCGGTGGAGTTCGCCCGCGCCATCGAGCAGCGCCGCGCGGCGCTCGACCTGCCGACGACCCTCGTCACCCACCCGCGGGCCGGCCACCGCGTGGTGCTGCCCGGCGAGACGGTGGCCACCGGCGGCCTGCCGCTCGCCCGCGGCGGCACCGAGGCGGCCGACCGCGCGCTGGGCGAGCTCGCATGGACCGAGCTCCGACGCGTCCTCGAGCTGCCCTGAACGGGTATGTTCTGCGGTGCCCTCGGGACCCCTCGACCGACAGGACCACCACCCATGGACTCCGCAGACGTGAAGGCCGCCTCGCGGCGCGCCGGTGACCACCCCGCCCTCGAGACGGCGGCCCGCGTCGGCTACGCCGTCAACGGGGTGCTGCACATCGTCATCGGCGCCATCGCGCTGCGACTCGCCTTCGGCTCGAAGGGCACGAGTGCCGACCAGTCGGGCGCGCTCGGCTCGATGGCCGACAACGCGCTCGGCCTCGTCACCCTCTGGGTCGCCGTCGTGGCGTGGCTCGGCCTTGCCCTCTGGCAGGTGACGGAGGCCATCACCGGCACCCGCGAGGCGTCCGACCGCGCCAAGGCCGTCGCCAAGGCGGTCGTCTACCTCGTGCTCTCGTGGTCGGCGTTCACGTTCGCGAGCGGCAGCGACTCCTCGAGCAAGAAGCAGACGACCGACTTCACGGCGAGCCTGATGAAGCAGCCCGCCGGGCAGTGGCTCGTCGCGATCGTCGGCCTCGTCGTCGTCGGCGTCGGCGCCTACCACGTCGTCAAGGGCTGGAAGAAGAAGTTCCTCGCCGACCTCGAGAGCCACCCGGGCGAGTGGATCGTCAAGGCCGGCCGGTTCGGCTACGCCGCCAAGGGCGTCGCCCTCGCCATCGTCGGCGGGCTCTTCGTGCTCGCGGCCGTGCGCCACAAGCCGAGCGAGGCCAAGGGTCTCGACGGCGCCCTGCACAACCTGCTCGGCGCGCCCGGCGGCCCGGTGCTGCTCGGGATCGTCGCCGTCGGCCTCATCGCCTTCGGCGTCTACTGCTTCGGCCGGGCCCGGCACGCCGACGTCTAGGAGGTCTTGCGCCGCAGGTAGTTCCAGGCGAGCAGGGCGCACACGACGCCGTTGACCATCCCGACGAGGATGTCGACGAGGTGGTGCATGCCGCGGTAGAGGCGGGCGTAGCCGACGAGGAGCGGCACGACCGCGCAGACGACCGTGACGAGCCGGCGCAGCCAGGCGCGCTCGATCCGCTGCGCCATGAGCGCGAAGGTCAGGTAGAGCGCGGTCGAGGCGCCCATGTGACCGCTGGGGTAGCTCGACGTCGGCGGCGCCGGGTCGAGGTGCTCGACGGCCGGGCGCTTGCGGTCGGTGAGGGTGGTCGCCGCGACGAAGACGCTCGCCTGCGCCGCGATCGCGATGGCCGGCACGACGGCGTACCACCACTGCTTCGTGCGCCACCAGACGAGCGCGACGACGACGACGCAGACCCCGATGACGATCTCGGTGTTGCCGATGTGCGACCAGACCGCCGTGACCGAGTTCATCGTCGCGGTGCGGCCCGCGGCGACGCTCCTGCTCAGGTCCTCCTCCCACGGGAGGTTGCCGAGGGGTCCGAGGATGAGGAAGCCGAGCCCGACGATGAGCCCGAAGAGGACGACGGCCGGGGCCAGCACGCGCAGCGCCGCGTCACGCAGCGCCGAGCCGACCGACGGGCGGGAGGGGTCGACCTCGTAGCGGTGGACGAAGGAGGGGTTCACGGACTGCCTTTCGAGGACTCGGGCCCGGTGTCACCCTCCGGCGGAGGGGAGGTGTCCGGGCCCTGGGGGTTCCACCCGAGATAGCCGACGTAGGAGGCCGTGCCGAGGCCGACGCCGAAGAGGATGCCGGCGACGACGTCCGACGGGTAGTGCACGCCGAGGAAGACGCGGTCGAGCGAGGTCAGCACGACGTATGCCGTCAGCCCCCCGACGAGCCACCGCCGCGCGGCCGGTGCGAGCACCGGCCAGAGCAGCAGCGTCAGCACCGTCGCGATCGCGGCCGCGTTCGCGACGTGGCCCGACGGGAAGCTGTAGCCGGGCGCGTGCGAGACGGGGTCGCTGACGACCGGGCGGGCCCGGCGCACGACCTCCTTGAGCACGAGCTGGAGGTTCCAGGCCACCATCATCGTGACGAAGGCCCAGAGGCATCGCGTCGCGAGGTGGCGGTGGCGGCGCCAGAGCACGAGGCACACGGCCGAGGCGGCGATGTAGACCCACTTGGGCTGCGTGACCTCCTGCCAGGCGACGAGCGTCGTGCGCAGCCAAGGGTTGTCACGGGTGATGTCGGTGGCCGCGACGATGAGCCGCTCGTCGAGGTCGATGAGCGGGCGGAACTTCTCTCGCACGACGAAGGCGAGCGCCGTGACGGGCAGGGCGAACCCGAGTCCGTAGCCGAGCGCGCCGAGCAGCCGACGCCGCCGGCCCGCGGGACGCCGCCCGTCGCGGCGGAGCTCAACCAACGCGCACCACCAGCGCCCCCGGCAGGACGCGGATGCCGAGCGACACGTGCTCGCCGATGGGGTCGCCGTCGATCTCGGCGACGACCGGCTCCGCCGCGTTGACGGTGAACTCCTCCGCCCGGAGGCGGTCGAGGCGGCGGTGGCCGGCGCGGTGGTGGGTCAGCAGGTCGGAGACGACCGAGGCCCAGCCGAGCGCGCCCTTCGGGGCGATGACGACGGTGTCGAGGATGCCGTCGTCGAGCTTCGCCTCGGGCATCAGCTCGATGCCGCCCTGGAGGGTGCCGCAGTTGCCCACGACGACGGTGCGGGCGTGCCGGTTCACGGTGTTGCCGGCCCGCTCGACGACGCCCTCGCCGCCCGCGGACTGCACCTCGACGCGGAAGCCGCGGCTGAAGAGGTGCCGGAAGAAGCTGAAGACGTAGGCGACCCAGCCGACGACGGCCTTGACCTTCTCGTTCGTGCCGGCCATCACCTGGCCGTCGAGACCGAGGCCGGCCATGACGAGGAAGACCTCCTCGTCGTCGTCGACCTGCGCGCCGCCGTCGTGGGTGCCGTGGCTCTCGCGCGGGCGGATCGGGGAGTCGGAGACGCGCACGAGGCCCACGTCGATGCGACGGTCGGAGCCGCCGAGCATCGCCGCCGTGGCGTCCTCGAGCGAGTCGACGGGCAGGCCGAGGTTGCGGGCCAGTAGGTTGCCCGTGCCGCCGGGCAGCAGGCCGAGGGCGACGTCGGTGCCGACGAGGGCCGATGCGACGGCGCGCACGGTGCCGTCGCCGCCGAGGGAGGCGACGATGTCGGCCCCGCCCTCCGCGGCCTCGCGCCCCTGCTTCTCGCCGGTCTCCTCGGCGGTGGTCTCGACCCAGGTCGGCTCGGCCCAGCCGTGCTCGGCGGCCACCGAGGCGACGCGCTGCTGCGTGCCCGCGACGTCCTCGACCTTCGTCGGGTTGTAGACGACGGTGAGGCGGCGCGGCGTGCTCGATGCGGCGTCAGGCATGGGAGGGATCCTAGGTGTCGGTCGGGCGGAGCGGGTGGGCGGCGCGCACCACCTCGTGACGTACCCCGTAGGGGTAGGGTCCGGACCGTGCCCACCATCCGCCGGCGCCTCGGGATCGCCACCGTCGTCGGGCTGCTCGTCGGCCTGCTCCTGCCGCTCGGGCCGGCGGCCGAACCCCTGACCCACGGCCTCGTCGGCTTCGTCGCCGCCGGTCTGTCCTTCGCGCCCCCGCTGCTCGTGCACGTCATGGCGCACGACGCCCCGGCGACCCGCCAGCGCGTGGCCGGGCGGGACGGCGACGCGGCCTGGTACGACGTCGTCGTCATCGTCGTCGGGCTGGCCAGCCTCCTCGGCGTCGCGGCGCTGCTCGTCGGGAGCAGCTCGACGGGCACCGCACAGCTCGTCGACGCCGTCATCGGGCTGCTCACCGTCGCCGTCGGCTGGCTCTGCGTGCACACCGTCTACGTGCTGCGCTACGCCCGCGTCTACTACGCGAGCGCCACGCCCCCGATCGACTTCAACCAGGACGAGGACCCGACCTTCTCCGACTTCGCCTACTTCTCCTTCAACCTCGGCATGGCCTACCAGGTCTCCGACACCGACCTGAGGACCTCCGACGTGCGCCGGGTCGTGCTGGGGCACGCCCTGCTCGCCTACCTCTACGGCACCATCGTCATCGCGTCGGCGATCAACCTCGTCGCCGGCATCGGCGGCGCGCGCGGCTGACGCCCCGGGCCCTCAGGCCAGGCGCTTCGTCTCGTCGGAGACCCAGAGGTCGATGAGGCCGCCGAAGTGCGCCATGAAGCGGTCGCGCTCGTGCGCGGGGTACGTCGTGACGACCGTCGCGCGCAGCAGGTTGGCGAAGGCGTCCGACTTCACCCATTCGAGCACGGCCGCGTCGAGGTGCGGCAGGTGGCGCGCGCACCACGCCCGGTAGGCATCGGTCTCGAAGTACTCGTCGGCGATGGCGAGGTAGGCGTCGAGCTTCTCCTCGTCGGTGAGGTCGTCGCGGTCCGCGACGTCGAAGTAGCGCCGCATCTCGAGGTCCATCGGCCCCTTGCGACCCGTGACGAGGCAGTAGGCCGACCAGCGCACGAGCGCCTTGATGGCCCAGGGGAAGTAGTAGTGCAGCGAGGTGACCGCCACGTCGGGGCACGCGTTGGCGTAGTCGATGGGGTAGACGTCGTCGCCCTTGACGAGCATCTCGCAGGAGTTGAACTCCCAGCCGAACATCGCGTTGACGATGCGGCTGATGGCGGCGGCCTGCTTGCCGGCCGACGGCTGCAGGAAGTCGTAGCTGACGGCATACCTGTTGTGCATGGGCTGCTCGGGGCGGAAGTCCATGACCATCGTCTCGGGCCCGATCGAGAGGGCGCGCGCGAAGTGGTCGTACTCGACGGTCGACTGGAGGTGCATGAGCATCTCGCCCGACTCGTCGTAGGCCTTGACGAGGTCGCGCTCGTCGTCGATCCGCGACACACCGCGCCAGCCACCGCCGTCGAAGGGCTTCATGTACATCGGGTAGCCGAGCTGGTTCGCGATGGCCTTGAGGTCGAACGGGCGGTTGTACTTCGCGCTCGTGTAGGCCCAGCGCACGTTGTCGACGGGGTTCTTGTACGGCACGAGCCAGGTCTCGGGGACCTTGAGCCCCAGGCGCATCAGGGCGACGTAGGCGCTGTGCTTCTCCATCGACTGGAAGGTGAACGGGCTGTTGAGCAGGTAGGTGTCGTTCATCAGCGCGGCCTTCTTGAGCCACTCGCGCGGGTGGTAGTACCAGTAGGCGAGGCGGTCGATGACGAGCTCGGTGCGCACCGGCTGGCGCAGGTCGAACGGCTCGATGGTGAGGCGCTCGCTCGTCAGCTCGTGCGTCACCCCGTCGTCGGTCGTGATCGGTCCGACGAGGTCGAGAAGGGCCTCGAACGCGGTGGGCCAGTCCTCCTCGGCCCCGAGCAGCAGCCCGACGAGGTGCGTGCGGTGCGACGTCGCGGTCGGCGTGGTGGGCGAGTCCTGCTGCGGGGCGAGGTCGGTCATCGTGGTGCTCCTACCGTCGGGCATCGGGCTTCTCGACAGCGATCCTTGCAGGAACCCGGCCGTCTGTCGCCGCTCACACCCGCGACCGCCCTGCCGCGAGGTGGAGCAGGTCGAGCAGGAGCGGGTCGAACGCGTTCTCCCACGAGGGCCAGTCGTGCCGGCCGGGCACCTCCGTGAACGACACGTCGTGCCCGGACGCGGCGAGGGCCTCGGCCATCTGGCGGTTGTTCGTGAGGTTGCCCTCGGCGGCGCCGCACGTCAGGACGATGCGGGCGTCGGTGCGACGTCGGCGCACGCGACGCACGTTCGTGACGAACCGCGTCACCCGCCCCCAGAACTCGAAGTCCTCCTCGTCGTCCACGCGGCGCCGGAAGAACGAGCCCGACTGCAGGAAGAGCGCGCCGAAGGTGCCCGGGTGGTGCCACTCCGCCTCGAGCGAGGCCAGCGCGCCCAGGCTCGCCCCCATGAGGCCCGGCCTGCCGTCGAGGGCGTATGCCGTGTGCAGCGTGGGCAGCACGTGCTCGACGAGCGCGTCGCCCCAGAGCGGGTTGGCGGCGTACCTCGCGTTGCGGTCGCCCGGCTCGAGGAGCACGACGCGGGTGGGCGGCACGCGGCCCGCGCCCGTCGCGGCGCGCAGGGTGGAGAGCAGGTGCGCGCGGCGCGAGTACTCCGGCCCGTCGTGCGCGACGAGCAGCGGGAGCGGATCGCGCCGCCGGCTGCCCACCGGAGTGACGACGGCGAGTTCGACGTCCCCCACGGGCGTGTCCGTGATGGTCATCCTCGTCCGCGCCATTCCCAGACCCTACGACCTGCCGGCCTCCAGCCCACTCCTCCCCGTCGAGGAGTCGGTCGCACGGCGCGGAATCGCCTGCGGGACAGTGCTACCCACGTATCCACAGGCGGTCTCGACCCCTTCCGCTTTGATCGAACACATGTTCTAATGGAGGTACGAGAGGACGTCCTGGGAGGAGGAGCACGTGCCGTACACACCGGCTCCCCCTGCCGCGCCGAACGAGCCACCGGACGCCGGTCGCCGCTTCCCGGCCGGGTGCTTCGAGCCGATCCGCCTCTCCCGGGGCAGCGACCCGGAGGCGTTCGAGCGCGCCGTCGTGGCCGCCCTGGACCTCGTGCGGCAGCGCCTCGACGCGGTGTCCGCGGCCCTGGCCGCGGCGCGGGCGGTGACCGAGGACGCCGATGCCGACGCCGAGGGTGTGGACGCCATGGGTGTGGACGCCGACGAGCGGGCGGAGCGCGCCGAGCGGGCGGGGATTCTGGAGGGGCTGGCGAGAGCCGGGGAGGCGGCCTTGGCGCGGATCGAGGCGCTGGAGGCGGCCAAGGCGCGGGTGGAGGCAGACCTGCTCGAGGCCTACAGCGCGTTGCACGCGATCGAGTCGCGGCAACTGGACGCGCTCCCCGCCGCCTCGGGCCGGGCGGGACTGGGCCGGGTCGGGCTCGACCGGGTCGTCGGTGAGGAGATCGCGCTGGCGACCGGGATCGGCACCGGCGAGGTCGCCCGCCGGCTGGGCGTCGCGACCGCCCCGCGACGGCACGCGGCGGCCCTCGCCGCGTTGCGAGCCGGTCGCTGCGCGTTGACGCGGGTGCTGCAGCTCGCAGCCGAGACCGCGGCCCTGTCCGACGCGGACGTGGCTCTCGTCGCCGAGACGGTGCTGGCCCCAGCACGCGGCGGCGGGCCGCTCCCCCAGCGCCCGTTCGTGACCCGGCTGCGGCGGGCCGTGGCCTCCCTGGACGCACGCGACGCGGGAGAGCGCCGCGCGCAGGCGACGGCCCGGCGCGGTGTGTCGGGGCGGGTCGCCGCGGACGGGACGGGCACGGTGACGGTCGTGACCGGCGCCGACGCGGTAGCCGCGATCCTCGACGGGCTCGATGCCGGCGCACGGACCGCCCGCGCGGCCGGTGACCCGCGCACCCTCGACCAGCTGCGCAGCGACCTGGCCACCGATGCCCTCCTGCGCGCCCACCCCGAGCAGAGCCGGACCGGCACCGCACCCTCCGGACCGGCAGCACCCGCCGCTGGGGCAGCACCCGCCGCTGGGGCAGGACCGACGGGACCGACGTGCAGGCCGGAGGATGCTCCGGCGGGCCGGCCCACGCCGGGGACGGCGGACGATCCCGTGGGTGAGCGGGCGGACCCGCCTGCGGCGCCGTCCGGCGCACCCGCGGCCCGGGTCTGGATCGTCGTCCCGTTCGAGGTCGCCGCCGGTCTGTCCGACACCGCCTGCGAGCTCCCCGGGCACGGCTGGGTCACCGCCACCCACGCCCGCGAGATCATCACCCGCCCCGGCTCGGTCTGGCACGCCCTGCCCGTCGAGCTGCCCACCGGCCACGCCCTCACCCGGCCCGGCGCCGGCTACCGCCCCGGCCCCGCCCTGACCGCCCACGTCCAGGCCCTCGACGGCCACTGCCGCGGTCCCGGCTGCGAGACCCCTGCCGACCGGTGCGACCTCGACCACGAGAGGCCCTACCCCGCCGGAGCGACCGAGCCCGACAACCTCTACGCCAAGCACCGCTTCCACCACAACACCAAGACCAGCGGTGCGTGGACCTCCCGACCCGTCACCGAGGGCACCGAGGGCACCGGCACGGGCCTGCGCGGCCGCGCCCTGCAGTGGACCACCCTGACCGGGCGCACCTACACGACCCACCCGAAGAACTGGCGCGAGGGCCTCGACCTTCGGACCGGCGGACCCACCACCCCGACGGACGGGACCGGTGGGCGGTCCGGAGGACCCGCACCGCCGCAGGCCACCTCGCCTGGCGGTTCGGACGTCCCACCGTTCTGAGCCTGCCGGCGCTCCCGGCAGCACGAACCGGTCGGGATCGCGACACCTCCGGGCCACCGCCGTCCACACCCCCCTGACCTTGTCCCCCGTCGTCCACAGCCCTGTGCCGCCTGCGCCCCGCACGTGCGGCCGATGACACGATGGGTCCACGACCCGAGGAGGACCGATGGGCAAGGCCAGCCGTGAGCGGCGACGAGCAGCGCAGGACCGCTCGGGCGCTCCGCGACCCGACGAGCCCGGCGCACCCGACGCTGCCCGCGACGACGAGCTGCGGACCGCCCTGCAGCTCCTGCTCGACGAGGGCGTCTACGCCATCGACCGCGCCGACACGCGCGACCTCGACGACACCATCTCGACGGTGGCGACCCTCTGCTCGTCGGGCACGACGTCACGCGTCGTCGTCCGCGGCCTGGTCGACGCCCTGGCCCGGGCCACCACCCGCGCCTGGGAGCTCGGCTGGCAGCCCGCCGACGTCCACCGGCTCGCCGGACGTCGGCTCGGGTCGGAGGAGCAGCAGATCGCCGTGGACGTCATGGCGTCCGAGCTCGCGCGGTACGCGCCGGCGACGGTCGACCGGCAGTGGCTCGCCCAGCTGCGCGAGCTCGACGACGCGGCACCTCGATCGCCCTCGGTCACGTGGCTCGAGGCACGACGAGCCGGTGGCCTCGACTGGTTCACCCTCGTGGAGCGGGCGCTCGCGGTGCTGCACCTGCTCGTCCGGCTGCCGCGGCTCGAGCTGCTGACCCCGCTCCCCGGTCAGGCGATCCCCGGCGGCCGCGACGGGAGCAGTGACGGGAGCAATGACGGCAGCAGTGACGGGAGCGGTGACGCACCGCCGGTGGCCGACGAGCGGATCCTCAGCCGGGTGCGCATGCTCCTCGCCAAGGCCGAGTCGACGACCTTCGAGGCCGAGGCCGCGACCTTCACGGCCGGCGCACAGTCGCTCATGGCGCGGCACAGCATCGACGCGGCCCTGCTGGCGCGCCACGACGACGCCCGGGGCCGACGCAGCGGGCCGTCCGGTCGACGCATCGGCATCGACAACCCCTACGACGGTCCCAAGGCCTCCCTGCTGCAGGCCGTCGCCTCGGCCAATCGGTGCCGGATGGTGTGGTCGCGCGAGCTCGGCTTCGGCACCGTCGTGGGATTCGAGGCCGACCTCGAGGCGGTCGAGCTCCTCTTCACCTCCCTCCTCGTGCAGGCGACGCGCACGCTCGCCGCCGCAGGCTCGCGCACCGACCCACACGGCGGGAGCCGCACCCGCTCCTTCCGCCAGTCCTTCCTCTCGGCCTTCGCCCAGCGCATCGGTGAGCGGTTGCACGAGGCCACCGTGGCTGAGGAGGAGTCGGCCGTCGCCGACGGCCCGAGCGGGAGGGAGCTGGTGCCCCTCCTCGCCGCGCGCGCCGAGCGGGTGGCCGAGCAGGTCGACGAGTGGTTCCCCGACGTCCGCCGCACGACCGTCGGCGCCGCCCGCGACGCGGAGGGTTGGTACTCCGGCCGGTCGGCGGCCGACCGTGCCCAGCTGGGCGCCTCGCCCCGCCTCCCGGGTGCCGGTCGCTAGGCGGTGCGGGGCGCGTCCCGGACGACGGCGAGGAACAGGGCCGCGACGAGCGCCGTGACGCCGCAGATGGCCCAGACGACGAGGTAGCCGGAGAGGGACGCGTGCTCGGTCGCCTCGGCGTCGACCGTGCCGGTCGAGGCGAGGGCGATGGCGAAGACGCTCGAGGCGAACGCCCCGCCGATCGTCTTCGTCGTGTTCGTCATGCCCGTCGTGAGACCGGTGTGCGTGGGTGGTGCCTGCGCGGCCGCAGCGGCGGGGAGCCCGGCCACGAGGGCACCCGAGCCCAGCCCCGCGACCACCATGTTGGTCATCGTCTGCGCGAGCGACGCGTGGAACGGCAGGAACATGAGGTAGCCGACGGCGACGAGCAGGGCCGCCACGACCATGGCCGCGCGCGTGCCCGTGCGCTGCGCGAGGAGGTGGAACAGCAGGGCGCCCACGGCCAGCGACAGCACGTAGCCACCGATGATGATCGAGACGCGGCCGGCCGACGCGCCGAGGCCGTAGCCCGTGACCGCCGGGTCGGTGCGCGCGAACGTCGACAGCGGGATCTGCGCCCCGAGCACCGACACCCCGAAGAGGAACGCGGTCGCCTGCACCGGCCACTGCCCGCGCGCCCCGAGCACCCGCAGGTCGACGAGCGGCTCGGGGTGCGACAGCTCGCGGCGGCCGAAGGGCAGGAGTGCCGCCCCTCCGGCCACGACGAGGACCCACGGCCAGGGGCTGCCCGGACCCGCCACCCGCAGCAGCACGAGCCCACCCATCACGAGCCCCAGGGCGAGGGTGACGAGCCCGAAGCCGCCCCAGTCGACGCTGCCGTGCGCGAGCGTGGGCGACTCCTCCACCCCGAACCAGATGGCGACGAGGGCGAGCGTCACGACGACCGCGGGGAGGGCGAGCAGCGCCGTCATGCCCAACGACTCGGCGAGGGCGCCGCTCGTCAGGGCGCCCACGATGACCCCGAGCTCGAGTCCGGCGACGAGCAGTCCGGCGGCGCCGCGGACCCGCCGCTCCGCACCCCCGGTGCGGCGGTGGATGATCGCCACCTCCATCGGCAGCCACACGACGTAGAACCCCTGGACGGCCCAAGCGACGAGGAAGAGCCCGAAGCTCGGGGCGAACGCCACACCCCACGACGCGAGGGCCGTCACCACCGTCGACAGCAGCAGCACCCTGCGGTGGCCGATGAGGTCACCGAGCCGGGCCAGCAGGGGCACGACGAGCGCCGAGACGATGAGCTGGGCGGCCTCGAACCAGTTGACGTCGGCGTCCTTGATGGAGAGGTGGCGCGCGATGTCCGTGAAGATCGGCGTGTAGTAGCCCTGCAGCACCCCGCTGGCCAGCTCGACGCAGACGAGGAACCCGACGACCTTCGTGATCGGGCTGCGCGCCAGGGCCCGGGCTGCGTCGGAGACGACGGTGCTGTCAGACATGCGAATCCTGCTCCTCCTGAACGACTTCGGGCTAGACCTGCTCGAGCAGCCTGCGATACCAGGCGATCCCGTCGTGGAGATCGTCGATGCCGATGCGCTCGTCGACCCCGTGGATCGCGGCACGCTGGGCGTCGCTCATCCGGAACGGGGTGAACCGGTAGACGCGGGGCCACACGCGGTGGAAGTGCCGCGAGTCCGTGGCCGCGAGCATGACGTAGGGGATCGTGACCGTGCCCGGGAACACCTCGCCGACGGTCGCCTCGAGGAGGCCGTATGCCGGGTCGTCGGTCGGTGACACGGGGCTCGGTTCGTGGCCACTGACGAGCACGACCTCGACGTGGGGGTCCCTGACGGTGCGGCGGATCCGCTCGAGCGCCCCGTCGACCGTCTCGCCCACCATGACGCGCATGTTGACGTGCGCCCGCGCCACGGGCGCGATGACGTTGGCCCCGGGCGACCCCGACAGCTGCGTGACGGCCACGGTGGTCCGCGTCAGCGCCGCGGTCTCGTGGCCGAGCCGCGGGAGCACCCGGGAGAGCACCGGACGCAGTCGCCGGGCGTGGCGGAAGACCGCGGCGTACGGCATCCGGGCATGGGCGCCCGCGCGCTCGAGCATGTCGACCGTGGCGTCGGGCAGGTGGCTGGGGAAGGGCCTGCGCTCAAGTCGCAGGATGGCCCGGGCCAGGCGGGTCGTCGCGCCCATCCGCCGCGGGGCCGAGGCGTGGCCGCCGTCACCGCGCGCGACGATCTCGACGTCGACCGTGCCCTTCTCCGAGACGCCGACCACGGCGAGCGACGCGTCCACGCCGGGCAGCGCGCCCTGCACCACCGCTCCACCCTCGTCGAGGACGAACCACGGCTCGACGCGCTTCGCCCGCAGGGCGGCCACGGCGTCCTGCGCCGCCTCGCCCGACACCTCCTCGTTGCAGCCGAACGACAGCCACACGTCACGTCCCGGCGTCACGCCGTCCGCGATGAGCGACTCGACCGCCGCGCACGTCGCCACCAGTGACCCCTTGCAGTCGAGCGCCCCACGGCCCCACACGTGCCCGTCGGCGACCTCGCCCGCGAACGGGGGGTGCGTCCAGACGGACGGGTCGTCGACCGGCACGACGTCGAGGTGCGCCATGAGCACGACCGGCGCCACCGGCGTCCGGCCCGGCCACCGGACGAGGAGCGCGTCCCCGGCGATCCGCTCCACCTCGCACGCGGCGTGCAGCAGGGGGAACCGCTCCCGCAGCTCGACGAGCAGCGCGGCGTAGGCGGACCGGTCCTCGCGGTCCCGCTCCCAGTGCGACACGGTCGGGATGCGGATGAGGGCGCGCAGCGCCTCGACGGCTGCGTCGTCCCGGGTCATGCCCCGGAGCGTATGCCACCCTGATGCCATGGACTACGGGCACGAGCTGAGGTTCGGCGTCTTCGCGAGCCCGGACGCCTCGCGCGCGCACGCGACGCTCGAGCTCGCACAGCTCGCCGACGTCCTGGGGCTCGACCTCTTCACCGTCCAGGACCATCCCTACAACGCCAAGCACCTCGACACCTCGACGCTGCTCACCTCGGTCGCCGCTCGCACCAACGCGATCCACGTGGCCGCCAACGTCGCCAACCTCCCGCTGCGGCCACCGGTGGGTCTCGCCAAGCAGGTCGCGACCCTCGACGTGCTGAGCGGCGGCCGGGCCGAGCTCGGCCTCGGCACCGGCGCCTTCTGGGACGCGATCGTCGCTGCCGGTGGCGAGCGCCGCTCGCCCAAGGAGGCCGTCGACGCCCTCGTCGAGGCGATCCGCATCATCCGGGGCGTCTGGGGCCAGCACCCCGACGACCCGGGCGCCCGGTCGGTGACCGTCCGGGGCGAGCACTACTCCGTGACGGGGATGCACGCCGGGCCCTTCCCGGTGCACCCCGTCGAGATCTGGCTCGGCGCCTACAGGCCACGGATGCTGCGGGTCACGGCCCGCCTCGCCGACGGGTGGCTGCCGAGCATGGGCTACGCAGATCCCGACGCCCTAACCGGGATGAACGCCGTCATCGACGAGTCCGCCGACCGGGCCGGCCGCGGGCCGCGGGCGATCCGGCGGATGTACAACGTCTTCGGGCAGTTCGGCACCGGACGCGGCTTCCTGCGCGGCACCGCCGACGACTGGGCCGAGCAGCTCGCCGAGCTGACCCTGACGGAGGGGATGAGCACCTACGTCCTCGGCACCGACGACCCCGACGTGCTGCGCCGGTATGCCGTGGAGGTCGCCCCTGCGGTGCGTGACCTCGTCGAGTCCGAACGCGCCCGCCGAGCCGGCGGCGGAGGGCCACCCGCCGTCCCAGTCGTTCCCGACGTCCCCACCGCTCGCGCCGACGCCGCACCGCTCACCGTCCGCGCGACACCGGACGACGGCACCCGCCTGAGCGCGTCCCTGCCCTGGCGCGAGGACGACCGACCGATCACTGCGAAGCCGGAGCACGCGGCATACTCCCCCGCCGAGGCTGCGGTGCCCCAGCACCTCGTCGACGTGCACGACCACCTGCGCGCCGAGCTCGCCCAGCTGCGCGACATCGTCGGCCAGGTGCGGCGCGGGGCCCTCTCCACGGGGGCGGCGCGCTCGGTCCTCAACACGATGGCGATGCGGCAGAACAACTGGACGCTCGGCGCCTACTGCGAGACGTACTGCCGCCTCGTGACCGGGCACCACACGCTCGAGGACCGCAGCATCTTCACGCACCTGCGCGGCGCCCAGCCCGACCTCGGCCCGGTCATCGACCGGCTCGAGGAGGAGCACCACGTCATCGCCGACGTGCTCGAGCAGGTCGACGACGCCCTCGTCGGCCTCGTCGGCACCGACGGCTACGGGCAGACAGGCAAGGGCGCGCTGGAGGAGATCCAGCGCGCCCTCGACCTGCTCACCGACACCCTGCTGTCACACCTGGCCTACGAGGAGCGCGAGCTCCTCCACCCCTTGGCCCGACACGGGTTCGGTTGAGCGAGAAACGGGTTCAGGCCGGGTTGGCCGCAGCCCCGTGCTCGAGCGCCTCGACGACCGCGCCGCAGAAGTCGGGCAGGTCGTCGGGGTTGCGGCTCGTGATGAGGTTGCCGTCGACGACGAGGGACTCGTCGACCCACTCGCCCCCGGCGTTGCGGATGTCGGTCTGCAGGCTGGGCCACGACGCGAGACGACGCCCCTTGAGCACGTCGGCCTCGATGAGGGTCCAGGGGGCGTGGCAGATCGCGGCCACGGGCCGGCCCGACGCGACGAACTCGCGCACGAGGGCGACCGCCGCCTCGTCGGTGCGCAGCGCGTCGGGGTTGGCGACGCCGCCGGGCAGCACGAGGGCGTCGAAGTCGTCGACCTTCGCGTCCGCCACGGTCACGTCGACCGGCTTGGTGTCGCCCTTGTCGAGGTGGTTGAACATCTGGACCTCGCCCGCCTCGGGGCTGACGACGACGGCTTCGTGCCCGGCGTCGGTGACGGCCTTCCAGGGCTCGGTCAGCTCGACCTGCTCGATGCCTTCGCTCGCGACGAGAAATGCGACTCGCTTGGCCATGTGGTCCTCCTCTGGTCGCCCCCGTGGAGGGGCGCTCGGTTCTGCTCGGTGTCTCGGGTGGCGGTCACCGCCACGTTCCGGACCTACCCACCCGGACGGGGTTAGGGTCGGCCCATGGCCCAGGACCTCGTGGTTCCGCTCGCGCCGAACGTCTGGCGCATCCCGCTGGTGCGCGACCTCGTCAACGGCTTCGCCCTGCGCGACGACGACGGTCAGGTGACCCTCGTCGACATGGGTCTGGCGTCCTCGGGACCCAAGGTCATGGCCGCGCTCGCCGCCATCGGCTCCGGCCCGCGCGACGTCACCCGCCTGGTCCTGACGCACGCGCACCCCGACCACGCGGGCGGCGCCGCACACGTCGCCCGGGAGACGGGCCGCGGCTTCACCGTGCACCACGACGACGCGGCACACGTGGTGGAGGGTTCCTCGCCGCCGCGCGACCGGAGCCTGCTGCTCGGCAGGCTGCTGGACCGGGTCACGCGCCCGGGCCGCGACTTCGAGCCGGTCACCGTCGAGCACGAGATGCGCGACGGCGACGTGCTGCCGATCGCCGGCGGCCTGCGCGTCGTGCACACGCCCGGCCACTCCCCCGGCCACGTGTCGCTCCTGCACGAGGAGTCGCGGACGCTCATCACCGGCGACGCCATCTTCAACGTGCTCGGCCTGCGGTGGCCCGTCAAGGCGTTCTGCACCGACTTCCGCATGACGCAGCGCACCGCCCACGTGCTCGGCGAGCTGGACTACGACGTGGCCGCCTTCACGCACGGCGCCGAGCTGCGCGACCGCCCCCGCGAGGCCATCCGCCGGTTCCTCTCGCGCCGTTCCCCGTCCTGACGCGGGAGGGCGCGGTCCCAACGACCAGCCGTCAGATCCACAGGTCAGATCCACAGGTGTGGACAAACGCTGTACGCCGTCGGCGTGCCAGGTGCGCGCCATCGGGTACGTCGGGGACGTGACGAACTTCGGATACACCCTCATGACCGAGCAGAGCGGCCCCAAGGACCTCGTCCGTTGGGCGGTCGGGGCCGAGCAGGCGGGCTTCGACTTCGAGGTCTCGAGCGATCACTACTCCCCGTGGCTCACCGAGCAGGGGCACGCCCCCTACGCGTGGTCGGTCCTCGGCGCCGTGGCGCACGCGACCGAGCGGGTCGAGCTGATGACGTACGTGACGTGCCCGACCATGCGTTACCACCCGGCCGTCGTGGCGCAGAAGTCCGCCACCGTGCAACTGCTCGCCGACGGCCGCTTCACCCTCGGGCTCGGCAGCGGCGAGAGCCTCAACGAGCACGTCGTCGGTGAGGGCTGGCCCGGCGTCGTCACCCGCCAGGACATGCTCGTCGAGGCCATCGAGATCATCCGCAAGCTGCACTCGGGCGAGCTCGTGACGCACCACGGCGAGTACTTCGACGTCGACTCGGCGCGCGTCTGGGACGTGCCGGACATCCTCGTCCCCGTGGCCGTCGCGGTGAGCGGCGACGCCTCCATCGAGCGGCTCGCCCCCCTCGCCGACCACCTCATCGCCGTCGAGCCGAAGCCCGAGCTCGTCGACACGTGGAACCGTACGGCGGGCGCCGAGCGCATCGGGTCGGGCGCCCGGGCCATCGGACAGATCCCCATCTGCTGGGACCCGGACGAGGATGCCGCGGTGAAGCGCGCGCACGAGCAGTTCCGGTGGTTCGGCGGCGGCTGGTCGGTCAACGCCGACCTGCCGACCCCCGCCGGCTTCGCGGGCGCCACGCAGTTCGTGCGGCCCGAGGACGTCGCCGACTCGATCCCCTGTGGTCCCGACCTCGACCGCATCGTCGAGGCCGTGCGCCCCTACTGGGAGGCGGGCTTCACCGACGTCGCCGTCGTCCAGGTCGGCGGCGACGCGCAGGAGCGCTTCCTCGCCGAGGCCGCCGGACCGCTGCTCGAGAAGCTGCGCGCCGCCGCAGGCTGAGTCAGCCGGTCAGCCGGTCAGCCGGTCAGCGCGTCAGCGCGTCAGCGGGTCCCGCGGCGTCGGTGGCGGGCCGCCTGCGCCGACGCGTGATGTCGGCGCAGTCGAGGCAGACCTCCTCGGGCACGAGGCCGAGGCGCATGAGCCACGAGAAGAGCACGCAGCCCACGCAGATGCCGAGCAACGACTCGAGCGCCGGGAAGAGCACCATGACGACACCGATGACGACGACGCCCGCGGCGGCAATGGACGATCCGGTGATGACCGTCGTCAACCACAGCGCGGTCGCCGCGACGGTCATGACCGCGCCGATGGCGGCGGCGAAACGCTTGGGCGGCCCGGCCGTGGGTCGCGCGGCTGCGGGGACGGCGGGTCGGATCCACCGCTGCACGAGCCGCGCGACCGGGCTCGCCGACGGTCCGAGCGAGGCCCGGAGCGTGAAGTCGACGGCCAGGACGGCATAGAGCCACCACTGCGACGTCGCGAGGGCGACCACGCCGACGGCGAGCACGACGGCCGCGACGAGGCGGACGGTGACGTCGTCGACGACGGCGGGGAAGCGCGAGGTCTTCATTCTCCACATTATTGCTTGCATAAGGGAGGCTTATGCAAGCGGGTCACCATTCGGTCCTCGGCGCAGCGCCCGCGTGATCGCCACGGCACACCCGGCGAAGAGCAGCACGCCGACCCAGGCGACGACGGCGAGGCCCGAGCTGAAGGCGTCCTGCGCCGCCGCGGCGAGCTCCCTCCCGGCCGGCCCGGGCAGCCCGTCGGCCACCCGGAGGGCCCCGGCGAGCGAGTCGAGCGCGGCACCGGCGTCGCGCGTGCCGGCATACGGCCCCAGCGCTCCGCGGTAGACGAGCGTGGCGAGCGAGCCGAGGCCCGCGACCCCGACGGCGATGCCGAACTCGGCCGACGTCTCCGAAAGGGAGGCGACCGCGCCGGCCCGCTCCGGAGGCGCCGACCGCATCATGAGGCCCATCGTCAGCGTCGAGGGCACCATGATGCCGAAGGAGGTCAGGCACATCCCGAGCACGAGCAGGCCGAGACCGCCGCCCGCACCCAGCTGCGTGTGGAGCACGAGACCGGCCGCGCAGAGCAGCAGTCCACCGGCCATGCTCGGACCGGTGCCGAGCCGCCCGGCCACGCGTGCCGACAGGGCCGAGCCGGCGAGGAGCGCGACGTTGGCCGGGAGCATCCACAGCCCGGCCCCGAGCGGGTCGAGGCCCGCCACGAGCTGGAGCCACTGGGACCCGAGGTACGAGACCCCCGCCATGACGACGCCGCCGACGAGCATGACGGCGAGCGCGGCCGCGAACACCCGGCTGCGGAAGAGCGTGAGGTCGACGAGCGGGTTGGCGATGCGGCGCTGGCGCCGCAGGAAGAGCAGGCCGAGGGCCGCACCGAGCCCGACCGACGTGGCAGCCACGGTGGCGCTGCCACCGCGGGCGACCTCCTTGAAGCCGTAGATGACGGGCAGGATCGCGCCGAGCGAGAGGGCCGCGCTCAGCACGTCGACGGGCGCGTCGGAGCGCCGCTCCGACTCCGGCAGCACGCGCGGGCCGACGACCACGAGCAGCACCATGAAGGGGACGCCGAGGAGGAACGCCGAGCCCCACCAGAAGTGCCGGAGCAGCAGGCCGCCCACGAGCGGGCCGAGCGCCATGCCGCCCATGAAACACGCGTACCAGGCACCGATCGCGGCCGTCATCTGCTTCTCGTCGGGGAAGATCGTGCGGATGAGCCCCATCGTCGAGGGTGTCAGCGTCGCCCCGGCCACGCCGAGCACGGCCCGGCAGACGATGAGCTCGCCGGGGCTCGTGGCGTAGGCGGCCGCGGCGCTGGCCACGCCGAACGCGACGGCACCGACGAGCAGGAGGCGCCGACGACCGATGCGGTCGCCGACCGCGCCCATCGTCACGAGCAGGCCGGCGAGCACGAAGCTGTAGATGTCGAGCATCCACAGCTGCTGGGTGGTGCTGACCCCGAGGTCGGCCGAGAGCTCGGGCTGTGCGAGGTAGAGCACGCTGACGTCGAGGCTGAGCAGCAGCGCCGTCAGGGCGAGCACGGCGAGGGCGAGGCGCTGGCGACGGCTCGGCCGTGCGGGGCGTGCGGGGCGTGCGGATGGCGCCGGTCCGGCGCCCGGGGCGCCGAGGGTGGTCTCCGTCGAGGTCGTCATGCCCTGACGTCGAACGGGGCACCGCGTTCTCGACACCCGCTCCCGGCATACGCTGGCGGCATGGCCCTACACATCGGTGCGCACGTCGACCAGGAGGATCCCATCGCGGAGGCGCGGGCGCGGGGTGCCTCGCTCTCGCAGCTGTTCCTCGGCGACCCGCAGAGCTACAAGGGCCCGGTGATCCGGTATGCCGGTGGAGCGGCCGCGCTGCGCGCGGACGCCGAGGCGGCGGGCATCGACCTCTACGTCCACGCGCCCTACCCCATCAACGTGGCGAGCCTCAACAACCGCATCCGCATCCCGGGCCGCAAGCTGCTCCAGCAGCACGTGACCGCGGCCGCGGAGATCGGTGCCAAGGGCGTCGTCGTGCACGGCGGGCACCTCGGCGTCGACGAGGACGCCGCGAAGGGGTTCGACAACTGGCGCAAGTGCATCGAGGGGCTCGACCTCGCGGTGCCGCTCCTCATCGAGAACACGGCGGGCGGCGACAACGCGATGGCGCGGCGGCTCGAGGCGATCGCGCGGCTCTGGGACGCCATCGGCGGTGCGTCCGGCAGCGACCAGGTGGGCTTCTGCCTCGACACGTGCCACGCGCACGCCGGCGGCAACGACCTCGGCACCGTCGTCGACGAGGTGCGCGCCATCACCGGGCGCATCGACCTCGTCCACGCCAACGACTCGCGCGACGAGTTCGACTCGGGCGCCGACCGGCACACGAACTTCGGCTCCGGCCACATCTCCGGCGACGCGCTCGCCGACGTCGTCCGCGCGGCGGGGGCGCCCGTGGTGTGCGAGACGCCGGGCGGGCTCGAGGGCCAGACGGCCGACATCGCCTGGCTGCGCGCGAACGCGGGCTGAGCCGCCCCGACGATCCAGACGAAACCCTCGCCCAATCCTGACCGGGGCTTTACCCCACGGCGGTCCGCGCGGGCCTACGGTGCATGAGGTTGCTTCGGCATTCGCGTCCCGCCATCACCTCCTCGGTGGCGGGGCGCGCCCATGTCCGGGCCCTGCGGGGAGCGCCGCGAGCCGTGCGAGCCGCGTCAGCCGGCCGGTGGGAAGGCGATGGCCTCGCCCTCGATGCGCAGCCGCAGCTCGGTGCCGGGCGCCGCGATGAACGCGTTGGAGTGCCGGATGCTGATGATCTCGCCCTCGCGCGCGAGGGCCGAGGTCTCGCACCCGGGCTCACGGCCCGAGGTCAGCTCGAGGCGGACGGTGCTCTCCGGGCCGAAGTAGTCGGTGTCGACGACGACGCCGCGGATCGGGCCCTCGGGGTCGACGCGGATCTGCTCGGGGCGCAGCATGAGCTGCACCCGGCCCCGGTGCGTGGTCGGCGCGAGGGGCACCGCGCCGAGCGAGCAGGTGGCCCGGTCGCCGTCGACCCAGGCCTCGAGCATGACGGCGTCGCCGAGGAACTCGGCGGTCGCGCGGTCGACGGGGCGGGTGTAGACCTCGAGCGGGCTGTCGACCTGCGCCAGCGTCCCGCCGCGCATGACGGCCACCTGGTCGGCGAAGCTCAGCGCCTCGGCCTGGTCGTGCGTCACGAGGACGGTCGTGATGCCGGCCGCCCCGAGCACCGCGGCCACGGTGCGCCGGGTCGCGACGCGCAGGCCGGCGTCGAGCGCCGAGAAGGACTCGTCGAGGAGCATCAGCTGCGGCTCGCGGGCGAGCGCCCGGGCGAGCGCCACGCGCTGCTGCTGGCCGCCGGAGACCTCGTGCGGACGGCGCGAGGCGAGCGCCCGGTCCAGGGAGACCATCTCGAGCAGCTCGTCGACGCGGGCCCTCGCGCGGCGTCCGCCCCCGACGGCGCCGCCGACGAGGCCGAAGGCGATGTTCTGCCCCACCGTGAGGTGCGGGAACAGGGCGCCGTCCTGGGCGACGTAGCCGACGTTGCGGTGGTGCGCCGGCACCCACGCGCCGTCACCGGCGACGGGCTGGCCGCTGAGGCGCACGCTGCCCGAGTCGGGTCGTTCGAACCCTGCGATGAGCCGCAGGAGCGTCGTCTTGCCCGACCCGGACGGTCCGACGATGGCGGTCGTGCTGCCGGGCTCGACCCCGAGGGTGACGCCGCGCAGCACCTCCTGCGCGCCGAAGCTCTTGGTCAGCGCGGCCACCTCGAGACGACCGGTGGTCGTGTCGGTCGGGCCGGTCTCGACGGTCGTGTCGGTCGTGTCGGTCGTGTCGGTCTTGCCGGTCTCGTCGGTCACTGTCCCACCGCTTTCTTGGACTGCTGGAAGAGCAGGTAGGTCATCGGGGCCGACAGCGCGACCATGAGGAGGGCGTACGGGGCCGCGCCGGCATAGTCGATCTCGCTGCTCTTGGCCCAGAACTCGGTGGCGAGGGTGCGCGTGCCGTTCGGCGAGAGCAGCAGGGTGGCTGTCAGCTCGTTGACGATGGCGAGGAAGACGAGCGCAGCGCCGCCCGCCGCGGCCGGGGCGGTGAGGCGCAGGGTGACCCGGACGAAGGCCACGAAGGGGCGCACGCCGAGGGCCTGCGCCGCCTCCTCGAGCTCGCGTGGCGACTGGGCGAGGCCGGCGCGCAGGCTGACGAGCGCGCGGGGCAGGAAGAGCAGGACGTAGGCCGCGACGAGCACCACCGCGGTCTGGTAGACGGCGGGCAGGACGCGGATGCTGACGGTGACGAACGCCAGGCCGACGACGATGCCGGGCATCGAGCTCGTCACGTAGTTCGACAGCTCGAGCGAGCGGGTGAACCAGCTCGGCCGGCGCACCGCGAGGAAGGCCATCGGGAAGGCCACGAGCACCGTGGCGGCGGCGCCCGCGACGCCGTAGAGGAGCGTCTGGGTCAGCGCCGGCACCAGCTCGTCCGGGGCCCAGATGGCCGACCCGCCGAGCACGACCCAGCGCACGACGAACCACATCGGCACCCCGACCGCGAGGGCGACGAGGAGCAGGAGCGAGAGCTGCGCGGGCACGTGCAGGCGCCCCAGCGGCATCCGGCTCGGGGCCGCCTGGCCGCCCGAGCCGACCTTCGCGTAGCGGGCGTGACCGCGGCTGCGCACCTCGGCGAGCAGGAGCAGGAGGCAGAGCAGCACGAGCACGCTCGCGAGCATGTTGCCGGCCGCGCCGTTGAAGGTCGACTGGTACTGCACCATGATCGCGGTCGTGAAGGTGTCGAAGCGGATCATCGCGAAGGCACCGTACTCGGCGAGCAGGTGCAGGCCGACGAGCAGCGCGCCGCCGGTCATCGCGAGCCGCAGCTGGGGCAGCACGACCCGGCGGAACACCCGCCACGGGCCGAGGCCGAGCGCTGCCGCGGACTCCTCGAGGGCGGGGTCGAGGCGGCTCAGCGTCGCGGCCGCCGGGATGTAGACGAGCGGGAAGTAGGACAGCACCGAGATGAGCACGCCGGACCACAGACCGGCGAGCGACGGCACGGCCGAGACCCACCCGTAGCTGTTGACGAAGGCCGGGATCGCGAGCGGCGCCGCGAGCGCCAGGGCCCAGAACCGGTGACCGCGCAGGCGGGTGCGCTCGACGAGCCAGGCGCCGCCGACGCCCAGCACGAGGCACAGCGGCACCGACACGAGCATGAGCAGGACCGTGTTGAGCAGCAGCTCGCCCACCCGCGCCCGGAAGATGAGGGGCGCCGCGGCATCCCACCCGGTGGCCACGGTCATCGCCACGACGTAGCCGAGCGGCATGAGCGAGAACAGGGCGATGAGCACGGCGAGCACCGGGAGCACCGGCGGACGCCGACGCTCCCGGTGCTCCCGCGGCCCGTGGGTCGCGATCTGGGCGGTGGTCACCGGAGCACTACAGCAGACCAGCCTGGGTCATCAGGTCGGTGACCGTGGCGGAGTTGAGCTTGGCGGGGTCGACGGTCGGGGCCTGGAGGTCCTCGAGGGGCACGAGCGCCGGGTTCGACGGGACGTCGGAGGCGACGGCGTACTCGAACGAGGTGCCCTTCTCGAGCACCTCCTGGCCGCTCTTGCCCGTGATGAAGGCGAGTAGCTTCTGCGCGTCGGCCGCGTGCTTGGAGGACTTGAGCACGCCGCCGCCCGAGACGGACACGAAGGCGCCCGGGTCCTGGTTCTTGAAGTAGTGCGTGCCGACGTTGCCCGAGTTCTCGCCGGTCTTGGCCTGGTCGCCGTAGTAGTAGTAGTGGTAGATGAGCGCGGTGTCGACCTCGCCCGAGTTGACCGCCTTCATCGCGGTGCTGTTGCCCTTGTAGACCTTCGCGTTGGTCTTCATGGCGGTCAGCCACTCGTTCGTCGCGGCCTCGCCCTTGAGCTCGAGCAGGGCCGAGATGATGGCCTGGAAGTCGGCGCCCGACGGCGAGGCCGCCCAGCGGCCCTTCCACTCCGGCTTGGCGAGGTCGAGCATCGAGGCGGGGAGCTGGTTCTCCTGCAGCTTGCGCTTGTCGTAGACGAGCACGGTCGAGCGGGCGGCGATGCCGGTCCACTTGCCGGTCGACGGGCGGAACTGCTCGGGCACCTGCGCGAGGGTGGCCTTGTCGACGTCGGCGAAGAGGCCGGCGTTCTCGACCTGCGTCATGGCGGGGCTGTTCTCGGTGAGGAAGACGTCGGCGGGCGAGGCCGCACCCTCCTGCATGATCTGGTTCGACAGCTCGGTGTCGGAGCCATCGCGCACCGTGACCTTGATGCCGGTCGACTTCGTGAAGGCGTCGACCCACTCCTGCGTCAGGCTCTCGTGCTGGGCGTTGTAGACGGTCAGCTCGCCGCCGCCGGCGGCGGTGCTGCCGGACCCGGAGCCGGAATCGGAGCCGCAGGCCGCGAGCCCGAGGGAGGCGGCGGTGAGCAGGGCGGTGCCGGCCAGGGGCCGGGGACGGAACGTCATGGCAGGGAGTCCTTCAGGGGTTCGGCGACGTGGAGGATGCCGCCGGTGCCGGCGGGCGCCCCCCACCCTACGCCATAGGTAAGGCTACCCTTACCACTGGTTCACCGGCCGGACGGGCGCGCGACCCGGGTCGGGGCCGTCACCGCGACGTGGCCGAGGACGTCGTCGTCCTGCGCCACCACGATGGCCGCGATCCCCTCGGGTGGCAAACCGGTGCCCTCGACGGGCAGCCACTCAGTCGGTGGTGCGCCGGACGAATGCGCGGACGGCGAGCGGTGCCACCACCCCGGTGATGAGCAGCGACCAGATCACCGTCGTCACGACGGGGTGCTGCAGCGGCAGCGCCGCGTCCGCGGGCGCGGCCGGGACGTTGCCCCACAGCTCGCGCATCGCCTGGACGAGCGCGCTGACCGGGTTCCACTCGGCCACCGTGCGCAGCCACGGCACCATCCCCTCGGTCGGGGCGAAGGTGTTGGCGAGGAAGGTGACCGGGAAGATCGTCGTGAACATCAGCCCGTTGACGGCCTCCGCCGAGCGCATCGAGCACCCGACGAGGACGCCGACCCAGATCATCGCGAAGCCGAAGAGCAGCAGCAGCGCGAGGGCCAGCACGGCGTTGCCGAAGCCGCCGCGGATGCGCCAGCCGATCGCGAGGCCCGTCATCGACATGACGAAGATGCCGATGCTCGAGTGGATGAGGCTGTAGACGCTGCGTCCGACGAGCACCGACGACCGGGAGATGGGCAGCGACCGGAAGCGGTCGATGATGCCCTTGTCGAGGTCCATGTTGAGGCCGATGGCGACGATGAAGGCGGAGAACGCCATCGTCTGGGCCATGATCCCGGGCAGCAGCCACTCGCGGTAGGAGCCGCTGTCGGTCTGGATCGACCCGCCGAACACGAAGGCGAAGAGCAGGACGAACATGATCGGCTGGATCGTGACGTCGGTCAGCATCTCGGGCTGGCGCTTGATGTGCTTGAGGCTGCGCCAGACCATCATCCCGATCTGGCGGGAGCGGCTCGGCGGCTCGTAGTCGTGCGGACCCGTGGGAGCACCGACGGTGGCGGTGGCGGTCGTCGTGGCTCGGTCGGTCATCGGGACTCCTCGGCGGTGGAGCTGGTGTCTGGGGTGCCGTCGGCGCTGTGTGCGTTCGTCTCGGGCGCGTCGGTCTCGGCGCGGTGCCCCGTGAGGCTGAGGAAGACGTCGTCGAGGCTCGGCCGCTGGAGGCCGAGGTCGTCGAGCTCGATCTCGCTGCGGTCGAAGACCGCGGCGACCCGCGTCATGTCCGACAGGCCCTCGGCCGGGGCGGTGAGCCGCCGCGCGGAGACGTCGACGTGGACGCCCTCGACGTGCGCGGCGAGGAGGGCGCGTGCCGACTCGAGCTGCTCGGCGTGCGAGACCGTGAGGACGATCGCGGCCTTGCCCGACTGGTCCTTGAGCTCGAGCGCCGTGCCCTCGGCGATGATGCGGCCGTGGTCGATGACGACGATGCGGTCGGCCAGCTGGTCGGCCTCCTCGAGGTACTGCGTCGTCAGGAGCAGCGTCGTGCCGTCGCGGACGAGCCCGCGCAGCACCTCCCACAGCTCGACACGGCTGCGGGGGTCGAGGCCCGTCGTCGGCTCGTCGAGGAAGAGCACGGGCGGGGTCGCGATGAGGCTGACGGCGAGGTCGAGGCGCCGGCGCATGCCGCCGCTGTACTCCTTGATGACCTTGTTGCCCGCGTCGGTCAGCGAGAAACGCTCGAGCAGCTCGTCGGAGAGGCGGTGCACCTCGGCCTTGGGCAGGCCGTAGAGGGAACCCATGAGCCGGAGGTTCTCGCGGCCGGTGAGCAGCTCGTCGACCGTGGCGGCCTGGCCGGTGAGTCCCATGCTGCGGCGGACCATCTCGGGCTCGCGCGCCACGTCGTGGCCGGCCACGCGGGCGGTGCCGCTCGTCGGCCGGCTCAGCGTCGTCATCATCCGGACGGTGGTGGTCTTGCCGGCGCCGTTGGGCCCGAGCAGGCCGAGGACCGAGCCCTGCGGCACGGTGAAGCTGACGTCGTCGACGGCTGTCATGTCGCCGAAGCGTTTGACGAGGTGCTCGGCCTCGATGGCCGGCCCCGTGAAGCGGTGGCGCGTGGACGGCGCGCCGATGGTCGTGGTCATGTGCGGCTCCCCGGTGAGTGGCGACGATGGAGCGACCGTAGCCGCCCCCACCGACAGCCTCGCGCACCATGTGCACAGCATCAACATCTTTTGGTGACGAGTTCGCCCACGGCGTAGCGGCGTCGGTCCGGTGCCGGCGCCACCCGGGCCGTGCCCGTGCGAGGCTGGGTCGACGCACCGAGATCGGAGACGGCCATGACCCCCATCGCCACGCACCCGCACACCCCCGCCCCGCTGCTGCGGGAGATCTACGGTCGGCTGCTCCGCGGCCTGCGCACCCGCCAGGCCCGCACGCTCGCCGAGGTCGCCGCCCGCGCAGGCATCTCGCTCGCCTACCTCTCCGAGGTCGAGCGGGGCCTCAAGGAGCCGTCGTCGGAGGTGCTCGAGGCCGTCTGCGTGGCCCTCGGCTCCAGCATCACCGACCTCGTCGGCGCGGCGCACCGTGAGCTGCGGGCGCTGGCGACCGACGAGCCGGCCGGCAGCCGCGTCCTCGACCTCACGTCGCGGGTGGGCTCGAGCGTCGTCGGGACCCTCGAGCACGCCGCCGCGCCGACCGGGACCGTGGCCGACGCGACGGGTGCGGTGCTGCTCGTCGCCTGAGCGACGCGCTCGAGTCAGTCGACGGGTCAGTCGACCAGGCTGCCCCACGTGTTGTTGCCGGCGACCCCGTCGACGACGAGCCCGCTCTTGGACTGGTAGGACCGCAGGGCCGAGTACGTCGCCGGCCCGAACGAGCCGTCGACGGTCAGCGAGTAGCCGGCGTCGACGAGCTCGCGCTGCAGACCCTTGACCGCCTCGCCCGTCGAGCCCTGCCGCAGCACCGGCAGCAACGAGTACCAGGTGTTGTTGCCGACGACCCCGTCGACCGACAGCCCGTGCGCCGACTGGTAGCTGCGCACGGCGGAATCCGTTGCGGGCCCGAAGGACCCGTCTGCCGTGATGCTCTTGCCGGAGGCCCGCAGCAGGTACTGCAGGGTGCGCACCGCGGCACCGCTGCTGCCGCTGCGCAGGACCGGCAGGCTCGTCTCCGTGCTGCCGCCGCCCGTGCCGCCCGAGCCGTACTTGCGCAGCACGTCGTTCGCGTACGCGATGCGCTGCGTCGTCGCGCACGTGCCGCACCGCTCGAACTTCTGCATGAAGACGGTCGTCGCCGAGTCGACCGTGGTCGCGGCCTTGAGGCTCGAGAGTCCGTAGCCGGAGAAGGTCGACAGCTCGTACCAGGTGAAGTCGAGCTGGGCCGCGAGGTCGTAGCGGTTGCGGCCGCTCAGCCCGGCGTACCAGACCATGTTGTCGCGGGAGTCGGTGTCCCACCGGCCGCCCTCGCTCCACTGCGCGATGCCGACGCCGGGACCGCCGGGCTGGTTCGCGTACGGGTTGATCGGGCTGCCCGACTCCTGGATGAGGTTGCCGACGACACCGGCCGACTGCCGCTCGGTCAGGCCCTTGGACACGAAGTAGTCGAACGCGATCTCGTCGGTCGAGGCGGCGAGCGCGCTCGGTGCCACGGCGACGCCGAGCACGGCGATCGAGGCCGCGGCGAGGAGCCCCGCGAGGCTCCTGCGGGTGGTGCTGGTCTTCATGGTTCCTCCGATCTACGCGAGCAGCCTGCTCCACGTGTTGGGGCCCACGACCGCATCGGCGTCGAGGGCATGGGCGGTCTGGAAGGCCTTGGTGGCCGAAGCGGTTCCCGCGCCGAAGACGCCGTCGACCGTGACGGCATACCCCTGCGCGGTGAGCGCGGACTGCACGCCGCGGACGGCGTCGGACGTCTGCCCCTGCCGGCAGGTGACGGCGAGGGGCGACTCCCAGGTCGCCCGTCCGACGACGCCGTCGGCCGTGAGGCCCTTGGCCTGCTGGAAGGAGACGACGGCAGCAGCAGTCCCGGCCCCGAACGCGCCGTCCGCCGTGACGCTGCGCCCGGAGTGCCGCAGCAGGTGCTGCGCGGCAGTGACCCGGAAGCCGCTGCTGCCCTGCTTCAGCGTCGGCCAGGTGCGGGTCGGCGGCGGGGGCGGGTTGCTCGTGCCCAGCCGCGTCGCCACGTCCGCACGCAGCTGGGGAAGCTTGGCGTACAGGGCATCTCCCGGGCACTCGGTGTCGAGGAAGTCCCGGTGCCCGTAGATGTCGGCCGGCCCGAGGCCGTAGGTCTGGCACAGGTACGCGCAGAGCGCGACGAGCGCGTCCCACTGCGCCGAGGTCGGCAGGGCGCTCGTGTAGGTGCCCTCGTTCTCGATGCCGATCGACGTCGAGTTCTGCCCCGTGCAGTGGGCCCCGAGGGGGAACACGGTGCTCGAGCCGGAGCCCAGGCCCTCGACCGAGCGGTGCCGCCCCTCCATGGTGAAGCCACCGCGGCTGATGGTGAACTGCTGGCCCGAGTCGATCCAGCCACGCGCGAAGTGCCAGGACTGGATGTTGCGCGCGAGGGAGTATGCCGCCGCCTGCGAGTGGTCGATCGTGTTCGCCGACGCCGTGTGGTGGACGAGGATCCTCTGCGGTGGCCCGGTCATGCCGACCGTGCCGGTCGCGGGCTGGGCGCCCCACGCGGCGCACGACGCGATGGCCGGGCGTGCGACGGCGGCGACCGCCGCGTTCGAGGGGGTGGCCTTGGCGACGCCGAGGCCCCCCACCGCGCCGACGCCGAGGGCGCCGGCGAGGAGGGAACGACGGGAGAGGGCGGGATCCACGGTCACCAGCCGGAGCAGGCGTCGGCGTCCCACGCGATGCTCGACCGGATGTCGACGTGCGCGTGGTCGCTGTGGTTGGGGTAGCCCGGGCCGAAGATGCCGCCGAAGCCGGCGTAGCGGGCCTGCTTGGCGATGCTGCAGATCGAGGTGGATCCGTCGCCGGGCACCAGGTCGAGGGCGCCACCGTCGAGGTGCACGCTGTTGCTCGCGCCGCCGACCGAGGCGTTGCACGCGGAGTCGCGGAAGCCGGAGGTCACCCGGAGCGGGTGGTCGCCGAGCTGGTGGCGCAGCGCCTCGGCGCGCCACAGCGCCCGCTTCATGTTCTCCTTCTGGGCCGCGGTGCCGGTGAAGCCCTTGCCGCAGTTCTCGCTCGCCTCGGCGTAGCTGAAGTGCACGGGCGTGCAGTCGGGGTCCTGCAGCGCGTAGATCTTCGAGAAGGTCGCCGGGCCGGCGACGCCGTCCGCCGAGAGGCCGTAGGCGCGCTGGAAGTTCGCGACGGCCGTCTTCGTCTGCGCCCCGAACGAGCCGTCGACGCCCATGACCTGGCCGCGCGGCACCCAGCCGGCCACGCGGATCTGCAGCTGCGTGACGTCGGCCCCGGACGCCCCGGAGCTCAGGGTGCGCGGCCACGAGTAGCACTCGTCCGCATGGGCCGTGGGTGCCGTGGCCGTCACGGTGGCGGTGGCGACGCCGAGCCCTCCGAGGGCGAGGGCGACGGCGGCGATGACGTGGGTGAACCTGTTCCTGCGCATGCGAGTCCCTTTCGTGCGGTCGTTCGGGTCGTGCTGCTCTTCGAGCCTCTCCCGGTCGGGAGCGGGGCGCGCGCCGAGCGCATGGGGAGCACTCCCCATGCGCTCGGCGCGAGGAGGTGGGCGTGGCTCAGGTGTACGGGTTGTCGACGGAGTTGCCGACGAGCGACCAGCCGGAGTCGTCGCCGACCCGGGCCTCGATGCGGCTGATCCGCTTGGAGTCGGTCCAGGAGAGCCCGTTGTAGGAGGTGTAGAGCCCGTCGCAGGCGTTCCCGCCGGTCGTGTCGTAGCGCTTCGTCGTGTACGTGTACGTGCCGTCGGTGTGCCAGACCTTGAGGTGGACGTAGCCGTTGTAGCCGTTGCAGTACGGGTCCTTGACGCTCATGTTGACGCTCGTCTTGTACGCGCTCTGGAACGACAGGGTGGCGCTGCCGCACGCGTGCGTGCCGCAGGCGTCCGAGCGGTTGGTCGCGGCGGACGCCGACCCGGCCGGCCCGAGCAGCAGGGCCGGGAGTGCCACGACTCCCACGAGGAGGGGAAACGCCTTCTTCTTCAGGTTCATTCGGGTCGTGCCTTCCGGTTCGAGGCCGCTCCCTGCGGCGGCCCGTGACCCCACCGTGGCCGCGGCGCCCTCGCGGCCCCACGGACAACCCGCACAACGAGGCCGCACATCGCTCGTCCGAGTTGCGGGCGGGCCACACCTCCCCCACGATGCGAAGGCGGGATCCCACCCGGTCCCGCCTTCGCTCGCGTTGGCCACCCCGAGTGGCCACCAGACCGCATCAGGGGACGGTATGGACGTGGATTTCGGGACGGTGCTGCGACGGCTGCGCAAGCGCGCCGGCCTGACGCAGGAGGCGCTCGCCGAGTGCTCGGGGCTCAGCGTCGAGGGCATCAGCGCCCTCGAGCGCGGGCAGCGCCGTCACCCACGGGCCGACACCATCGACCTGCTGAGCGCCGGTCTCGGCCTGGCGGCCGACGAGCGTCGCACCCTCGTCGAGGCCGCGGCCCGGGCCCTGCCGGGCCGGGTCGCGCAGCGCGGCCGGGTGCCGCGGCAGCTGCCGGCCCGCACCCACGCGTTCACGGGCCGCGCGGACGAGCTGCGGGCCGTGACGGCGCTGCTCGCCGGCCCCGCCCGACGGGAGGCACCCGTCGTCGCCCTCGTCGGCATGGGCGGGCTCGGCAAGACGACGCTCGCCGTGCACGCGGCGTGGAGCGTCGAGGACGACTACCCCGACGGGCAGCTCTACCTCGACCTACGCGGCCACGACGCGCGGTCGCCGCTCACCCCGTTGCGCGCCCTCGTCTTCCTCATCGGGGCGCTGGGCGGCGACGCCACCGAGGTGCCCGACGACGTCGACCACGCCGCCGCGACCTTCCGCTCCCTCACGGCCGACTCCCGGCTGCTCGTCGTGCTCGACAACGCAGCCGACACCGCGCAGGTCGAGCCCCTGCTCCCCGCCGCTCCGGGGTGCGCCGTCCTCGTCACGAGCCGCCGGGCCCTGGCCGGGCGGGCCGACGTGCAACAGGTGCCGCTCGACGTCCTGCCGCCGCACGAGTCGCGGCAGCTGCTCGGCCGGCTCGTGGGCGAGACCCGCCTCACCGACGACCCCGTGGCGGCGGAGGAGCTGACGAGGGCGTGCGGCGGCCTGCCGCTCGCGCTGCGCATCGTCGGGTCCCGGCTCGCCGCCCGCCCCGCGTGGCCGCTCGGCTTCCTCTCCTCCCGCCTGACGGAGGCACGCACGTGCCTCTACGAGCTGTGCGCGGGAGACCTCGCGGTGCGCTCGAACATCGCGCTGAGCGTCGAGAACCTCGAGGCCGGCGACGACCCCGTCGACGTCGTCGCGGCCCGCGTCCACCTGTGGTGCGGCCTCCTGCCGTCCACGGGCCTGTCGGTGCCGGCGGTCGCGGCGCTCGTCGATCTGCCGGAGCAGGTCGCCGCGACGGCGCTCGAACGGCTGGCCGACGTCAGCCTCGTCGAGGCGACCGGTCCCGGGCGCTACCGCGTGCACGACCTCGTCCAGGCGGTGGCCCGCGAGCGGTCGGAGTCGCTGCTCGCACCGGCCGAGCGCGACGCCGCCGTGGACCGCCTCCTCGCCTTCTACGTCGCGGTCGCGTGGCGCACCCGGCACCACTGCCGGGCGGCGCCCGAGGGCGTCGACCTCACCGCACTCGTCGCGGCCTCGGGCGGCCTGACCGACCCGGGCGCGTGCCTCGACCTGCTCGTCGCCGACGCCGACCAGTTCACCGGCCTCGCCGTCACCGTGGCACGGACGGACTCGCCCGCCCGGGCGCGCCTCCCGTGGCTGGCGCTCGGGCTCATCACGTACTTCGTGACGCGCGTCGACATCGCCGGGTGGCCCCAGATGCTGTCGCTGGCGGACGCGGCCATGGACGCGGCGCCGCAGCCGGCGGCCCTCCGCGGCCATCTCGACGAGGACCTCGCCCTGGCGCTCAGCGGGCGCGGCGAGCACGAGGCCGCCCTGCGGCAGGCGCGCCGGGCCGTCGAGGTGTTCGGCGCGTGCGGCGCCGAGCGCTCCGAGGCCGCGGCGCTCGGCACCGAGGCGATCCTCCTCGGCCGGCTCGACCGGGCCGACGAGGCGCTGGAGCTGCGCGAGCGCGCCCGCGGCCTGAGCGAGCGGCTCGGCGACACCCGCGCCCTCGCCGCCGCCCACCGCGACCTCGGCCTGCTCCACGCCCGTCGCGGCGACCTCGGGCCGGCCGTCGAGCACGAGCGGCGCGCCCTCGAGCTCTACACGCGGGTCGGCGTCACGCGCGGCGTCGCGATGGCCGCGGTCAACCTCGGCGTCATGCTGCGCGAGGCCGACCGGCTGCCCGAGGCCCGCACCCACCTGGAGCGGAGCGTCGCGCTGTTCCACGAGATCGGCGACCGGGCCGGGCTGACCGAGGCCCTCGAGGAGCTCGGCTACTGGCACGTCATCGCCGGCGAGCCCGACGTCGGCCTGCGCATCCTCACCGAGGGGCTCGCCCTCGTCGACGACGCCGACTCCGGCCAGTGGGAGGCGAGCCTGCGCAAGCGGCTCGGCGTGGCGCTGCTGCGGCTCGGGCGGCGCGAGGAGGCCGAGCAGCACTGGCGTGCCGCCCTCGAGATCCACCGTCGCCGGGGCGAGTGGCGTGCCGTCGCCGAGGCGCACGGGCTGCTGGGCTCGGGCTCGACACCCCCCGCGGCCTCCGCCTCCTGACGGCCGGCGGCGACCCCGTCACCCCGCCCCGGCCACCGCCTGCGCGGCCCGCTCGACGACGTGGTCGACGATGCCGAAGGCGACCGCCTCCTGCGCGGTCAGCACCTTGTCGCGGTCGGTGTCGAGGCGCAGCTGCTCGACGCTGCGACCGGTGTGGCGGCTCAGCACCTCCTCGACCTGCGACCGCACCCGCAGCAGCTCGTCGGCCTGCAGCGCGAGGTCGCTGACCGTGCCCTGCCCACCCGCGGAGGGCTGGTGGAGCAGCACGCGCGCGTGCCGCAGCGCGAAGCGTCGTCCGGACTCCCCCGCCGCCAGTAGCACCGCGGCCGCCGACGCCGCCTGGCCGAGGCAGTAGGTGGCGACCGGGGTCGGCACGAACTGCATCGTGTCGTAGACGGCCATCAGCGCTGTGAAGGAGCCGCCGGGGCTGTTGACGTAGAGCGACACCTCGCGCTCCGGCGCGACGTCGGCGAGGTGCAGCAGCTGCGCCATGACGACGTTGGCCACGCCGTCGTCGATCTCCGTGCCCACGAAGATGATCCGCTCCTGCAGGAGCCGGCTGTAGATGTCGAAGCTGCGCTCCCCCGCCGGGGTCCGCTCGACGACGTAGGGGATCGTGTAGCTGCTCACCGCAGTCCCACCTTCCGCTCGACCCCGCCCGGGCGCACGTCCGTCAGCGAGCTGACGACGTGGTCGACGATCCCGTATGCCGCCGCCTCCTCCGCGCTGAACCACCGGTCGCGCTCGCTGTCCCGGGTGATCTGCTCCACCGTCTGCCCGGTGTGCTCGGCCTGCAGCTCGTTGACCCGTCGCTTGACCGCCTTGAGGTTGGCGGCCTGCACCTCGACGTCGGCGGCCGTGCCCTGGATGCCGGCGGACGGCTGGTGCATCATGATCCGCGCGTTCGGCAGTGCGAACCGCTTGCCGGGCGTGCCGGCGCCGAGCAGGAACTGGCCCATCGACGCCGCGAAGCCGAGCGCGAGGGTGGAGACGTCGTTCGGGATGACGCGCATCGTGTCGTAGATGGCGAGGCCCGCGGTGACGGAGCCGCCGGGGCTGTTGACGTAGAGGCTGATGTCGGCGCGCGGGTCACGGGCCGAGAGGAGCAGCAGCTGCGCGGTGACCCGGTTCGCGACCGGGTCGTCGACCTCGGAGCCGAGGACGATGATGCGCTGGTGCAGCAGCTCCATCGACAGCTGATCGTCCAGCGCGGCGGAGGAGAAGGTGTCGGTCATGCGTCCAGCCTGCGTCGTCACCACGCCGGGAGGAATCCCGCTCTGCCGCAGGCAGACACGCTGCGGGGCGCCCCGGACGTGTCGTCCGTGGCGCCCCGTGGCGCGCGGGTCTACTTCTTCAGGAAGTCGAGCAGTGCGGCGTTGAACTCCGCGGGGTGGCTGGCGTTGATCCCGTGCGGACCGTCCGCGATGACCACGAGCTCGCTGCCGCGGAGGGCGTCGTGCGTGCGGCGGCCCGATCCCTCGAAGGGCACGATCGCGTCGGCGTCACCGTGGACGACGAGGGCCGGGACGGTGATCGCGGCGAGGTCGTCGCGGAAGTCGGTCGTACCGAAGGCCTCCATGCAGCCGAGCAGCGCGCGCTGGTCGGACTGGCGACAGAGCTCGATCGCCTCCTGCCGGGTCGCCTCGTCGACCTTGAGGGTGCCGCCGGCCGAGAAGAAGTCCGTCGTGAACTGGTCGAAGAAGGCGTCACGGTCGCCCTTGGCGCCCTCCTCCATCTCCTGCGCGGCGGCCTCCGTGAGCGGACCCTCCGGGTTGTCCTCGGTGCGCAGCAGGTAGGGCGGGACGGCCGCCGCGAAGACGACGCTGCGCAGTCGGCCCTCGCCGTGACGGGTCACGTAGCGGGCCACCTCCCCGCCACCCATGGAGAAGCCGACCAGCGTCACGTCGCGCAGGTCGAGCGCCTCGAGCAGGCTGCCGAGGTCGTCGGTGAGGGTGTCGTAGTCGTAGCCGCCACGGGGCTTGTCGCTCTCGCCGAAACCACGCCGGTCGTAGGTGACGACGCGGTAGCCGGCGTCCGACAACGCGGGCACCTGCTCCTTCCACGACGCTCCGGAGAGCGGCCAGCCGTGGACGAGCACGACGGGGCGCCCGTCCCCGCCGGAGTCCTCGACGTGGATCTTGACGTCGTGGAGGAGGCCGGAGTCGGCGGTGACGTCTGTCATCGGATGTCCTTTCGTCGATGGATCCCCCGTCGGCGGGGGCCCCGGTGCCATACCCGGTGGTCACGGCGACGTCACCGGTCGCCGGCCCGGCCCCGCGCTCAGCCGGCGACACCCGCGATCTCGTTGGGCACGTGCGGGAGGGTCGCCTCGCCGGCCAACCGGCCGGTGGTGAGGTCGACGGCGACGAGGCGCGAGCGCGACGGCTCGGTGACGTAGGCCCGGTCACCGACGACGCGGACGGCCGGCCGCGGGTCCTGCCACTGCACCGGTTCACGCCATGGCCCCACGACCGGCACCGAACGCGTCACGACACCCGTGTCGGGGTCGACGACGCGCAGTCGCCCGTCGGTGCCGAGGACGAGCGCCTCACCCGCGGGCCCGCGCTCGAGGCTGCGGAACGAGTAGCTCGCCCCGGTCTCCACGAGCCGCAGCCGACCCGTCCTGGTGTCGACGAGCGAGATGCGCGTGGGTCGTTCGAGCTCGGCGTCCTCGTCGACCTTGTAGTCGCCGAGGACGACGCCGGAACGCTCCGACCCCGCCTGGTTGCCGATGCGGCCGTATGCCGTCGGACTGGCCACCTTGGTGAAGCGCCCGTCGCGGTAGACGAGGATGCCGTTCTCGCAGCCGAGGGTGACGACGTCGCCCGCTGCGACCGCCTCGCCGTGCAGCCCGGGGCAGTCGTCGGTGCGGGCGACCTCGGCGCCGGCGACGTCGAGCGCGACCGCCCCGGTCCGGGCCTCCTCGGTGCCGAGGCTGTGCACGAGCGTGCCGTCCGGCAGCGTCACGGCGACGCCGTGGTGGGCCGCGGGCGCCCGGTGTCGCACGACGTCGACCGACCCGTCCACGGCCCCGAGCGAGTCGGGGTCGAGCACCTGCATCTCCCCCGTCCCGTCGGCGAAGAGCGTCGTGCGCGTGCCGTGCACGACGACGTGCCCCGGGTGCGGTCCCCGGATCGTCGTGCCGGTGAGGCGCGGCGTCGTCGTGAAGGAGTGCCCGTGGTCGCCGTGCGGCTCGGTCCACGCGCCGAGGTCGAGCACGCGCCAGCCGTCGTCCTGCGTCACGAGCACGTGGCGCCCGTCACCGGCGGGGTTGAGCCGGACGAAGCCCGTGGTCGCCGCACCGCCGACGACCTCGAGGGTCGCGGCGTCGACGACCATGACCCCGTCGCGGTGGCTGACGGCGAGGCGGGGTGACGGGCCCTGGGCCTCCGCCGTCGGGGCGGCGGACGGCACCGGGGCCGATGTCGACGACCGGGAGTCGGCGGCACCGCCGGGCGCAGGACCGGGTGCGGCGCAGCCGGCGAGGAGGGCACCGAGGAACGGTGCGAGGACGAGGGCGGAGGTTGGGCGACTCATGCGAGAATGATTCTCATTCCCTACTGAGGAAGTCAAGCCCGATGGTTGACCGGTCGGAGCCCGTCGGCGAGGCTGGGCCCCGGGCGCCGCTCGGGCACCCCCCGGAAGGAGACCGATGGATGCCGACGTCGTCGTCGTGGGCGCCGGCCTCGCCGGGCTCGTCGCCACCGCAGAGCTCGCCGACCGCGGCAAGCGGGTCGTGCTCGTCGACCAGGAGGGCGAGCAGTCCCTGGGCGGCCAGGCGTTCTGGAGCTTCGGCGGTCTCTTCCTCGTCGACAGCCCCGAGCAGCGCCGCATGGGCGTCCGCGACAGCCTGGAGCTCGCGACCCAGGACTGGATGGGCTCCGCGCAGTTCGACCGCGAGGAGGACTACTGGCCGCGCCGGTGGGCCGAGGCCTACCTCCACTTCGCCGCGGGCGAGAAGCGGGCATGGCTCCGCGAGCAGGGGCACCGGCTCTTCCCGGTCGTGGGGTGGGCCGAGCGCGGCGACGGCCGGGCCGACGGCCACGGCAACTCGGTGCCGCGCTTCCACATCACGTGGGGCACCGGACCCGGGCTCGTCGAGCCCTTCGAGCGCCGGGTGCGCGCCGCGGTGGCCGACGGGCGCGTCACCCTCGCCTTCCGGCACCGCGTCGACGACCTCGTGGTCATGGACGGCGCGGTCACCGGCGTGCGCGGACATCGTCTCGTCGAGGACGGCGCGGAGCGCGGCCGTCCGAGCAGCCGCGAGGAGGTGGCCGACTTCGAGATCGCGGCGCAGGCGGTCGTCGTCACGAGCGGCGGCATCGGCGGCGACCACGAGCTCGTCCGGCGCGCCTGGCCCGCCCGGCTCGGCACGCCGCCGGCCCGGATGGTCGCCGGCGTGCCGGCGCACGTCGACGGCCGGATGCTCGCCATCACCGAACGGGCAGGCGGTCGGGTCATCAACCCGGACCGGATGTGGCACTACACCGAGGGCCTGCGCAACTGGGACCCCGTGTGGCACAACCACGGCATCCGCATCCTGCCCGGCCCCTCGTCGCTGTGGCTCGACGCCCGCGGACGCCGCTTCCCGGCGCCGTTCTTCCCGGGCTTCGACACGCTCGGCACTCTCGGCCACATCCAGCGGAGCGGCTACGACTACTCGTGGTTCGTGCTGACCCAGCGGATCATCGAGAAGGAGTTCGCCCTCTCGGGTTCGGAGCAGAACCCCGATCTCACCGGGCGGGACGTGCGGCAGGTGCTCGGACGGGCGCGGAGCGGCGCCCCCGCCCCCGTCGAGGCCTTCAAGCAGCACGGCGAGGACTTCGTCGTCGCGGGCACCGTCGACGCGCTCGCCCGCGGGATGAACGCGCTGACCGGCGACGGCCTCGTCGACGCTGCGGCGCTCCGACGCACCATCGTGGCGCGGGACAACGAGATCGCCAACGACTTCACCAAGGACGCCCAGGTCACGGCCATCCGCGGAGCGCGGAACTACCTGGGCGACAAGCTGATTCGCGTGGCCACACCACACCGGCTGCTCGACCCTGCCGCGGGTCCGCTCATCGCCGTCCGGCTCAACATCCTGACGCGCAAGACGCTCGGCGGCCTCGAGACCGACCTGTCCGGACGCGTGCTCGGCGCGGGCGGCCAGCCCGTGCCGGGGCTCTACGCCGCCGGCGAGGTGAGCGGGTTCGGCGGCGGGGGTATGCACGGCTACAACTCGCTCGAGGGCACCTTCCTCGGGGGCTGCCTCTTCAGCGGTCGGACGGCGGGCCGCGCGGTCGCCGCCGCGCTCTGAGCCGGGACGGCTACCCAAGAGCGGACACAACCGCTTATCTTTACCCCGTGAATCCATCGCAGGCGGCACCCGGCTCGCAGGCATCTCTGCGTGAAGCCAACCGCCTGCGGGTGCTCGACGCCCTCCGCGAGCAGGGGGCGATGACCCAGGTCGAGCTCGCAGGGGCGACCGGCCTGAGCCCCGCCACGGTCTCCAACATGGTCAAGGAGCTCGACGGGGCCGGCGCCCTCGAGCTGGCGCCGAGCATCCGCAACGGGCGGCGGGCCGTCCTCGTCTCGCTCGCCACCGGGAACACGCTGCTCGCGGGCATCGCCTTCGGTGACCGCGACGTGCGCGTCGCCGTGGCGACCGGGCCGCGCGACATCGTCGGCCGCCAGCGCATGCCGCTGCCGGCGAACCACAACGCCGACGAGGGCATGGAACGCGCCGCGCGCCTGCTGCACGACCTCGTCGAGAAGGCCGGCAAGACGATGCCCGACGTCAAGGCAGTGGGCGTCGGCATCCCGGCTCCCGTCGACAGCGTGACCGGGCAGGTCGGGTCCGAGAGCATCCTGCCCGGCTGGCGCGGCGTCGACGTGGCCGACGAGATGCGCGGCCGGGTCGGAGCCCCCGTCTCCGTCGACAACACCTCGAACCTGGGGGCACTCGGCGAGCTGAGATGCGGTGCGCTGCAAGGGGTTCAGAACGGCGCCTACATCAAGCTGTCCTACGGGGTGGGGGCCGGGATCGTGCTCGGTGGCGAGGTCTTCCGCGGCATCGCGGGCACCGCCGGGGAGATCGGGCACCTGACGATCGACGAGCACGGGCCCATCTGCCGGTGCGGCAACCGCGGCTGCCTCGAGACGTTCATCGGCGCGCACGCCCTGAGCGACGCCCTCGCCGGCTCGCACGGGCGACTGACGCTGCGCGACATCATCACCAAGGCCATCGACGGCGACGCCGGCTGCCGGCGCGTCATCGAGGACGCCGGGCGCCACCTCGGGGTGGCGCTCGCGGGCCTCGTCAACCTGCTCAACCCCGAGGTCGTCGTGCTCGGCGGCCAGCTCTCGCTCGTCGGGCACGTGCTCGCGGACCCCATGCAGCGCGCGCTCGAGCGCAGCGCCATCCCGAGCGCCGTGGCCTCTCTCGTCGTGCGGGAGTCCGAGCTGCAGACCGACGCCGACGTCGTGGGCGCCGTCGTCGCGGCCGAGACGCTCCATGCCGCGACCGAGGGCCACTTGGTAACGATTACGTCCACGGCTTGAATTCAAGCCTTGACGCCAAGGGGTCGCAGGCCTTTTACTCCGGAGTACGGGCCGCACCAACGTGGATGCCGGCGCTTGAACAAGGGAGTTCCAAACCATGCGTGCACGCTCCACCCGCCTCGCCGGCATCGCCCTTGCGGCCGGCCTGGGCCTCACCTCGATCGCCGCGTGCGGCAGCAGCAGCGACAACACCCCGTCCGGCTCCGGCAGCAGCGGTGGCGCGGCGGCCGGCGGCGGCAAGAAGATCGCCCTGCTGCTCCCGGAGTCGAAGACCACGCGCTACGAGACGTTCGACCGCCCCCTCTTCGAGGCCGCCGTCAAGGCGTCGTGCGCCGACTGCTCGGTCATCTACAGCAACGCCGACCAGGACGCCGGCAAGCAGCAGCAGCAGGCCGAGGCCGCCCTGACGCAGGGTGCGAACGTCCTCGTCCTCGACCCGGTCGACGGCAAGGCCGCCGCCTCGGTCGTCGCGAGCGCCAAGAGCAGCGGCGTCCCCGTGGTCGCGTACGACCGCTTCATCGACGGCGCCGACTACTACGTGTCGTTCGACAACGCGACGGTCGGCAAGATCCAGGCCCAGACGCTCGTCGACCTCGTCAAGAAGAGCGGCAAGACCTCCGGCGACCTCGTCATGATCAACGGCTCGCCCACCGACCCCAACGCCGCCGACTTCAAGTCCGGCGCGCACAGCGTGCTCGACGGCAGCGGCTTCAAGATCGCCGCCGAGTACGACACCCCCGACTGGAGCCCGGACAAGGCCCAGCAGTGGATGGAGGGCCAGATCTCGGCCGTCAAGGGCAACCTCGTCGGCGTCTACGCGGCCAACGACGGCACCGCGGGCGGCGCCATCGCCGCCCTCAAGGGTGGCGGCGTCAACCCGCTCCCGCCGGTCACGGGCCAGGACTCCGAGCTCGCCGCGATCCAGCGCATCCTCGCCGGCGACCAGGCGATGACGATCTACAAGCCGATCAAGCCGGAGGCCGAGGCCGCCGCCAAGGCCGCGATCGCCCTCGCCAACAAGCAGACTCCGGAGAAGACCACGGACTTCAAGGGCATCGCCAGCACGATCCTCGACCCGATCGCCGTCACCAAGGACAACATCAAGGACACCATCGTCAAGGACGGCATCTACAAGACGTCCGACATCTGCTCGAGCACCTTCGCGGCCGCCTGCACCGCCGCCGGCATCAGCTGACCTGCGCCTGACGCACCACCCGTAGGCATACGCCTGCCCGCGCGGCACGCAAGGTGTAGACCGGGTGGGTGGGCACGGATCCTCGTGCCCACCCACCCGGCGCCGCACCGGGACCCGACGTGCACCGCGCTCCCGCACGACAGATCCGAAGGACGGACATGACCGCGACCACCTCACCGCCACCCGCACCGACGCAGACGGCCGTGCTCTCACTGCGGGGCATCTCCAAGCGATTCGGCGCCGTGCAGGCCCTCACCAACATCGACTTCGACGTCCGCCCCGGCGAGGTCGTCGCCCTCGTCGGCGACAACGGCGCCGGCAAGTCGACGCTCGTCAAGACCATCGCGGGCGTCTACACGCCCGACTCCGGCACCATGGAGTTCGACGGCTCCTCCGCCTCGGTGAGCTCGCCGGCCGAGGCCCAGAAGCTCGGCATCGCCACGGTGTTCCAGGACCTCGCGCTCTGCGACAACCTCGACGTCGTCGGCAACCTCTTCCTCGGCCGCGAGCTCTACTCCGGCCGGGCCCTCGACGAGGTGACGATGGAGAAGGAGTCGTGGCGGCTGCTGCGCCAGCTCTCCGCCCGCATCCCGTCGGTGCGCATCCCCGTCGCCAGCCTCTCGGGCGGCCAGCGCCAGACCGTCGCCATCGCCCGCTCGCTCCTCGGTGACCCGAAGGTCGTCATGCTCGACGAGCCGACGGCCGCCCTCGGCGTCGCCCAGACCGCCGAGGTGCTCAACCTCGTCGAGCGGCTGCGCGAGAACGGCCACGGCGTCATCCTCATCAGCCACAACATGAGCGACGTCATGGCCGTCGCCGACCGGGTCTGCGTGCTGCGCCTGGGCCGCAACAACGGCACCTTCGACGTGAGCCAGACCAACGCCCAGGAGATCATCGCCGCCATCACCGGCGCCACGACGAACGCCGTGTCCGAGCGCGCCTCGCGCCGGACGCCGAGCGAGGAGCAGCAGTGAGCACCACGACTCCGGACCCCACCCGCGACGCCGCCGAGCCCGCGGACCCCACCGCCGCCACCGCCGCCCTGCCGGCCGACCTGCAGGACGAGCGGCTCATCGCGCAGGCCGGTGGCATCGGCGGCACCGTGCGCGCCTTCTTCTCCCGGCTGCGCAGCGGTGACCTCGGTGCCCTGCCCGTCGTCATCGGCCTCGTCATCATCTGGGTCGTCTTCCAGGGCCTCAACGACGCCTTCCTCTCGCCGCGCAACCTCGTCAACCTCACGCTCCAGAGCGCGGCCATCGGCACCATCGCGATCGGCATCGTGCTCGTGCTGCTCCTCGGCGAGATCGACCTCTCGGTCGGCTCGGTGAGCGGACTCGCCGCAGCCATCGTCGCCGTCGGCACCGTCAACCGCGGCTGGCCGGTCCTGCTCGCCCTGCTCGTCGCGATCGTCGTCGCCTTCGTCATCGGTCTCGCCTACGGCGCGATCTACACGCGGTTCGGCGTGCCGAGCTTCGTCATCACCCTGGCCGGCCTGCTCGGCTTCCTCGGCCTGCAGCTGAAGGTCCTCGGCGCCGAGGGCTCGATCAACCTGCCCTTCGAGTCGGGCCTCGTGAAGTTCGCGCAGCAGACCTTCCTGCCCGCGACGCTCGCCTACGTGCTGGCGATCGCCGCCGTCGCCGTCTTCGCCCTCACCCGGCTGCGGGCGAACGCCCGCCGCGACGCGGCCGGCCTGTCGACGACGCCGGTCAGCATGATCGCCGTCCGCTCGGGCTTCCTCGCCCTCTTCCTCGTCGTGCCGATCATCGTGCTGAACCGCGACCGCGGCGTCTCGGTGATGTTCCTCGTGTTCCTCGCGCTCGTCGTCGTCATGGACTTCGCCATCCGCCGCACGCGCTGGGGCCGCTCGGTCATGGCCGTCGGCGGCAACGTCGAGGCCGCCCGGCGGGCCGGCATCAACGTGCGCCGGGTCTACCTCACCGTGTTCGCGCTCTGCTCGAGCTTCGCGGCGGTCGGCGGCATCTTCGCGGCGGCCCGCCTGGCCGCCGCCAACCAGAGCAGCGGCGGCGCCGACACGAACCTCAACGCCATCGCCGCGGCCGTCATCGGCGGCACGAGCCTCTTCGGCGGGCGCGGGTCGGCGTATGCCGCCCTGCTCGGCATCCTCGTCATCCAGTCGATCAGCAACGGCCTCGCCCTGATCAACCTCGGCTCGCCCGAGCGCTACATGATCACCGGCGCGGTGCTCCTGCTCGCGGTCACCGTGGACGCCCTGAGCCGCCGCAGCCGCGCGGCCCACGGTCGCGCCTGACCCTCCGGCCCGCAGCCACCCGCACCACGCACCCGATCCCGGCAGCCGCCCAGGCTGCCGGGATCGTGGCGTTCCTCAGCCGACGCGCGCCGGCTCGGGCACGTCCTCACGCACCTGCTCACGCACCGGCGGGGTGCGCTGCGCCCGGGCGGCGAGACCGAGCACGAGCAGGCCGAGCGCGGCGAAGGCCGCCCCCACCCAGAGCGGGGAGGTCCAGCCGAGACCGGCCGCGATGGCCAGCCCGGAGACCCAGACGCCGAGGAAGTTGCCGACGTTGAAGGCCGCGATGTTGGCCGACGAGGCCATCGTCGAGGCGCCCGCCGCGTGCTCGAGCACCCGCATCTGCAGGCCGGGCACCGTCGCGAAGCCGAAGAAGCCCATCGCGAGGAGCATGGCGGCGGAGCCGAGGCGCGTGCCCGAGAGCAGCGCGAAGGCGACGAGCGACACGGCGAGCGCCAGGGTGAGCCACACGAGGGTCCGGGTCAGCGCCCGGTCGGCCCAGCGCCCGCCGAGCAGGTTGCCGGCGAAGAGGCCCACGCCGAAGAGGACGAGCAGCCACGGCACCGCCGACTCGCCGAAGCCCGAGACCCGGGTCAGGAGCGGCTCGACGTACATGAAGGCACCGAACATGCCGCCGAAGACGAGCACGGTCATGGCGAGCGAGAACCACACCTGGCCGCTGCGGAAGGCCGCGAGCTCGGTGCGCAGACCGGCGTCGCGGCGCTCGGCCGCGGCGTCCGGCACGAGGGCGGCGATGCCGGCCGCCGCCGCGACGCCGACCACGGCGATGACGGCGAAGGTGGCGCGCCAGCCCCACTGCTGGCCGACGAAGGTGCCGAGCGGCACCCCGAGCACGTTGGCGAGGGTGAGCCCGCCGAACATGACGGAGATCGCGCCGGCACGGCGGTCGGCCGGCACGAGCGAGGCGGCGAGCACCGAGCCGATGCCGAAGAAGGCGCCGTGGGCGAGCGCGGCGACGACACGTCCCAGCAGGAGCACGCCGTAGCCGGTGGCCACGGCGGAGAGCGCGTTGCCGGCGACGAAGAGGACCATGAGCACGAGCAGCGCGCGCTTGGGCCGCCAGGAGCCGAGCACCGGCGTGAGCCCGAGGGCGCCGACGACGACGGCCAGCGCGTAGCCGCTGATGAGGTAGCCGGCGGTGGGGATGCTGACCCCGAGGTCACCGGCGACGGTGCTGAGCAGGCCGGCGATGACAAACTCCGTCAGGCCGATGCCGAAGCCGCCGAGGGCGAGGGCGAGTAGACCGAGAGGCATGAGTGGTTCCGAGTCCTTCCGAACGGGACGGTGACGCCGGTCCGAGCCTCCCTGCTCGCGCCGGTATGCCGCGTGTGCAACTACGTGACGCCGACGACGTTAGTTGCACGCGCGGCATATTGCAAACGCGCGCTATGATGGTCCACATGGGAATCGCCGACACCGCCGTCGAGGTGCGCGCCTCGGGATGGCGCACCCTCGCCGCCCTGCACGCGCACATCGAGGGTGCGCTCGAGCGCGAGCTCGTGCGCCGGCACGCGCTCTCCGTCGTGGAGTTCACCGTGCTCGACGCGCTCTCCCGGCAGGACGGGTGGCACATGCGCATGTCGCAGCTCGCCCGTGCGGCTGCGCTCTCGTCCTCGGCCACCACCCGGCTCGTCAACCGGCTCGAGGACCGGGGCCTGCTGACCCGGGTGCTGTGCGCCGACGACCGCCGGGGCGTCTACACCGAGCTCACCGACGCCGGCTGGGCGCTCTACCGCGAGGCGCGCCCCACGCACGACGCCGTGCTCGAGGCCTCGCTCGACTCGGCCGGCGAGGTGCCCGAGCTGGCCCCCATCGTGGGGTTCCTGCACGACGGCGTCACAGGCGTCCGCGGATAGGCGTGCGCTCGGCGGGGTCGCCCTCCGGGGGCATCTGCATCTCGGCACGCACGCCGAGCAGGCGCACCTCGCGCTCGGGGTCGAGCGTGTCGGCGAGCTGCAGGGCAGCCGCCACGACGACGGCGCGCTCGCTCGTCGGCTGGGGCAGCTTGTGCGCCCGGGTCTGCGTAAAGAACGGCGCGTAGCGCACCTTGAGCGTCACCCGCACCACCGGCCGGCCCTCCCGCCGCGTGTCGTCGAAGGCCTGTGACGCGAGCTCGGCGACGGCCTCGCGCACCTGCTCGGCCGTCGTGAGGTTGTGCTGGTAGGTCGTCTCGCGGCTGTGGCCCCGCGCGACCCACGGGGTGTCGTCGACGACGGCCGAGCCGAGACCCCGGCCGAGCTGGGAGTACCAGACGCCCATCCGCGGCCCGAACTCGCCGACGAGCACGGCCTCCTCGGCGTCGGCGAGCTCGCGCACCGTGGCGATGCCGTGCCCGGCCAGTCGCTTCGAGACCTTGGAGCCGACTCCCCAGAGGTCGATCGTCGGGCGCTCCCCCATGACCTCGAACCAGTTATGCCGGGTCAGCCGGAACACCCCGCGCGGCTTGCCGAACCCCGTCGCGATCTTCGCGCGCACCTTGTTGTCGCCGATGCCGACGGATGCGTGCAGTCCGGTCGCGTCGAGCACGACCTCCCGCGCGTGCTGGGCCACGGCCTCCGGGTCGTCGGTCGCCACCCCGAGGAAGGCCTCGTCCCAGCCGAGCACCTCGACGACGACGCCGAGGCCGCGCAGCGCCTCCATCACCTGCTCCGACGCCGCCGTGTAGGCGGGGGCGTCGACGGGCAGGATGACGGCGTCCGGCGCCTTGCGCGCGGCCAGGCGCAGCGGCATCCCGGAGCCGACCCCGAGGGCCCGCGCCTCATAGCTCGCGGTGGACACCACGGCGCGCTCGGTGGGGTCGCCGCGGCCACCGACGATGACGGGGAGGCCGGCCAGCTCGGGACGGCGCAGCACCTCGACCGCTGCGATGAACTGGTCGAGGTCGACGTGCAGCACCCACGGGGTGACGCCGGCGTTCACCCCGTCATTGTGCCCGTCGTGGTGCCCGTCGTGGTGCCCGCCGTCAGGGCCGCGGGGGCCGGGAGCGATCGCTCACCGGCTTGCCGCCCCGGAAGGTGTAGACGGTCGGGTCGGGCGGGGAGCCGCCCGGCTGCGGCTCGGGCTTCCGGGCCGGCTGCGGCTGCTCCGGCCCGGCCGCGGCATCCTGCTCGCGCGCCGCGACGACGACGCCGTGGTAGAGCATGAGCGCGGCCAGGGCGGTCAGGCCGTAGGCGCCGACCGTGAGCGGCGTTCCGGTGTGCGCGCCGCCGAGGTCCGAGCGGAGCAGGTGGAGGCCGCCGGCGGCCGCCCCGACGACCGCGGCGCCGACGAACCAGATGATGGTGGCGCGGGTCATCGAGGAGTGCACGGGGTCACTGTCGCACACGCGCGGCTCCGCCGTCCCCGGCCTCGCGCTGCGGCGCTCAGGGGGCCGTGCGGCCCGTGACCGCGTGGCCCGACCCATCCGGTCCCGCGCCGGGACGGATCGGCTTGGCGGGCTTGCCCTTCGCCGGCTTGCCCGTGCCCTTGGCCGGCTTGCCCTTGCCCTTGCCCTTGGCCTTGGCGGGCTTGGCCTTGGCGGGCTTGGCCTTGGCGGGCTTGGCCTTGGCGGGCTTGGCCTTGGCGGGCTTGGCCTTGGCGGGCTTGGTCTTGACGGGCGTGCTCGTCACGGGGCGGGACCCGTCCCTGGCCGGTGCGGCCGCGACGTCCGGCCGGGGCGTCAATGCGTCGGCTGCCAGCGTGGGCGCCGACGGGCGCGTCGCCGGACGGCCCACGGCCTCGGGACGCGCCGTGGCGGCGGGCCCCGCGACCGCCGGAGCGGATGCGGCGGGCGCAGCGGGCGCAGCGGACGCGGCAGGTGCGGCGGGGCGCGTGGCCTGCGGGGCGGGCGACGCCGCGGGCCGGGCCGTGGCGCGGGGCGTCGTCGACGCCGAGCCGGCACCCGTCGCCACGTGCGGGGCAGGGCGCGACGCGCCGGTCGATCGCACGGCGGCGGGAGGCGTGACGGCGTCGGCACCCTCGGCGCCGGACGACCCCGAGGAAGCGGACGTGGCAGAGGTGGCGGACGGTGCGGTGTCGGCACGGCCGGCCCCGCCCCGTTCGGCGTCGTTCGGCTCCGCCGACACCGGGTCGGCCAGGCGCGGGGCCCCCGACGCGATCATCGCCGCGTCGAGGTCGCTGACGGGCGACGGCCGGTCGCCCGTCACGACGGAGCCGAGGATGAGCGCCGTGACGGCCGTGCCGAGCAGCAGTCCGGCGCCGCGGCGTCCACCGACGGGCAGGAGCGAGACCCCACCGGTCACGAGGGCGGCGACCGCGGCGAGCAGCGGGGCCACGCCGAGCACGACGAGGCCGCCGGTCGCGCCACCGACGAGGAAGGCGAAGAGGACGAGGCAGGCGAGGATCGCGAATCCGGGCACCGTGCCCTCGGGCAGCGGACTCGGCTCGCGGTCGGCCAGCAGGTCGACGCGCTCGCGCCCGGCGCCCGGGCGTGCCGGCAGGGTGAAGGAGGGCTCCGGCTCGCTCGCCGCCGAGGCGCCGGCCGCGGCCCAGAGGTGCCAGCCGCGGGGCGGCACGGGCCACGACGGGTCCGGAACCCATCGGTCGAGCTCCGCCGTCGCCGCGCCGGGGCGCGACGGGTCGTGGGGTGCCGGGGTGATGCTCATGGTCACCTGACTCACCTCTCCAGCGCTCGCGCAGCGACACCACGGGGCAAAAAGGTGTCTTTACCCCATAATTCTACGTTGAACCGTCATCTACTGCACCGGAAATAGTAAGTGTCGCGTAAAGTCGTGACTTCTCCTGGTCAGACCGGGTCGTCGACGGGGTGCAGCACCCCGGCCAGCCACGCGTCGGTCTGGTCCTCGGAGCTCGCCTCGCCCCCGCGGCCGGACGCTCCGAACGGGACGACCCAGCGGCTCGCACCCCGGTCGGCGAGGTCCCAGACGTAGCGGGCCACGGGCCCGCCGTAGCAGCGCTCGGTCGCGCCCGGCGCGCTGGCGGCGGCGAGCACGCAGCCCTTGTCACCACTCACCGGTCGACGCGGCGAGGTCGCTCGCGCTCTCACCACCCCGCCGACGCCGTCCAGGGCGTGCACCGGGTCGAGCCAGTGCCGCTCGCCCCACACCAGACCCGACCCGGTCGAGGCAGCGACGTGCTCGAGGGCGTGCCGCACCCCGTCGTCGACGGCGATGCCGTGCCGCGGGCCGAGCACCGCCATCGACGGCCACCCGGCCCCGACCTGGGTGGCCACGTCGGTCCACGCCGCGAAGAGCGGCGAGTGCACGCTCGGCCCGGCGATCGGGGCGAGCACCGGGTGCGCGGCGAGCCAGCGCACGAGGGCCGTGCGCCAAGCGGCGAAGAGCGCCGCGCCGTGGCTGCCGGCGTCGCTGTGGCCGTCCCACGCGAGCAGCACCTCGCGCACCGCGCGGGCGGACTCACCCAGCGCCTCGGGCGCACACCTCGCGACGAGCTCGCGCATGAGGTCGGCCTGCCCGTTGCGCGTGTCGACGTGGATCGCCGCGCAGTCGTCGGCAGTCAGGCCCGTGCGGTCCCCGACGAGCGTGCGGATCCGCTCCGCCCGGAACGGGGTCGCGTACTCCACGCCGAGGCCGCCGCCGCTGGCCCGGTCGTTGGCGCTCACGGCGACGTCAGCCACCACCTCGGCGGGCACGGTGCGGTAGCCGCGCCAGACGTGCCTCGGGTCCCAGGCGGGGAGCGGCAGCGCGAGCCCCGCCTCGTCGCGGTCGGGCACCCTCCCGACCACGAGGTGGCGCATCGCGCCGGTGTCGTCCGCGACGAGGGCGCTGTTGACCGGCTCGACCCAGTGCGCGAGCGCCGCTTCGACGTCGCCGACGGTCCGTGCCCGCAGCAACGGCAGCAGCGCGGCGAAGCCGAGGTCGTGCTCGACCTGCGTCGGCGTGCGCAGGCTGTATGCCGGCGGGTGGGCGTCCGTGACGCCACCGTCCGCACGCTCCAGCTCGGCCTCGAGGCCGGTGACGACCGGGCCGCGGGCCGTGACGACGACCGGCACCGGCACGGGCTGCTCCCCGCGCACCGCGATCGACTCGGTGCTCGCCTCGACCGGCTCCCAGCCCTGCAGGCCGCGGGCCTCGAACCGCCGTCCATCCGGACCGTCGACGACGCGCAGCGTCTCCATCGTGAGGTCCTGGTAGTCCGCCATCGCGTTCGTGATGCCCCACGCGACCGACCCGGCGTGCGCGAAGTGCTGGACGCCGGGCACGCCGGGGAAGGTGAAGCCGACGACGTCGATGCCCGGGCAGGCGAGCCCCACCTGCTGGTAGCAGCCGGGCAGCTCGATGGTGCGGTGCGGGTCGCCGGCCACGAGCGGAAGGCCGCCGGCCGTGCGCGACCCGCCGACGACCCACGCGTTGCTGCCCGAGCCGTCGGCGCCCTCGGCGTCGAAGAGCGGGAGGAACGACGGCCCGAGCCGGTCGGCGACGTGCGCATTGAAGAGCTTGCCGGGAAACGTGCCGAAGAGCAGGTGGATGCCCCAGAAGATGCCGAGCGGCGTCCACGGCTCCCACGGGCGGGGGCGGGCGGCATACGGCTGCAGGCCGAGCGCCTCGATCTCGGGCGCGTGGCCCAGCCCCTCGGCGAGCGCGACGTTGACGCCGTCGACGTAGGCGGTGAGCCACGCGCGCGTCTCGGGGTCGAGGCGCTCGAAGCAGCGCCGCACGGTGGGCTCGAGGCGCACCTGTCGGGCGAAGCGGTCCCACGGCAGGCCGGCGCGCCCGACGTGCTCGGCGGTGCGCCCCTCCGTGCGCCAGCGGTGGTGCTCGATCTGCCAGCCGCGGTCGAGGGCCGTCACCCGTCCCTGCAGGTGCGCGAGCTCGAGGACGTCGTCGGCGCGCAGGTGCGGCACGCCGAGCGCGTCGCGGCGCACCCCCGCGGGGTCACCCATCGCTGCGGGCCGTGCGGCTCTCGATCTCGCGGAAGAACGCGTCGGAGATGCGACGGAACTGCTGCAGCGTCAACGTGATCGGGTCGCCGGCCCGCAGCCCGAGCACCCCGCCACCCGGCCCCGGGGCACCGGGGGTCTCGGGGTCGGCCGCGAGCGTGCCGCCGTCCTCCATGAGCGAGCGCGCGAGCGCGCGCACCTCCGCCACGGCGGTGCCGGGGCCCGCGTCGGGCGACGGGAAGGAGGCGTCGAGCACGAGCAGCATGTTGTTGAAGTACTCGTACTCGAGCGACTCGAGGGCGCCCTCGAGGCCGGAGACGTCGGCGTCACCGTGGTCGCGGGCGGCCTGGGCGACCTCCCGGAACATCCCGATCTGCGACTCCACCCGCGATCGGCAGGCGTCGACGTAGTCCTGGTCGTGCTCCCTCATGGCCTCAGCCTAGCGAGCGGAGCCTTCGGACGCGGGGCCCGCGACGCCGCTAGGTTGGCACCCATGGCAGCGCGTGAACGCAACGTGCTCGGTGGCGACCTCGTGGCCTGCGGCACCGACCCGCTCACCGGCTTCTACCGCGACGGCTACTGCACGACGGGCCCCGAGGACCGCGGCAGCCACACCGTCTGCGTCGTCGTCACGGCCGAGTTCCTCGCGCACCAGCGCTCGGTCGGCAACGACCTCGTCACGCCGCGGCCGGAGTGGCGCTTCCCCGGGCTCACCCCCGGCGACCGCTGGTGCGTCGTGGCCGTCCGCTGGCTGCAGGCCCACCAGGACGGCGCGGCCGCCCCGGTGCTGCTCGCCGGCACGCACGAGAAGGCGCTCGAGGTCGTGCCGCTGCAGCTGCTCACGGCGTATGCCGCCGACGTGCCCGACGACCCGAGCTCGCTGCTCTGACCGACCGGACGCGTCGGCCGGCGGCCCGGCCCGTCGTGACCCGCACCTGATTGGACCCATTCGGCCCCGGCGAGTTGGTCCGGGGCCGACAATCGAGCCACCGTCCCCGCCGACACCTGGAGCCGCCGTGCGCCGCGCCCCCGCTGCGGGAGCCCTCGGGCTCGTCGCGCTCGTGCTCGCCGGCGCCGTCGCGCTCGGCGGGTGCTCGAGCGGCAGCCCGGCGGTCGAGCTGAGCCAGGTGGTCGGCTCGACCGGCACGCCGGCGCCACCGAGGGCGTCGACGGTCGCGCCGCCGAGCACGGTCGTCGTGACACACGTCGACACCGTCACCGTCACCGTCACGTCCACCGCCGTGCGGACGACGACCGTCGTGGCCACGCCGGCGGTCACGGTGACGGTCCTGCCGCGCCCGGCCCTGACGACGACGCGGGTGTTCGACAGGGCGAGCGCCGTCACCGACTACACCGCCCTCGTGGCCGACGTGGCCGCCCTCGACCGGATGCCGGTCGTCGGTGCGGCCGCTGCCGTCCGTCTCGACGAGCTGTCCCGCCGGCTGGCGCGCCTCGAGGCGAACGGGCCACCCCCCGGCGTCGACCCACCGAGCTACTACGGTCGCGTCGGCTCGCTGCGCCTCTTCGCCGACGCGGCCTCGGGCGAGGCCGCGGCGTCGTCACCGGTGGCGGTGAGCCGCTACGCCGTGATCCGGCAGGAGACCGTCGTGCTGCTGTCGGTCGTCAACGGCGCCCTGTCGACGACCTTCACGGTGCCGCCTGCTCCCCCGGCCCCCGTGACGCCCTCGCCCCGAGCGAGTCCAACGCCTCGGTGAAGCCCTCCCAGGCCGTGTGGCTGTCGGCGTCGTCGGCGTGCGGCTCGCTGAACCAGCGGACGTAGAGCGCCACCTCCGTCAGGTCCCAGCGCAGGGCCTGCGCCCGCAGCTCCTCCGGGCGCACCGCCCGCCCCGCGTGCCGCGCGTAGGCGTCGAGCACCTCGAGCGAGGCGTCCCCGTCGGCGCCGGCCACGTGCCACAGGTCCCGCGCACGGGGCGCGACGAGGGTCGTGTCCCAGTCGACGAGGTGGAGGCCGTCGGCGCCGACCAGCACGTTGCGCCAGTGCGGCTCGCCGTGCGTGACCGCCCAGGCGTCGGGGTCCGAGCCGGCGTCCTCCCGGGCACGCGCGGCGGCGGCGTCCCACGCCTCCAGCGCCGGGCGCAGCCACGCGACCGAAGCGGCGAGCGCCCGGGCGGCACGGTCGGCATACGGCCCGTCGACCCACGTCAGCGCGCCCGCCATGGCGCGCTCGAGGTGGTCGCGCTCCGGCACGACCAGGTCGTCGCGGCCGGCCGTCCGCGCCACCACGTCGGTGCGCGCGTGGAGGCGGGCGAGCGCCGAGACGACGGCGTCGCGGTCGCCGCGGTCCTGCACCCCGGGCCCGGGGGTGCGGGTGACGTCGAGCCACGGCGTCACCGAGAGCCATCCGGTCCCGTCGAGGTCCACGACGACCTCGCCGTCGCGGCTCGGCACCGGAGCGACGACGAACGCGAGGCCGACGTCGGCGAGGGCGCGCGCCGAGCCGAGGGCCGCACGCAGCGGGCCGCCGGGGACGCCCACGTCGAGCGTGACGAACCACGGGGCGCCCGCGGCGTCCACGGCACGCCAGTGGTGGCCGCCGAAGCCGACGGCGGCATACGCCAGGGTGACCGCGTCGATCTCCCACCGGTCGTGCAGGGCCGTCACGATCCGGCCGGGGTCGCGCCCCGGCGGCGGTGTCATCACGAGTGCCTCGGCGGCTCGGCGTGGATGCGGCGGCTCAGCCGCGAGTGCGAGCGCGGCGCCGGCACGCGCGACCACACGGCGCGCTGGAGCGCAAGGGTGAGCCACCCCGCGAGCGCCATGCCGACGAGGTTGACCACGAGCTGCAGGCCGCTGCCGCGCACCTCGTCCCACGCGCCGAAGGCGAGGCCAAGGGCGACGTTGCCGGCGGCGGGCACCGTCGTGACGGAGATGAAGACCCCGCTCAGCCCACCGACCTTGGCCGAGGTCAGCGACAGCACCCCGGCCGCCGCCGCCAGCACGGCGACGATGAACGACCACTTGTCCGGGGCGTAGATGAAGTCGGTGGCGGGCCGCGCGCCGGTGATGTCCTCGATCGTCACCCAGCCCAGGGCCCGCCCGGCCAGCCCGGCCAGGGCGGTGACGGCGATGGCCACGCCGAAGCCGACGAGCAGCGCCCGCGCGGCGACGGCGAGCAGCAGCGGGCGGCGCCGCACGAGCGCGACGCCGAGTGCGGCGACCGCGCCGAACTCCGGCCCGAGCACCATGGCGCCGATGACGAGGATCTGGGAGTCGAGCACGATGGCGATGCCGGCGATGAGGGTGGCGAGCGACATGAACGACAGGAACGTCCAGTTGAGCTCGCTGTCGTCGTAGGAGCGCTGCGCGACCTGGGCCCAGACGACGGCGTCCGAGCTGCTGCCCGGGGTCTCCTCGTCGGCCTCGAACCCGCGGCGCGACACCCACGTCGTGACGGGCTCGATCTGCAGCGTTCCCTCGCGGTGCACGCCGAGGTCGCGCAGCCGGTCGACGAGCACGTTGGCGCCCTCGCGCGCGACGTCGGCGTGCACGACGTCGCCGACCGGGCGGAGCGCGGCACCGCGGACCACCGAGAGCGTGCTGACGGCCGTCGAGTCGGCGAGCACCTCGGTGACCCGGTCGGTCAGCTCGGCCGGGATCGTGACGGTCAGTCTCAGCATGGGCGACAGTCTGCCGCCCGCTTGACACCCGGTCTCGCCGGACGACACAGTGACATCTGATCATCCGATCAGATGAAAGGGATGAGCATGACGACCGTCTCCGGTCTCGACGGGTGCGCGACCTCGCACGTGCACCCCGAGAAGGTCGCCCTGGCGGCGGCCCACGCGCCCGACGAGGTCGAGCTGGCTCGCGTCACGAGCGTCTTCAAGCTCATCGGCGACCCCACGCGCGCCCGCCTGCTCTACGCCCTCCTCGAGGCCGGCGAGCTCTGCGTGTGCGACCTCGCCGCGGCCACGGCGACGGCCGAGGCCACCGTGTCGCAGGCCCTCCGGCTGCTGCGCACCTCGGGCGTCGTCACGGGGCGCCGCGAGGGGCGCAACATCTTCTACCGGCTCTCCGACGCGCACGTGCGCCTGCTGCTCGACGTGACGCGGGAGCACGCCCTGCACGACGGGGGCGACCGGTGAGCCACGGTCACGCGCACCACGCGGCCGGGCGGCACCGCTGGCGCCTGGCGGTGGCCTTCGGCCTCGTCGGGGCCTTCTTCGGCGTCGAGCTCGCCGCCGGGCTCGTGTCAGGCTCGCTCGCGCTGCTCTCGGACGCCGGCCACATGGCGGCCGACGTCGTGACGCTCGGCGCCGCCCTCGTCGCGACGCGCATCGCCACGCGACCCGACACGACCGGGCGCCGCACCTTCGGCTCCTACCGCGCCGAGGTCTTCGCCTCGGGGCTCGCCGTGCTGCTCATGCTCGGGGTGTCGGTCTACATCGCCGTCGAGGCGGTCGGGCGCACCGGCGCCGCCCCCGAGATCGCCTCGGGCACGATGCTCGTCGTCGGCGCGACCGGCCTCGTCGTCAACGTCGTCGCGCTGCTCCTGCTGCGGGGCGGCGCCGCCGAGAGCCTCAACGTCCGGGGCGCCTACCTCGAGGTCGTGGCCGACACGGTTGGCTCGCTCGGTGTCGTCGCCGCCGCACTGCTCGTGCGCTCCACCGGCAGCGCGTGGTGGGACACCGTCGTGGCGCTCGCCATCGCCGTCTTCGTCGCGGTCCGGGCCGTCGGCCTCGGCCGCGAGGTCGTGGCGGTGCTCGGCCAGCACGCCCCGTCGGGCCTCGAGCCGACCGAGCTGCTGGGCGCGCTGGAGGAGGTGCCGGGGGTCACCGAGGTGCACGACCTGCACGTGTGGACGCTGACGTCGGGCATGGACGTCGCGACCGCCCACGTCGTCACCACCGACCCGGGCGCCGGGCCCGAGGTGCTTGAGGCCGCCAGCCGGATGCTGCGCGACCGGTTCCACGTCGCGCACGCCACCCTGCAGGTGGAGACGACCGACCGCTCCCGCTGCCAAGGCGCCGACTGGTGACCCGCAGCGCTTGACGGGGAGGGGCGGGACCGACAGGGTCCGAGCGTGACACCGTCGCTGCCCACGTCCTCGCTGGTGCGTTCCCGGCTCGCCGCCGGCACCGCCTTCTTCGTCCAGGGCCTGCTCTTCATCTCCCTGACGACCCGCCTGCCGCAGGTGCAGCAGAAGTGGTCGCTCGACGAGCTCGCCGTGAGCGGCTTGCTGCTCATGGTCGTGCTGCTCGCGGGCGTCGGCTCCGTCGTCGCCGAGCTCGTCGCCGGACGGTCCTCGAGCGCCGTCGTCGTCCGCGTCGGCCTCGTCGCCGCGACCGCGGGGTTCGCCGTCCTGCTCGTCGCGCCCACCTTCGGGGTCTTCGCCGCCGGGCTCGCCCTCTACGGGCTGGCCCTAGGTCTCGTCGACGCGTCGTCCAACATGCAGGCCGTCACCGTCGAGCACCTCTACGGCCGGCCGATCCTGCCGTCCTTCCACGGGTTCTGGACCGCCGGCGGCATCCTCGGCACGCTCGTCACCCTCGCCACGGCCGACGTCGAGCTGGGCCCGGCGCTGCTGCCCCTGCTCTTCGTGCCGGTGGCCGCCCTGGCCGCGCCCTACGTGCGCCGCGACCGGCTCGCCGCGCCCGGCGCCGCGGTCGCCGTACCATGGCGCCGCATCGCGCTGCTCGGCCTCGCCATGGTGCTCTTCTACATGGTCGACACCGCTGCCACGACGTGGGGCCCGGTCTACCTCGACGGCACGCTCGACGCCCCCACCGGCCTGACCGCCCTCGCCACGCTCCCCTACCTCGTCGCGACCCTGCTGGCCCGCGCGGTCGGTGACCGGCTCGTCGACCGTCACGGCCCGGTCTGGTTGCTGCGGATCAGCGGGGTCGTCGCCGCGCTCGCGCTCGCCGTCATCGTCTTCGCTCCCACGTGGGTCGTCGCCGTGGTCGGGTTCACCGTGCTCGGTGGGGCCGTGGCCACCATCGCCCCGCTCAGCTTCTCCGCCGCCGGGGCGCTGGCCGGGGGTGGCGACGCGTCCGCCGGCGACCGCATCGACACGGTCGACGCGGTCATCGCGCGTTTCAACCAGTTCAACTACGTCGGCGCCCTGCTCGGTGCGGTGCTCACCGGCGCCGTGGGGGCCGACGACCTGCGCCTCGGCTTCGCGGTCCCCATGGTGCTGGTGCTCGGCATCGTCCCGCTCGCGACGCAGTTCGCGATCATCCGCCGCCGGGTGCCCGGCGAGACGGTTCCCGACCCGACGCGCTGAGCGCGTCGCGCAGCACGTCGCGCAAGACGGCGAGGGCCGGGCGCACCTGCTCGACGGGGACCGCACCCATCCCGATCACGAAACCGTGCCGGGGCCGCTGCTCGACGTGGCGCACCGACAACGGCTCCACGAGCAGCCCCGCCCGCAACGACCGGGCGGCCAGCTCGACGTCGTCGGCGCCGGGGTCACGCAGCAGCGTGCACACGTGCAGGCCGGCCGCGGAGGGCACGACCTCGAGCCACGGCGCGAGGCCGCCCTCGCGCGTCAGCTCGTCGAGCAGGGCGTCCCGGCGAGCGCGGTAGACCTTCGTCGCGCGCCGCACGTGCGCCGCGTGGTGCCCCTCGGCGAGGAAGTCGGCGAGCGCCTCCTGGGTGGTGGTGTCGCCGTCCCAGACGGTCACGCGCTTCGCCTCCCGCAGGGCGGGGGTGAGGCTGGCCGGGGCGACGGCGTAGCCCACGCGCAGGGCCGGCAGGAGGGACTTGGAGAACGACCCGACGTAGACGACCCGACCGTCGCGGTCGAGGCTCTGCAGCGGCTCGAGGGGGCGCTCGGCGAAGCGGAACTCGCTGTCGTAGTCGTCCTCGACGACGACGGCGTCGTGCCGGACGGCCCACTCCAGCAGGGCGACCCGCCGGGCCCGCGACATCGCGACGCCGGTCGGGTGCTGGTGCGAGGGCGTGACGTGCACGAGCCTCGCGGCGTCCGGCAGCGCGTCGACGACGAGACCCTCGCCGTCGACGGGGACGCCGCGCACGACGGCTCGGTGGGTCGTGAGCAGGCGGGTGGCCGCCGCGTAGCCGGGGTCCTCGACGGCGACGACGTCGCCCGGCTCGAGGAGCACGCGGGTCACGAGGTCGAGGGCCTGCTGGGCGCCCGCGGTCGTCACGACGTCCTGCCCGGCGGCGACGACCGAGCGGGACGCGCCGACGTGCCGGGCGATCTCCGCCTCGAGGCGCGTGCCCGCCGACCCGGTGCCGGGGTCGGCGTAGGTGCGCGTCGAGAGCCAGCCGCGGCGCAGCGCCCCCCGGACGAGCCGCTGCCACGTCGCGAGCGGGAAGAGCGAGACGTCCGGCACCCCCACGGAGAGGTCGTGCACGACGCCGGTCGCGAGGTCGGGCACGAGGTCGGCTGCTGGCCCCGTCGTCGCCCAGAGGGGCGTCGGCGCGATCGCGCCCACCCGGGCGCGACGAGCGTCGGACGGCGGAGCGCAGCCGTCCGCGACGAAGGTGCCCGACCCGCGCCGGGCCTCGAGCAGCTCCTCGGCGAGCAGGCGGTCGTATGCCGTCGCCACCGTCCCGCGCGAGACGCCGAGCTCCGCGGCCAGCTCGCGCGTCGAGGGCAGCCGGTCACCCCCGCGCAGACGACCGCCGAGGACGGCCGCACGCAGCTGGGAGTAGAGCTGGGCCGTCAGGTCCCCCGAGCCCGTCGACGTGAGGTGGACGTCCATCGCCCGAGCCTAGAGTGGTCCAAACGAATGCACCAGAAGTGGAACTTCCGACAGGTCCACCCTTGCGGCAGGCTCGACCCATGGCCAGCACCGCACGCGCTCCGCACTCCACCACCGTCCCCCGCGGGTCGAGCGGGTCGAGCGGGTCGAGCGGGTCGAGCGTGTCGGGCGAGTCGGGCGGGATCGGCGGTTCGCTGACGGTCCCGCAGGGCGCGGCCCTGTCGGTGGGTGCCGTGCTCGGCACCGGCGTCATCACCCTGCCCGCACTCGCGGCCGACGTGGCGGGGCCCGCGTCCCTCGTGGCCTGGGCGGCGCTCGTCGTGCTGTCGGTCCCCCTGGCGAGCACCTTCGCCGCGCTCGGCGCGCGGCACCCGGACCGCGGGGGGGTCTCGACCTACGTGCGACAGGCGTTCGGCGAGCGGGCCGCCGCGGCGGTCGGGTGGTGCTTCTACTGGGCCGTGCCGGTCGGGGCGCCGCCGGCGTCCATGATGGCCGGCGGCTACGTCGCGAACGTCGTCGGGGGTGGCCGCACGACCACGGCGGTGGTGGCAGCCGCGCTCGTCCTCGGGACGGGCGCGATGAACCTCGTCGGGCTGCGCTTCTCCGGCCGGGCGCAGCTGGCGCTCGCGTCGGTGCTGGCCCTGCTCATGCTCGCCACCATGGCCGTGGCGCTCCCGCACGGTACGACCGCGTCGCTGACTCCCTTCGCACCTCACGGGTGGGCCGCCGTGGGCACGGCCGCCGCGGTGCTCGTGTGGGGTTTCGCCGGGTGGGAGGCCGTGGCCTCGCTGGCCGGCGACTACCGCCACCCCGGGCGCGACGTGCCGCGGTCGACGGCCGTGGCGGTGGGCGTCGTGGGCGTGCTCTACCTCGGCCTCGCGGCGACGAGCATCCTCGTGCTGGGTCCTGCGGCGGGGCGCAGCCGGGCTCCGCTCTCCGACCTGCTGGCCCTCACCCTCGGCGAGCAGGCGAGGGTGGTGACCGCGGTCGTCGCGGTGCTGCTCACCGTCGGGGCGATGAACGCCTACTTCGCCGGAGGGTCGCGGCTGGGGGCGGCGCTGGCCCGCGACGGCGCGCTGCCGGCCTGGCTCGCCCGGGGCCACGAGGCCGGCGAGGTGCCGCGTCGCAGCGTCCTCGTCGTCACCGCCAGCTCGCTCGTCTCGCTCACCGTGGCCGTGGTGCTCGACCTGGGTCTCGCGCCGCTGATGCTCCTCGCGACGGGGTGCTTCACGCTCGTCTACGTGCTCGGCACCGCGGCCGCGCTCCGCCTCCTGCCCCGGGGTTCGGGCGTGTGGTGGACGGCGCTCGTCGCAAACGCGTCGGTGTGCGCGCTGCTCGTGCTGAACGGCGTGCACGCGCTGTGGGCGCTCGGGGTGGCCGCCCTCGCCCTGCTCTACCGCTCGGGCGCCGCCCGTCAGCCCCGGTTGGCCCAGCGCTCCGGCGTCGTGCGGTAGACGCGCGACTCGTCCTCGTACCACTTCGTCATGACGCCGAGGTCGTCGAGACCGAGGCGCCGACAGACCGCCTGCGACCGCTCGTTCGTCGTGTGGGTGATCGCGTAGACCTCCGGCAGGCCGGCGTCGAAACCGTGCTGGATGGCCGCCGTGGCGGCCTCGGTGGCGTAGCCGTGACCCCACGAGTCGGGGTGCAGGTGCCAGCCGACCTCGACCTCGTCGTGCTCCGCGTTCGGCAGGGTCAGCAGGATGACCGATCCCGCGACGACGCCCGTCTCGCGCACCTCGACCGCCCAGAACCCGAGCGGCGGCACCTCGCTGCGCACGGTGTAGCGGTCGATCCGGGCGTGCGCCTCGTCGAGGTCCTTCATGAGCACCGGCTCGCCGTCGCCGAGCCACTTGACCACCTCGACGCGGCTCTGGATGTCGAGCAGGCGCTCGGCCTCGTCATGGGTCCAGGGACGGATCAAGAGGCGTGCCGTCTCGAGCTGCATGGCCACACGCTCGCACCCGGCACACCCTCGCGTCCACGCCATTCCGGCCCGCTGCCTCTGCGTTGCGTCCCCACACGACGCACCCGCCCACCCGAACCCGAACCCGCACCGGACCGAACCCCAGCCCCACCCACCGCCACGGCCTCTGCATTGCGTCCCCACACGACGCACGCGTCATGCACGCCATCGCCTCGGCAGACCATGGGCACGCGTCCCCGAACGACGCAACGCAGAGGCAGCGAGGCCCGTCCCCCACTCAGCGCCAACGCCCCGGCCCGCTCGCGTCCCCAGACGACGCAACGCAGAGTCAGCGAGACCCGGTCCCGACATAGCCTCACCCCCCCGGATCGCACGCGTCCCCAGACGAGGCAACGCAGAGGCAGCGATAGCCGCCCCCCACCACCCAGCGCCAGCGCTTCGACCCGCACGCGTCCCCATGCGACGCAACGCAGAGGCAGCGATAGCCGCCCCCCACCACTCAGCGCCAGCGCTTCGACCCGCACGCGTCCCCAGGCGACGCAACGCAGAGGCAGCGAGACCTGCCCCCACTCAGCGCCAGCGCCAGCGCCTCGGCCCGCACGCGTCCCCTGACGACGCAACGCAGAGGCAGCGAGGTCTGTCTCCACCGGCCTCCCGGCCCTGGCCGCTTCCCGGCGCGACGCAATGTAGAGCGCCCGAGGAGGCACGTCGGGAGGCGCGCGCAGGGACACCTCAGCCGACCCTCGTCCACAGCCCCCTGGCCGCACGGCCGGCTGTCCACAGGCGGCGGCGACGCCCTCACGCCGGATCGCCCACCGCGGCACGGTGGTCCCATGACGCTCGCCCTCGGACACGGAGTCGACGCCTTCGGCAACGCCCTGCGGCACACGCGCCGCACCTACCTGCTGAGCCAACGGGCCCTCGCCGAGCGTCTCGGCGTCTCGCCGAGCCGCATCGCCAAGCTCGAGAGCGGCAACCTCGGCATCACCCTCGAGGCGGCCGTCTCGCTCTACCGCACGATCGGCTACTCCGTCGGGTTGGCCCACGTGTTCCCGTGCCCGCACAGCGAGCAGGTGCACCCGCGGTGCGACGACTGGGAGTCCGACGGCGCGGTCGGGCTCGTCGACGGCAGGCTGCGGGCGTTCCCGGCGCACGGCGCGGTGGACGCCTGGATCCCGAGCTGGTGGGGCGCGCGCCACGGCTGGGGAGCCTCCCAGCGCGAAGACCTCTGGTGGCACCACGACCACCGGTCGCCACCCGAGTTCCCCGCACGGCAGGATGTCCGCATGTCCGACAGCGACGGCGCAGGCGCGACGACCGGCTCCTCCTCCCACCCCTCCCACTCCTCCGAGACGAGCGAGACCGCCGAGATGGGTGAGGTCGCCCGGGCGTATGCCGCGATCCGGCCCGAGGTGGAGGCCGCGACAGCGCTGTTCGTCGAGATGGTGACGGGGCTGCTCGACGAGGCCGGCATCAACTACCTCAGCGTGGGCGGGCGGACGAAGACGGTCGCGTCGTTCGCGTCCAAGGCCGAGCGCCGCCGGGACGGCCAGCTGCTCTACCCGGACCCGCTCACCGACATCACCGACCAGATCGGCGTGCGCGTCATCACCTTTGTGCACGACGACGTCACGGCCGTGGCCGAGCTGCTCGCCGAGGAGCTCGCCGTCCTCGACGACCGCGACATGGGCCTCGAGACCGCCCGCTCGGGCCGCTTCGGCTACGCCAGCCGCCACCAGCTCGTCGCCGTCGACGCGAGCCGCACGGTCCCGACGCGCTACGAGCCGCTGAGGAGACGCAGCGCCTCGGTGCAGATCCGCACCGTGCTGCAGCACGCCTGGGCCGAGTTCGAGCACGACATCCGCTACAAGGGCACGGTGCCCGAGGAGCACGCCCACGACCTCGACCGTCGCTTCACCCTCGCCGCCGGCCTCATCGAGCTCGCGGACCGCGAGTTCTCGGCCATCCGCGACCGGCTCCAGATGGCCCTGCCGGCCAGCCCGCCCGACCCGGAGGTGCAGGACCCCCGGATCAGCACCCAGGACCTCGCGAAGTTCCTCGCCTCGAAGTACGCCGACGCCGGTTGGTCCCGGACCGACCACTACACGTGGGTGTCCGGCCTGCTCCTCGAGCTCGGCATCACCTCCGTCGACGACCTCGCCGCGGTCGTGGCCCCGGTCGACGCCGCCGACCTCATCGTCCGGATGGGCTACAAGTACCCGCCGGGAGCGGTGCGCCGCCTCGACGACGCCCTGCTCGCGACCTTCGGCACGCGCTACCTCGACCTCGAGGGCAACGCGCACCGCCGCGCCTCGCTCCAGGGACGGCTCGAGAAGCTCGATGTCGATTCCCGGAGGTCGAGTTCGTCAGGATGATGTGGCGAGGGTCGCCACCCCGCGCACCGCGCGTCAACTCGAACAGGATCCGACCATGGCCGACACGTACGTCTACCTCATCCACGAAGGCGACTGGGACTCCGACGCCTTTCTCGGTGGCGACACCGACTCCGCCCCCGCGGGCAGGGACCCCGCAGGGCCGGCGACCGCTGGACCCGACCTCGACGCCAGGTTCCCCGAGCACAAGGCGTTCCAGCGGGCCGTGGCCGAGATGGGCGCCCGCATCATCGGAGGAGCACCGCTCCACCACTCGCGGCACGGGGGCACCGTCCGGCCCGGAGCCGTCGACCGCGCCGTCGAGGACGCCGTCTACACCGACGGCCCCTTCCCCGACACGTCCGAGGTCATCACCGGCTTCTACATGGTCGAGACCGACGACGAGGACACCGCACGGCGCGTGGCCGCGCTCGTGCCCACCGGCGGCCACGTCGAGTGGCGCAAGGTCTTCCCGACAGGGATGTGAGTGCCGCTCGGTTCGGGTGAGTTCGAGGAGGCGTGGCCGCGCATCGTGCGTGCCCTCGCCTCCTTCACCGGGAGCCTCGACGACGCGGAGGAGTATGCCGCCGAGGCCGTCGCCCGGGCCGCCGCGCACGAGCGCGACGGCGGGGTACCCATCGAGTCGTATGCCGCGTGGTGCACCTCGGTGGCCAGGCGGGCTTGGCTCGACGACGTCAGGCGCCGGAGCACGCTGCGCCGGCTGACCCCGGAGCTCGCCCGGCCCGAGGCGGACCACACCGCCATGGATGCCGACGACCTTCCCCTGCGCGGAACCGTCGACCTCGACGACCGCCTCGCGCTGCTCTTCGTGGCCTGCGACGAGGCCCTCTCCGCCACGTCCCGCATGGTGCTCGCGCTCCGTGTCGTGTGCGGCCTGACGATCCCGGAGATCGCCGGACACCTCGGCGTGCAGGAGACCGCCGCCGCCGCCCGCCTCACCCGCGCCAAGCGCGCCCTCGCCGAGGCGCGAGGCACCTTCAGCGTGCCCGACACCGCCGAACGCACACGCCGACTCCCCGTCGTGATCGCTTGCGTCGCAGGCATGTTCACGGTCGCCCACCGAACGGTGCTCGATCCGGCCGACGCGTTGGCCGACACCGGCCGGCAGGCTCTCTCGATCGCCGACGCGCTCGTCGCCGTCTACCCGGCCGACACCGAGGTCCGCGGACTGCGGGCCGTCATCAGACTCGGCCTGGCCCGCCGCCCGGGGCGCGTCGACGACAGCGGCACCGGGCTGGCCCTCGACGAGGTCGACCGCAGCCGGTGGGACGCCGGCCTGCTCCGGGCCGGACTCGCCGAGGCGACGCTCGCGGCCGCGGGCGACGGACGGTTCGCTCTCGAGGCCGCGATCGCCGGCCTGCACTCGAGCGCCCCCACCTTCGAGCGCACCGACTGGCCGAGGATCGTCACCGTCTACGGCGCGCTCGAGCAGCGGTGGCCCTCCCCCTCGGTCCGGGTGGCGCGTCTCGTCGCGACGGCGCACGCCATCGGCGTCGCCGACACCGCAGGCGACACGGCGACTCGCTCAGCCGCCCTCGCCGACGTCGAGCGCGAGCTCGCGTCGCTCGAGCAGCACGGACCGGCCTACGCGAGCCGGGACGCGTCGCTGGCGCTGGCCGACCTCGAGTGGCGCACCGGCCGGCAGGAGCAGGCCGCGGCGCGCTACCGCGACCTCGCCGAGGTCATGCCCGTGGAGGCGCTGCGCCGCTTCTGCCTCCGGCGGGCCGTCACTCCCCGGTGACGCCGTCGACGGCCTCGCGCAGGAGGTCGGCGTGCCCGTTGTGACGGGCGTACTCCTCGATCATGTGCAGCAGGATCCACCGCAGGGTGAACGTCTCGTCCTCCTTGCGCGAGAGCGTCGCCGACCGGAACTCGAGGCCACCCTCGGCGAGCGCCGCCTCGATGTCGCGGCGGGCCTGCTCGACGGCCTCGTCCATCAGCCGGCGCAGCTCCTCCGGGCTGTCGTCGCGCGCCGAGGTCATCTCCCAGTCACGGTCGGCGTCCCAGTCGGCGCTCGCCCAGGGCTCCGGCATCGGCCGCCCGTGCAGCACCTCGCCGAACCAGCTCGCCTCGTTGAGCGCGACGTGCTTGAGCAGCGCCCCCAGGGTCAGGGTCGAGGGCGCGAGCGGCTGGGCCAGCTGCTCGGCCGTCAGCCCCTCGGTCTTCTGGCGCAGGGTGTCGCGGTGGAAGTCGAGGAACGCGACGAGGGTGGTCGCCTCGTCGGCGGCGAGCGGCGGGTCGGTGCGGACGGTGTGGACGGCGGGCGGCTGCGACGAGGTCGTCATGGCCCCCGACGCTAGTGTCCGACCCGCGAAAACCGCCTGCCGATTTCCGCGACCGGGAGCAGACTGGTCCGGTGCCGTCCTCGAGCCAATGGGTCGCCTTCCTCGTCGCGTCCTTCCTCTTCATCCAGGTGCCGGGCCCCAGCCTGCTCTTCACCATCGGGCGCGCGCTGACGGTCGGCCGCCGTGAGGCGCTCCTCAGCGTCGTCGGCAACGCGATCGGCGTCACGGCCCAGGCCGTCTTCGTCGCCGTCGGCCTCGGTGCGGTCGTCGCCGCGAGCATCACCGCCTACACCGTCATCAAGGTCGCGGGCGCGGCCTACGTCATCTGGCTCGGCATCCAGGCGATCCGGCACCGGCACGAGGCGCGGGAGTCGCTCGAGGCACAGGTCTCGGCCAAGCGCGGGCACGCGCTGCGCGTCGGTGCCGTCGTCGGGCTGACGAACCCCAAGACGATCCTCTTCTTCGTGGCCTTCCTCCCGCAGTTCGTCGACGCCGGCGCCGGGCACGTCGGGGCCCAGATGGCCCTCCTCGGCGCGGTCTTCGGCGTCATGGCGGTCTGCAGCGACAGCATGTGGGCGCTGCTGGCCGCCCGGGCCCGGGAGTGGTTCTCCCGCAAGCCGTCCCGGCTCGACTCGCTCGGCGCCACGGGCGGCGTGATGATGGTCGGCCTCGGCGCCACGATGCTCGTCCGCGAGTAGCCCCGACTCCTGAGGAGATCTGTTTGACTGCGACGGTGGCAACCCCCTCGGTCACGTCCTCACCCTCGCGGCACGCACGCGCGCTGGCCGAGGTGACGCGGTCGTATGCCGCCCTCCCGCCCGACCTGCCGGTGCGGCTCGCCAAGCGCACGTCCAACCTCTTCCGCGACCGCCACGCGGCGGTCGGCCCGGGCCTCGACCTCTCGGCGTTCCGCGGGGTCGTCGAGGTGCGGCCCGCGCACGCCGAAGGGCCGGCCACGGCCCTCGTCGGCGGCCTGACCACCTACGAGCAGCTCGTCGACGAGCTGCTGCCCCACGGCTACGTCCCGCTCGTCGTGCCGCAGCTGCGCACCATCACGATCGGCGGGGCCGTGACCGGCCTCGGCATCGAGGCGGCCTCGTTCCGCAACGGGCTGCCGCACGAGTCGGTGCTCCAGATGCGCATCCTCACCGGCGACGGCGAGGTGGTGACGGCCACCCCGGACGGTGATCACGCCGACCTGTTCCACACCTTCCCGAACTCCTACGGCTCGCTCGGCTACGCCCTCGACCTGCTCATCGAGCTCGAGCCCACGCGTCCGTACGTGGCGCTGCGGCACGTACGGTTCGACTCGGTGGCCGCCCTCACCGGTGCTGTCGAGGAGGTCATGGCGACCCTGACGTGGGACGGCGACCGCGTCGACTTCGTCGACGGGGTCGTCTTCGGGCCGTCGGAGGCCTACCTGTGCCTCGGGCGGTGGACCGACCACCTCGAGGGCCAGGCACGGCCGAGCGACTACACGGGTGAGCAGGTCTTCTACCGCTCGATCCAGCAGCGGCGCACCGACGTCCTCACCGCCCACGACTACCTGTGGCGGTGGGACACCGACTGGTTCTGGTGCAGCCGCGCGTTCGGGGCGCAGCACCCCACCGTGCGCCGCCTCTGGCCGAGCCGGCTCCTGCGCAGCGACGTCTACTGGAAGATCGTCGCCTTCGAGAACCGCCACCACGTGATGGGTCGCATCGAGCGCCTGCGCGGCCTGCCGGGGCGGGAGCGCGTCGTGCAGGACGTCGAGATCCCGCTCGACGCGACCGCCGAGTTCGTCGACTGGTTCCTGCGCGAGGTGCCCATCGAGCCGGTCTGGCTCTGCCCGGTGCAGCTGCGCGAGCGGGAGCCCCGGGGCGAGACGCCGTGGCCGCTCTACCCGATGCGCCGTGGCGAGCGCTACGTCAACGTCGGCTTCTGGTCCACGGTGGCCGTCGCGCCCGGCGCCGCGGACGGCGACGTCAACCGCCGCATCGAGACCGAGGTCTCGCGGCTCGGGGGCCACAAGTCGCTCTACTCCGACGCGTTCTACGACGAGGCCACCTTCGCCGCGCTCTACGGCGGCACGGCATACGGCCCCGTCAAGCAGCGGTACGACCCGAGGGGACGGTTCCCCACGCTCTACGAGAAGGCGGTGCAGGCTCGATGACATTGACCGTGGGACAGGCGTTCGACCGCGTGTTCGGCCCCGAGGCCCCCGTGCGGGTCGTCGCGTGGGACGGCTCCGAGGGCGGCAGCCCCGACGGGCTCGTGCTGCGACTGACGAGCCCCGAGGCCCTCAACCACGTGCTCACCGCACCCGGCGACCTCGGGCTCGCCCGGGCATACCTGCTCGGCGACCTGCTCATCGAGGGGATCGACGAGGCGGACCCCTACGAGGTGCTGCGAGTCATCGGCGACGGGCTCACGCCGCACCGGCCGACCGGCCACGACGCCGTCGAGCTCGCCCGCTTCCTCGCCCACCACCCGCCGCACCCGCCGACCCTGCCGCCAGAGGAGACCCCGAGCCGTGCGCGCCGCCTGGGCCAGGGCCTGCGGCACGCCCGCTCGCGCGACGCCGCGGCCATCAGCCACCACTACGACGTGTCGAACGCCTTCTACGAGAAGGTGCTCGGCCCGTCGATGACCTACACGTGCGCGTGCTTCCCCACCGACGAGGCCTCGCTCGAGCAGGCGCAGGCGTACAAGTACGACCTCGTCGCGCAGAAGCTCGGGCTGCGGCCCGGCATGCGGCTGCTCGACGTGGGCTGCGGCTGGGGCGGCATGGTGCGGCACGCCGTGACGCACTACGGCGTCACTGCGCTCGGCGTCACGCTCTCGCGCGAGCAGGCGAGCTGGGCGCAGGCCGCCATCGAGGCCGAGGGGCTCTCCGGCCGGGCCGAGGTGCGCCACGCCGACTACCGCGACGTCACCGAGCGGGGCTTCGACGCGATCAGCTCGATCGGCCTCACCGAGCACATCGGTGTCGGCAACTACCCCGCCTACTTCCGCTTCCTGCGCGAGCGCCTCCGTGACGAGGGCCGGCTGCTCAACCACTGCATCACCCGGCCCGACAACCGGCACGCCGGGCTGCCCGAGCGCGGCTTCATCAACCGCTACGTCTTCCCCGACGGCGAGCTGACCGGCAGCGGCGACATCGTGCGCGTGATGGAGGACGAGGGCTTCGAGGTGCGCCACCACGAGAACCTGCGCGAGCACTACGCGCGCACCTGCGCGGCGTGGAACGCCAACCTCGCGAAGCACTGGGACGACTGCGTCGAGCTCGCGGGCCTGGGGCGCGCCCGGGTGTGGGGTCTCTACCTCGCCGGGTCGCGACTGGCCTTCGAGCGCAACGAGATCCAGCTGCACCAGGTGCTCGCCTCGCGCACGAGCCACGAGGGTGTGTCGGGCTTCCCGTTGCGGCCCCGGGTGGAGCCGGAGGGCGTGCGGGGCGCCTAGCCGGAGCCGCCGAGGTCGACGTCGTAGGCCTCGTAGACGAGGTCGCCGCCCTTCTGCCGGTGCCGCACGAGGCGCCCGACGAGCACGGTCAGCTCCTCGCGGAAGACGGGGAGGTCGGCCACCGTGCCACCGTGCTCGAGCACCGCGAGGTAGCCGTGCAGCGCCGCGCGGAGGTCGCGGTGCTCCTCGAGCAGTCGGTCGACGCGGCCGGAGAGCCGCGGCGCGCTGTGCCGGGCGCGGTCGTAGATGCCGCCCGGGCTCTCGGTGAGCGCGACGTGGTCGTCGAAGTCGTGGGCCAGCTCGGCGAGCGCGGCCCGCACGCGCTCGCGCCACATGCCGCCCCGGGCGATGGGCGACTCGAGGGCGAGGTCGACGGCCGCGACCGACTCACGCAGCTCGGAGCGGTGCCGCCGCACCTGCTCGAGGTGGGCGGCGAGGGACTGGACGGTCGACTCGACGTTCATGGGCACCTCCGTGCCCTCCATGGTCGCGCGTCAGGCGAGCGAGAGGAAGAGCTTCTCCATCTGCGCGACGTCCATCGTCTCCCCGTCGGGGTTGGTGATGCACTCGCGCAGCCCGGTCGCGATGACGGCGAAGCCGGCCCGGTCGAGGGCCTTCGAGACCGCGGCGAGCTGCGTGACGATGTCCTTGCAGTCGCGCCCCTCCTCGATCATCTTGACGATGCCACCGATCTGGCCACGGGCACGGTTGAGCCGGCGGATCACCGCCTGCATCTCGTCGAGGTCGAGCTCCACGGCGTCCTCCTCAGGGTCCGACGATCGCTCCAGCATACCCCCAGCCGTATGAGGTCAGCCCGAGCGGGGCGCATACATGATGAGCGCGACGCCGACGAGGCACACGAGCGCGCCGGCGACGTCCCACCGGTCGGGGCGGAAACCGTCGGCGACCATGCCCCAGACCAGCGATCCGGCCACGAACACGCCGCCGTACGCGGCGAGGATGCGTCCGAAGCTCGCGTCGGGCTGCAGGGTGGCGACGAAGCCGTAGAGGCCGAGCGCGACGACGCCGGCGCCCATCCACACCCAGCCGCGGTGCTCACGCACGCCCTGCCAGATGAGCCAGGCGCCCCCGATCTCGGCGACGGCCGCGAGGAGGAAGAGCAGGATCGAACGGGTGACGGTCACGACGTCATCGTCGCACCGCACCTACCCGGCGCCCGGCCCCCGGTCACAGGTCGCCGGCGGCGCGACGCTCCTCGTCGCTGCGCAGGATGCAGAACTCGTTGCCCTCGGGATCGGCCATGACGACCCAGCCGCGCCCCTCGGGCGTGCGGCAGTCCTGCACGACGGTGGCGCCCATCCCCGTGACGCGCTCGACCTCCTCGTCGCGGGGGCGGTCGGTGGGCCGCAGGTCGAGGTGGACCCGGTTGCGCAGCACCTTGGCGTCCTCGACCTCGATGAAGAGCAGCCGGTGCGACCCGTCGGGCGAGAAGATCATGCACTCCTCGTGACCGGGCTCGTTGGGGTCGTCGGGGTCCTCGTGGTAGCCGAGCAGGTCGGCCCACCACACCGACTGGGCGTGGGCGTCGAGGGCGTTGACGGTCGTGTGCGAGAGCGTGAGGGCCATGGCGCCCATCCTCGCCAAGCGGGGCGCGCGCGGCCACGCAGTTTCGGACCGGCGTCAGGCCGTGCGTCCGAGCACGACGACGGTGTCGAGGGCGACGTGCGCACCGTCGTCGGCCTCGACCGGTCGCTCGCGCACCGCCGAGCTGCGCACCTGCACCGGCAGGCCCGCGGCCGCTGCGAGCACCTCGTCGGGGTCGTAGAGCACCGCGCGGTCGCTCGGCCCGCCCCAGCCCTCCTCGAGGTTGCGACCCGCGTGGCCGACGACGACGACGAGACCGCCCGGCCGCACCGCCTCGACGGCCGCCCGCAGCGCGAGGCGCCACTCCGGGGCGGGCAGCTGGAGGTAGCTGAGCAGCGCGAGGTCGAACGCCTCCGGCCCGCCGGGCGCCGGCTCCGTCGCGTCGGCGACGACCGGGGTCAGCCGCCCGGCCTCGTCGCCCAGGCGCTCGGCGGCGAGCCGGCGCATCCGGTCCACCGCCACGGCGCTGTAGTCGGCCGCCACGACGGTCCAGCCCTGCTGCACCATCCAGATGGCGTTGCGGCCCTCGCCGGCCGCGACGTCGAGCGCACGGCCGGGAGGCACCGGACCGACGACCTCCTCGACGAAGCGGTTGGGCTCCGCGGACCACACGAGGTCGTGCGCGGCATACCTCTCGTCCCAGGCCCTGGCATCCATGCGCCCATTGTGGCCCCGGCGGTCTGGTGCGTCACGATTCCCGGCCGGCCGCCACCCGCCTGCCTAGGCTGGAGAGCGGGAAGTGATCAGCATGAGCGTCCTCATCGTCCACGAGTCCATGTTCGGCAACACCCACGAGGTAGCCGAGGCCATCGCCGGCGGCCTCCGCCTCGGCAGGGCCCCCGACGACGGCGTGCGCGTCGTCCGCGTCGACGAGGCGCCCGCCGAGCTCGGCGACGACGTCGAGCTGCTCCTCGTCGGTGGCCCGACCCACGCCCTCGGCATGACCCGCCCGAACACCCGGGCCGACGCCGTGAGGCAGGGCGGCGCACCGGCGAGCGCGGGCGTGCGCGAGTGGATCGAGCAGCTGGCCCCGCGCGCCGACCTGCCCGTCGTCACCTTCGACACCCGCGTGCACGTGCGCCTGCTGCCCGGCTCGGCGGCCGGCGCCGCGACCAGGGCGCTGCGCCACCGCGGCTTCGCCCGGGCCGAGCGCGGCGAGACGTTCTGGGTCGAGGGCACACCGGGCCCGGTCGCGCCCGGTGAGCTCGCACGCGCCCGGCAGTGGGGCGTCGAGCTCGCGGCCCGGGTGTCACACGGCGTCAGCTGACGGCGCTGCGCCCCTCGCCGTGGTGCGGGATCGTCCTGAGCGACTCGAGCCACGGATCGAGCACCGCGAGCACCGCGTCGGGGGCCTCGAGCTGTGGCGTGTGCCCCACCCCGTCGAGGTATGCCGTGCGCCACCCCGGGTTGAGACGCGCGGCCCGCTTCGCCGCCGACACGGGCACGAGGCGGTCCCGGGTGCCGTGCACGAGCAGGACGGGCCGGTCGACCGTGCGCACGACGCGGTCGTAGTCGCGCCGGCCGCGCAGCACCCGCAGGAGCGAGCGGGCCGCGCCGAGGAACTCGGCCTCCGGGTCGGGCAGGGTGCGCCGCCAGGCCGCGAGCTCGACGCCCGCGTCGACGACGGCGGGGTCGGCCAGGGAGGGGTCGGCGAAGCACAGCGCGACCGTGCCGAGCACCCGCTGGCGGTCGGTGTAGCGCGTCGCGTAGCGGGACAGCACGAGCTCACCGACGCGGGGCACGGCATACAGGGCGAAGGTCGCAGCCACCTGCGGGTCCGGGCGCGCGCCCGGGTTGGGCAGCGCGGGGTCGACGAGCACGAGGCCGGCGACCTGCTCCGGGCGCCGGTCGGCGAGCAGCAGCGAGACCATGCCGCCCATCGAGTTGCCGACGAGCACGACGGGGCGGCCGAGCACCTCGTGGACGAAACGGCTGAGCAGGGCGGCGTTGTGGTGCACCCCGGTGCGCCGGCCGGCGGCGGGGCTCAGCCCGAAGCCGGGCAGGTCGAGCGCCACGACGCGGCGGCGCCTCGCGAGCGCCGGGCCGATGCCGACCCAGTTGAGGTGCGACCCGCCGAGGCCGTGCACGAGCACGAGCGGCGGCAGCCCGTCGGACGGAGCGGACTCCCCTGCCGCGAACTCGACCCAGTGCACCGGCCCGTCGAGGTCGGTCACGTGGCTCGTGGCCCCCCACGGGGTCGCGAGGCTGCTCGGCGTTGAGGGCGCACTCGTCATGACGGAAGGGTAACCGGCCGGTAACCGCGACCCGCTCGCACGCCCGAGGAGGACGAGCTCCACGAGGTTGGCCGTCGACGGCAGGTGGAGCCGACACAATGGCCCCATGAGCGATCCCCGGCCCGTCGAGACGTGGCTCACCGACATGGACGGCGTCCTCGTGCACGAGGAGGACGCGATCCCCGGCGCGGCCGAGTTCGTCCGCGCCCTCGAGGCGTCCGGGCGCTCGTTCCTCGTGCTGACGAACAACTCCATCTTCACCCCGCGCGACCTGCGCGCGCGGCTGCTCTCGAGCGGCATCGACGTGCCCGAGGCGGCCATCTGGACCTCGGCCCTCGCCACGGCGCAGTTCCTCGCCGAGCAGCGTCCGGGCGGCACGGCATACGTCGTGGGCGAGGCGGGACTCACGACGGCCATGCACGACGTCGGCTACGTCATGACCGACCGCGACCCCGACTACGTCGTGCTCGGCGAGACGCGCACCTACTCCTTCGAGGCGATCACCCGGGCGATCCGCCTCATCGAGAGGGGCGCCCGCTTCATCGCGACGAACCCCGACCCGAGCGGTCCGAGCCCGGCGGGCACCCTGCCGGCCACCGGCTCGGTCGCGGCCCTCATCTCGACGGCGACCGGCCGCCAGCCGTACTACATCGGCAAGCCCAACCCGCTCATGATGCGCAGCGCGCTCAACCGCCTCGACGCGCACTCGGAGACGACGATCATGATCGGCGACCGGATGGACACCGACATCATCAGCGGGCTCGAGGCGGGCCTGCGCACCGTGCTCGTGCTGACCGGCTCGACGAGCCGCGAGCAGGTGGAGCACTTCCCCTACCGACCGAGCCGGATCGTCGACTCCGTCGCGGACCTCGTCCGCTTCGTCGACGACCCGGCCGGGTCGGAACAGCCTGCCCGGGAAGGGTAGGGCTCAGGGCAGGTAGTACGTCGGGTTCGGCAGCTTGACCGCGCGGTCCGCATGCCCGCCGACCAGGTCGCTGAACTGGTCACCGAGGTTGCCGACGACGTCGTAGCCGAGGTCCTTCTCGATGTGCGCGCGCGTCGTCGACTTGTACTCGATCGTCGTGCAGGTCGGGTAGGCGACGCAGTGGCCCTGCATGTAAGCGGGCGGCTGCTCGCCCGAGCGCCACTTCGTGAAGTAGAGCGCGTCGGTGAACTGCGGGTAGCCCTGCTCGTGCAGGTTGGCGATCGTCGGGGCCTTCTGGCCCGTGTTGCGGCCGGTCAGGCCGATGACCGTGCAGCCCGAGCGGGCGACGGCCTTGACGAGAGAAGGCATTCCGGGCGTCGCCGGGAAGAGCTTGTTCTGCACCCAGTAGTCCTGGCGGGTCGGGTTGAAGACGAACTTCATGTCCGCGACCTCCATGTCGTAGGTCCACAGCGTCGTGTCGTCCGCGTCGAGCACGACGGCCGGACGCTTGCCGCGGCGCTCGCCCTGGTGGCACGCCTCGACGAGGCGCTCGGTGGTGCGGCGCTCGAGGGCGGCGAGCTCGGTGATGTACGGCGAGCGGGCCTTGTCGGCGATGCCGGTGCCCGGGTCGCCGTAGTAGGTGGCGATCGTCTTCTTGACCGAGTCGATGTTCGGGATGCCCTCGCCGCCCTGCGTGCGGCCGCTCGAGCCGTCCGGCGCCATCGTGAAGTGCGTGCGGGGCGTCAGCCACGGCTCCTTGACCCCGGGCAGGTTCGGCGACGGCAGGTAGTACGTCGGGTTGGGCAGCTTGACGTTGCGGTCGGCGTGGCCGCCCTGCAGGTCGGACCACTGGTCGCCGATGTTGAGCACGATGTCGTAGCCGAGGTCGCGCTCGATGTGCTGGCGCGTGCCGGCCTTGTACTCGACCGTCGTGCACTTCTCCGTCGCGCACGTGATGTAGGCCGGGGGCGTCGAGCCGGCCCACTTCGTGAAGTAGTGGTCCGGCGTGAAGGCGTTGTAGCCGACGTCCTTGAGGTTGCCGAGGGTCGCGTCCTTCTGCGCGGCGCCGCGGCCCGTCAGCCCGAAGATCGTGAAGCCCATGGTGTCGGCCTCGTTGACGAGGGCCGCCATGCCGGGCGTCGCGGGGAAGAGCTTGTTCTGCACCCAGTAGTCCTGGCGCACGGGGTCGAAGACGAACTTCATGTCGCCGACCTCCATGTCGTAGGTCCAGAGCGTCGTGTCGTCCGCGTCGAGCACGATGGCCGGCTTCTTGCCCGCGCGCTCCGCCCGGGCGTATGCGTGTCGCAGGCCCTCGCGCAGGTGCTTCGTCAGGCGCGTCATCTCCACGACGTACGGCGAGCTCGTGCGATCGGCCAGACCCGTGCCCGGGTCGCCGTAGTACGTCGCGATCGTCTTCTTGACGCTGTCGACGTTCGGGATGCCGGCGCCGTCGGGACGTGCGCCGCTCGAGCCGTCGGCCGCCATGACGAAGTGCGTGCGCGGCGTGAGGGGCTGGGTGTGCGACGAGCCGGGGCGGCCGTGGTCCCCGCCGTCGTGCCCGCCGTCGTGCCCACCGTCGTGGGCGAGGGCAGGGGCCGCGGTGGCGAGGACGATCGAGCCGACGACGGAGCCGACGGCGAGGACCGCGCGGGTGGTGGTGCGGGGCGTGGGACGCCTCATGGTTCACCTCTGGGGGGCTGTTCGGGTGCGGGTGGCCGCTCGACGCTAGCCCCGACAAAGCCCCCGTGGGGGTCTCGCGACCCGCCACGGGGGCAATCCCAGCGAAATGGCATCCGGCTCCCAGGTTGCACCCAGCCTCGGGCGCCCGGCGCGTGATGGAGCTCGTCAGGCGAGGTGGTGGGTCTCTGCCAGGGCGTAGACCGGGGTGTCGATCCCCTCCATCCGCGCCTTGAGCTGCAGCGCGAGGTAGCGCGAGTAGTGCCGCGACTGGTGCAGGTTGCCGCCGTGGAACCACAGGTTGTCCTGTCGGGTCGGCTTCCACATGTTGCGCAGCTCGCCCTCCCACGGCCCGGGGTCCTTCGTCGTGTCGGAGCCGAGGCCCCAGCACTTGCCCACGGCGTCGGCGACCTCCTGGCTGATGAGCCGGGCGGCCCACCCGTTCATCGAGCCGTAACCCGTCGCGTAGACGACGGCGTCGGCCTCGATGCGCGTGCCGTCGGTGAGCACGACCGAGTGCTCCTCGAGGTGGTCGACCTGGCCACGCACGAGGCGGATCGCACCCTTGGCCACGAGCTCGGAGGCGCCGATGTCGATGTAGTAGCCCGAGCCGCGGCGGAGGTACTTGAGGAAGAGCCCGGAGTCGTCGTCGCCGAAGTCGAGGTCGAAGCCGGCCGCCTCGAGCGCAGCGTAGAAGTCCTTGTCCTGCTCGCGGATCGCGTCGAAGGCCGGGCGCTGGAAGTCGGCGAGGATCTTGTACGGGATCGAGGCGAAGACGAGATCGGCTGTGTCGTGGTCGATCCCGGCTGCCACGGCCTCCTCCGAGTAGAGCGGCCCGAGCACCTTGTCCATGAGCGAGTCGGACCGCACGATGTGGGTGCTCGACCTCTGGAGCATGATCGGCTCGGCGCCGTTCTGCCACAGGTCCGCACAGATGTCGTGAGCCGAGTTGTTCGACCCGACGACGACGACCTTCTTGCCGACGTAGCGCGCACCGCCGGGGTGCTTGCTGCTGTGGTGCTGGTCGCCCTGGAAGACGTCCTGCCCGGGCAGCGTCGGCACGCTGGGGATGCCGCTCATGCCCGTCGCCAGCACGAGCTGCGCCGGGTGGAGCACGATCTCCCGCCCGTCCCGGGTCACGTGGACGGTCCAGCTGCCGGCGTCGGCGTCGAAGGTCGCCGACGTCGCCTCCGTGCTCGTCCAGTAGTCGAGCTCCATGACCCTGGTGTAGCTCTCGAGCCAGTCGCCCATCTTGTCCTTGGGCGTGAAGACCGGCCAGTGGTCGGGGAAGGGCAGGTAGGGCATGTGGTCGTACCAGACCGGGTCGTGCAGGCAGAGCGAGTGGTAGCGGCTGCGCCACTGGTCGCCCGGCCGCGCGTGCTTGTCGATGACGAGCGTCGGCACGCCGAGTCGCCCGAGCCGGGCCGCGAGGCCGATGCCGCCCTGTCCGCCACCGACGACGAGCACGTAGGGCTCGGCGTCGAGGCCGTAGGACTCGACTCGCTGGCGGCGCCGGTCGAGCCAGTTCTCGGTGGAGACGTTGACGCCGTGCTCGGCGCCGCGCGGGCGGCGCGCGCCGGAGGGTTCCGGGTGGTCGCGCAGCGCCTGGGCGCTCGTCAGGATCGTCCACGCGAGGCCGTCGCGCACCCGGACGAGCCCCTTGCCGGTGAAGGTCTCGTTGCCGAAGGTGAACCACGCCTCGTGCACGCCGTCGGCCTCCGACTCGCTCGTCACCTCGAGCTCGGCCGGCCACGCGCCGCGCCCGACGCCGGCGAGCATCGCCGCGACCTGCTCGCGACCCTCGGCCGTGTGCAGGTTCCACGTCATGCTGAGCAGGTCGCGCCAGTAGCACTCCTCGCCGAAGAGACCGGTGACCCGGTCGACGTCCCCGGCCGACAGCGCCTCCGAGAACCGCGCCAGCCACTCCCCTGCCGTTCGCTGCTCACCCATCGCCAACTCCTTCGTCCACGTGGTGGGGTCGGCTCGACGGTAGGCACCCGCGCGCGCGTCGCACAGGGTTGCAGAACGTTGCACCCCCCACCCCACGACGGGGGCGTATGCCGGGAGCTCAGCCCGCGTCGGGACGCACCGTCGCGCGCGCGGTCAGCCGGTAGGGCCGGCTGTCGACGAGGCCACCGAGGCGCTTGCGCAGGCGCGACATCTCGGCCCGGATCGTGACGGGGGTCGTGGCTCCCTCGAGGAGCGCCATGAGGGCGGCGGTGTCGAGGCCGGCCGGGTGCTGCGCGAGGAGCGCGACGATCTCGGCGTGCCGCTCGCTGAGGGCGATCTCGACGGTCGAGCCCGCCGTCGTCACGAGCACCCGGGGGCTCGGCCGGAGCACCACCTCGACGTGGGCCGGCGCCGGGGCCGCCTCGGCGAGCACCCATCCCCCGGAGATCCGCTCCGCCCGCACCTGGCCCATCTCCGGCACCCACAGCGTGCCCTCGTGCAGGCTCGGCACCCAGACCCGCTCACCGACGCCGTAGCCCTCCGCCCGGGCCACCCACCCGTGCGGGTCGACGACGACGAAGCGTCCCGACCCGGCATACGGCTCGCTGGCGCGCGCGACCCGCCGTAGGTCACGCTCGTGCTGCCCGGTGAGGGTGTCGACGGCCTCGCGCACGGCCATCGTGACGAGCATGAGCGTGTGCGGGTGGGCCGTGCGGAAGGCGCCGCTCAGGGTCACGACGCCGAGCGGCGTGCGCGCGCGGCGGTCGAGGATGGGGGCGCTCGTGCACACCCAGGCGTGCTGGTCCTCGCGGGCGTGCTCGGGCCCGAAGATCTGGACGGGCCGACGCTCCTCCATGGCCGTGCCGAGGGAGTTCGTGCCGACGTCACCCTCGCGCCAGCGGGCCCCCTCGACGAAGCCGAGCCCGTCGCTGCGCCGGCGGATCGGCGAGGGTCCGAACATCCACAGCGGGTAGCCCTCGTCGTCGCTGACGACGAGCTCGTTGCCGGCCTCCTGCGCGAGCGGGAGCAGGCGGTCCTTGAGCACCGGCACGACCGAGCCGAGCAGCCGGGAGCGCTCCCGGCGGGCGAGGAGCGCGTCGTCGGAGATCGGGGTCGAGATCTTGTCGCCCTCGGGCGACTGCCGCAGCCACGAGCGCGCGACGACGCCCCGCGCACCGGCCGGCACCTCGTGCGTGTGGGCCCAGGCGCGGTGCAGGCGCAGCAGGTCGCGGGCCTTGGCAGTGGGGTCCTCGAAGGCGGTCAGGGCCGCTTCGAGTCCGGAGGCTGTGGACATGCGCACCTTCGCGACGTCGACGCACGGTGTGTGTCGCGCCCGGGGCGTGGCACACGGCTTCTCGGCATCGTGGCACGCGCGCGCCGCCGTTGGGTAGGGAACGCCCCGTTCAGCCGCCGAGGACGCGGCGCCACCACGGCGTGCGCGCCTCGTTCGCGGCCTGCTGGGCCGCGAGCCGCCGCTCGCGCGCCGCGCGCTGCTCCTGCTCGACCCTCGCCCGCAGCGGGCGCCACTGCTCGACCATCTCGTCGACGTCGACCGTCCTCGCGATCAGGGGCGGGAGGTTGCCGACGGCAGGGCGCAGGCGGTCGGCGAGCACGCGCGTGTTGTAGTCCTCGACGATCTCGCGCACCTGCGCCTCGGTACGGACGTCCGCGAGCGACTCGGGGTAGCCGGCGGCCTCCTTCCGCAGGGCGAGCGCGCCCGGCAGGGCGCCACCGAGGTCGAGGTTCTCGCGCGCCGCGAAGCGCTTGACCCACCAGTCCGGGTCGCCCGCGTCGCTGAGGTCGAGCGGCTTGCCGGCGCCGGGCAGGTCGTCGAACTCGCCCCGCTCCTGCGCCTCGCGGATCTGCTTCTCTACGGGGCTCTCCCAGTACGGCTGGCCCGTCATCGCTCCACGGTAACCGACGGGGCAGGGTCAGAGGGCCGGGGCCGGGGCTGAGGTCGGGTCCGGGGCTGGGGCTGGGGCTGGGGCGAGCCGGGCCGCGGCAGCGATCGGCTGCTCGGGTGCGGGCTCGACCGGTGCAGATCCGTCCGGTGCAGATCCGTCCGGTGCCGATTCGTCCGGTGCCGGCGCGTCCGCTGCGGGCCCGCCCAGGATGAGCTCGCCCTCGCCGGCCGTCAGCTGCCGCGGCTCGCCCAGCACCTCGAGCAGGCGCTGCTCCTGGTCCATCGCGTCGGGCGGGCCGGCCATGCGGGTCATGACGGTGTCCGTGACGGTGAGCACGCCGTCCGCGACGGCGTACCGGCCGCCGAGGCGGTTGACCCCGGTCGATCCACCCACGCGTCCACCCTCCCCGAAGGTCAGCTGCGGCCGGGGCTCCGACGTGGCCCGGCCGGCGAGCTCCACCACGATCCACGACGTGCCGGCCACCGTGACGTCCGAGTTGCCCACCATGCTTCGAGCCAAGCACATGCTCGCCCCTGCGGGGCGAAAACCCCTGCGCGGCAGAGTCCCCGGCTGTGGACAACCCTTCCCTCGGCATTCGAACACTTGTACGATAGAGGCATGAGCAGCGCCGCGCGGATCGAGCAGGACTGGGAGCACGTGGCGCTCCTGGCCGCCGACCTGCACGACGCGCACGCCCGCCTCGTCGACTTCGTCGTGGCAGTGCTGGTGGACGGCTCCTGGCAGGCCGCCGGCCTGCGCTCACCCACCCACTGGCTGATGCTGCGCGTGGGGCTGTGCCGCGCCCAGGCCGATGCCGTCGTGCTCCTCGCACGACGTGCCGACGAGCTGCCCCTGACGCTGACCGCCCTGCGCGACGGGCGGATCAGCCTCGACCAGGCGGCGGTCGTGGCCCGGCACACCCCGCCCGAGTTCGACGCCACCGTCGCCGAGTTCGCCCAGTACGCCACCGTGACCCAGCTGCAGCGCAGCGTCAGCCGCTACGACTTCACCCTCGGCGACCCCGCACCGGACGACGCCCCCGGCCCTGACCCGCTGCCCGACGCCGACCGCGAGGTCGACGGCGAGGTCGACGGCGAGGTCGACGGCGAGGTCGACGGCGAGGTCGACGGCGAGGTCGACGGCGAGCACCGCGATGGGCGACCCGACGAGGCGCGTCACTGCGAGCCCGAGGACGAGCACGACGACTTGGGTCCGACTGCTGCCGCACCGAGCGGCGAGGAAAGATCCGGAGCGGGTCAGGCCGAGCACGTGGACGGTCAGTCGGAGACCGTGGGCGGGTCGGGGCGGACGGCGGCGCAGCCCGAAGCGGTCGAGCCGGCGCACCTCAGCATGGGCTACGACGAGCACGACCGGTTCCGACTGCGCTACGACGCTCCCGCCGAGATCGGCGCCCTCGTCGAGGCCGCCCTGCGCGAGGCCAAGGACCACCTCTTCCGCGCCCTCAGCGCGTCGCTCGACGAGGAGGGCGAGCCACGCGACCGGCGGTCGCTCGACGGTGACCTGCTCGACCCCGCCCATGACGTGTGCGCCGGAGGCCGACCTCGGATCACCTGGGCCGATGCTCTGGCCCTGATGGCCACCCGGTCGCTCGACGCCTCCGGCTGCGCACACGGCACCAGCACCCCTCGCGGCCCCGCCGGATCCGCCGGCCCCGCCGGATCCGCCGGCCCCGCCGGCCCCACGACCGGGCCCACCGGGACCAGCCCCACCGAGGCGGATCCCAACGCGACCGTTTTCCACCAGGCGGACCCCGGGCGCGCACGTCCCGGCCAGGGCGCGGGATCCCCGCCCGATGGAGCCCGTTCGACGACCGCGCCTGATACTTCGGCCGATCCGCGCCCACCGGCACCGACCGAGTCGAGTCCACCCGATGCGCCGGAGGCACCTCCGACACGGTGGCCGGGGTGGGCACGGTGGGCGCGGTACCGCGTGCAGGTCCACCTCGACACCGACGGAGCGTGGCTGACAGGACGACCTCGCCTGCCGCAGCACGTCACCGACAAGCTGACCTGCGACGGCACGCTGACGCCGGTCTGGGAGACCGCGGGCCAGCCCGTCAACCTCGGACGCAGCTACCGCGTGGTGCCGGACCGCCTCCGCGACCTCGTCCTGGACCGTGACCGCGGCTGCCGCTTCCCCGCCTGCGCCTCCAGGCACCACCTCGAGATCCACCACCTCCTGCACTGGCGCGACGGGGGCCGCACCGACCTGGACAACCTCCTCGCCCTCTGCCCGTTCCACCACGACGGCCACCACCGCGGCGAGTTCACTATCACCGGCGACCCCACGCTGCGGGACGGCCTCACCTTCGAGACCGAGCACGGCCTCCTCATCGGCCCGCCCGCGCGGAGCAGGCCCGCAGCGCTGGCCGTCGTGCCCGACGACCCGTCCACGGGGCACCGCCCCGGCCGCGCACCGGCACGCGAACCCGTGAGCGACGCGGCGGCCGGTCCCGGAGCCACGCGCGCGACAGAGCCCTCGACCAGACCATCGAAGGGCCCCTCGACCCGGCCCGCTGCGCGCCTCGGCCGGAGCTACCCCGCACCTTCGGGCGAGACCCTCCACCTCCACCTCGTCGACTTCACCCCTCGGGCCGCCGCCGGCACCGAGCACGACCGACACGGCGAACGCGGCTGAGGCCCCGCAGTGTATCAGCGGCGCGAAGCACCGTCACCTCTCCCGTGAACGCACGCGTCGACCCGCACGCATCGCGAACGAGACGAGGAAGGTGGACCCATGCCACTCAAGGACTACGGGGTGCTCGTCGGGCGCGCGGTCGGCCAGCACCGCGAGAGCGGCGTCGACTCGCCGCACTTCCAGATCCACGTCGTCGACGACGGCGGCCACGACTTCCGGATCGCCGTCAACGTCATGTCGCAGCAGTCGCCGTCGGAGCTGCTCTACCTCGTCGACGACCACTTCTCGCACCCCGTGCTCGACCACCTGCCGGCCTCGGGCTGGACGTCGCTGGCGAGCCGCCCCGGAGCCGACGGGCTCGACTTCATCCGCGGCAACCTGTTCGACCACACCCGGATGCGGCTGCTGCCGCCGGACGCGAGCGGCCCCGACAACGACCTCTCCGACCTGCTCGGCCTCTACGTCTCGCGCGCGATCGACGACCCCGACGCACGGCTGTTCGTCTTCGGCGAGCGCTGGGGACCCGAGGCCTCGGTCGCCGACAAGGTCTTCGGGTTCCGACCCGGCAACGGCGTCCACGACATCCACATGAACCAGGGCAACAGCGGCGCCTTCACCGGCGACGACGGGGTCTGGCAGGACGGCGGCCTGCTCCTCCACTTCCCCGGGCAGGACCAGTGGGTCGCGATCTTCCTCGCCTTCCAGAGCCAGGCGTGGCACACCGACGACACGACCGGCCACACCGTCGGCAGCCCGACCGGACCCACCGGCCCGACCCAACCGACCGGACCCACCGAGGCTCCGCCGCGGGTGCGCATCGTGGCTGCTCTGGTCAACCCGACCGGGCCGGCGCCCGAGCGCGAGACCGTCACCCTGGTCAACGCGTCGCCCCAGCCCGTCGACCTCACCGGCTGGCAGCTCGCCGACCGCATGAAGCACCGGTCGCCCGCGATCGGCGACGGCGACGCGGCGACCCTCCCGCCCGGCGAGGCTCGGCTCGTGGTGCTCACGGGCGAGGCGGCCCTCGGCAACGCCGGCGGCACGATCACGCTGCTCGACGGGGAGGGCCTCAAGGTCGACGGGGTCTCCTACACCCGGGCCCAGGCCGCCCGCGAGGGCTGGACCATCGTCTTCTGAACGAGGTCAGGCCGACGGGCCCTCGGGTCCTGCCGACGGGGCGGCGAGGGCATCGGCGTGCGCGTCGGCGCGGCGCTGGCGCCGCGACTGCACGATCGCGATGACGAGGCAGGCGAGCATGCCGAGCAGGAAGAGCGGGAGCGCCCCGAGGTAGCCGAAGAAGAGCACCGCGTCGGCCGGCGTCAGCGTGCAGCCGAACCCGATGCCGCTGCACTGGCCCGACGCGTTGTGGTCCGGCAGCACCAGGTGCAGCACGAGCACGAGCACGGCCGGCACGACCCACAGGAGGCCGAGGGCGACGAGGTACGGGCGGACGCTGCGAGGTTCCACTCCCCCACCTTGGCGCACGGGGCGCCCAGAAGTGGCGGTCAGGACGGGTGCAGCTCCTTGCGCAGGTGCACGTCCGCGGCGTCCGGCGTCGGCACGCCCTCCCAGCGGAAGATCTCGCGGTAGCCCTGCCGCTCGTAGAAGCCGGGCGCCTGGAAGGTGAACGAGGTGACGAACACGTGCGTGCAGCCGCGCGAGCGGGCCTCGGCCTCGAAGTCCGCGAGGAGCCGTTCGCCCAGACCCGTGCCACGCGCGTCGTCGCGCACCCACGTCATGCCGATGCCGGCCGCGACGCCCCACGTCCAGCCGCTCACGCCGGCGGCGATCTCGCCCGCGGCGTCCTCGACCCGCACCGTCAGCTCGCGTGCGGCCGGGGTGTCCGCCGTCGCCGCGGCGTTGACGGCGTCGAGCTCGTCGGAGAGGCGCTGGTCGAGGGCGGCGTCGGCCTCGGCGACGACTGAGCGGAAGTCCTGGGGCTGCGTCACGCCGCCCGATCCTGCCATGCCTGCGCGTGAGGGGCCGTATGCCGTGGGCACCCCTGCGCACCCACGGCATACGGCCTCGGTGACCGCCGGCTACGCCCGCTGGTTGGAGCTGAGCAGCGCGGTCCCGCCGCCGGGCACGTAGCCCTCGAGGGTCGAGGGCTGCGACACCCGGGTGTTGCAGTCGATGACGGAGTAGTGCAGGTGCGGAGCGCTCGCGGCGCCGGTCTGCCCCGTGTAGCCGACGATGCGGCCCTGCGGCACCCAGTCACCCGGCTCGTAGAAGGACTGGTTGAGGTGGGCGTACTGCGAGCACTGCCCGTTCGGGTGACGGATGATGACCTCGATCCCGTTCTGCCAGTAGGGCGACCAGTTCGAGACGACGATCGTGCCCTCCTGCGTGGCCGACACCTCGTAGTTCTCCGGCAGGGCGAGGTCCCACGCGTAGCGGTTGTAGGCGTCGGTGTGCGAGTAGCCACCCCCGTTGCCCTGGCTCACCGTGTAGCTCTCGCCGGCGGGGTAGGGCGCCTCGAAGTAGCCGGCGGCCGACGCCGGGCCGGCCCCGGTGAACGCCGTGGTGGCGGCGAGCGCCACGGTGCTGGCCAGGACGCCGAGACGGCGGCGGCGCTGCTGCTGCTTGTTGGTCGTGGACATGGTCGTTTCCTCTCGGGAGGTGGGACTGCAGGGTGGAGCTGCAGGTGGGACTGCGGTGAGCTGCGTCGTCGTGCTCGGCGCTGCGCCCAGTCCAGACGTCGGCGGTGGCGGGCGGCAATCCTTCAAGGCGCGGGCTTCATCGACGCCGTCGGCCGCCGCCTCGGGAACCGCCTCCGGTGGCGGGGCCGGGCGCCCCGTGTCACGGTGAGGGAGCCCCGGCTGGACGCCGCCATCGGTGAGGAGCGATCGCGTGCTGCGCTACGAGATGACCCCCATGGACGTCGTGACGTGCCGCTTCGGCATCTCCCCGCTCAACGAGATGTGCCTGTCGTTGCGAGGGTTGCGCGCCCCGGGGACGTATGCGTCGTCGATCGCCGAGTCGTTCCTGCACCGCCCCGAGGCGCGGCCGCACCGCAGCACCCTGCTCGCCCTCGTCAACGACGAGCTCTCGACGCCCGACGTCGTCAACCCGCGGCCGGAGTCGCCGTCGCCGCGCCTCACGAGCGAGCTGCGGTCGCTGGCCGCCGCGCCACCGCGAGCCCTCATGCACGACCTCGACCGGCTCTGGCCCGGTTGCCCGCCGCCGGCCCTGAACGGCCCCTCTGCCGCCGTGCTGACCCGCGTCCTCGTGGCGCTCGAGGCGTACTGGACGTGGGCGTTCGCGGCCTTCTGGCTGCGCCACCGCAGCATCCTCGAGGCCGACGTGCGCCACCGCGCCGCGAGGTCGGCGGGCTTCGGGCTGCTGCAGGCGCTCTCGGAGCTCCACCCGAGCATCAGCGTCGACGAGACCGCGCTCCGCGCGCGCAGCAGGATGGGCCCGTCCTACGCCGCGCCGGTGCGCGGGCGCCAGGTCGTCTTCGTGCCCTCGCTCTTCACCCTCGCGGCCTCGCACCCCTCGAGCGACGCCGCCCCGCCGATGGTCATCTACCCCGCCCGCGGGCAGCGGCAGGCGGTGCGCCCGGACTCGCCCGTGCGCGCGGCCGCGCTGCTGAGCCGCGTCAAGGCCGACCTGCTGGCGGCGCTCGCCGAGCCTCGCACGACGACCGAGCTCGCGGCCGCGCTGGGCAAGACGCCCTCGGCCGTCAACCAGCAGCTGCACGGCCTGCGCCGTGCCGGGCTGGTGCGCGGCGCGCGCGCCGGCAAGTCGGTCCTCTACTCGACGACGCCGGCCGGGCGCGCCCTGCTGGCACCCGCCGAGGAGCCGGTCAGAGCCGGGCGATGACCTCGTCGAGCATGGCCTCGGTCAGCTTGCCCGTGAAGGTGTTCTGCTGGCTCACGTGGTAGCTGCCGATGAGCCGCACCGTCCGGCCCCCCGGCAGCGTCAGCACCGCCTCCGCACCGTGGCCGAAACGGGGCTTGGGCCTCGGCACCGACCAGCCGCGCCGCCTGGCCGCGCCGAGCGCGGCGTCCCAGCCGATCGAGCCGAGCGCGAGCATCGAGCGCAGTCGCGGCTCCGAGAGCTCGAGGTCGCGGTCGAGCCACGGGGCGCACGTCGCCTTCTCCTGCGTCGTCGGCTTGTTCGCCGGAGGCGCGCAGCGCACGGTCGCGACGATGCGCAGGCCGGTCAGCACGAGCCCGTCGCCCGAGGCCACCGACGTCGGCTGGTTCGCGTACCCACCACGGTGCAGGGCCGCGTACAGCCAGTCGCCCGAGCGGTCGCCCGTGAACATCCGTCCGGTGCGGTTGGTGCCGTTGGCCGCCGGTGCGAGGCCGACGACGAGCACCTCCGCGTCGGGGTCGCCGAACGACGGCCCCGGCCGGCCCCAGTACGGCTGGTCGGCGAACGACGCCCGCCGCCCCTCGATCGCGACGTCCTCGCGCCACCTGACGAGTCGCGGGCACGCGCGGCACACGCTGACGCGGGCATCGAGCTCCCGTATGCCGTCCGCATCCTCGGCGAGCCGACGCACCTGCTCCGCGGTGGTGGCCACGGGCGTGCGGGCCGTCGCCGGGTCGCCCGGCCACCCCGACCCGGCGGGCACGGGCGACGGGAAGAGCTCGCCGGTCACCGGGTGCGGTGCCGGGTTGGGCATGGAGGTCCGTGACATGGAGGACGGTGGCATGGAGGACGGTGACGGGGAGGACGGTGGCATGGTGGTCACGGTAGGCCGACGACGCCGCGGATGAACCTCGAAGGAGCCCGGGGCGTCTCCGCTGTGGGACGCACGACGGGCAGACGACGGGCAGAGGAAGGGGGGGTGAGGCGGCATGCCGCTCGACGACGAGGCCGTCGCGGAGATCTACCGCGAGCACGGGCCGATGCTGCGCCGGGTCGTGTGGCGCGCGACGAGCGACCCCAACCGCGTCGAGGACATCGTCCAGGAGGTCATCCTCCGGGTCTGGAAGCAGGCGCCCGCCGCCGACAACCTGCGGGCCTACCTCATCACGACGGCACGCCACCTCATCGTCGACCAGCACCGCGCAGCCGGTCGGCGCCCGCAGCAGACCCAGCTCGTCGAGGTCGCCGAGGCCGACGGGGCCCTCGACCGGGCGCTCGACCAGGTGCTCGTCGAGGAGGCCCTCGGACGGCTGCAGACCAACCACCGCGAGATCGTGCGCTGCCTCTACTACGAACGCCTCACCGTGGCGGAGACCTCCGACCGGGTGGGCATCCCCGAGGGCACCGTGAAGTCCCGGGCCTACTACGCCGTGCGCAACCTGCGCGTCATCCTCGACGAGATGGGAGTGACGAGATGACCACCGAACCCACCGACCTGCACGTGCTGCTGGGCGCGTTCGTGCTCGGTGGCCTGTCCGACGCCGACCACCGCGCCTTCAGCGAGCACCTGCGCACGTGCGCGCAGTGCCAGACCGAGCTCGGGCAGGTCTCGGGCCTGCCGCGCCTGCTCGACCTCGCCGGTCCCACCGGGGGGCCGCACCTCGCGGCGCCGGAGCCCGGCGCTCCCGAGGAGGTCGTCCGCGGAGCCGGTGAGGACCGGGTGGCGAGCCTGCTGACGGCGGTGGCCGCCCGACGCCGGCGCCGACGCGCGGGGCTCTCGCTCGCGGCCGCGGCCGCGGCGGCGGCCGTCTTCGCCGGGGGTGCCTGGCTCGGTCCGAGCCTCTTCGCCGACGACACCCCGGCCCTGCCCACGACGCACGTCGTCGCGGCACCCGCCCCCGGCAGCGCGGTCAAGATCGACGTCGCGCTCGTCACCCGCGGCTGGGGCACGCAGCTCGACATCGACTGTGAGGACATGCCGACCGACGGCGAGCTGCTGCTCTGGGTCGTCGACCGCCAGGGCCGCGCCACGACGGCCGCCTCGTGGCGGGCCACGCCCGCCGGCTACTCCCGCGTCACCGGGGCGACGGCGTTGCGGCCCAACGAGATCCAGACGCTCGAGGTACGCACCGGCACCGGCCGCGTGCTGGCCTCGGCGCGCACCTGAGCAGGCGCGCTGAGGGCCCGGTTCGCGACTGCGCAGGTCGACGACTCCGGGCCCTGACGGCGGTTAACGTACCTCAACGGGCCAGCCGCCCAAGCGTGTCGGGTGTGGTGCGGGGCCGCCCCCTTTGGCCCCGCACCGATCCCCTGCCCGTCAGTGCGCGAGACCTCGTCCCTGATACGTCGAGCACCACCGCGTCGGAAGACTGCCGAATCAGGGCACTGCCGGATCAGGGCGCTGCCGGGTCGAGTGCTGCCTGGTCAGAGGCCCTCGGGCAGCGTCGTCGCCGGTGGGGTGACGGTGACCGCCGTCCCGTCGAAGGTCACCTCGCTCAGCCACATCGTGCGGCCGGGCACCTCCGAGCCGATCGAGTCCGGCGCCCAGGCGTGGTAGGCCATCAGCACCCGCCCGTCCTGCTCGAAGAGCGCGCAGTGGCCCGGACCGGCCGCGACGTCCGTGCTCGTCAGCACCGGTTCGTCGTCCTTGCGGAAGGGCCCCGTGGGCGACGACGCGGTCGCGTGACCGACGGCGTACTTGTCGCTGCCGTAGTCGTTGGCGGAGTAGAAGAGGTGGAAGACGCCGTCGCGCTCCCAGACGAAGGGCGCCTCGACGAGCTGGCCCTCCCACGGCAGGTCTTGGCGGATCAGCCGCTTCGGCTCCCCCTCGAGCCGCAGGCCGTCGGGCGACAGGCGCTGCACCGAGATCCAGGTGTCCTTGCCGACGGCGTTGCCGTCGTTCTTCCAGTAGAGGTAGGCCGTGCCGTCCGACGCGACGAACGGTGAGGCGTCGATCGAGCCGCCCTGGTCCTCCTCGCAGACGAGCGGCTTGCTGCTCGTGTCGCGATAGGGGCCCTTGGGGTCGTCCGCGACCGCGAGGCCGATGCACTGGATGGCCGGGTCGGGCGCCATCGTCGTGTAGTACATGACCCACGTGTCGCCGAAGCGGTGCGCCTCTGGGGCCCACACCTTCCCCGACGTCGACCACGACGCGACCTGCGGCAGGGCGTCGCTGCCCTGGCTCCACGTCGTCAGGTCGTCGCTGACGAGCGTCTGGACGTTCATCCCGTTGCCGTTCGTCGCGATGGCGACCCAGCCGTCACCGTCGGGCAGCACCTGGGGGTCGGGGAAGTTGCTCGGCCACACCGGGTTCGTCGCGGCCGGCTGGGTGGATCCGGTGGTGACGGCGGGGGCGGACGGGTTCACGGGTCCTCCGGAGGGGCTCTGGGTGCCGCCCCCGCAGCCGGCGAGCAGCACGGCGGCGAGGGCGGCGAGGGCTGTGGTGGTGGTCGGTGAGGCGGCGGGCGAGGCGGCGCGGCGTCTCATCCGGTGTGGCCCGCTCCGGCGTCGACCGGCCAGCGGGAGGCGTAGAAGCGCAGGTGGTCGACCTCGGCGGTCACGGCCGGGGACGCGCCGCCGTGGGCGACGAGGCCGATGCGTGGCGAGGTGCCGGGGCGGAAGGTCCACGTCGCGCCCCACGTCCAGTGGGTGCCGTCGCGGCTCGTGCCGGCGCGGTAGAGGTGCTCGCCGGTCGCGGTGCGGTGGTGCGCCAGGCGCAGCCACAGGGTGGGCGCCGACGTGCCGACGATGGCGCCGCCGTAGCTCGTCGGGCCGTCGGGGTCGCTCGGGTCGGCGGCCGTCTCCCGGCCGAACTCCGTCTGGCGGGTGTTCCAGATGGCGACGTTCGAGAGGCGGGCGAAGTCGTCGTCGTCCTCGTAGGCGACGAGACCGACCTGCTGGTAGTTGCGCACCGTGTCGACGCCGAGGTCGAGGGTCGTCTTCGCCTCGGCGATCCAGTCGCCGTCGCCGGGGGTGTCGTGGAGCAGCACGCCCGCCGTGTTGCCGTCGCCGACGAGGTCGGTGCCCTGGACGGGCCAGCGGAGGCTGCCTCCCGAGACGGTGACGGCCGGGTCGGGCCGCACCCAGGTGAAGCCGGCGAGGGCCGGGTCGTCGAAGTCCTCCGACGACAGCAGGGCTCCCGCGCGCGGCTCGGGGGCGATGTGGCGGGCGTCCTGTGCGGCCGGGGTGACGACGACGTTGTCGACGACCGCGCGCGCACTGACGAGGCGCACGGCCGCGCCCCGAGGGGCGTCGTGGCCGGCGTGGGGTCGGGCGCCGGTGTCCACCGCGACGCGGGCCACGACGTCGGCGAGGTCGCTCTCGGAGACCTCGGCCGTGACGCCGTCGCGTCCCGTCTCGATCGTGAGGGTCCGCCACGCCTCGGCGGGCAGGGTCGGCAGCGCGGTGGAGAGGGTGCGCGGGCGGCCACGGCCGTCGACCTGCGCCGTGAGCCGGCGGTGCCTCGGGTCGAGGGTCACCGTGACGGCGGGGTCGCCCCCGACCTGCACCCGGAGCGGCTCGGTGCCCCGGTGGTCGAGGCGGACGTGCAGCGGCCCCGAGGGCGCTGGCGCCGTCGTCGACGCGGCGCCGCGGACGAGCCCCGTGCTCCCGCCGAGCTGGTCGACCGGCCCCTGCCCCAGCCCCCGGAAGCCGCGCGCGGCCGGGTCGGTCGCCGTGATGCCGAGGCCCGACGCGAGGCTCGGGGCGGGCTGGCGCGTGTCGGAGGGCCCGGCGCCGGCGCGCGTGCGCGGCCACCCGTCGACCCAGTCGAGCCGGTCGAGGAGCATCGGCCGGCGGTTGATCCCGAAGGGCTGAGTCAGCCACGGGTTCGTGCGGTCGATCGCGTGGTAGGCGACGAAGTCACGACCCTCGGCGTCCGTGACGACGGCGTGGTGGCCGGCGCCGACGAAGCGGTTGCCGTTCTGGGTCAGCACGAGGGTGCCGCCGACGCGCGAGGTGAGCAGCGACGTGCCCTCGGCGTCGACGAAGGGACCCATCGGCGAGCGCGAGCGCCCGGCGAAGACGGAGTAGCCGGTCGTCGGCCCGGCGCAGCAGTTCGCCGCCGACGCCATGAGGTAGTACCAGCCGCCGTGCCGCACGACGTAGGAGCCCTCGTAGCGGTTGTCGATCGCCACCTGCGTGGCGTCACCGACCGGCGTCAGCCCGTCCGCCGACATGCGCGTCGCCCAGAGGCCGCCGAAGTAGCTGCCGAAGTAGAGGTACCGCTGGCCGTCGGTGTCGGTGAAGCCGGCCGGGTCGAAGGTCCAGAGGAACCCGCCACCCGGCGCCGGCCGGGGTGGGACGGCCGGCGCGGGGGCGGGAGTCCAGGGGCCGGACGGCGACGGGGCCGTCGCGGCGCCGATCGCCGCGTCGTCGCCCGGGTTGAGCGTCGTGTCGGTGACCGTGAAGTAGAGGACGTAACGGCCTGCCACGTAACGGATGTCGGGTGCCCAGAGTCCTGCCGTCGCGGTCGCCCACGCCGGGCGGTTCGTGTCGTCGAAGACGGTGCCGAGGTACTCCCAGCTCGACCAGTCGCGCGTGCGGGCCATGTGCATCGCCCCGGGGGCGTCGCCGGCCCGCAGCGGGTCGGACGTCGCGTAGGCGTACCACCAGCCGTCCTTGCCACGGATGACCGACGGGTCGGCGAAGGTGTCGGAGAACGGGTCCGACACGGCGTTCTCGTAGGTGGCCCGGTCCGCCGGGCGCGCGGGCCCGGCTGCGGCGCCGGGCGCCGCTGCCGTCACACCGACGGCGGTGGCCAGTGCTGCGAGACAGACGGTTCCACGGCGGAAGGCGCGGGTGCGTGGGGACGTCGGTGTGCGCATACGGACTCCTCAGCCCTTGACGCCGCTGCTCGCGACGCCCTCGATGACGTAGCGCTGCACGAAGACGTAGAGCGCGAGGACGGGGATGGCCGCGAGCATGGCGCCCGCCATGACCACGGGGTAGTCGATCGTGTAGGCGCCCTGCAGCCGGCTGAGGCCGGCCGGGAGCGTGAGGCGCTCGGGTGAGAAGAGCACGTAGATGGGCCAGATGAAGTCGTTCCAGTTCGCGAGGTAGCTGAGCACGCCCAGCGTCACGAGGGCCGGCTTCGCGTTGGGCAGCACGATCGACCACCACGTGCGGAAGGGGCCCGCGCCGTCGAGGCGGGCGCTCTCCTCGAGCTCCTTGGGCAGGCCGAGGAAGAACTGCCGCATGAAGAAGACGCCGAAGGCGCCGGCCGCCCCCGGCACGACGAGCGCCCAGATCTGGTCGAGCCAGCCGAGCTTGTCGAGGAGCAGGAAGTTCGGCATGAGGAAGATGAAGCCCGGCACGAAGAGCGTCAGGATGATGATCGTGAAGATGGCCTTCTTGAAGCGGAACTCCATGCGCGCCAGGGCATAGCCGGCGAGGGAGCACACGACGAGGACGAGCGCGGCGTGCATGGTCGCGGCCGCCATCGAGTTGAGGAACCACCGCAGCACCGGGCTCGCGGCGTCCTGGAAGAAGAGCACGTCGAAGGCGCGCAGGCTCGGCTCCGACGGGAAGTACGTCGGTGGCACGGTGCGCGACTCGCTCGCCGACTTGAACGCCGTGAGGAGCACGAGCAGGAGCGGGCCGATGAAGACGAGGCTGAGGGCCCCCATCCCGACCCAGAAGAGCGGTCCGTTGCGGCGCTTCACGAGGTCTCCCCCTTCGACTTCTTCTCGCGCAGGAGCCAGAAGTTGAGCAGCGACACGAGCGCGAGGAAGACCGCGAGCACGTAGCTCATCGCGGACGCCTGGCCCATCCGGTACTGCGAGAGGCCGAGGTCGGTGATCTCCATGATCGCCGTGCGCGTCGAGTCGCCCGGACCGCCCTTGGTGATGAGGTAGCTCTGCCCGAACATGTTGGCGCTGGCGAGGATGGTCGTGACGATGATGAAGATGAGCACGGGCCGCAGCCCGGGGATGGTGATGTAGCGCAGCTTCTGCCACGCGCTCGCGCCGTCGATCTCGGCCGCCTCGTAGTGCTCCACCGGGATGTCGGCGAGGCCGGCGAGGTAGATGACGGCGTTGAAGCCGATGGTCCACCAGACGGTGACGGCGGCGAGCGAGATCCACGCATACGGCTGCTCGGTGGTCCACGCGGTGTCGTCCGGCAGCCCGAGGGCGCCGAGGATGCCGTTGACCATGCCGAACGACGGGTCGAGCAGGTAGCGCCACATGAGGCCGACGACCGCGACGCCGAGCACGAACGGCGCGAAGAAGACGGCGCGGAAGAAGGTGCGCCCGGGGAACTTCCGGTTGAGCAGGATCGCCAGCAGCAGGGGAAGCGTGACGAGGAACGGCACGCTGATGACGACGAAGATGCCGGTCGCCTTCATCCCGTTCCAGAACGGCTCGAACTGCGGCGAGCCGCTGTCGAGCAGGTCGGCGTAGTTCTGGCCGCCGACGAAGGGCTTGTTGGGCAGCAGGAAGTCCCAGTCGTGCAGCGAGATCCAGATGCCGAGCACGCCCGGCACGGCGACGAAGGTGATGAAGAGGACGAGGAAGGGGGCGAGGAAGAGGTAGGGCGTCCACCGCGAGCCGTGGATGCCGGAGGTCGCTCCTCGGGAGCGCCGCCCGCCCGGCGCGGGCGGTGCTCCCGAGGAGGGTCTCGTGGGCTGTGCCGTGGTCACAGCCATCGGGTCAGCCGCCGTACTTCTTCGCGTTGGCCTCGAGGATCTTGGTGGCCCGGCCCGCGGCGTCGGCGAGGACGGTCTTCGGGTCCTGCCCGCCGAGGATCGCGGCGTTGACGGCCTTGTCGAACTCCGGCATGGCGTCGCCGATGCCGGCGACGGCCGGCGGGAAGTGGAGGTCGTCGATCTGGGTGGCCAGCGTCTCCTGGTCGGTGAGCGCCTTGAACTCGGCCGAGTCGCGCACCGAGTTGCGGGCCGGCACCTGGCCGCCCTTGGCCCACTCGAGGCTCTTCGTGCTGATCCAGTTGAGGAAGACGCGCGCGGCGACCTGCTTGTTCTGGTCGGGCGTGCGCATCGTCGGCAGCACGAACTGGTGCGAGCCGGCCCACGCGGCCTTCTGCCCGCCGATGTTGGGCAGCGCCGCGACGCCCCACTCGAGGCCCGACTTCTCCTTGAGCGTGTTGATCGTCCAGATGCCGTTCCAGTTGAACGCCGTCTTGCCGTTCTGCAGCGCCACGATGTCGGCGTCCTGGGCGATCTTGCGCGCGGAGTAGCCCTTCGTCACGAGGTCCTGGAACCACGTCACCGCCTTGACGCCGGCATCGTCGGCCCAGAGCACCTGCTTGGCGTCGTCGGAGAAGAGCGCTCCGCCGAACTGGTAGATGAGCGACTGGATCGACAGTCCGCCGGTGAAGGGGAACGGGCTCGCCCAGTGCCCCTCGATCCCCTTGCCCTTCATCGTCTCGAGGGCCGCCATGTACTCGTCGGCCGTCATCGGCGGCTTCTCGGGGTCGAGGCCGCCCTTCTCCATGACCGTCTTGTTGTAGAAGAAGCCGAGCGGGTGCACGTCGAGCGGGATCGAGTAGCGCTTGCCGTTGTAGACCCCGGCCTTCCACGGCACCGGCGCGAAGTCGCTCTCGTCGAGCTTGAGCGCCGTGGCGACGTCGTCGAGCGGCTGGATGACGTTGCGGGCCGCGTTCGTCGCGACGGAGTCGACGTGCATGATGCCGATCTCGGGACCCTTGCCCGCGGTGACGGCCGCGGGCAGCTTGGCGTAGTAGTCGGCCCACTGCATCGTGTTCATGCTGACGGCGATGTTCGCGTGCTCGGAGTTGAACTGGTCGACGAGTCGCTTCATGAACGGGCCGTCGCCGCCGGTGAAGCCGTTCCAGAACTGCAGGGCGACCTTGGGGCCGGAGTAGCCCGTCGCACCGCCGCCGGCGGAGACGGCCGGGGCCTGGCCGGGGACGGCGCTCGATCCCGAGCCGCAGGCGGCGAGCCCGGCGATGCCGGCCAGGCCGAGCGCGCCGGAGAGCACGGTTCGTCGCGAGAGGGGCGAGGGTGAGGTCGTGTTCGTCATTGAACGGTCCCTTCGGAGAGGCGGATGCAGTGCCATGAGGTGGGTGGCAGGGTTGCCGTGAGCGTGCTGCCCGCGACCGCCGCGTCCCCCGGACGCGGGGTGACTCGGTCGGGGTGGTCCTCGGTGTTCGTGGCCGAGGTGTCGTCGTCGTGCAGGGTGAGGTGCTCGACGAGGGCGTATGCCGTGTCGTGGCCGCCCACGGCGGCCGCGACGTCGAGCGTCAGCGTGGTCGCCTCGGTGCGGCTGCGGTTGACGACGAAGACCGCGAGGTCGCCGGTCTCCTCGTCGTGCGTGGCCGTGACGACGACCTGGTCGACGGGCCCGAAGGCCTTGGTCTCCACCACGTCGCAGACGACGGCGGGGCGCAGCACGGTGCCGCGCGCATACCGTGCGGTGAGCGCGAAGGGGTGGAAGATCGTCTGGCGCCACGCGCCGCCCCCGGCCCGGGTGGCGATGGGGGCGATGACGTTGACGAGCTGCGCCTGGCACGCCATCGCGACGCGGTCGGTGTGCTGGAGCAGGGTGATGAGCAGGCTGCCGACGACGACGGCGTCCGTCACGTCGTAGACGTCCTCGATGAGCTCGGGCGCCTCGCGGATGGCGAGCGAGTTCTCGCCGTCGAAGCGGCCCTGGAACCACACGTTCCACTCGTCGAAGCTGACCATGATCCGCTTGTCGGAACCCTTGACGGCCGCGACGTGGTCGGCCGTCGCGACGACCGACTCGATGAAGCGGTGCATGTCCTCGCCGCTCGCGAGGAAGGAGTCGACGTCGCCGTCGACGGGCTCGTAGTAGGCGTGCGCGCTGATGTGGTCGACGAGGTCGAAGCAGCGCTCGAGCACCACGCGCTCCCACGTGCCGAAGGTCGGCATGCCGCGGTTGGACGAGCCGCACGCGACGAGCTCGAGCGTGTCGTCGAAGCGGCGCATCGCGCGGGCGGCCTCCTCGGCGACCCGGGCGTACTCCTCCGCCGTCTTGTGGCCCATCTGCCACGGCCCGTCCATCTCGTTGCCGAGGCACCAGACGCGGATGTCGTGCGGCTCGGTGTGGCCGTTCTTGGCCCGGCGGTCGGGCCAGCTCGTGCCTGTCTCGGCGTTGCAGTAGAGGAGCAGCTCGACGGCCTCCTGGATGCCCCGCGTGCCGAGGTTGACCGCCATCATCGGCTCGACGCCGACGCCACGGGCCCAGTCGACGAAGTCGTCGGTGCCGACCTGGTTCGTCTCGACCGAGCGCCAGGCGAGGTCGAGCTGCGTGGGGCGGTCGGCCTTGGGACCGACGCCGTCCTCCCACCGGTAGTTGGAGACGAAGTTGCCTCCCGGGTAGCGCACCGTCGTCACGCCGAGCTCGCGGACGAGCTGCGCGACGTCGGTGCGGAAGCCCAGCTCGTCGGCGTCGTGGTGCTCGGGCTCGTAGATGCCCGTGTAGACGCAGCGGCCCATGTGCTCGACGAAGGAGCCGAAGGTCCTCGGGCGGACGGGCCCCACCGTGAAGGCGGGGTCGAGCCGTACCGTCGCTTCTCCCATCCGGTCCTCCTTGACCGATCGGTGCCGGGCCGCACCGTTGTTGCAACGGTTACCCAGCTGGCGTGTGCCTGAAAATTACAACGGTTACCGAAATCTGTCCAGACCCCACTTCGCAGGGGGCGGGCGCGCCCGACGGGCGCTAGCCTGTCCCTCGGACGACGGAGGGGCGAGCCCTCCGGGCACGGACGGAGGGCACGGGTGGCGGCGCGGCTACGGGACGTTGCGGAGCGCGCCGGCGTGTCGGTCAAGACCGCCTCGAACGTGCTCAACCACCACCCGCACGTCAAGGCGAGCACCCGCGAGCGGGTCGAGGCGGCCATGGCCGAGCTGCACTACCGGCCCAACCTGTCGGCCCGCAGCCTCAAGCACGGTCGGGCCGGCTTCCTCGCACTCGCCGTGCCCGCCATGGACTCCCCCTACTTCGCCGAGCTCGCGGCCCGCATCACGGAGGAGGCGGCCGCACTCGGCTTCATCGTGCTGCTCGACGTCACCGGCGGCGACGCCGACGCCGAGCGGGTCGTGCTCGAGGGAATGCGCTCGCACGTCATCGACGGCGTCATCTTCTCGCCGCTCGCCCTCTCGGCCGAGGAGATCGGCCGCCGCGCCGACAGCCTCCCGATGGTGCTGCTCGGCGAGCGCCCCGTGCCGACCGGGTTCGACCACATCGCCGTCGACTCCGTCGCCGCATCGCGCGCCGCGACGGAACACCTTGTCGCGCAGGGTCGCCGGCGAATCGCCGCCGTGGGCCGCGAGACCATCAAGGGCACGGCCTCGGCACGACTGCGCGGCTACCGGCAGGCGCTCAAGGCCGCCGGCCTGCCCTACGACGCCGACCTCGTCATCGGCGTGCCGCACTTCGAGCGCGCCGACGGGCACGCGGCCATGCGCGAGCTGCTCGCCCTGCCGGAGCCCCCTGACGCCGTCTTCTGCTTCAACGACCTCATGGCCGTCGGGGCGCTGCGGGCCTGCGTCGAGGCGGGCGTGCGCGTGCCCGACGACGTCGCCATCGTCGGGTTCGACGACATCGCCGAGACCCGCTACTCCAACCCCACGGTCACGACGATCTCGCCCGACCTCACCGGCCTCGCGCGCGCCGCGCTCGAGCTGCTGACCCGCCGCATCGACGGCGACGACGGCCCGGCCGAGGAGGTCGAGGTCGCCTGGACCCTCGAGGCCCGCGAGACCACGCTCGGCGTGCCGCAGCGCTCAGGCCGCGGCGGCGCCTGACGGGCCGACCGGCAGGGTGACCCGGTAGGTGCGGGTCGAGCTCTCGCCCGTGCAGGCGCCCGACCGCGCGGCGCGCGCGGCGAGGGTGAAGCGGGCCGTGACCTCGGCCGTGACCGCCGTGCGCTCGGACCCCGACGGCACCGTGAGGCGCACCGCGGTGTAGTCGCGGCCGGCGGCCGCGAGGCGGTCCTCGCGGTAGAACGAGGTGAAGGCCTTCGTGCCCGACGGGTAGTGCACGGCGGCATCCGGCGTGGTGACGGTGACGGCGACCGAGCAGACCGCGGCATCCGTCGTCCACGGGATGCTCACCCACTGCTCACGACCCGGCGTCAGCGGCACGACGGCATCCCCCACGGGGCGCAGGCTGCCCGCCCCGGCCGTCTCGACGACGAGCGCGTCGGCCAGGACCGTCCGCGACGGCGCGACGTCCCGCGCGACGCGGGCGGCGTGCAGGCCGCCGACGACGAGCCCGCCGGCCACGAGGAGGACGGCTGCGGCGTGCGTCACGGTGCGGAGGGTCGCGGGTCGGGCGGGCATGGCGGTCCTTCGGCGGAGGTCGGGCCACGCCGTGTTCGGCATGGTCCGTCCAGTCTGTCCACCCCGCTGCAAGGGAGCCCGGGCCTGTTCGGCAGGGAACCCACAAGGTCCCTGCAAGCGCGGGGCTCTGGACGGGCGTGCCCGGTGGTGCGAGGGTGACGACATGGCTGAGGACCCCTCGATCCAGGACCGCATCGGCTCGCTCATCGACGAGGAGCACCGGCTGCGCGCTGCGCTTCAGGCCGGTGAGATCACGCCCGACGAGGAGCACGCCCGGCTGCGCAGCGTCGAGGTCGAGCTCGACCAGTGCTGGGACCTGCTGCGCCAGCGGCGGGCCAAGCGCGAGTTCGGCCAGGACCCCGACGAGGCGCAGGTGCGCAGCGAACGCACCGTCGAGGGCTACACCGGCTGACGCCGACGCGGGTCGAGGTGGAACCTCGCGCTCGAGCGCGACGGCGCACCTCGACCCGGCACGCCTGGGCTCAGTCGGCCGTCAGGCGCAGGCCGTGGCCGAACGGGAAGAGCGGGTCGTCGTAGCCCGGCACGTCCTCGCCGTGCGCGCGCACCTGGTCCATCGACCGCGGGAGGTCGAAGGGGAGGCGACCGCCCGGCGCGATGGTGCCGGTGAGCGCGTCGAGGAGGGCGTCGTCGCTGCTGCCGTAGCTGCCGACGACGGCGGTGGCCACCCCGAGCAGCGGCGTCACGACGGCAGGCCGGTCGAGCACGACGTCGACGACGAGCGGGCAGACGGCCGCGATGCGCTCGAGCCGCGCGACGAGGCCGGGCGGGAAGTCGAGCGACCCCTGGTGGAACCACGACTCGAGGAAGAGGTCCGACCTCGGGTCGAACGGCGCGGGCAGGCGCACGATGGCGACGTCGGCGTCCTCGGGGCGGTCGACGAGCTTGCCGTGGCGCACGACCGCCTCGGGCGAGACCCGCTCGGCGTAGATCTTGAGGCCCTGCTCGAGGGGCAGCCGGTCGTCGGCGTTCTGCAGCACCGTCACCGACCGCGCCTGGGCGGCATACCCCTCGTCGCGGAAGTCGGGTCGCCCGACGGTGGCGGACGCGGCGTCCTCGTCGACGTAGGGGTTCTCGAAGAGGCCGAGGCGGAACTTCACGGCGAGGATGCGCCGGGCGGACTCGTCGACCCGCGCCTCGCTGACGCGGCCCTGGGCGACCAGGTCGAGCAGGAGCTCGACGCACTCCTCGCCGCCGAACTGGTCGGCGCCGGCCTCGAGGATGAGCTCCATGCGCCCGTGCGGGTCGAGGTGCTCGACACCCCACGCGCGGGCCGGCAGCACCTGCTCGCCGACGTGGTTGTCGTTGACGAGCTCCCAGTCGGTGACGACGACGCCGTCGTAGCCGAGCTTCTCGCGCAGCAGGCCGGTCACGACCTGCTTGTTGTAGCCGAAGCCGACCGGCTCGATCGGCTCGCCGTCGATCTCGAGGGCGATCGGCATCCCGTAGTAGGGCATGATCCCGGCAGTGCCGGCCGCGATGATCGGCGGGAACGGCTTGAGGTGGTCGGCGAACCGCCCACCGGGGTATACCTGCTCGCGACCGTAGGGGAAGTGCGCGTCCTCGCCGTCCTTCTGCGGCCCACCACCCGGGAAGTGCTTGCTCGTGCACGCGACGCTCGCCTCGCCGAGCGAATCCCCCTGGAAACCCTTGAGGTAGGCGACACCGAGCTCGGTGACGAGGTCGGGGTCCTGGCCGAAGGTGCCGGCCTGTCGCGCCCAGCGCGGCTCCGTCGCCAGGTCGAGCGTCGGGTGCAGGGCGGCCCGGATGCCGACGGCGACGTACTCCTGCCGCGCGATGTCGGCGAACCGGCGCACGGTGGCGGGGTCGCGCAGGGCCGCGAGGCCCAGCGGCTCCGGCCACTGCGAGAAGGCCCCGGCGGAGAACGACACCCCGACGTTGTCGATGAACGCGTGACGCGGGTCCGTCGACACCGTGACGGGGATGCCGTGCGGCGTCCGCTCGGCCAGGGCCTGCAGCGCGTTGCTCCACCGCGCCGCCATCCGCGGGTCGTCGAGGGCGTGCACGTTGAAGTGGCTGAGGTGCTTCCCCAGCACGACGGTGCTCGTCGGCGACTTGCTGATGTTGCCGGGGTGCTCGAGCACGGTGCCGTCCGCGCCGGCCTCGATGACCGTCTGGAACATCAGGCCGACCTTCTCCTCGAGGGAGAGGCGGGCGAGCAGGTCGGCGACCCGTTCCTCGACGGGTAGCCGGGGGTCCTCGTAGGGATCCATCTGGCCGTTGCCGTTGAGGTCGCGGTAGGCGACGCCGTCCTCGGTCGTGCTCAGCTCGGGTCGCACCGGGGCTGCCTTTCGTGGGGGGAGGGGTAGCTGTGGGCCGGCCGTCAGGCCGGGCCCGCACCGAAGCGCTCGATGCCGATGACGGGACGCAGCCGTCGCTCGACGGTCCTGCTGCTGAAGGCACGTCGGATGACGTCGCGTCCCAGCACGTTGCCGGCGGCGCCCATGATCATGGCCTGGTCGAGCGAGAGGTAGCGGCGGGCCACCGTGCCGGAGCGCACCGCCACGGCGTCGAAGAAGCCACCGCGGCCGTAGGAGTCGAAGTCGCCCTGCAGTCGCGCGAGGTTGGCGTAGGCCTCCCGCGGCTCGTGCATCATCGCGAGGAACGAGGCGTGCGGCGTGACGACGCCGTCGCCGTAGCGCGGCGTCGCGTTCGTGGCCGGTCGGCAGTCGCCGAAGCCCGGGTCGTAGTTCGTCATCTCCTTATCGGAGAAGTAGCCGTCGGGGTTGAGGCCGAGCGCGTCGACGCCGTACTCGCGGTAGCCGGCGAACGGGTCGCTCGACGGGCTGAAGCCCCAGTAGCCGTAGCCGGCCTCGTCGAGGCCGTGCTCGCGCTGCGCGCGCACGTGCAGCGGGTGGTTGAGGCCCCAGCTGCGCGGTGCCCACCTGGCCTCGTCGACGAAGACGTCCGGCATCAGCTCCTCGAACATGCTGCCGCCCCAGCCGGGCACGACGTGCATGCCGCGGTAGGTGTAGGCGCCCTCGAAGACGTCGATGCCGAAGTAGGTGCGGTTCACCCCTGTGGGCCGCGACTCGGGCCACGACCAGTCGCAGGCGTCGGGGAAGGTGCGCCACGTGGCGTAGTACGCGGTGGCCGGGACCTGACCCGTGATGATGCCGAGGTAGGTCGTGATGCGCGTCTCCGACACGGCGGTGTCGTAGTGGTGGGTCGTCAGCCACACGGGGTCCCCGCCGATGTGGGTGCCCTGGTAGGTGCCGCCGGGGCGGCCGTCCTCGTACGGGTAGAAGCCACCGTGCATGAGGCCGCCGGGACGCACCTGGTGGGCCGGGTCGCTGTTGTCGTCGTAGAAGGCGTCCCAACGCATCCGGCCGAAGATCTTGCGCGCCAGGGGCGCTGCCGTGCGGTCGGAGCCGGCCACGACGAGGAGGGCGGCGCCGAGCCAGCCGTTGTCGACGCTCGAGCAGAACGGGACGACCTTGTCGCCCGAGCCCGGCCAGGCGTGCAGCGTCTGACCGGTGGCCTCGTCGTACCAGTTGTAGTACATCCCGCTCGGGGTGTGGTGCTCCATCCGCTCGACCGTGGTGAGGGTGCGGACCAGCCGCGCGCTCGCCTCGCGCGCCGAGATGATGCCGAGCTCGCGGGCGGCGATCGTCGACCACAGGTAGCCACCGATGTTCGTCGGCGACGTGTAGCCCGACCGGTCCCCCGCCGCCAGCGACTCGGGGATGTTGTCGGCCGGCAGGCCGGTGCGAGCGTCGGTCATCGCGACGAGGCTGCGCCACGTGTCGGCGGCCCACCGCTGCACGCGGCGGCGGTCGAAGGCGGGAGCGCCGTGGCGCACGAGCGCCGGGGCGCCCGCAGCCGTCGTGGATGCCGGCGTGGATGCCGTCGGTGCGGCGGAGGCCCGGGCTGCCGGTGCGAGCGCGAGGGCCGCGACGGAGGCCGCGCCGCCGACGATGAGGCTGCGGCGGCTCGGGGTGAGCAGGGTCTGCGGGGTGCGGTCGGTCCTGTCGGTCATGTCGGTCATGCGGCGGTGCTCCGTTTCCGTTACTTGAGGCCGGTGGTGGCGATGCCTTCGATGAAGCGCTTCTGGAAGATGAGGAAGACGACGAGGATCGGGATGATCACGACGGTGGCGCCGGCGAGCAGCAGCCCGTAGTTCGTGCTGTTCTGGCCGGTCGAGTAGAGGGCCAGCGCAACGGGCAGGGTGTAGTGGTCCTCGGTCTGGGCCACGACGAGCGGCCAGAGGAAGTTGTTCCAGCTGCCGAGGAAGGTGAGGATCCCGAGGGTCGCGAGGGCCGGGCCGCAGAGCGGCAGGATGATGCGGAAGAAGATCCGCAGCTCGCCGGCGCCGTCGACGCGACCGGCGTCGAGCAGGTCCTTGGGCAGGCCGAGGATGAACTGGCGCATGAGGAAGACGCCGAACGGGCTGACGAGGAAGGGCAGGAACAGCCCGGGCAGCGTGTTGACCAGGCCCGCGTTGGCGACGAGCACGAAGAGCGGCACGAAGGTGACGACGCCGGGGATCATCAGCGTGCCCATGACCGCGACGAAGATCGCCTTCTTGCCCTTGAAGTCGAGCATCGCCAGGGCGTAGCCGAGCATCGAGCAGAAGACGAGGTTGCCGGCCGTGACGACGACCGCGACGACGATCGAGTTGGAGAAGTACTGGCCGAAGTTCAGCTTGCTGAACAGCTGGGTGTAGTTGTCGAGCGACGCGCTCTCGGGCAGCCAGGTGGGCGGCACCTGGCGCAGCTCGCCCTCGCCCTTGAAGCTGCCGAGCACCATCCAGACGAACGGCGCGATGACGGCCACGAGGGCGACGGTCAGCACGAGGTAGAGCCACCAGCGGTTGCCGCGGCGCGAGCCGGCCATGCCGGACGAGGCGCGGACGGGCCCGGCGGGACGGTTCCCGCGACGCGGGTGGGCCGCGGTGGGCGGGGCCTTCGTGTCGACGGACATGTCAGGTCCTCTCTCGGAGCAGTCGGAACTGGATGGCGGTGACGATCGCGATGACGACGAAGATGAGGTAGCTCATCGCCGAGGCGAGGCCGTAGTTGCCGAAGCCGAACTGCTGGTAGGTGCTCATCGACAGCGAGATGGTGCTGTTCAGGGGGCCACCCTTCGTCATGACGTAGGGCTCCTCGAAGAACTGCAGGTAGCCGATGGCCGTCGTCACCATGACGAAGAGCAGGGTCGGGCGGAGCAGCGGCAGCGTGACGAAGCGGAACCTCTTCCACGCGCCGGCGCCGTCGATCGCGGCGGCCTCGTGCAGCTCGGCGGGCACGGCCTGCAGGCCGGCGAGGAAGATGATCATCGCGGTGCCGAAGTTGCGCCACGCCGCCATGAGGATGAGCGAGGGCATCGACCAGTTCGGGTCGCCGAGCCAGTTGGGGCCGGTGATGCCGACCCAGCCGAGCACGGTGTTGATGAGGCCGCCCGGGTCCTGCAGGAGGAAGCGCCACACGACCGCGACGGCGACGATCGAGGTGATGACCGGCATGTAGAAGCCGAGCCGGAAGATCGCCCGGAAGCGGGTGATGCCCTTGTCGAGCGCGACGGCCGCGGCGAGCGCGACGACGAGCGTCAGCGGCATGCCGACGAGGACGAAGTAGGCGGTGTTGCCGGCCGCCTTGCGGAAGGTCGGGTCCGAGAGCGCCTTGGCGAAGTTGTCGAACCCGACGAGGTTGACCGCGAAGGGGTTGCGCAGGTCGCGCGCCCTCGTGTCGGTGAAGCTCATGAAGAGCGACTGGATCACCGGCCACGCCGTGAAGGCGAGGAAGAGCAGGCAGAACGGGATCGCGAGGATCCAGGCCGCCCGCCCCTCCCGCCGGCGGGACGAGTCGTCCCGCCGACGGGTGCCGGTCGTGCCGGTCTGGACGGTCATCGGACTACAGACCCGTCCCGATGGACTCGGCCGACGCCTGGGCGGTCTTGAGGCCCGTCGCCGGGTCCTCGCCCGTCTTCGTGATCTTCTCGAGCTCGCTGTCGAGGCCCTTGACGGCCTGCTCCCACGTCGGGAACGACGGCGGCGCCTTGGCGGTCTCGAGCTGCTTGCCGAAGACGGCGAGCTTCTGGTCGGAGGCGAGGTCGCCCTGCTCCCACGCGCTCTTGACGGAGGGCAGGTCGGTGGAGAGCGTGTACCACTTGGCCTGGACCTTGGGGTCGCTCAGCCACTGGACGAACTTCCACGACGTGTCGCGGTTCTTCGTGTTCTTGAAGACGACGAAGTTCGAGCCGCCGACGAACGAGGACGACCCGGCCGAGCCGGCGGGGATCGGGGCCACGTTGTACTTGTCCTTGAAGCCGGCGCCGCCGACCTTCTCGACCGCCGACATCATCCACGGACCGGAGATGAACATCGGCACCTTGCCGCTGACGAAGTCGGGCTCCGTCGTCGGGGTGGCGGGCGCGCTCTTGTTGGAGATGCCGTCGGTGAAGAACGACTGGTAGTACTGCGTGGCCTTGAGCAGCTGCGGGCTGTCGAAGTTGTAGGCCTTGCCGCCGTCCTTGGTGAGGTCGGCGCCGTCGCTCCAGGCGAACGGCATGACCGTCTGCCACGAGCCCTCGCCACCGGCCTGCAGGCCGATGCCGTACTGCGCGCCCGCCTTGGTCTGCATGGCCTTGGCCATGTCCTTGAGGCCCTGCCAGTCGGTGGGGGCGGCGTCGAAGCCGGCCTTCTTGGCGAGGTCGCTGCGGTAGAAGAGCACGCGCGTCTCGACGTACCACGGGATGCCGTACGAGGTGCCGTTCACCTCGGTGGTCTTCTGGGCGCCCTCGAAGAAGCCGCTCTTGTCGATCTGGGCCGGCGTCGGGTCGAGCGCGTCGCTGCTCGCGAACTCGCCCATCCACGTCGTGCCGACCATGGCGACGTCGGGGGTGTTGCCTGAGGCGATGGAGGCGGTGAACTTGTCGTGCGCCGCGTCCCACGGGATGGCGGTGACCTGCACCTTGACGCCGGGGTTGGCCGCCTCGAAGTCCTTGGTCAGCTCGGGCAGCTTGTCGCCCTCGGCACCCATCGCCCAGACGGTGATGGTGCCGGTGGCCTTGCCGGTGCTGACGGCGGCGCCGGTCTGGCCGCCCGTGGTGGCGCCGGTGTCGGCGCTGCGGCCGCACGCGGTCACGGTGAGGGCCGCGGCAGTCATGCACGCGACGGTGATGGCTGTGGTGCGTCTCATCGGTCTCTCGCTTTCTCGGTGTTCTCCGACGGCGGTGTCGGGGTGGGGGTCAGGCGTCGGTGGTCGGGTGGGTCGGATGGCTCAGGTGGGTCGGGTCGGTGCCGGGCCAGGGTCGCGGGCAGCCGCACGAGGCGCGGACGACGAGCTCGGTGGCGAGCACCTGCGGCTCGAGCCGCGGGGCGCCCCCCGCGACGCGGTCGTGGAGCCGCTCGGCCGCGACGGCGCCGAGCTCGCGCACGGGCTGGCGCACGGTGGTGAGGCCGGGACGCACGTAGCGGGCGGTCATGACGTCGTCCCAGCCGACGACGGCCACGTCGCCGGGAACGTCGCGGCCGGCATCCTGGAGCCGGGTCATGGCAGCGAGCGCGAGCTCGTCGTTCGCGCACACGAGGGCGTCGGCCTCGAGCTCGCCGGAGAGGAGCTGCTCGGCGACAGCCCGCCCGTCGGCCTCGCGGAAGGCCACGCGCACCGGCGCTGCGGGCACGAGGCCCCGCGCCGTGTGCGCGGCGACGAAGCCGACGTGGCGGTCGGCGATGTCGGGGGCGCCGGCCGGGTCGCCGACGAAGAGCAGGCGCGTGCGCCCGTGCGCCAGCACGTGCTGGGTCAGCCGCTCGGCGCTCGCGGCGTTCTCGGCGCCGACGCTCTCGATGCCGTCCTGGGGCGTGCCGGCGATGATGACGACGGGCTTCTGCCCGTGCAGGGCCCGCGCGACCGCGGGCGGCATGGCGGCCGAGCCGAGCACGGCGACGGCGTCGACGCGGGTGGCGAGCTGGCGCACGGCCCGGCCGATGTCGCCCTTGCCCTCGGTCAGCATGAGCGTCACGCTCTGGCCGAGCTCGGCCGCGCGCGACTCGAAGCCGATGAGCAGCTCGGAGTAGTACGGGCCGGAGAGCTCGGGCAGCACGAGCCCGTGGGCCTCGTGGTGGCGCACGGCGAGGCTGCGGGCGGCGCCGAGCGGCACGTAGTTGAGGGCGTCGACGGCGTCGAGCACCTTCTGGGAGGTCTTCGACGACACGGTGCCGGCGCCCTGGAGCACCCGCGAGACGGTGGCGATCGAGACGCCGGCGCGCTCGGCGACCGAGTAGATCGTGGCCCCGGTCGAGGGGGAGGACGACGGCACGGTGGCCATGGTGGTCCTCCTCGGGGTCTCGTCGTCGAGTCGTGTCACGCTCGGTGTAAGCGCTTACATCAGTCCCTCAATAGTGCACAGGTCGAGGCCCGGGCGCAAGGCCCTCCCGCGTCCGTATGCCGTCGACCGCGTTAGCCGCTCAGCCCGCCCGCGCTTGGGCTGAGCCGGAAGCCGTTGCCGCACAGTAGGATTCGCGTCAACTCAGATCTCGTCGACGACCCATCGGCCGTGTCGCATGATCTCGCGGCCGTCGAGCTCGTCCTCCTCGCGCCAGGCCTGCACGCGGCTCGGGCTGACGCGGAAGAAGAGGTAGGAGCCCGTCGACGCGCGGGGGTCGAACCCGGTCCGCCGGGCGAAGCGCTCCGCCTCGGCGCGGTCGAGGTCCGCGGTGTGCACGGCCGCGACCCGGCCGTCGACCATGACGACGTCGCGCGTGGCGCCCAGGCCGGTGCGCACCCGGCCCGCAGCCAGCCCCCGTCCGGCCACGCTGCGCTCCGTGGTGGCGAGCAGCAGGGTGGCGCCGTCCCAGACGAACGAGAGCGGGACCAGGTGTGGGGCCCCGGTGGCCGGGTCGCACGTCGCGACCCAGCAGTCCACCTCCCGGCCGAGCAGCGCGAGGGTGTCACGGACCCGCGCGGCGGGCGGGCGGCATCCGGGCCGGGTGTCGCCGGTCATCCCTGCATCAGCCCGACCATGTTGCCGTCCGCGTCGGCGAGCACCGCGACGGTGCGACCACCGCCGACCGCGGTGGCCGGCTGGCGCACCGTCGCGCCCGCCTCGACGAGGGCGGCGAGCGCACCCTCGAGGTCGTCGACGGGCCAGTACGGCGTGGCACCGGTCAGGCCCTTGCGGTGGCCGTTCGGGTCGAGGGCGATCTCCTGCCCGTCGACGGAGTAGCCGACGTAGTACGCCTCGTCCGTGTGCGGCTCGGTGTGCAGCAGCGCGGTGAAGACCGCCTTGGCGGTGGCGAGGTCGGTGACGGGGTAGATGAGGGTGCTGACGGCGGACATGGCGCTCTCCTTCTCGGGTGCGGTTCTCGGGCTGCATTCGGGGCGTTGCTGCTCTCGGAGTCACCGGTGTCACATCGCGTGGCTCCGGCTCGTCAGTGCTATGACGGATGCCGAGCGGAGGATGTGACGACGATGGACCCCAGCGGGATGGACGCCGGCGGGGCGGGGAGCAGCGGCGACGAGTGGCTCACCCGGGCGTTCGAGGAGCAACGGCCGCGGCTGCGCGCGGTCGCCCACCGCGTGCTCGGCTCGGCCGCCGACGCGGACGACGCGGTGCAGGAGGCCTGGCTGCGGCTGCACCGCAGCGACACGAGCGAGGTCGACAACCTCGCCGGCTGGCTGACGACCGTCGTCGGGCGGATCAGCCTCGACATGCTCCGTTCACGCGCGAGCCGGCGCGAGCAGGACTGGGACGGCGGCCTCGCCGAGCTCGTCGCGGCCGGAGGCACTGCCACCGGAGCAGCCGGGACGGCCCGCGTCGCCACCGGGGCGGCCCCGCCCTCCCCCGACCCCGCGAGCGAGGCGGAGCTCGCCGACAGCATCGGTCTCGCCCTCCTCGTCGTGCTCGACACGCTCGCCCCTGCCGAGCGCCTCGCGTTCGTGCTGCACGACCTCTTCGGCATGCCCTTCGAGCGGATCGCCGACATCGTCGACCGCTCCCCCGCGGCGACGCGCCAGCTCGCGAGCCGCGCCCGGCGGCGGGTGCGGGCGGCGGACGCCGGCGAGCACGCTCCCGCGCGCACGCGGCAGCGCGAGGTCGTCAGCGCCTTTTTGTCGGCCGCTCGCGGTGGCGACTTCGCCGCGCTCCTCGCGATGCTCGACCCCGAGGTCGTGCTCACCGCCGACGAGGCCGCCGTCGTCATGGGCGCGCCGGCCGCGCTGCACGGCCCCGAGGCCGTCGCCGGGCGGTTCAACGGCGGCGCCCGCTCGGCGCGGCTCGCCGCCTTCGACGGCGGCATCGGGGCGGTGTGGACGCTGCACGGGCGCCCCCAGGTCGCGTTCCGCTTCACCGTGGAGCACGACCGCGTGACCCGCGTCGAGATGGTCGCCGACCGCGACCGCCTCGATGCCATGGAGATCTGGTACCTCACCTCCTGACGGGCCGGCGCGACCTTGAGCCGCGCTTGAGGCGCACTCGCTCCGGGCTTGAGCAGGCGTTGCGACGCTGCGCCCACACCTGCCCGTACCGAGAGGAACGCCATGCACGCCACCCGTATCCGCGTCATCGCAGCCGGCCTCGCCGCCGCGATGATCCCGCTCGTCGTCGTGGGGCCCGGCGCGAGAGCCGCGACACCCACCCCGACGGCGCCGACGGCACCGACAGCCGTTGTCGCGCAACGCAGCCCGTCACAGCCGAGCGACTTCACCGTGTCCTGGAAGCCGGCCGCCGCCGTCGACCACTACAACGTGTCCGTGACGGCAGCCGGCCGTGACACCGTCACGATCGTGCCTGCGACAGCCACGAGCCTGGCCGTCACCGGTCTCGGCGAGCCCACGACGAACTACCGCATCACCGTTTCGAGCCGCGACGCGGCCGGCGACGGAACGACCTCGGCGGTGACGAACCTCTACTCCCTTGCCCCGTGGGTGCCCCGCTCGCTCGCCCTGACCCGGAGCGCCGACCTGACCGCCGTCACGGCGACGTGGACCGCCCCGGCTTGGCCCGGCTACGGCGGCCTCAACGGCTACGACGCCAAGCTCGTGCGCGTGTCCGACGGCGTCGTCGTCGGCTCCGCCTCGAACAACACCACCACCACGTTCTCCGCCACGGGGCTCGATCCCAAGCGGCTCTACCGGCTCAGCGTGACCGCGCGCAACGAATACGGGACGAGCGCGGCGGTCGGTGCCAACGTCGCGTCCTACGTGCCCGAGCAGCCGGGCGGCGCCGTCGCGACCCGCGACGCCCGCAACCCCTCCGTCATCCACGTCGCGTGGAAGGCACCGGCCTGGACCGGCGGCGGTCCCATCACCGGCTACCAGGTCGTCTACGGCCCCAACACGCTCAACCGCACGCTGGCGGTCACGGGCCTCACGGCCGACGTCACCGTGCCCTACACGATCGGTGGCCTCGTCGCCGTGCGCGCGTGCAACGTCAACGGGTGCGGCTACCTCACGGGCTCGGTCAAGGTGCCGGTCATCGGCGTGACGATCCCGTCAGGGCCGCTGACGACGACGAACCCGTTCGTCGGCATCGAGCCGCTCGGCTCGCTCATCCACGTCGAGACCCGAGGCACCGTCGGCTCGACCGCGCTCTACCCGCGCCTCTACGTGTCCGTGCGGCCGACCTTCGGCACGGGCTTCACCGACGCCCAGTGGGGCCAGAACGGTGCACAGGTGATGACGTTCGGGCCGCTCCCCTCGGGCACCTACACGGTCGTCGTCCACGGGGTCGGCGCGGCGGGAGCGCAGACCGAGCTCGCTCGCAAGGTGCTCGTGTTCGGTACGCTGACGCAGCTCACCGCGGCCCAGTGGAAGGTCGTGCGCGGCCAGGCAACGATCACCGGCAACACCGTCGACATGCCCTTCTCCGGTGAGAACCGCGTCATGTCGACCAAGGCCCGGACGAGCCAGGACATGGTGCTCACGACGAGGGCCAGGCTCCGCTTCGGCTGGGGCTACGGGGTCTGGTTCCGCAGCTCCGTCGACGCTGCCAACCTCGTGTCGGGCTACACGTTCCAGTACGACCCGATGTACGGCAACGCCTTCATCCTGCGGCACTGGTACAAGGGCACCGAGTGCAGTGCTCCGCTGGCGCGGACGAACTTCCCGGCAGGCTTCGCGGAGAACGTCGCCCACGCGCTCGTCGTCGTCGCGCAGGGCGACACGGTGTGGGCCTCGGTCGACGGCACCGAGGTCTTCCGCATCAACAGCCTCGCCGCTGCTGCCGCCGCGTCGCCGTGCCACTACCCGCTCGCGACGGGCACCGGCATCGGCTTCCGCACCTGGTCGACGAGCTCGGCCTCCTTCACCGGGACGACGCTCAGCTGACCCCGACGACCGCCGCCCCGGCCCGGAGCCCCTCCGAGCCGGGGCGGCTCCTTGCGGCTCAGGCGGGGGTGGGGACGGCGGAGAGAGCCGCTCGGAGGTCCTCGAGACGGAAGGGCTTGCTCACATAGTCGTCCATCCCGACGGCGAGCAGTCGGTCGCGGTCGCCCTCGAGGGCGTTGGCCGTCAGGGCCACGATGCGCGGCTGCCGCCCACCCCGGGCGCGGATCGCCTCCGTGGCAGCGATGCCGTCGACGCGCGGCATGTGGACGTCCATGAGGATCACGTCGTAGGCCGTCGCGGCGCTCGCGTCGAGCGCCCCCTGACCGTCCTCGGCGACATCGGCGACGACGCCGAGCCGGCCGAGCATGCTGACGGCCACCATGCGGTTGACGGCGTCGTCCTCGGCGAGCAGCACCGTGAGGGCCGTGACGTCCGCGACCGACTCCTGGCGCGGGCTCGGCTCGAGGCCCGGCGCGCCGTCGGCACAGACGTGGACCGGGACGGTCAGCGTGAAGGTCGAGCCCTCACCGGGCGTCGACGTGACCGCAAGCCCGCCACCGAGCCGTGCCGCGATGCGTGTGCTGATGGCGAGACCGAGCCCGGTGCCACCGTGCGTCCGCGTCGTCGACGTGTCGCCCTGGACGAACGGGTCGAAGATCCGGGCCTGCCGGTCTCGGGCGATGCCGATGCCGGTGTCGTGCACGGTGACCACGAGCCGGCCGGCCGCCGGCTCGTCCGGCGAGCTCTCGAAGGACGCCGAGACGTCGACACCTCCGACCTCGGTGAACTTCAGGCCGTTGCCGACGAGGTTGATGAGGACCTGCCGCAGGCGCGTCACGTCGGTGCAGACGAGCGGGGGCACCGCGGGGTCGACCCGACACGAGAGCCCGACGCCCGACCGAGCAGCCACCGGGGCCAGCATGGCCGAGACGTCGTCGAGGACGCCTCGGATCTCGGCAGGTGCCGACTCGAGCTCGAGGGTGTCGGCATCGAGCGCGGAGAAGTCGAGGATGTCGTTGACGAGCGAGAGCAGGTGACGGCCGCTCTGGTGGGCCGTCGTGACATAGTCGCGCTGCTCGTCCGCGAGCGCGGTGTCGAGGAGCAGCTCGGTGAGACCGAGCACGGCGTTGAGCGGGGTGCGGATCTCGTGGCTCATGCTCGCGAGGAACTGTGCCTTGGCGCGGGCCGTCTCCTCGGCGACCTCCTTGGCCGCGACGAGCGCCTCCTCGGTGAGGCGACGCTTCGTCACGTCGGTCTGCACCGCGACGAACCCGGTGACCGACCCGTCGTCGCCGACGATGGGTCGCACGTCGAGGGCGATCCAGTAAGGCACGCCGTCGCGGGTGTAGTTGAGCACCTCGCACGTGAACTCGCGGCGCTCCTCCACGCAGGCGCGCATGTGGTCCACTGTCGCCGGGTCGGTGTCCGGTCCCTGGAGCAGGTGGCCGGGCACCCGCCCGACGACCTCGTCGAGGCCGTAGCCGGTGCGTCGGATGAAGGCGTCGTTGACCCACTCGGCGCGACCGTCGGGGTCGGTGATGACGACGGGGTTGTCGGTCGTCTGCACCGCGACCGAGTGCCGCTGCAGCTCGGCGCGGGCGGCCTTGAGCCGCTCGGCCGCGACGATCTGCTGGCGCCGGGCGAGCAGCAGCACCCGGACGGTGCCGGCCACGAGCGCCACGAAAGAGAGCGTGGAGACGCCGAGGACGACGAGGAGCGCCCGCGTGCCCGAGACGAGCTCGTCGGTGGCGCCGTTGGCCGCGGACGCCTGGACCTTGCGCGTGATCTCGGCGTCGGAGACGAGCTGGTTGTAGCCGAGCTCGAGGTCGCGGATGCGGCCCACGAGGGCCGTCGGCGCCGGCAGGGCGACACCGGGGGTGCCGGCGGCGACCCGGGTCCGGACGAGCGGCTCGACGCGCGCCGTCCACGTCTCAGCGAGCGCCCGCGAGCGAGCGAGGAGGCCGGCGTTGCCGAGGGTCTGCACCTGGTAGTCGAGGGTGCCCTCCTGGATCCGCTGCGCGGCGAGGGCGCGACGCAGCTCGAGCTGGTCGGCCGGGGTGCCGGGAGCCACCACGGCGGACTCGAGCCGCAGCAGCTCGCGCTGGGCCTGGCTCAGGGTGCGGACGTTGCCGTCGACGAGGTTCTGCGTCAGGCGGACGTTGTCGCTGAGCGCCAGGGTCGAGCGGGTGACCATGACGCCAAGCACCACGGTCGTCACGAGCGTGAGCAGCGCGGGCACGACGAGCGCGAGGAGCGTGCCCCAGCGCACCCTCGGCGGTCGTGTCCGCGCCACGTCACCGCACCTCGACGGTCGTCAGCTGCCAGATCCACCGCGGGTCGTAGACGGCAGGGTCGAGCGTCGCACCGTCGGTGGGGTAGACGACGCGGACGGGGCCGTACTTCTCGACCGACATGCGCTTGCCGTCGACGGTCGTCGCGAGCAGGACGGGGTAGGTGCGCGTGTCGGACACCGGGATGTCCACGGCGTAGTCGTTGAGGGCGACCGTGTGGAGCGAGGTCGCGGACGACGCCCCGACAGTGGCGAGCACGTCGGAGAGCAGGACCCCCCGGAAGGTGACCCTCCGGCCCTCGGCCTGCTTGTCCATGACCGAGTACTCGACCAGCCCCAGCTTCTCGAGGGTGGCCATGTCGAAGGTGACGGGCTTGCCCCCGGCGACCTTGCCCGTCACGGTGAGCACCGTCGGGCCCGTCGGGGCGGGGACCGCGGCCCCACGCACGAGCGAGGCCGGCTGGACGACGGCGTACGGCATCGTGGTGCGAGGTGACGCGACCGGGGCTGCCGAGTCGGAGCCGCACGCGCTGAGCATCGACAGCGCGACCAGGGCGAGGGCCGCGAGCGCGGTACGGGCGACGGACGGGGTTCTGGACGGTCGCAGGCTCATGGGCCGAGTGTCGGCGCCCCACCTCCAGCGGGGCTCAGCCGAACCTCAAGATCTCCTCAAGCGGCGGCCGGGGTCGAGGACGCCGTCCGGGCCGCTCCCCGCCGCCTAGGATGGATCGAGCAGCCGCCGACGGAGGACGGGGACGCACGTGCAGGAGCCCTTGGACCGTTCGGCGATCGACGGTCTCGTCAACGACCTCGGCGACCGCGACACCGTGCGCGCCGTGGCCGAGGTCTACCTCTCGCAGCTACGGACCCGCCTGGGCGAACTGCGTGCGAGCGCGACCGGCGACCCCGACACGTGCCGCCGCGTGGCGCACACCCTCAAGTCCGCGAGCGCCGTCCTGGGACTCGGCGGCGTCGCGCGCGTCTGTCGCAACCTCGAGGACGCTGTCGACGCCGATCCCGCGGCGGTGCCCGCGCTCCTCCGCGAGCTCGAGGCCGTCGCCGGCGACGGCGAGTCCCACCTGCGCGACTGGCTCTCCGGCGGCTGACCGGGGGGGTCGACTAGTGGCAGGCGGCCCGACCGCTGTCCGCCACCGCCGTCGCCGTGCCGGTGCGCCCGGTGAGGGCCCGGTAGCTCCAGTCCCAGCCGTCCGGGCGCAGCGTGAGCGCAAGAACGCCGTGGTGCCGCCCGTCGAAGTAGGCGCCGGCCGGACCGCGTGCGGTGGCCCGCCATGACGCGGCCCCCTGGCCCGGCAGGTAATGCGCCTGCCCGGCGTTGCCCGCGACCATCTGGACGATCCCGGTCGCCGACGGGCGGCCTTGCGCATCCCGGGCGGCGAAGCGCTCATAATCCGCCTCGTGGCCCGAGAGCATGAGGTCGACGCCGTGGCCGACGAGGGTGTCGACGAGGTCGGCGAGGCGGGTGTCCGGCCCGGCGATCCCGTTCGACCAGCGCGGGTGGTGCATGAGGGCGACCGTGCAGCGGGCGTCGCTCGCCGCGAGGTCGGCCTCGAGCCACCGCTGCTGCGGCGACCCCGCCCGGCACCCGCCCTTGACGGTCGTGCAGTTGCTGTTGAGGACGACGACGTGCCACGCACCGACGTCCGTCGACCAGTAGCCGGAGTCGGGGCCGCTGCGCTCGCCGAAGTAGTCGTGGAAGGTGTTGGCGTCGTGGACCTTGTACTCCTGGTTGCCGATCGCCGGAATCGTGACGTCGCGCAGCCGGCCCCAGCCGGGCCCGTAGACGTCGCGGTAGGCCGAAGCAGCCGGCACCTCGTACTGGTAGTCCCCCAGCCCGAGCAGGAGGTCGGGGTGCAGGCCCATGGCGACGTCGGAGACCCGCTGCGCCTGGCACTGGTCGGTCGCTGCCGACCCCGACGCCCGTCCCGACGGGTCGGTGACATCGCAGGCCATGTCGCCCGCCGCGACGACCGTCACCGTCGGCGGCGGCTGGCACGAGCGCAGGAGGGAGAGGAGCACGAGGACGAGGACGGCCCCGACGGCAGCCCAGACGGCGGTCCTTCGCCGGGTGCCTCGCCGGGTGGGCGGCCGCGTCACGACGCCACCCGCCGGGTTCGTGCAGCTCGTCGACGCCGCCACCACACCCCGACCGCCACCCAGACCGCCCCGAGCGCGAGCCCGAACGGCAACGCGTACAGCGCGTACGTCGCGAGGCGGGCGGGGGCGTACGCGAGTGAGCCGTTGCGCACGCCTGCGGGCACCGTCCACGCGTTCATCCACCCCTGCAGGGCGCGGTGGCGCGTGGCCGACAGGCCGGGCGCGGTCCAGCCGGGCGCGTACGTCTCGGCGAGCGCGACGACGGTGCCGCCGCGCGTGTCGACCGAGACCGGGAAGTGCGTGGAGCGCTGCCGCGACCACGACTGCTCGACCGGGGTGGGCGTCGCCGCGGACGACTCGCGCACGAGCACAATAGTGCTCGGGGAGACGACGGGCCGCAGCGCGACGTCGCGGTAGGCCACCTGGGCCTGGTTCTTCTCCGCCAGATCGCGACGCCCGTAGAGGTAGACGCGGCTCTCGATGGCGAGCGGGTTGGGTGACACGGCTGCCGAGTACGCCGTCCACGTGTTCCACCCGACCTGGGTCGGTAGCGACTGGCACTGGTCGGGGCCGCGGTCGTAGACGCAGAACTTCGGGTCGCGCAGCGCCACGCTGCGCGCCTCGAGCGACAGGACGTAGAGCGAGGAGCTGCCCATGTCGGGCACCGTCGAGCCGAGGCACGCCATGTGCGACCGGGCGCCCATGGTGTACGTCGTCGCGACGCCCGTCCCCTCCGTCTGCATCATGAGGCCGGCCTGCGCGGGCGTCAGGTCGTCGGTGCGGAAGCAGTCCTGCAGCGGCTCGAAGCCGGCGAGGACGCTCCCGCCGGGGCCGCCGGTGACGGTGATGCGGTGCGAGCCCGCCGACAGGTGCAGGCGCGGGGCGTCGGGCACCGCGGGCCACACCGTCGTCGACACGGCCGGCTCGAGCAGGTCGACGGTCATGCCGCGGTAGTCGGTCACGGTCGGCTCGACGATGCGCTGGCCGACGTCGGCGTGGAGCACGACCTGCAGCCGCGTCACGCCCGGGGCGACGTGGACGAAGGTCTCGAAGGTCGACCACGAGCGTCCGAGCCGTGACCGGGGCGCGTCGGCGCAGCCGTCGACGCCGACCTGCCACACGCAGACCTGCGGCCGCTTGCCGCTCAGCTGCCGGTAGGAGAGGCGGACGCGCACGACCTGGCCGGCGTGGACGCCGGTGACGTCGAGGCGCGTGCACGCCGCGTGGTCGCGGGCCGTGAGCCGCACGACGCGCGCGGCTCCCGAGCCGAGGAGGTCGCGGCGCATGCCGAGCTCGCTCGTCGGCCTCGGCTCGTAGTTGTTGCAGTCGTAGACGGCCGAGAGCGGGGACACCCGTGCCGCCTGCCGCACCGGGGCGAGCACCGTCACCGCGGTCGCGGCGCCGACGGTGATGCTCGGCGGGACGGCGACCTGCGTCGTGGGCAGGCTGCCGCGCCCCCACCCGTCGAGCGCGACGGTGCGGCCGTTCGCGACGACCGCCACAGGCGCCCGCCCGGCGGGGACGGCGACCGTCGTCGTGGGCCGCCGCGACACGACGGTGCCGTCGACGGCGACCGCGGTCGGGTCGCGCAGCTCGACCCCGGCGGGCGTGACGACGGGTCGCAGGACCGCGGCCGCCCGGGCGCGCTGCGCGAGCGTGAACGTGCCGGCCGTGCGGAGCGTGAAGGTGCTCGTCGCCGAGCCGGTGTCGCTCGCGGGGACCGGCCACTCGACGACGTCGTTCGTCGCCGCGACCGACGTGTCGACGGCGACGCCCGGGGCCGCCTCGGGCAGCGGCGCAGCCGCGAGGGCGGTGCGGGTGTCGACGCCGGCCAGCGCCGCGGCCACCGCGGTCGGGCGGGCGGGCGCGTCGAGTACGCGGTCGAAGGTGCGCACCGTCGGCGACGACCCGTCGCCGACCTGCCAGAGGTCGAGGGTGCCCGACCGCGTGCGGGTCAGGCCCGGCACCCGGAGCATCGCGGCGGTGATGACGCGGTCGTCGGCGAAGTGCCGGCCCGGCAGCCCCCGCACGAGGTCGTGCCGCACGATGACCCGGCTGACGCCGACCGCGTCGAGCAGCCGCGGCACCGGGGCGAGGTCGCCCGTCACGAGGGCCGTCTCGATGGCCTGGACGTCGGCGTTGAGGCCGGGCACGTCGCCGAAGTAGCCGTCGGGCTTGCGCTGGACGACCGGGTGCTCGAAGAGGAGGTTGGCGATGCTGTCGACGCCGAAGAAGCCCCACGTCGTCGGCATCTGGTAGTAGTCGTCGAGCGGCAGGACGAGCACCTTGCCGGGGCGTGGGTCGGCGTCGACGGCCGTGGCCAGCTGCCACCAGTAGTCGGGCACCCGCACGTGCGCCGACGGCTGCGTCGGCCGCTCGTCGGGCACGACCGAGCCCGTCCACAGCGGGAACGGGTAGGCGAGGACGCCGACGACGGCGGCCCCGACGGCGCCGACGAGCCAGCGGTCCGCCGTACGCCAGGACCGCCGTCGCGCGGCGCCCTCGCGCCGCGCCGCGACCTCACGGGCGCCCCGCACGGCCCGGTCGAAGACGCCCTCGACGACGATCGCGAGCTGGAGGGCGAAGAAGAGGACGAGCAGCTGGCCGAGCTTGCTCATCGGCTCGCGGAAGAGCCAGAAGCCCGGGACGTGGAGGTAGAGCCAGAGGTTGACCCCGGAGAAGGGCGGCATGAGCCCCTTGGCGAGGCTGACGAAGACGACGACGAGGCCCATGAGCACGAGCGACAGCCGCCGCCGCACGGGACGCGCGAGCACCGGCGCGAGGAAGACGAGTGCCGGCAGCAGGTAGCGCACCCAGACGAGCCAGGGCTGGTCGAGGTCTGCGGCGAAGGGGAGGTACTGCGGCCGAAACCACGCCCAGTTCGCGACCATGGTCAGGACGTTCTGCGGCACGTTGTTGATCTGCGCCCACGTCCAGTTCGTCGGGTCGGTGAAGTCGGCGTTGGCCTGCGCTCCCCCGCCGCCGGTGTAGCTGCTCGCGAGCGGCACGAGCCACCACACGTTGAGCAGCAGCGCCCACGGCGCGGCCCCGACGAGCCAGCCCACCGCACGGCCGGCGGCCCGCCACCCGAGCACGAGCAGGGTGAGCACGACCGTGCCGCCGAGCGCCCACGCGTAAGCGACGACGAGCATCGGCGGGTTGAAGGCGAGGAAGGACGTCGGCCACAGGGCGACGCCGGCGAGCGGCAGCGGAATGCGCCGCCCCTGCGCGACGCGGAGCACGACTCCGGTGAGGAGCGCGACGCTGCCGACGGAGATGATGTTGAGCGGGTTGGGCAGCCGGGTGAGGAAGAAGCCGTTGAGGACGCCGAAGCTGCCGGCCACGACGACGGCCACCTCGTGGTCGACGACGGCTCGCGCGCAGTAGGCGACGCCGAAGCCGACGAGGCCGTAGATGAACGTGTAGAAGAGCCACTGCCCGGCGTACTCGTCGCCGCCGAGGTGCCGGACGACCCAGAGGACGATGAACTCGGCCCACCGGGCCATGGTGTAGCCGGCGCTACCGGCGCCGGTCGTCTGGTGGTTCCACGCGTCGAGCACCTCGGGCGTCCACCCTCGGCGGATCCAAGCGCCCATGTCGCCGGTGGCCACGAAGGTGCCGGTGCGGAACCAGCGGCTCACGACGAGGGAGCTGACGGTGAGGACGACGACGTAGGGCCGGGCAGCGAGCCACGCCCGCCGCCCCCCGCCGAGGTCGTCCGCTTCGTCCATGTCCGTGAGGTTCGCGCGACCACCTCAAGCGCGGCTCAAGATCCGGGCAGGTTGTCGTCAGGAGCGGGTCCGCGCCCGTCCCGCGCACCTACCGTGGAGGCGATCCCAGTGAAAGGCACCACCATGACCGCCACCACGACGGCGACTCCCGCGAACCTCGCGCCGCCGGCAGCGGCCCCCGGGCTCCCCTCCCGCGCCCTGCTCGTCGCGCGCGTCCGCGCCGTCCTGGACGCGAGCGGGCTCCGCTGGGCGTGGCAGGGCGAGAGCGGGGCCGTCGACGGGTGGGCCGCCGCGACCGACGCCAAGGACCTGGACGTCTGGGTCGAGGACGCGGGCGCGCGCACCCGCGCCGTGCAGGCGGTGCTCGACGTCGAGTTCGGCGCGCGGATCGCCCACGCCGACGACCCCGCACGCCTGCGCCACACCGTGTGGGCCGCCGAGACGACCGACGGCCTCGCCGTCGTCGACCTCACGGTCGGTGACCTGTCGGTCGGCGCGGTCCGCCTCCTCGCGGGCGACGACGTCCTCGTCTCCCCGCGGCCGGGGCCGCACGGGCCCGTCCTCGGTGGTGCGGCTCGCGTCGCCGACCTCGTCGTCCGCCGACTGCTCCGCGGCGGCGCACCCTCCCCAGCGCGTCTCGAGGAGGCGCGGATCGCCCTGCGCGACAGCGACGCCCACGAGACCACACTCGTACGAGCGCTTCTAGAGCGCACCCTCGGACGCACGGCCGGCCCCGTCCTCGCGGCCCTCGCGGGCGCCGACCTGCCGGCCAGCGTCCCGGCCCGCGCGCGGCGACGCCTCCTCTCGGAGACGGTGCGCACCGGCCTGCCCGCGGCGGCCCGCCAGTGGCGGTCGGTCGTCCCCTCCGGGCCCCTCGCCGGGCCGGCCGGCCTGCGCCGCCGCGGCACCGTCGTCGTCCTCGTCGGCACCGACGGCTCGGGCAAGAGCACGATCGCCGCCGAGCTGACCCAGCGCCTCGAGCGTGCCGGGCTGCCCACCGCGTCGGCGTACTTCGGGATGGCACACGGCAACCTGCCCGGCGTGGTGCTGGCGCGGCGGCTCCTCGGCGTGGCCCCTGCCGGAGACCGGGCCGGGACCCCGCAATCGACGAGCCCGTCGACGAAGCCCGGCGGGCTCGACCACGCGACCGTCCGCCGGGCCGCGGCGTGGTTCTACGCGGCCGAGTACGTCTGGCGGTGGAGCACCGCGGTCGCCCCGCACCTGGTCCGGGGCCGGGTGGTCGTCGTCGACCGGTGGGTCTGGGACCTGCGCGAGTCGCCGTGGCCGGGCTCCCGCGCGAGCGCGTGGCTCGAGCGGGCCGTGCCGCGCCCCGACGTCGTCGCGCTCGGCGACGCGCCGGCAGCCCTCATCCACGCCCGCAAGCCAGAGCGCAGCGAGGCCGAGCAGGCCCGCCAGCAGGCGCACTTCCACGGCATCCTCGCCGGGCGACCCGCCCGCTGCGCCGAGGTCGTCGTCGACACGAGCGGGGCGAGCGCCGACGCGTGCGGCCCGCTCGTCGCCGCCGTCGTCGCAGCCGCCCACACGCGCCCACGACAGGACGGCGTGCCGCGAGGGTGACCCAGCGCCCGGCCGTCCGCGAGCTGCGCCGCACCGCCGAGGGCGCCCTCGTCGGCCTCCTCGTCGGCGCGGCCGTCGTGCTGCCCTGGACGCGCCCCGGCTACCTGCTGCTCCTGGACTGGGTGAGCGGCCCGCACGCCACGCTCAACCCGGGGGTCTACGGCCTCTCCGGCTCCTCGCTCGACGCCATGCCCTTCCGGCTCGGCACCCAGGCCCTGCGCCACGTCGTCGGACCCGCCGCAACGGCGTGGCTGCTCGTGCTCGCCTTCTTCCCGCTCATGGCCGGCGGCGTCGCTCACCTCGTGCGTGGGTCGCGGTGGCGCACCTGGCCGGCCGCGCTCGTGTCGGTGCTCAACCCGTTCGTCGTCGAGCGCGTGGGCGCCGGTCACGTCGCCTTCCTCCTCGGCCTCGCCCTCATGCCCTGGCTCGCGGCCTCGGCCGAGGGCGCTCGCAAGGAGGGCAGGTGGTTCAGCGCCCGGACGGCCGGGTGGTACGCCCTCGCCATCGCCGTCTCGCCCCACGCGGCGTGGCTCGGTGCGCTCGTCCTGCTCGCCGGGGCGCTGCTGCCGAGTCCGCGCCGGGTCGACCTCGCCCGCACCGCCTTCGTCGTCCTTGCCGCCGGCGGCGTCTACGCGTACGCGGCCGTCCTGTGGCTCACCGGGACGCGCACCATCGACGTCACGCAGTCCGACCTCGAGGCGTACGCGACCCGCAGCGGCCCCGGCGGGGTCTGGGTCACGGTGCTCTCGCTCCACGGCTACTGGCGCGGCGGCGACGGCGTCCCGCGCGCGACCCTCGGCCGGCTCGGGCCGGTCGTCCTCGTGGCCGTCCTTGTCCTCGTCGTCGCTGGCCTGCGGCGGGCCGTGCGGCTGCGCCCCGGTCTCGGGTGGCCATGGGTCGCGCTCACCGTCGTCGCGCTGCCGCTGGCGGTCGGCGTCGCCGGCCCCCTCGACGGGGCGTACCGCTTCGCCCTCGAGCACGTGCCACTCTTCGCCGCGATGCGCGAGCAGGAGAAGTGGCTCGGGCTCGTGACGATCGGGTATGCCGTCGGGCTGGGCTACGCGGTCGAGGCGCTGCGGGAGCGCGCCCGGGTGACCGAGTCCCGGCCGGGACCAGGTCGCGTCGCCCGAGCCACGCTGGTCGCCCTGGCCGTCGTGGCCGGGCTGCTGCCCCTGGTCAGCGCGCCGACCGCGGTGTGGGGGCTCGGCGGCCGCGTGGCCGTGTCGCACTACCCGGCCTCGTGGTACGCCGCCGACGCGCTCCTCGGCGACGGCGACGACGGCGTCCTCTTCCTCCCGTGGCACGGCTACCAGCCGATGTCCTTCACCGACGGCCGCACCGTGGCCACAGTGGGCGGGGCCTTCTTCCGCCGGCCAGTGCTCGCGAGCGACGCCGTCGAGCTGCCGGGCCTGCGCACCGACTCGACGTCGGCGCGCACGGCCTACGTCGACCGCCTCGTCGCGTCGGCGGGCGGCGGGTCCGACCTGGCGGGCGAGCTCGCGCCGCTCGGGGTCCGGTGGGTCGTTCTCGCCCGCGGCGCCGAGGACGCGCGCTACGCGTGGCTCGACGGAGCCGGCCTGCGGCGGGTCCTCGACGCCCCGGAGATCACCGTGTGGGACGCCGGCCCGGCGCTCTCGCCACGGCTGCACCGGGTGTCGGCGACGCAGTGGGCGGTCACGCCCGGCCCCGCCGGCCGGGTCGTCGTGCCCGAGGAGTTCTCGGACGGCTGGACGCTCGACGGTCGCGCCGGCGAGCGGACGGCGCAGGGCACCATCGGCTTCGAGGTGGACGGCGCCGCCCACCGGGTCGTCTACGAGCCGTGGGCGTCGCTGCGCTGGGGCGTGCTCGTGTCGCTGATCGCCCTGCTCGCGCTCGTCGTCGTCGGGCTCGTCGAGCACCGGCACTCGATGCGCGCCGTGCTCCCCCGGCGTCGGGTCAGCGACCGACGAGGGCGTACGCGTCGTCGGTGACCCGCGTCGCCGTCTCCCAGTCGCACGAGGCGGAGACGTCGAGAGCGGCGCGAGCCTGGTCCTCCCAGAGCGTGCGGTCGGTGAGGAGCCGGACGAGCGCGGCCGCGAGCGCGGCGGGGTCCGACGGCGGCACGACGAGGCCACCGCGCTCGTCGTCGAGCACCGACCGGACGCACGCGACATCGCTGCCGACGACGGGCAGGCCGACCGAGAGCCCCTCGACGAGGGCCATGGCCGGCGGCGACGTCGTGTAGTCGAACTTGAAGGGCCACACGCCGACCCGGGCCGCCGCGAGCTCGGCGCCGAGGTCGGCGATGGGCTCGGTCACGACGTCGACGTGCTCGGCGACGGCCGCGTCGCGGACGCGTCCGAGGAGGGCGGGCAGCTCGGGTCGGGGCAGCAGCAGGAGGCGCAGCCGGGCCTCCGGGACGGCCCGGAGCACCTCGGGGAACGCGTCGAGGAGGGTGTCGAGGCCACGCACCGTCTCGGCGCGGCCGGCGAAGACGATCGTCGGCGCCGAGTCCTGCCACGTGGCCCGACGCGTGTCGCCGGTGGCACCGGTGCGCAGGCGCTGCACCCGGCTGCCCCAGCCGCCCCGGCCGCCCCGGCCGCTGCGACGCGAGGGCCGCAGCCGCCGCTCGGCGCGGGGGTCGGGGGTGAGGACGGCCCGGGTGCCGCTGGCGCGCAGCATGGCTCGGGCCGCGACGGCGGGCAGGACCGATGTCGCGAGCACCCGCGGCTGCAGGACGTTCGAGCGCACCATCTCGCCCCACGACGAGCCGCGGACCTGGCGCCACGGCGGCAGGGTCGGCCACGCATACATCGTCACGGCCTTGGGCCGGTGCCGGAGCGAAGGAAGCGCCGCCCACCACGGCGTGAGCCCGCCGCCGTGCAGGTGCACGACGTCGGGGTCGAGCCGGTCGAGGGCCGCGGCGAGCGCGTCCTGGCGACCGAGCGGGAAGCTGGCGACTGAGCCACCGAGCTCGACGACCTCGGCGAAGAGCGCGTGCACCTGGTGCAGCTGGTGGGCGCGCGTCGTGATGACGACGTGCTCGCCCGGCAGGCGGGACGCCGTCTCGACGATGGTGCGCCCCATGGCCTCGTGCGGGCTGAACTCGGCGATGACGTGGACGACGCGACGCGGGGTGGCGCTCACGAGCCCACCTTCACGGTCTCGCGGCGGGCGTCGAGCATGCCGGCGGCGAGACCGGACGCCTCGACCGACTTGAGCAGGAGCATGCCGCCGGCGTGGACGGGGTCGGCGAGCAGCCGGCCGGGCTGCCGGAAGAGCGAGGTGTGGGCCAGCCGGCGGCCGCCCTCGGCGCGGTGCTCGCCTAGGTAGTGGGCGATCCAGCGACCGTAGTAGCGCTTCTTCGAGAAGGTGCCGCGCAGACGGATGCGGCCCTCGTCGTGCCAGATCCAGGCGTCGACGCGGCCGACGACGACCCCGGCCGCTGCGCACCGGTCGGCGAGGTCCCAGTCCTCGGCGGCGGTGAGGTGCTCGGACCAGCCGCCGACGAGGTCGAGCACCTCACGGCGGAAGGCCCGCGGTGCCTCGACGTCGTCGGCGCCGACGTAGAGGCTCTTCTCGAGGACGCGGCACTCGGTGAAGAAGCCTTCGCCGAAGGACCGCTCGGGGACGACGACGCTGCCGACATCGGGCCGGCGCTCGAGGAGCGCCTCGACCTCGGCCACCACGCCCGGCTCGAGCACCATGTCGGAGTCGACGAACAGCACGACCTCGCCCGTCGACAGGGCCGCACCATGGTTGCGCTGCGCACTGCGCTCCGGGCCGCGGTCGACGGCGGTGTCGGCGAGCTCCCGGGCGATCTCGGCGGTGCCGTCCGTCGAGGCGTTGTCGACGACGACCACCTCGACGTCGGGGTGGGTCTGGTGGCGCAGCGAGGTCAGGCAGGCACGGAGCGTGCGGGCCGAGTTCCTCGTGGGGACGACGACGGAGATCCTCATGACGGGTCCTTGGTGGTGGTGGCGGTGGTGGCGGCGGTGCGGGACGGACGGGTGAGCAGGCGGCGCGTGAGACCGCGCAGGCGGCGTACGCGGTCGGTGGCCCGGCGCGCGACGGTGCGGGCGGCGAGCACGGGGTGCGGGCGCCAGAGCGCGACGACCGCGAGGGCGACCCCGAGCCCGGCCAAGGCCAGTGCGGCGACCGCGGCGAGGGGCGGCACGCCCGAGCGGCCGGCGGCCTGGGCGGCTCCCGCCCCGACCATGAGGGTCGCGGCGAGGACGAAGGGCGCCTTCCACGCGGCGTCGAGCAGGCGGCGCGCCGTGGCGGTGTGGGCGGTGTCAGGACGCACGACGCACCTCACCCGCCGGGGCGTTCGCCGCGGCGACGACCGAGCCGGCGGACAGCCGCCGGGCGGCTCCGGGCGGGACCGTCGCGTGGGCCTCGATCTCGCGGAGCAGCACCTCGGCGACGTGGTCCCACGAGTGCGCCCCGCCGTAGGGCAGCGGGACGAACGGGTGCCGCTGCCACTCGGGCAGCAGCGCGACGAGCCACTCCGCGAGCGCCTGGGGGCTCGGCGGCACGGTGACCCCGTCCGCGGCGGCCGTCGAGTCGCGCAAGCCGGGGGTGTCGTAGGCGATGGTGCGGGTGCCGAGGGCGGCCGCCTCGCTGACGACGAGGCCCCAGCCCTCGCGGATGCTCGTCGCGACGTGGGCATGCGCGCGGGACATGAGGCGCAGCTTGACGTCCTCGTCGACCCGGCCGAAGAAGGTGACGCCGGGAGGCGCCGTGGCCCGCAGGCGCTCGAGGTCCGGGCCACCGCCGATCATCCAGGCCTGCAGTCCCGGAAGCCGGCCCTGGGCCAGGCGGACCGCCTCGACGACGTCCCCGGGGCGCTTGTAGGGCACCATCCGCGCGCAGTAGACGACGGTCGGGCGGTCCTCCTTCTCACGCCCGACCGGGACGACCGACGGTTCGAAGCCCTCGGGCACGATGGTGACGTCGGTGGCCCCGAAGCGCGCGAGGGCGTCCTTCGTCGACTGCGACACCGCGAGGACCGGCCCGCGGCCGAGGCGGCGCAGCCAGTGCGGCTCGAGGAGGTGGCGACCGACGGGGGCGAGCAGCGCGGGCGCGTTGTGGTGCCAGATCTCCTCGCACGTCTGGTGGACGAGGCCGATGGTGCGGGCGCCGTCGTCGACCCACTCCCGCGCGTGGAACGGCACGGTGTTCGTCCCGTCGACGACGACGTCGTAGCGACCCCGCCCGTTCGCCTGCCACCACCACTGCGCCTCGCGGTAGACGGTGAGCCGTCCGCCGACCCGGACGACGCGGTAGCCGTCGACGACCTCGTCGGCGGGCGAGCCGGCGACGCGGGCCGCGAGCAGCGTCACGTCGTGGCCGGCAGCGGCCCAGCGGCGCAGGACCTGCTCGGTGTAGACCTCGGCGCCGCCCGCCTGCGGGTGGGCCAGGTCGCGCCAGTTGAGGACGAGGATGCGCACGGGGTCGGCTCCTTGGGTCGTGTCGTTCGGGTGTGGTCGGGTGGGTCAGGCGGGTCAGGCGGGTCAGGCGGGTCAGGCGGGTCAGGCGGGTCAGGCGGCGTCGGCGGCGCCGACAGCTCCGTGGGGTGCCTCGGTCCGGTGGGGGTGCAGGGACGCGACGCCGGCCGGCGGTGTTCCGGTGCGCGCCGGGGCGTACGCCCGGCCGACGTGGCAGCGGCCGAAGACGCGCAGGGTGTCCTTGAGGGTGCGGACGATGCTGCCCGTGCTGATCGTCGAGCCGGCGAGGCGCTCGTTGATCGCCACCGGCATCCCGAGGGAGCCGGTACGGCCCGCCTGGCCGAGGGCGACGAAGAGCTCGAGGTCGAGCGCGAAGCCCTCCTCCCGCAGGTAGGGGAAGACGGCGGCGAGCGCGTCGCGGTGGAGCACCTTGCAGCCGGTCTGGGTGTCGCGGGCCTCGACGGCGAAGAGCGTCGTCACGACGGTGGAGAAGGTCCACGAGATGACGCGGCGCTTCGTCGTCGACGGGTTGACCGACTCGTGGTGGCGCTTGTCGGCGTACACCACGGGGTGGCCGCCGACCATGGCCGCCTCGAGGTAGGCGGGCACGTGCGAGGGGCAGATGTCTCCGTCGGCGTCGATGAAGGCGACGTAGGAGCCGCGACTCTGGGCGAAGCCCCGCCGGAGCGCGGCACCCTTGCCACGGTTGCGATCGGCGACATCGACCCGGACCCGAGGGTGCAGGCCGACGACCGTGCGCTCGGACCCGTCGGTCGAGCCGTCGGAGACGGCGATGACCTCGTACGTGTGGCCGGTCGCGTCAAGCACCGCGGCCAGCCTCGCCAGCGTCGGGGCCAGCGCATCGCCCGGGTTGTAGAAGGGGACGACGACCGAGAGGGTGACGTCGGGGTCGGCCGGTGCGAGAGCGCGTCCGGCACCGAGGTCCCAGGCCTCGCGCTGCCGAGCCATCGCCGAATCGAGCGAAGTGAAGCGGGAGATGCTCTGCGGCACAATGGTTTCCGCGGCCGCGACGGTGGCAGTAGTGGTCATGGATGAGACAATGACGACGCATCCTCAAGCCCTTCTCAAGCGCGGCGCAGGGTCGGCGCAGGCTTTGGTAGATCGCGGGAACCGTTGCGGCACAACGTCGCTCGCGATTCAACACCGATGGCGAGGACGACCGTGACCAGCGCCGACCATGCCGATCCCCAGGCCACCTGGATCGCGTCGGCGTGTCGCAGAGTGATGACGACGACCTCCACGACGGCGCCGGCGGTCGGCACGGCCACGGCCGCCCAGCTGCCGCGCGCGAGGGCACTGTTGACCCCGACGGTGACGACCGACGAGAGCACGGCCGTCAGGGCGAGGACACGCAGCACGTCGGCCACGCCGTCGTAGGCGTCGTGGAAGAGCAGGTCGAGCAGCAGCCCCGGGGCCACAGCCACGACGGCCGTCCCGGCCGTGGCGAGGCCGACGACGACGACCGCCGCCCGCAGGATGCCGGCCGCGGGTCTCGGGGTCGACCACGACGCCACGAGGCGCGGGAAGAGTACAGCCATGGCCGCTGCCGGGAGCGCGAGCGCGGTCTTGGCCACAGTGGCGGCCGCCACGTAGGAACCGCTCAGCTCGGGCGCGAGGTGGTGCCGGGCAAGGAACATGTCGCCGGAGGTGAAGAGGAAGAGGACGAGCAGGGCCGTGACGCTCCGAGCTACACGGAGCCCCCCGAGGTGCACGGGGTCGCCCGCCGTCGACCGGCGACGCACCGCACGGACGGCGAGCCCGGTCGCGAGCAGCTCGCCGGCGAGGCTCCCGACGAGCGCGGACGCCACCGAGGGGGTCACGACGACGACGGAGAGGAGGCGGACCCCGACCGAGGCGACGTAGCCGACGGCGACGGGACCGGGCGCCCCGGCGCCGAGCAGCATCCCACGGACGCACGAGAGGGTGACGGCGACGACGAGGCTCGGCGCGAGCACGACGGCTCCCGTCGCCGACGGGAGCCGGAACCAGGCTGCGACCGGACCAACCACGGCGACGAGGAGGGCGGCGGGTGCCAGGGCGACGGCCGTCGGCAGGCCAACGAGCCAGCGGAGGCTCCCGGACGTCAGGGCACCGCCGTGCGCGGCCACGGCCGCGCACGCGGCGGTCTGCAGGCCCGACAGCGGGACGGCCAGGAGCACCATGACCGCGAGCACCGAACCGAGCGCCCCGTAGTCGGCGGGGCGCAGCGAACGCCCCGCCACGGCGTGGAAGACGAGGTTGCCGACGCTCTGGACGGCGACGGCGAGGATGACGGCGGACACACCCGGCCGGAGTCGGCGCCACGCCGGCCGGGACGGACCCGACCTGCGGGAGGAGGGCACGGCGGGGCGCTCGGTGCGTGCGGTCATGTCGGTGAGCGTCGTGGACCCGTCTCAAGCCACGCTCAAGATCCGCGCCGGATCGGGTCAACACCCTTGTCCCGCCGTCGGACCGGGGCGCACGCTCGCTGACATGAACCCGACCCGAGAGCGGCGCCCTTCCACCCTGCGACGTGCCGTCGCGGCAGCCGGCCTCGCACTCGTCGCGACCGGCGTGGCCCTGGCGCCGGTCGCGGCGGCCGAAGGTCCCGGCTACGGCGCGACGGCCGACGCCCTCGCCGTGTCGTGGGACGTCTCCCCGGCTCCGCAGGCCGCAGGACCCGCGGAGCTGGCCCCGAGCGGTCCACGCCTGCGGCTGCAGGGCGTCGGCTTCCGCGGCGGGTCGACGACCGAGGTCCGCTTCGGTGACGACGCGACCCGCAGCGTGTCGGCGGACGACACCGGCACCGTCGAGGCGAGCGTCGTGGCGGCGAGCGTCACGAGCGCCCCGGGCACGAGCGTCGTCGCCGTCGGCGTCACCCCGTCGGGGAGCCGCCGGGTGCTCGTCGGCTCGGTGCCTCCCGAGCCGAGCGGGCGGGGTCCGGCCGACCTCGTGCCCGTCGTCGCCGGTGGTGTCGGCCTCGTCCTGACGGCGTCAACCCTGCGCCGTCGCCGCCGCGGGTGAAGGTTCGAAGCGGTAGCCGACCCCGCGCACGGTGCGGATGTGGCGCTGCCGCGACGCGCTCTCGCCGAGCTTGCGGCGCAGGTTGCCGAGGTGGACGTCGATGACGTGGTCGTCGCCGTGCCACTCCCCGCCCCACACCTCGCTCATGAGCTGGGCCCGCTCGAACGTGCGGCGCGGCGACCCGGAGAGCAGGTCGAGCAGGTCGTACTCGATCTTCGTGAGGTCGAGCGGTTCGCCGCCGAGGCTCACCTCGCGCGCCACCGGGTCGACGACCAGCTCGCCGAAGCGGCGCAGCTCCGGGTTCGCCGGGGTGCGCGGACGGCGACGCATCGCCTTGATGCGGGCTGCGAGCTCGCGGCTGGAGTAGGGCTTGGTCACGTAGTCGTCAGCGCCCATGGACAGCCCGAGGACCCGGTCGATCTCCTCGTGCCGAGCCGTCACCATGACGACGTAGCAGTCGGAGAACTCACGGATCCGGCGACACACCTCGATGCCGTCCAGGCCCGGGAGGGTGATGTCGAGGAGCACGAGCTCCGGGGTCTCGCGGCGGGCCAGGTCGACCGCGCGTTCTCCGTCCGGCGTGGTGACCACCCGAAATCCCTCGGTCTCGAGCAGCTTCGTGCTGAGCAGCGCGAACTCGGGGGTGTCCTCGACCACCAGGGCCGTGGGGCGTGCCATGGGTCCTCGCTCTCGACGCCGGATGCGTGCTCCCAGCCTAGGTGGCCTGCCGGCGCATCGCCCGCCATTCCGGACATCCCGGGCTCCGGCCAGCCGCGGTCCCGGAGGCCGTATCGTCGGAGCGTGGCTGAGGGGATGCGTGCAGCGGTCGTGCTGGGCTCGGGCGGCGCTCGGGGCTACGCCCACGTCGGGGCGCTCGAGGTGCTCGCCGAGCGCGGGTTCGAGGTGGTGTCGATCGCCGGCACCTCGATGGGCGCGCTCGTGGGTGGGGTGGCCGCGGCCGGCCGCCTCGAGGAGTACACGGCGTGGGCGCGCAGCCTGACCCAGCGCGAGGTGTGGCGCCTGCTCGACCTCAACATCGCGTCGCCGGGCGGCGCGATCCGGGCCGAGCGGATCATCGCGAAGGTGGGCGAGATCCTCGACGGCGCGACGATCGAGAGCCTGCCGGTCCCGTTCACCGCGGTCGCCACCGACATCAACGCGCGCAGGGAGGTCTGGTTCCAGCGGGGGCCGGTGGAGCACGCGATCCGAGCGTCCATCGCCATCCCGGGCGTCATCACGCCCGCCGTCATCAACGGGCGCGTGCTCGTCGACGGCGGCCTCATCAACCCGATCCCCATCGAGCCGACGGCCGCCGCCTCGGCCGACCTCACCATCGCCGTCTCGCTCTCGGGCATGCGCGCGACCGGCGGCCCGACGACGCCCGTCAAGGAGTCGTCGGAGCAGCGCCCCCGCGAGGAGTGGACGACAAGGCTGCGGCGCAGCGCCACCGAGGTGCTCGACTCCGAGCGGGTGCGGGCGATCACGAGCCGGTTCGGCGCGCACCCGCGCGACGTCGACCCCGAGGCGCCCCTCCCACCCGAGGCGGTCGCCGCGGCCGCCGCGGTGCCGCAGACCCCTACCGAGGCGCTCGTCGTCAGGTCGGCGGACGTCGGGCTCGTCGACCTGCTCAACATGTCGTTCGACACCATGAGCGCCCTCATCTCGCGCTACCGGATGGCGAGCAACCCGCCCGACGTCCTCGTCACCGTGCCCTCGAACGCCGTGCGCACCCTCGACTTCCACCGGGCGGCCGAGATGATCGAGCTCGGCCGGCAGCTGACGACCGAGGCGCTCGACCACGCCGGCTACTGAGCTGCTGTCGGTCGGGCTGCTGTCGGTGGTCCGGCGCAGACTCCTCCCGTGGTGATCCTGCACGCGGACGCCGACGCGTTCTTCGCGTCGGTCGAGCAGCGCGACGACCCCGCGCTGCGTGGGCGCCCCATGGTCGTGGCCCACGAGGTCGTCGCCTGCCCGTCCTACGAGGCCCGCGCGCTCGGCGTCCACGCCGGTATGCCGTTGCGCCAGGTGCAGCGGCGGTGGCCGCAGGTGCTCGTCACCGGCTACCGCGACGAGGCCTACGCCGAGGCGTCGGCCGCGCTCTTCGCGCTCTTCCACCGGTTCACGCCGCTCGTCGAGCCCGGCTCGGTGGAGGAGGCCTTCCTCGACGTGGCCGGTCGCGACGACGGCGACCCGGTCGGGCTCGCGCGCGCCCTGCGTGAGGCGGCCCGCGCCGAGGTCGGCCTGCCCGTGTCGGTCGGTGTCGGGCGCACCAAGCTCATGGCGAAGCTCGCGAGCCGCCGCGCCAAGCCCGACGGCCTCGTCGTCGTCGACGCCGAGCTCGAGGCCCACCTCCGTCCGCGGCTGCGGCTCGACGACCTCTGGGGTGTCGGCCCCACGACGTACGAGAAGCTCCACGCGACAGGGCTGTTCGCCGTGGCGGACCTCGACGGTCTCGACGTCGAGGACCTCGCCCCCGTGGTCGGCACGGCCATGGCCCGTCGTCTCGTCTCCATCGCGCGCGGCACCGACGACGCGACGATCCGCCTGCCTGGCGCGCGACGGTCCGTGAGCGCGAGCCGCTCGTTCCCGGCCACCCGCACCCGCTCGAAGGTCGTCGCCGTCCTCGACGCGTGCGTCGAGCGCGCGGTCGCGCGGGTCCGCGGGCTCGACGACCCGCCCCGTCTCCCCCGGCGCCTCGAGGTGCTCGTCCGCTACGACGACGGCACCACCGCGGTCGAGCGCGCGCCCCTCGACGCGCCGACGCTCGACCCCGCCGCCCTGCGCACCGCGGCCGGGCAGCTGCTCGAGCGGACGGCATACGACCGCGACGGGCGCGGCGTGACGATGGTGGGCGTCACCCTGCCGCTCCCCGCGCCCGCTTGACCTCAGGTGCGCTCGAGGTCGCAGCATGGGCCCGTGACCCTCACCGACACCGCCCTGACCGACACCGAGGCCGCTGCCTACCTCGCCCGCATCGGTGCCGCCGCTCCCGAGGCCCCGACGGCGGAGGCGCTGGCCTCGTTGCACCGAGCCTACCTGCTGGCCGTGCCCTTCGAGAACCTCGACATCTCGCTCGGCCGGCCCATCGGGCTCGACCGGGCCGCCCTGCTCGACAAGGTGGTCGCGCGGCGGCGCGGCGGATACTGCTACGAGCTCAACGGCCTCTTCGCGCTGCTGCTGCGCCACCTCGGGTATGCCGTCGACCTCGTGTCGGCACGCGTCGCCACGGGCGACGACGGGCTCACCCCCGACTTCGACCACCTCGCGCTCGTGGTCTCGGGCGGCGACCTCGACGGGCCGGTGCTCGCGGACGTCGGCTTCGGCGACGCCTTCGTCGAGCCGCTCGCGCTGCGCGACGACGAGGACCGGGCCGAGCCGGGCAAGCACGTCGGCCTCCTCGCCGCCGGCGCCGACTGGCACTACCGCGAGCGCCGGCCCGACGAGCCGTGGCGCACGCAGTACGTCTTCACGACGACGCCGCACGGCCTCTCGGACTTCGAGGCGCGCCACCGCTGGCAGCAGACCTCGCCCGAGAGCCACTTCACGCGGTCACGGGTCGTCTCGCGGCTCACCCCGACCGGCCGAGTCACCCTGAGCGGCGACCGGCTCATCACGACGACCCACGGCCGGCGGCACGAGACCCGGCTCGCGGAGGACGACGTGCGCCGGGCCCTCCTCGAGCACTTCGGGATCGTCCTCGAGGGGTTCGACCCCGTGGGGTGAGCAGGGCTCAGCCCCAGGCGTCCTCCGTCGGGCGGCAGAGGCAGAAGGGGTGGCCGGCAGGGTCGGCGTAGACCCGGAAGCCCCGCTCGGGTGCCGGGTGCGGCGGGTCGACGGGGTCGAGCGCGGCGCCGCCGAGGGCGAGCACGCGGTCGTGGGCCGCGGCGATGTCGACGACGACGAAGTCGAGGTGGGCCTGCTGCTGGCCCCGGGGCCAGTCGGGCGACTCGTGGCCCGGCGCGAGCTGCGTGGCGATGCGCGGGCCCATCCACAGCACGTCGAACCAGTCGCCGTCGGGGTCGGCCTCGACCCGGCCGCCGAGCAGGTCGGCGTAGAACTGCGCGACCCCAGCCGGGTCGGCGCAGTCGAGGGCGATGCAGTCGTAGCCGATCGTGCCTGGGCTGGTCGCCTCGGTGCCGGTCTCGGGGCTGGTCTCGGAGCTGCTGGCGTCGGGCGTCGGGGTGTCGCTCATGGGTCCTCCGGTCGCTTCGCGCCGGCGCGACGGTGCGCCGGTCTCGCTGCTCCTACCCAACCACCCCGTCGGGCCACACGAGCGCGGTCGAGGTGACGGGTCGCACCGTCGAGCTCGGGGCCGAGCCCGCGATCGTCACCGTGTGCGTGCCCGGGGGGAGCCCCGCGAAGGACGCCTCGCCGTGCCCGTCGACGACCGAAGGAGCGGCCGTCGCGAGCACCCGGCCGTCCGCGGCGCGCACCGTGACGGTGACGGCCTTGCCCGACGGGTCGACGCCGGCCACGTCGGGCTCGAGGTCGAAGCCGACGTCGAGGCCCTCCTGCGTGGTGACGAGGTCGGGCACGACGGCGCGCACGCTCGTGTCCGCCAGCTCGCGCCGGCGCAGCGGCCGGGCCGAGAGGATCTCCTGCACCTGGTCGAGCACCGTCTGGTTGCACTGGAGGTTCGCGTGCTGCTCGGGCACCCGCACCGCGAGGTTCGTGTCGAGCGCCTCCCCGAGCCCGATCGCGCCCGTCAGCGGCACCGTGCCGTCGCCGAGGTCGTCGTCGGCCCCGAAGCCCCGGTAGGTCGTGACGTGGCCGCCGGCGATCTGGACGGTCGTCGCCGTGGGCTGCCGGACGCCGACGACGAGGTGCGCCGCGCGGCTGCCCGGTCGCGCGGCCTCCGCCGCCTGCAGGTCGGTGTGGAAGGCCATCGCGTCGGCGACCATCGCGGTGCTGACGTTCGGCAGCGACACCTCCGTCGTCTTCGCGTAGCCACCCTCCGCGCCCGGGTCGGCGATGCACGCGAACTCCGGAAGCAGCTGGAAGAGCGAGGGCAGGCTCCGCGAGAAGTCCGTGAGGTCGATCGAGAGCGGTCCGATCCCCTTCCTGACCCCGTTGACGAGCTGCTCGAGCGCATCGGTCGCGCCGCGCCAGGGCGTGCCGAGGGTGATGAGCTTGCGGGTCACCTCGGCACCTCCGCACCTCTCGACGTACCAGCGGGCGACGAGGCCACCCATGGAGTGGCAGACGAAGACGACCTCGGCGTCGGCATACGCCCCGCCCTGGGCGCGCAGCCGCTCGAGCGCGGGCTCGACGACGGTCTTGAGGCGCTCGCCGTTGTAGCGGTTGGAGAGGCGCCAGTCGTAGGCGAAGGGGATGAGCGTGGCCGGCTTGCCGCCCGTCCCGCGCTGGTAGCCCTGCTGCTCGAGCGCGTCGACGAGCACGTCGTAGCCCCGGATCGGCGTCCAGATGCCCGGCAGCACGTGGACGTCGGGCATCAGCCCGACCGGCTCCACCCCGTCGCCTGGATGGCCGTCGCCGATGCCCTCCGGCAGGGCCTTGCGCAGGATCGAGCTCCCACCGGTCAACAGCTTCCACACCGCTCCGGCGCTGGGCGCCCAGATGAGGTTCTCGCTCGCGGGCGACCCGTCGTCGCCGCGGATCCCGAGGGTGCTGCCCGTGATGCCCGGGAGCACCACGACCAGGTCGTTGCTCGTCATGCACCAACGGTGGCACGCACGGGGGGCGGTGATACCCGATTCCACGGATCGGCGCGATCAGCGGATCGGTCGCTCCGCCCCTCTACGGACATCGGGTATGGATGCGGCACAGTGGGATCCGGAACCCGCCGGACGAACGAAAGGCCACCCGTGGACATCACCGACGTCATCCTCCGCCAGCACGACGAGCAGCGGCGGATGTTCGCCATGCTCGAGGAGTGGCCGCGCGACGACCACGAGGGCCTCGCGGCCCTGTGGAAGCGCCTCGAGATCCTCCTCGAGACGCACGCCGAGGCCGAGGAGCTCTACTTCTACCCCGAGCTGCTCCGTCTCGGCACGGGTGGCGCCGACGCCGAGTCGGTCGACGAGGAGGTCGAGGACGCCGTCCACGACCACAACGAGATCCGCAAGGCCGTGCGCCGGGTCGGACGCTGCCGCACCGGCTCCGACGCGTGGTGGACGGCCGTCGTCGACGCGAACGTGCACAACAGCGACCACATGGGCGAGGAGGAGCGCCAGGACCTCGCCGACTTCCGCCAGCAGGCCAGCCTCGAGCTGCGGCACGAGATCGCGCTGCAGTTCCTCCGCTACGAGGCGGTGCGCTGGGCCGAGGGCATCACGCCCGAGGACAAGGACCCCGAGGACTACGTCAAGACCAAGAAGTCGAGCACGCCCTCGGCCACGGCGAAGAAGGCCGCCAGGGCGGCGAAGAAGGCGGCCACGACCGGCCCCGCGCGCAGCGCGCGGTCGAAGACGGCATCGGCGGAGGCCTCCGAGGAGGAGTGACCGGGTCCCGGGCGCCCGACCGTGGTCGGTCGGGCGCTCAGGCCGTCGTCGGTCGGGCGCTCAGGCCGCGTCGCGCCGGCGCCGGTCGAGCCTCAGCGCGAGCAGCACGAGGAGCCCGGCGACGAGCCCCCAGAAGGCGGCCCCGATGCCGGCCAGCGTGATGCCGGATGCCGCCACGACGAGCGTCACGGCCCCGGCCTCGCGGGTCGCCGGGTCCCCGAGGGCCGCGGCCGCCGCAGCCGCGAAGGTGCCGAGCAGGGCCAGTCCCGCGATCGTCTCGATGAGACCGACGGGGGCCGAGCGCGCGGCCGCCGTCACGAGACCGGCGAGCAGCCCGAACGCCAGGTAGGTGACGCCGCACGACACCCCGGCGACCCAGCGCCGGCCCCGGTCCGGGTGCGCCTCCGGGCCGGCCGCGAGCGCGGCGGAGATCGCGGCCAGGTTGATCGCGTGCCCGCCGCCGAGCGCGCCGAGCGCGGTCGCCCCGCCGGTGTAGAGGAGCGGCCCCCGCATGCCGGGGCGGTAGCCGAACGAGGCGAGCACCGCCGTGCCCGGGATGTTCTGGCTCGTCATCGTCACGAGGAAGAGCGGCAGCCCGACGGCGACGAGGGTGGTCGGCTGCCACGTCGGCACGACGAGCTCGAGGGCCGGGACGGCCGCGCCGGTGTCGAGGCGACCGAACACGCCCTGCCACGCCATGACGACGAGGGCCGCCGCCAGCGCACCCGGCACCGCCCAGCGGCGGGCGAACGCCACGAGCACGAGCCACGTCAGCATGACCGGCGCGACGGCCGCGGGCGAGCTCACGACGGCGCGGAACGGCGCCACGCACAGGGTCAGGAGCACCCCGGCGAGCATCGCGCTCGCCAGCGACGTGGGGATCGCCTCGACGAGGCGCTCGAGCGGCCGCACGAGTCCACAGAGCGCGATGAGCACGCCGCAGACCACGAACGCGCCCACGGCCGCAGGGAACCCACCCGCGGGGACCGTCGCGGCGGCGAGCAGGGCCGCGCCGGGCGTCGACCACGCCATGGTGATCGGCATCCGCAGCCGCCACGAGAAGAGCACGCAGCCGAGGCCCATCGTCACGCACAGCACGAGCAGCCCCGACGCGGCCTGCTCCGGGTCGGCCCCCACGGCGCGCAGTCCGGTCAGGACGACGGCGAACGAGCTCGTGAAGCCGACGAGCCCGCAGACGACGCCGGCGAGCACCGCGTGCGCGGTCGAGCCCGCAGGCGATGCCCCTGCCACCTCAGCCGAGGTCGCTCGCGGCCAGCGCACGGCACACGGCCTCGAAGGCCGCCTCGCTGCCCGCGGCGACCAGGCCCGGGGGCGCGGTGTCGCGGGGCGAGTAGACCTCGCCCGCCGTCGTGCCGAGCAGCCCACCTGCCTCCGCGAGCAGGAGGGAGCCGGGCACGTGGTCCCACGGGGCCGCCGACCCGTAGAGCACGTAGTCGGCCTCGCCCTCGACGAGCTTCGGGTAGTCGATCCCGCACGACACCCACGTCAGGGTGAGCGGCTCGAGCCCCTCGAGCGCCCGACCGATCCACGCGCGACGCGAGGTGCGGCCGCGCAGGCCGCCGTCACCGTCACCGTCCCCGCCACCGGACCCGGCTGAGGGAACGTGGAGACGGTGCGTGCCCGCGGCGTCGTGGCGCCACGTGCCGCCCCCGCGCTCGGCGACGTAGCCCAGCTCGTGCTGGGGCTGCCAGATCCAGGCCCGCACGGCCTCGCCGCCGACGGTCTCGCTCACCATGACGGCGTGGTCCTTCGAGCCGTGGACGAAGTTCTTCGTGCCGTCGACGGGGTCGACGGTGAACGCGTGCTCGGCGACGGCATACCGCCCCATGAGCGACGGGTCGCCCGCGAAGGTCTCCTCGCCGAGCACGACGGCGTCGGGGTACGCCGCGAGCAGGGCGGCGGTGATGAGCACCTCGGCCTCGCGGTCGGCGTCCGTCACGAGGTCGCCCGGGCGCTTCTCGTGGACCTCGCCGTCGGCGAGCGCCCGGAAGCGCGGGTTGATGACCTCGTCGGCCACGTCCTTCAGGAGGTCCAGCACCTCGTCCGTCTGCACCACCCCAACCTAGCGACGCACCGTCACGGCTGCGGGAGGGGTCTCAGGTGATCCGGAACGGTCAGCCAGGCGTCGACGGTGGCGCGGGCGCTCGCGGGCATCTCCGGCCGGGCCCGCACGACCTCGGCCAGCAGGTCGTGGCGCCCACGCATCCCGAGGGCGTAGACGAGCCCGCGCAGCAGCTGCACGTCGGCCGGCGCCCCGGGCGGGGCGGCGACCTCCGCCACGCGCCGGGCGAGCTCCGCCTCGCGGTCGTCGCGGCGGGGCCCGGCGGGCTCCCTCGTGTTGCCGACGACGTGGGCCGCCTCCTTGGCGACGTCGGGCGCCGAGCTCGGAGAGAGCGCGACGCGGGTGAAGAGGTCGAGGTCCTCGCGCTGGCCCATCCAGGTGAGCACGGTCGCGCTCTCGTGCGCGGCGACGTGGTCGGAGCGCTCGAGGGCGTCGGCGAACGCCGCGGCGTGCACCCGGCCGACGACACGGCTCTGCGGCGAGAGCATGAGGACGCCGAGGGCGTAGGAGCGGTCCTCCTCGTTCGTCACGCCGAGCGCCGTCTCGAGCAGGTCGGCGAGCACGGGCTCCCCGGCGGACTCCGGCGCCGCGCCCGCCTCGAGCTCGATGCGGATGCGTCGGTGCGTCTCGCGGATGGCCGAGGCGGTGATGGCGCGCCCGTCGCGGATGATCGAGGCCGCGGCCCGGCGGTCGTCGGCCGTGAGCACGGTCGCGAAACGCCGGCTGCCCGAGGGACCGAGGGTGCGCACGAGGTTGGCCGCCCCGCGGTGCACGAGGTAGGGGTGGCTCGGGTCACGCAGGTGCGAGACGGCGAGCCGGATCGCCTCGAGGCGCGTCTCGGGGTCGAGCCGGGTCCCCCGCACGAGTGCCGTGAGCACGCTGAGGCAGGCCCGCAGCGTGCTGGCGTTCGTCGGGTCGCGCAGCTGGCCGACGAGCACCGGCAGGGCCTGCGGGGCGTCCATGAAGCGCAGCAGGCTGAGGGTGTCGACGTAGAAGGGCGCCTCGGGCCGGGCCACCACCTCGGCCGCGAGGGCCGCCACGACGGCCCCGCTGCGCGGATGGCCCGCGAGCCGCGCCATGGCCTCGGCGCGCTGCACGTAGTCGAGGCCGATGCCGACGCTCACCTCGTGGAGCAGCCGGCGCAGCAGGCCCTCCCAGTCGGCCGCGCGGACGAGGGCGTGCGGCATCCGGCCGACGTGGTCCGAGAGGCGGTCCCAGTCGAGGCCGCTCATCCGCTCCGACGACAGGGCGCGCTCGAGCAGCGCGAGCGTGCCGTCGACGTCGGGCGGCCCGGGTGGCGGCAGGGTCGCCGCCGGGCGCACCGGCTCGTGCGAGCGCGAGAAGAGGTCGACGGCCGCGAGCAGCCGCCCCTCGGGCAGGCCGAGCACGGTCTCGTAGCGCCGCACGAGCTCCCGGCCGAGCTGGGCCACGCCGCCCTCCCACCGGCCCACCTGCGCCCGGTGCACCGGCGCGGCCCGGCCGCCGCCCGCGGCGAAGCCGGCCGCACTGCGTAGGGCCGGGTCAGCAGCCTGGAGGCGGGCGTTGCGCAGCACCCACCGCACCTGCGCGTCGAGCCTCGCCGTGCGGTCCATGGCAGGCACTGTTGCGCGGATCAAGATCTTGCGCAACACGGGCCGCGATCGCTCGACACGCTCCGTACGGTGACGGTCGGCACCGGTGGGCCGGGGCGGGAGTCGTGGCCAGGGGGCGACTCCCACCCCACCACCGGGACGACCCCCTCCCGATCGGAAGTTCGCCGAACGCGTTGTTCGTCGGAGCGCCCAGTGGGTATGTAGGGGTCGGTACGCAGCCTGTGGAGGGGAGGCGGGCCGTGACCGGGAGCCAGCTCGCTGGCTCCCGGTCCCTTTTCCGCCGGCGACGTCACACCGACCTTCCGGCCACCTCCTGGCCGTATCTCGCTGGCGGCGGTCGGCCCCCGCTGGCAGGGTGAGCGCCGTGCCAGCCGAACCTGCCGACCTCGCGCCCCGCCTCACCGACGGGGTGGTCACGCTGAGGGCGCACACCCTCGCCGACGTCGAGGCGCTCCTCGAGCAGTGCCGCGACCCCGAGAGCCTGCGGTGGACGACCGTGCCCCGGCCCTACACCCGTGAGCACGCCGTCGGGTTCGTCGAGGGCAACCGGGCCGCGTGGGCCTCGCCGACCGCGACCCGGTCGTGGGCGATCGAGTGGACCGATGCCGACGGCACGCCCCGCTTCGGCGGCACCATCGACCTGCGCCCCGGCGCGGCCGCGTCGGCCGGCGAGCTCGGCTTCGGCCTGCACCCCGACGCCCGGGGGCGCGGCCTGATGTCGCGCGCCGTTCGCCTCGTCACGGCGCACGCCTTCTCCACGCCCGTGTGGGGAGCACCGGTGACCCGGGTGCACTGGCGGGCCATCGCCGGCAACTGGGGGTCGCGCCGGGCCGCGTGGGCCGCCGGCTTCACCTTCCACGGCACGATCCCGGCCAGCCACCCGGACCCCGACGGCGGGCCCGAGGCGCTCGACACGTGGACGGCGAGCCTCACGCCCGACGGCGCGCCCGCCCCGCGGACCCCGTGGCTCGAGGCCACGCCGCACGAGGGCGACACGGTGCGGCTGCGGCCGTGGCGGGCCGACGACGTCGACGCCATCGAGACGCGCGAGGGCGACCCCGGGCACTGGATGCCGGCACGCTCCGTCCTGCGCCGCGAGACCTACCCGCGGTGGCTCCGCGACCGGCAGGAGCGGATGGCCGAGGGCACCGGGATCGACTGGTGCGTGGCCGATCTCGCGAACGACCGAGCGCTGGGCGGTGTCACCGTCTTCAGTCGCAGCGGACTGGTCACCGACGTCGCCGAGCTCGGCTACCAGTTCTTCCCGAGTGCCCGCGGGCGCGGCGCCGCCAAGGAGGCCGCCCGCCTCGCCGTCGCGCACGCCCTGGCGCCCGAGGGCGAGGGCGGGCTCGGCCTGCGCCGGCTCGTCGCCGAGACCGCGGCCGACAACGAGGCGAGCAACGCCGTGCTCCGGTCGGTCGGCTTCGTGCCCTTCGGGCGCGAGCACGCCGTCGACCGCCTCGCCGACGGCGGCTGGGGCGACGGGCTGCACTGGGAGCTGCTGGGACGGGTATACGAAGGTTGACGATGCCACCGCCCCCTGACGGTGGCGCGCGACGGAGGGACCCGCGATGCGACTCGGCCACGAGCACGAGCTCGACGCACCGCTCGACGCCGTGTGGGCCCACTTCATGGACCTGCGCCGCATCGGCCGGTGCTTCCCCGGCGCCCGCGTGACGCAGGTCGACGGCGACGACTTCGTCGGCGAGGTCCGTGCCACGCTCGGCCCGCTGTCGATGTGGTTCGACGGCACCGGCTCGATGACCGAGCGCGACGCGGACGCCGGCCACGCCCGCCTGGCGGCCACCGGGCGGGAGCGGCACGGTCTCGGCCGCGCCACGATCGACATCACCCTGCGGCTCCACCCCCTCGGCGACGGCAACCGCACCCGGGCCGACCTCGTTACCGACCTCGTCTTCCTCGGCTTCCCGATGGACTTCGGCGCGGGCCTCGTGCAGCGCGCCTCCGACCCGGTCATCGAGCGGTTCCTCTCGTGCATGGCCACGCCCGGCCCGGTCGACGACGCCGGCCCCGACGACGACGGGGGCGCGCTCGACCTCGTGCGCTCCGCGACCGACCTGCTCGGCTCCTTCCGGCGCCGGCGACGATGAGGGTCGCCGTCGTCGGCGCGAGCGGCTACGTCGGCTCCCGTCTCGTGCCCGAGCTGCTCCGCCGCGGCCACGAGGTCGTGGCCACGCACCACCGGAGCCCGGCGACGGCATACCCGTGGAGCGGTGACGTGCAGTGGCGGCGCGTGGACGTGCACGACGAGGAACGGGTCGTCGAGGCGCTGACCGGCGTCGACGCCGTCGTCTACCTCGTGCACGGGCTCGACGACGACGACTTCATGCGCCTCGACCGCCTCGCCGCCGACAACGTCGCGTATGCCGCCGGCGTCGTCGGCGCCCGCCGGCTCGTCTACTTCTCCGGCATCGTGCCCGACCTGCCCGACGACGAGCTGTCCGACCACCTGCTCTCCCGCCTCGAGGTCGAGGAGGTGCTCGCGACCGCCGCCTGCCCGGTGCTGACGCTGCGCGCGTCGATGGTCGTGGGCGCGGGGTCCACGAGCTTCGAGGTGATGCGTCAGATGTCGCACCGCCTCGGGGTCGTGCAGACCGTGCCCGCGTGGATGGGCGGCTCGGTCATCCAACCGGTCGCCGTGCGCGACGCCGTGTGGTTCCTCGCCGAGGCCCTCGAGCGCCCCGAGGTCACCGGCCACCTCGACGTCGTCGGGCCCGACCGGGTCAGCTACGTCGAGCTGCTGCGCAGGTATGCCGGCGCCGCCCGACTGCTGCGCGTGCAGGTGCCGGTGTGGCTCGCCCCCGTCGAGGCGGTCGCGCGCGTGGCCGGCCTGCTCGTCGACGTCCCGAGCGGCACGGTGGCCTCGCTCATCCCCAGCCTCGGGCACGACATGGTGGCCGAGCGCGACGCCGCCGACGTGCTCGGCGAGCCGCCCGGCGGCCGGCTCGAGCTCGACGAGGCGATCCGGCGATCGCTCGTCGCGTCCGGCACCGACGGTGCAGAGGGTGCCCAGGGCGGCGAGGGTGCCGACGGGGCCGCCACCGACGGCGACCCGCAGGCCCCGTCGGTGGGCGATCCCGAGTGGTCGCGGCACCGCTCCGTGCTCGAGTGGGCGATCTCGAGCGCCCTGCGGCGCTGACTCAGCGGGCGATGTAGCCGCCGTCGATGTAGAGCTCGAGCCCGGTGACGAACGCGGCGTCGTCGCTCGCGAGGTAGGCGACGCCGGCCGCGACCTCCTCCGGGCGGCCGAGCCGCCCCATCGGCGTCAGCTCGACCATCACCTGTTCGAAGGGCGTGCCCCGGGCCGAGTCGAGGATCGGCGTGTCGATGAAGCCGGGGTGGATCGAGTTGACGCGCACCCCCTCGGCCGCCCAGTGGAGGGCGACGTTCTTCGTCAGCGTGCGCACCGCGCCCTTGGCCGCGTGGTAGGCCGGAGACGTGCCGAAGCCGCCGCTCGTGCCGAAGATCGAGCTGATGTTGACGACCGCGCCGTGGCCCGACGCCTTGAGGTGCGGCTCGGCGGTCCTCATCCCGAGGAAGACGCCTGTCTGGTCGACCGCGACCGTGCGCTCCCAGTCCGCGAGGCTCGTCTCCTCGATCGTCGCGAGGTCGCCCATGCCGGCGTTGTTGACGAGCACGTCGAGCCCGCCGAACGCCTCGACGGCGCGGGCCACGGCCGCCTCCCAGTCACCCTCGCTCGTCACGTCGTGGCGCAGGAACTCGACCCGCGCCCCGTCCTGCGCCAGCTCCGCCGTGGTCGTCTCCCCCAGTGCCTCGTCGACGTCGGTGAGCAGCACGGCTGCTCCCTCCTGCGCCAGGCGCCGGGCCGTGGCCCGGCCGATGCCGCTCGCTGCGCCCGTGACGAGCGCCACCCGTCCCTCGAGCCGCTTCATGGCGTGTCCTTCCTGATCGGTCACCCGCCCGGGCGCCGTGCCCGCACTCCCAGTCTCCGCCGGTGCCGAGGGTCGGCGCCGCCTCGTGGGTCACATCCGGCGACGACGTGAGCGACGAGACACGCGCACCGGTCAGGGTCGGCTCGGGGGTGGGCTCGGGGACGGGTCCGGGTCGACCCCGGTTGTGGAACGGGCGCACCGGGTACGACCGTTGAGGCAGTGAGCACGGCGAGAGGCCGGGCCGTTGCACCCCGAGGAGACACCGTGGCATTCGGTGAGCAGCTCAAGCACAAGGCGGACGAGGTCCACCTGCAGGAGAAGGCCAAGGACTTCGGCGACGCGGTCGTCGAGATGGCCAAGGCCGTGATGTCGGCCGCCGCCGGCTACGCGCAGGAGAACCGGGGCAAGGTCGACGAGGCGCTCGACAAGGCCGAGGGCATCGTCGAGGAGAAGACGAACGGCAAGCACACCGAGACCGTCACGAAGGTGCGGGCCTCGGTCGACAAGGGCATCGACAAGCTCGTCGACCAACGCGAGACGGTCTCCCCCTCCCAGGGGCCGTCGACGGTGCCGGACGACCGGCACTCGGCGTTCGACGAGCAGTCTCCCGCCGGCAACCCCACCTAGCCGGCACCCCGAGGAGCCGTGTGCCGCCGTCCCCCCGCGGCGGCACACGGCTTGCTCATGCGGGCAGGGTCGGCGTCGTGGCCTGTGGCGGGACCGCCGGCGTGGCCCCGGGTCGGCGCGTGAAGGTGAGCGAGATCCCGCCGGTCAGCTCGACCGAGACGGCGCCGATGAGGCGCACCTCCCCCGACCCGGTGATCTCGACGGCCACGTCGAAGCTCGACAGCTCGAACGCGCCACCGGCCTGCGACACCTCGTCGAAGAGGTCGTTCATCTGCGCGGTGAGCCGCCGGAGGCTGCGCCCGAGGGCGCCGGTGTCGACCTCGCCGACCCGCTCGACGAGCTTCGAGCTCCCGAACGACCGGGTGCCCTCGAGGTCGGACCGCACCGGCTCGGGCCGTTCGGCGTAGACGACGGAGATGGACTCGTGGCTCTCGGACTCATGGTTCATCGGACCTCCCGGGGCGCGACTGGTCGTCCCAGCGTCGCAGCCCGGCGACGTCAACGGTAGGAGATCTGGATGTGCCCGGGCGCGACGAGCCCGGGCACCAGCCAGTCCGAGAACCTCGCACCGCCGGCGCGGATCCCCCATGCTGGACGGGAGGCCCGGCGCACCACCCCGCCGGCCGCACGACAGGCTGCCCCACCGGAGGACCCATGACCCAGCAACCGCCCCGCGAGATCCCCGCCGGCTGGTACCCCGACCCCGAGGGCAAGCCCCGGTCGCGCTACTGGGACGGCGACGGGTGGACCGACCAGACGGGGCCGCAGCTGCCGGCGGTCCCGGGCGCCGCGCCGGCACCGACGCTCTCCGCGGCCTTCGTCCCCGTCACCTTCGACGCCTCCGGCCTGCCCGTCAGCGACCGGTCGCGGCTCGCGGCCGCCCTGCTCTGCTTCTTCGTCGGGGTGCTCGGCATCCACCGGTTCTACGTCGGCAAGATCGGCACCGGCCTCCTCCAGCTCGTCACCTTCGGAGGCTTCGGCATCTGGGCCCTCGTCGACCTCGTGCTCATCCTCGTCGGCGGCTTCCGCGACAAGCAGGACCGGCTGATGCTCAACTGGTGACGGCCAGGTATCTTTCCGGCCGCTGCGACTTCTGAGGTCACGACACCACGACCTCGAAGGAGCACGCCCATGCCCCAGCTCGCCCTCGAGCGGCCCGCCGAACCGCGGCCGCGCCCCCGCGCCGGGTGGGGCCTCGTCGCGCTGCGGGTCGGCCTGGGCCTGCTCTTCCTCGGCTTCGGCGCCGCCAGGTTCGTGCCGGGCCTCAGCCCCGCCGAGGCGGTCACATCGGCATCGTTCGACCGGCTGACCTCCGGGCTCGTCTCGGGGCACGCCGCCGTGCTGCTCACGGGCGTCACCGAGACGGTGATCGGCCTGACGCTCGTCACCGGCCGGTTCCTCCCCGTCGGCGTCGTCATGCTCGGCGGCGCCCTCATCGGCATCATGTCGCCGCTGGCGCTCTTCACGTCCGAGCTCTTCCCGGACGGCCCGACGCCGACGGCCCGGTACGTCCTCAAGGACGTCGTCGTCGCCGCGTCGGCCCTCGTCGTCGCGGCCTACGCCCTGGGCGCCCGGCTGCGGACCGGCCCCGAGGAGTGAGCCCGAGGAGTGAGCCCGAGGAGTGAGCCGGTCGGCATACTGGCGGCATGACCTCCGAGCCGACGACGGCGACCCCGACCGACGTGACCATCACGACCGACGCGGGCGCGATGCCCGCGCACCTGTGGCTCCCGCCGGGTGGGCAGGGGCCGGGCATCGTGCTGCTGCAGGAGATCTTCGGCGTCAGCGCCTACGTGCGGCGCCGCGCGGCCGACCTCGCCGCCCTCGGCTACGTCGTCGTGGCGCCCGAGGTCTTCTGGCGGCTCGGCGTGACCACCCCGGTCGAGGGTGAGGACGCGCTGACGCGGGGCATGGGACTCGTGCAGCAGCTCGACTGGCCGGCCGCCGTCGGCGACGCCACGGCCACGGTCGAGTGGCTGCGCGACCGCGACGAGGTGACGGCCGGCGTCGGTGCGGTGGGCTTCTGCTTCGGTGGCGGCCTCGGCTTCAACGTCGCCGCGCACCTCGAGGCCGAGGGCGGGCCCGCGCTCGACGCCCTCGTCAGCTACTACGGCTCGGCGCTGCCCGGCCTGCACGACACGATGACGGTCAGCGCGCCGAGCCTGCACCACTTCGGGCTCGCCGACTCGTTCATCGACACCGACACCGTGCGGCGCATCGAGGCGAGCCTCGTCGAGGCGCCGGCCACGGTCTTCGAGACGTATGCCGGCGCCGACCACGCGTTCGACAACGACGACATGCCGTGGCACCACCCGGCGGCGTCCGCGCTCGCCTGGGCGACGACCACCGAGTTCCTCCGCGAGCACCTCCCGACGGCGTAGCGGCGGCCGTCGTCCCGGCCTTGGATCCGGCGTCTGATCAGGGTCTGATCAGGGTCGGGTCAGGGTCGACCGAGACGGCGGGCCCAGCGGTACGCCGGCTCGCGGACGGCGGCGACCCAGCCGGGGGCGTGCGTGCCGGCGAGCGGGCGCACGACCGGGTCGAACCGGAGGGCCCGGTCGGCCACCTCGTCGTCGAGGCGGAGCAGCCCGACGGCGTGCCAGGCACCGCCCTCGATGCCGATGCCGATCTCGAACTGCTCGCCGAGCGGTCGCGCGAGCAGCACGAACGAGCGCCCACCGGCCCGGGTCGGCAGCAGGGTCGTGAGGGGACGGCCGGCGGTCTCGCGCACCGGCCGCAGCAGGTGGCGGCTGACCCGACCCGTGCCCGTCGTCGCGAACAGCAGGTCGGCGTCCGCGCCTCGGCTGCCCGCGCCCGGGAGCCGCAGGGCGAGACCGCCGACGTCCCACCAGCCGGGCGGCGTGCCCACGGCCCGGGAGAGTCGCGCCGTGCACGGGTGCACCCCACGGTCGGCGAACAGCGGGACGCCCAGGTGCTCGACCGGCGCGTCGACGCACAACGTCGCGCGCCAGGTGCGCCCGCGGGCGTGGATGGGTCGCCGGCGGGTGGCCTTCGCGACCGCGCCGAGGCCGGAGGCGAGGAGCGCACCGCCGAGGCGCGCGGGCCACGGTCGGCGCGCGGGGTCGCGGACGGAGGGTCGGGTCACACGCTCCCCCTACCCACCCTCGGGTCGGCGGTCGGGGCGACCGGCCGGACGTCAGCCTCGGGAGTCGGCCCCGAACGTGAGCCAGGTCCCCTCCGAGACGACCTCGACCGCCCCGTCGACGACCTGGATCGCGGTCTGCTCGTCGATGGCGTAGGACGGCACGCCGATGTCGGCCGCCCACCGCTCGGCGTCGGCGCGGCTGTTGCCGGGGAACGCCTCGAGGTGCGGGAAGATCGCGAAGTCGACGACCCCCAGCGTGCGGTCGTCCGGCGCGCCCGGCCACTGCACGAAGTCGCTCCCGATGCGCGGCGTCATCACCATGCTGCCTGCGCTGACGCCCACCCAGACGAGGTCGGGCAGGGTCGGCAGCAGCTCGGCGAGGCCCGACTCGCGCATCCAGTGCGCGAGGTAGGTCGCGTCGCCGCCGTCGACGAGCAGGACGTCGGCGTCCTGCACCCACGGCACCCAGCGATCGGCGCCGATCGTCGGCAGGGCGGTCAGCTCGAGGACGCCGAGCGAGGCCCACCCGAGGCCGGTGAAGCCCCGGAAGACGGGGTCCGCGGCGACGAGGCCCCGCACCGAGGCAGGCCCGCACGCCGGGTGGCCCCACTGCGCCGTCGGCACGACGAGCGCGCGACACTGCTCGACCGGCCGGCCGAGCAGCCGCTCGAGCGCGGCGTGGATGGTGGGGTTCCTGACGCCCCCGGACGTGAGCAGCAGCTTCACGGGTCCTCCGTCTCGTGGTCCGTCTCGTGGTTCGTCTCGTGGTCCATCTCGTGGTCCATCGCGTGGGTGGCCGCCGGCGGCAGCTCGCCCGGGTCGGCGGTGGGCCAGCTCGCGGGCGTCGGGCCGAGGGCGGTCAGCTCCGCCACCTGCTCCCGGCACCACGAAGACACCGGGCGCCGACCGGCGAGCACGTCGGCGGCGAAGGAGGGCCACTCCACCCACGCGGCCTCGGCCACCTCGGCGGGGTCCGGCCGGGCGTCCGCGGCGTCGGCCGCCTCCACGCAGCCGACGAGCACCGGGCACAGCTCCCACTCGACGACGCCGTGCATCTCGGCGCGGTAGGAGAAGCGCGGAAGCACGAGACGCAGTCCCGACACGGCGAGGCCGAGCTCGTCACGGGCGCGGCGCCGCACCGCACCCTCGAGGGGCTCCCCCGGCGCCGGGTGGCCGCACGCCGAGTTCGTCCACACCCCGGGGAAGGTGGCCTTGTCGAGCGCACGCCGGGTCAGCAGGAGACGCCCGGCCTCGTCGAAGAGGTAGGCGGAGAAGGCGAGGTGCAGCGGCGTCGCCGCGTGGTGCACCGTCGCCTTGGGCGCGGTGCCGACCGCGTGGCCGTCCGGCGAGACGAGGACGACGAGCTCGTCGCTCACCGCGAGATCCCGGGGTGAGCGCACGGGTGCCCGGGCAGGGCGCCGGGGGCGATGGCTGCAGGGCTCACCGGAACAGCCTAGGCGTCACGGCTGGGTCGATGGCCCGTACGCGGGACGGGCTGCCCGTGGGCTGTCGAACGTCGTCAGCCTCGTGGCGCGAGCGGGGTGATGCGCAGCACGATGCGAGTGCTGTTGCCGCGCTTGAGGATCCACTCGACGGCCATGAAGATGCGGAACTCGAGACCGTACTTGCGCTGGAGCCGACGGTTGACGGCCTCGGATGCGGCGGAGTCGGTGATGACCTCCGTCGTGCCCTCGACGACGGGGGCACCCTCCTGCACGCGGCCGCGCCGGTCGCAGGCCTGCAGGGTGACGCGCGGGTCACGACGCACGCGCTTGACCTTGCCGGCGCCCGCGGGGGTGCTGACGACCGCGCCGCCCGCGTCGGGCAGCACCCAGACGGGTGTGGGCACGGGCTCGCCGGAGCGGCGGTAGGTCGTCAGCAGCACGAACTGCTCGCCGCCGAGGTGGTGGAGGGTGGGCGCCTGCGTCATGCGGGCGACATACCCGTTGGACGTCCGGAGCCCCACCCCGTGACTACGATCGGCGGGTGAGCGCCAAGCCCGCCGTCGTCGCAGCGCCCAGTCCGTCGAGCCCGGACGGGGTGCGCGAGGTGCGCGTGTCGAGCCCCGACCGGGTGCTGTGGCCCGCGGCGGGGATGGCCGACGGCCGCCCCGTCACGAAGCTCGACCTGGCGGAGTACCTCGTCGCCGTCGCCGACCCGATGCTGCGCGCCCTCGGTGACCGGCCCGTGACGCTCCAGCGCTTCCCCGAGGGCATCGAGGGCGAGGAGTTCTTCTCGAAGAACCCGCCGAAGGGCGTGCCCGAGGGCACCCGCACCGTCATGTGCACGTATCCGTCCGGGCGCCGGCACCCGCAGCTCGTCGTCGACGAGATCGGCGACGCCGTCTGGGCGGCCCAGATGAACACCATCACCTTCCACCCCTGGCCGGTCCACACGACCGACGTCGACAGGCCCGACGAGCTGCGCATCGACCTCGACCCGCAGCCGGGGCGCGGCTTCACCGACGCGGTCGAGGCAGCCCTCGCGCTCCGCGAGGTGATGGCCGGGATCGGTCTGACCGCGTGGGCCAAGACGTCGGGCAACCGCGGTGTCCACGTCTACGCGCGGGTGGCGCCGACACACGAGTTCCTCGACGTGCGCCACGGCGTCATCGGCATCGCGCGCGAGCTCGAGCGGCGCCTGCCCGACCTCGTCACGACGTCGTGGTGGAAGGAGGAGCGCGGCGAGAAGGTCTTCGTCGACTTCAACCAGGCCTGCCGCGACCGCACCATCGCATCGGCCTACTCCCCCCGCCCGCTCGCCTGGGCGCCGGTGTCGACGCCCGTGACGTGGGAGGAGCTGGTGTCCGCGGACCCGAAGGAGCTGACGGTCCGCACGGTGCCCGCCCTCGTGGCCGACCGCGGCGACGCGTGGGCCGGCATCGACGACGCCGTGGGTGACGTCGCCGCCGCGATCGCCCTGTGGGACGCGGACGTGCGCGAGCGCGGCCTGGGCGAGCTCAACTTCCCGCCCGACTACCCGAAGATGCCGGGCGAGCCGCCTCGGGTGCAGCCGAGCAAGCGGCGCACCGACAAGTCCGACGCGGACTACATGGCGCCCAAGGCCGAGCGCGACGCCGACCTGCGCACGACGTGGGGGATGCCGGTCGTGCCGCCCGTGTCACCGATGCTCGCCAAGCCGGTCAAGGACTTCGCGGCCGTCAAGGTCGACGTGCTCTACGAGCCGAAGTGGGACGGCTTCCGCTCGATCATCTTCCGCTCGGGCGACCTCGTCGAGATCGGCTCGCGCAACGAGAAGCCGATGACGCGCTACTTCCCCGAGGTCGTCGAGGCCGTGCTCGCGAACTTCCCCGAGAAGTGCGTCGTCGACGGCGAGATCGTCCTCGTGTCACCGGGATCCGGCGACCGGCTCGACTTCGAGCTGCTCCAGCAGCGGATCCACCCGGCCGCGTCGCGCGTCAGGAAGCTGGCCGCCGAGACGCCGGCGTCGTTCGTCGCCTTCGACCTGCTCGCGCTCGACGGCGAGTCGCTCATGGACCGCCCGTTCGCCGAGCGGCGGGCAGCGCTCGAGAAGGCGTTCGCCGACGTGCAGGCTCCCGTGCACCTCACCGCGGCGACGCCCGACCGCGAGGTCGCACGGGGCTGGTTCACCCAGTTCGAGGGAGCCGGCCTCGACGGCGTCATCGCCAAGCCGGTCGACCTCGCCTACGAGCCCGACAAGCGCCTCATGTTCAAGATCAAGCACGAGCGCACGGCCGACTGCGTCGTCGCCGGCTACCGCGTGCACAAGAGCGGCCCGGACGCCATCGGCTCGCTCCTGCTCGGCCTCTACGGCGACGACGGGCAGCTCGCCTCGGTCGGCGTCATCGGGGCGTTCCCCATGGCCCGCCGCAAGGAGCTCTTCGAGGAGCTCCAGCCCCTGGTCGCCGAGTGGGACGAGCACCCTTGGAGCTGGGGCGAACCCACCGACGACGGCTCGCTGCGCACCCCGCGGTCCTCGGAGTTCTCGCGATGGAACAACGGCAAGGACCTCTCCTTCGTGCCGCTGCGGCCGGAGCGCGTCGTCGAGGTGCGCTACGACCACATGGAGGGCACCCGGTTCCGCCACACGGCGCAGTTCGTGCGCTGGCGCGAGGACCGCACGCCCGAGTCGTGCACCTTCGAGCAGCTCGACGAGCCCGTCGGCTACGACCTGGCGGACGTGCTCTCCGCCGGCAGCTGAGGTCAGTGCCGGGGCTGGCGGGGGCGGCGGTCGTGGTGCCGGTCCGCGGCCTCGCGCAGCTGGGCGACGACCTTGTCCTCGGCGTCGTTGAGGGCGGCCTTCGTGTCGGGAAGGTCGGAGACGCCGACGACCGTCGGCAGTCCGCTCACGCAGACCTCGACGGAGGTGTGCATGCCCGGTCGGCCGCGGTCCTTGACCCGCAGCCCGATGTGGACCATCGAGGGGTCGAACCGCTCGAGCTGCGCGAAGAGCTGGGTCAGCGCGTGCTCGATGAACGGCAGGTCGTCCTCGTGGTAGCCGTCCTCGAGGCGGATCCGCTCCATGAGGTGTGGGTGGGTGCTCACGGCTGGCTCCTTCGGCCGGGTCGACGCCGGGGTGGGCGTCTGCTCCGAGGATATCGAGCACGGCTGTACCCCAGCAGCGAACGCCCCGGACGCCGGCCGTGACCCTCGTCATGGCCGAGTCGCCACCGGGCCACCGCCGGGCACCGCACCCGCACGCAGCCGTATCAGCGGGCGGCCCCCGAGCCTCTGACCCGCATGAGCCACGGAGACGCCGACGCCGGCCTGACGACCCCCCGGTCCACCTTCTACGACGAGGGTCGGTTCGGCCGGCTGTTCCCTTCCCTGCCACCCTTCTCGGCCGACACCCCGTCGATCCGCGCCGCCCTGCGCGAGGTCGGGCAGCCCGGCGGCGTCATGGATCCCGGCGACGACCTCTCCGACCCGGTCACCCTCATCACCGACCCGGCCAAGAGCGTCCGCAACCCGAACAACCCGACGATGACGGCGGGCTTCACCTTCGTGGGCCAGTTCCTCGACCACGACCTGACGTTCGACCCGACCTCGAGCCTGGCCCGACGCCAGGACCCGGAGTCGATCCGCAACTTCCGCATCCCCGCTCTCGACCTCGACAGCGTCTACGGCGGCGGGCCCGGCGTCAGCCCCCACCTCTACGACCGGACGGTCGACGGCGGGCGCACGACGTTCCTCGTCGAGGAGATCCCCGGCTCGGCGGCGGTGACCTGCGACGGGCAGGTGCGGCACGACGTGCCGCGCAACAGCCAGTCCGTGGCGCTCGTCGCCGACCCGCGCAACGACGAGAACCTCGTGGTCAGCCAGCTGCAGCTCGCGATGCTGCGCTTCCACAACGCCGTGCTCGCCGACGTCAGGGACGACCTCGGCGCGGCCTACACGCTCGAGGAGGTCTTCGCCGAGACGCAGCGCATCGTGCGCTGGCACTACCAGTGGATGGTCGTGCACCAGTTCCTCCCCGCGACGATCGGCGCGGACCTGACCGAGACGATCCGCACCGAGGGACGCCGCTTCTACTCGTGGCGGCACGCGCCCTACATCCCGGTCGAGTTCTCGGTCGCCGCCTACCGGTTCGGCCACTCGCAGGTGCGCCCGAGCTACCGCGCGAACTTCGGCACCGACGCCGCCGACCCGGCGCAGCAGTTCTTCGCGCTCTTCTTCGACCCGAGCTCCCCCGACCCGACCGACCCGGCCGACCTCCGCGGCGGCTGCCGGGCGCCACGGCGCTTCGTCGACTGGCAGACGTTCTTCGACTTCGGCGACGGCCGGGCCCGGCCGAACAAGCGGATCGACACGAAGCTGTCGAGCATCCTCTTCCACCTCATGGGGCAGGCGACCGGCACCCCGGACTCCCTCGCCACGCGGAACCTGTTGCGGTCGTTGACGATGGGCGTCCCGTCGGGCCAGGCGGTCGCGCGTGCCATGCAGGTGCCGGCGCTCGCGCCCGCAGACCTGGCCGACCTCGCACCGCACCACCTCGACACGAGGACGCCGCTCTGGTTCTACGTGCTGCGCGAGGCAGAGGTGCAGGCGGGCGGCGCGCACCTCGGCGCCGTCGGCGGGCGGATCGTCGGAGAGGTCGTCCTCGGCCTGCTCGAGGGCGACGCGCAGAGCTACCTGCGCCAGGACCCCGAGTGGACCCCGACCTACGGCACCGCCGGGACGTTCGGCATGACCGACCTCCTGACGAAGGCCGGCGTCGTCGGCGCCCTCTAGCGACCCGCGCTCGGCCGGACCCGCACGAAGCCGACGTCCTCGAGGGCCGACCGCAGTAGCGTGGGTCGATGGAGTACACGACCGAGCTCGTCGTCCACGTGCCCCGGGCCCGCTTCATCGAGCTGTTCGACGACCCCGCCAACCTGCCGCGCTGGCAGCCCAAGCTGCGCTCGGTCGAGCCGGTGCACGGCACGCCCGGGCACCCCGGAGCGCAGACGCGCCTCACCTACGAGCGCGGCCGCGGCACCCTCGAGATGGTCGAGACGGTGACGCGGCGTGACCTGCCGTACGCGTTCGAGGCGACCTACGACGCGAAGGGCGTGCACAACGTCAGCCGCCACGAGTTCCACGAGGACGGCCCGGACGCCACGCGGTGGGTGGCCCACGACGAGTTCGTGCTGAGCGGGTTCATGAAGGTCGTCGGCCTGCTCTTCGGCCGCACCTTCCCGAAGGAGACGCGTCGCACGATGGAGGCGTTCCAGGCGTTCGCCGAGGCGAGCTGACCGACGACAGAGGCCCGACGACTGCCGGCCGACGACTGCCGGCCGGCAGTCGTCAGAGCAGGTCGGTCAGCTCGCTCCTCGCGGCTTCGCGCACGGCGGTCAGGGCGTCGACGGCCGTGCGCGCCTCCCGTGCGGCGACGGCGAGCGCCTGGCACTCGGCCACCGAGTGGAGCGAGAGCGCGAGCCGCACGACCGGCACCTTGCTCGGCGCCATCGACAGGCTCGTGACGCCGAGGCCGACGAGCACGAGCGCGAGCAGGGGGTCGCCCGCCGACTCGCCGCAGACGCCGATCGGCCGGTCGACCGCCGCGGCGCCCTCGCAGGCGGCGCCCACGACGTCGAGCACCGCCGGCTGCCACGGGTCGAGCAGGTCGGAGAGCGCACCCTGCATGCGGTCGGCGGCCATCGTGTACTGGGCGAGGTCGTTCGTGCCGAGCGAGCCGAACTCGACCTCGCCGAGCACGTGCCGGGCCCGCAACGCCGCACCCGGCACCTCGATCATGACGCCGGCCTTGGCGAGGCCGTTCTCGCGGACGCGCCGGGCGAACCAGGCGGCCTCCTCGGCGGTCGCCACCATCGGCGCCATGACGCGCACGTCGGCGCCGGTCTCGCGGGCCGCGATGGCGAGCGCCTCGAGCTGGGCGTCGAGCAGGTCGGGCCGCTCGGCCGACAGGCGCAGCCCGCGGCGGCCGAGGGCCGGGTTCTCCTCGGGGCCCAGGTCGGCGAACTTCAGCGGCTTGTCGGCGCCCGCGTCGAGCGTGCGCACGACGACCCGGCGGTCGCCGAAGGGCGCGAAGACGCCGCGGTAGATCTCGGTCTGCTCCTCGACGGTCGGCGCCTTCGTGGCGGAGAGGTAGACGAACTCGGTGCGGAAGAGGCCCACGCCCTCGAGGTCGAGGGCGCCGGCCGAGACGGCGTCGTCGACACCGCCGATGTTGGCGAGCAGCGCGACGGGCTGGCCGTCGCTCGTGCGGCCCGGCCCCGAGAGGTGGGCGAGCGCCTCGGTGCGGCGCTGGGCGCGCTCGCGCTGGGCGGTGACGAGGGCCATGTCGGGGGCGATCGTCACCTCGCCGGAGTCACCGTCGAGGGCGACGGGCGTGCCGCCGGCGATCCCGGTGGCGCCGGCCAGCTGCACGACGGCGGGGATGCCCATCTGGGCCGCGAGGATCGCCGTGTGGCTCGTGCGCCCGCCCGCCTCGGTGATGATGCCGACGACGAGCGAGCGGTCGAGGGTGGCCGTCTCGGCCGGGGCGAGGTCCTCGGCCACGATGACGCTCGGCTCGGTGAACGCCGGCACCCCGGGGGCGGGCACGCCGAGCACCGCCGCCACCGCGCGCGACCCGACGTCGCGCAGGTCGGCGACCCGCTCGGCGAAGTAGCCGCCGAGCGCCTCGAACTGGGCGGCGTACTCCTCGACGGCGTTCGAGATCGAGGTGGCGCGGCCGCGCCCTGCCGCGAGCTGCTTGGCCGACGCCTTGACGAGGCCTTTGTCGCGCGCGATGAGGGCGGTCGCCTTGAGGATCTGCTGGGCGGTGTCCTCGACGCGGCTGGCCCGCTCCTCGAGCGACACCGCGACCGACTCGAAGGCCGCCCGCACGTCGGCGAGCGCGGCCTCCTGGTCGTCGACGGCCGCCTCGTCGGCCGGCGGCCGGACCGGTGGTGCGACCTGCACCACCGGCCCGTACGCCGTGCCCGGGCTGACGCCGATCCCCTGCCTCGTCTCCGAGTCGGCCATGGGTCCTACTCCGCGTCGAGGTCGCGGGAGAGGAGCGCGACGAGCGAGTCGAGCGTCTCGTCGGCGCCGTCGCCCTCGGCCGTCAGGACGACCTCCTCGCCGTGCTTGGCCCCGAGGGCCATGACGCCGAGGATGCTCGTCGCGTCGACCGGGTCCTCGCCGGGCTTGGCGATCTCGACGTCGAGGCCGGAGCTGCTCGCGGCCTCGACGAAGAGAGCGGCCGGGCGGGCGTGCAGGCCCACCGACGAGGCGATGGTGACGGTGCGGGTTGCCATGGACGTGCTCCTTCTGATGGGTTCAGGTGGTCGTGCGTCGGTGCGATGGTGCGTCAGACGGCGATCGGGGTCACGCCCTGATCAGACCGTAGCGCTCGCCTCGACGGTGGCAAGCTTCGAGTCGCGCGACTTGAGCGCGACGACGAGGCCCGTCGTGACGAGGACGCCGGCGGCGAGGGCCACGAGGAAGAGCAGGAAGTTGCCGATGAGCGGCAGCACCCAGATGCCTCCGTGCGGGGCCCGCAGCGTCGTGCCGAAGAGCATCGCGAGAGCGCCGGTGACGGCGGAGCCGACGACCGAGCTGGCGATGATGCGCACCGGGTCGGCCGCGGCGAACGGGATCGCACCCTCCGAGATGAACGAGAACCCGAGCAGCCAGGCCGCCTTGCCGTTCTCGCGCTCGGGCTCGGAGAAGAGCTGCGGGCGGATCGTCGTGGCGAGCGCCATGGCGAGCGGCGCGACCATGCCGGCGGCCATGACGGCGGCCATGATCTTCAGCTGCGGGGCGTCGGTGGACGCTCCCGCGGCGGCGAGACCGGTGGTGGCGAAGGCATACGCGACCTTGTTGACGGGGCCGCCGAGGTCGAAGCCCATCATCGCGCCGAGGATGACGCCGAGGATGATCGAGCTCGCGCCCGTCATGCCGGTCAGCCAGCTGTTGAGGCCGTCGGTCAGGCCCTTGATGGGGCGGCCGAGGACGGTGATGAACAGGCCGATCGTGATGAGCGAGCTGACGAGCGGGATGACGACCACGGGCATGACGCCCCGCACGCCCTTGGCGACGTTCCAGTTCGACACCCAGCGGGCGACGAAGCCGCCGAGCAGGCCGGTGACGAGGCCACCGAGGAAGCCGGCGCCCATCGTGGCAGCGACCGACCCGCCGACGATGCCGGGCACGAGGCCGGGGCGGTCGGCGATGGCGAAGGCGATGAAGCCCGAGAGGATCGGCACGAGGAAGCCGAACGAGGCGCCGCCGATGACGAAGAGGAGCGCGGCCCACGACGTCAGGCTGAGCGGGTTGAAGTTCTGCGTGATGTTGAACTCGCCCTCGGCGGTCAGGCCGTACTTGACGATCTGGATGGCGCCGTCCTCACCCAGGGCGACCTGGGCGAGCATGAACGACAGGGCGATGAGGATGCCGCCGGCCGCGACGAACGGGATCATGTACGAGACACCGGTCATCAGCCACTGGCGCACCTTCGTCGCGGTGCTCGCGCCCTCCTCCACCTTGGAGGTGAGGCCGCCGGAGGCCGCGGCGGAGGCTGCCGCGGCGGCCGCGGCCTCGCGCTTGGCGGGGTCGGCGTCCCACTCGGCGACGAGCTGCTCGGCCTGGTTGATGAGGCCGGGGCCGTCGGAGATGCCCTTCTTGACGCCGACGTCGACGAGCGGCTTGCCGGCGAAGCGGCGGGCGTCCTTGACGGGCAGGTCGTGGGCGAAGATGACCGCGTCGGCGGCCGCGATGACCTCGGGGCTGAGCGGCTTCGAGCCGGCCGAGCCCTGGGTCTCGACGACCATCTGGTGCCCCGCGGCCTTGGCCGCGTTCTCGAGCCCCTCGGCCGCCATGTAGGTGTGCGCGATGCCGGTGGGGCACGAGGTGACCCCGACGAGGTTGAGCACGCGCTTGGCGGGCGGCGTCGCGGTGGCGACGCTGCCGCCGGCCGCGCCGGTGCGGTCGGCGCCGGCAGAGGCAGCGGAGGCTGCGGTCGAGCCGCCGGACGTGGCGGGCGCGGCGGCCGGGGCGTCGAGCTCCACCTCCGCGCTGACGATGCGCACGACCTCCTCCTCCGTCGTCGCGGCGGCGAGGGCGGCCTTGAAGTCCTTCTTCATGAGGGCACGGGCGAGCTTGGGCAGCATCTGCATGTGCGCGTCACCACCGCCCTCGGGGGCCGCGATGAGGAAGACGAGGGTGGCCGGGCCGTCCTTGGCACCCCAGTCGATGCCGTCGGCCGCGCGGCCGAAGACGAGCGAGGGCTCGGTGATGGCGGCGCTGCGGGCGTGCGGGATGCCGATGCCGCCGGGGAGGCCGGTCGCCATCACCTCCTCGCGCTTGCGCACGTCGTCGATGAAGGTGTCGAGGTCGGTGCAGCGACCGGAGGCGACGAGCCGCTCACCGAGCGTCCGGGTCGCCTCGTGGCGGTCGGCACCGGTGAGGTCGAGGATGACCTGCTCTTCGGTGATGAGGGACATGGGTTTTCCTTTCCGGAGGGACAGCGAGCGAGTGCTGGTCGTGCGAGGTCGTGCCAGGTCGTGCCAGGTCGTGCGAGGTCGTGCGAGGTCGTGCGGGACGTGCTTGGGACGGGTCAGGAGAGCGCCAGGGCCAGGTCGGGCTCACGCGTGAGCTCGGCGTGGATGCCGTCGAGGTCGGTGGGGGCGGGGACCCGGCTGCCGGGCAGGGTCACCGCGGCCGCGCCCCAGGTGACGCCCCTCGTGAGGGCGTCGGCCGGGTCGAGGCCGGTGGACAGTCCGTGGAGCAGGCCGGCGAGCATGCAGTCACCGGCGCCGACGGTCGAGAGGGGCCGCGTGATCGAGGCGCGGGCGTGGGCCACCTCGTCGGCCGTGACGAGCAGGGCGCCGTCGCCGCCGAGGCTGACGGCGACGACCTCGATGCCGGCCGAGACGAGCTCGCGGGCGGCGTCGCGCACGTCGGCGAGCGTCGGCAGGTCGTGGCCGACGAGCTCGGCGAGCTCCTCGTGGTTGGGCTTGATGAGGTGCGGGGTGGCGGCGACGGCCGCGGCGAAGGACGCCCCGGAGGAGTCGATGGCGACGCGGCCACCGCGCTCGCGCACCCGGGAGACGAGCACGGCATACAGGTCCGTGGGCGCCCCCGGCGGGAGGCTGCCGCACCCGACGACCCAGTCCGCGCCGGTGGCGCGCTCGAGCGTCGTGGCGAGCAGCGCCTCCACCTCGGCCTCCGAGAGGTCGGGGCCGGGCTCGTTGAGCTTGGTCGTCGTGCCGTCGGGCTCGAGGACGCTGATGTTCATCCGCACCGAGCCGCGCACCGGCACCGAGGCGTAGCCGACGCCGGCGGCGTCGAGCAGCTCCTCGAGGAGGTGGCCCTCGGGGCCGCCGCTCGGCAGCACGGCGACGGTCGTCCCAGACTGCGCGGCGAGGGCGCGGGAGACGTTGACGCCCTTGCCGCCCGGGTCGATGCGGCTGCTCGTGGCGCGGTGCACCTCGCCGCGCCGCAGGGCCTCGATGAGCACGGCCCGGTCGATGCTCGGGTTCGGGGTCAGCGTGACGATCATGTGGTCACCACTTCCGGTCCGGCCGCACGGATCTCGGCGGCGACGTCGTCGTCCACGTCGGTGTCGGTGATGACGACGTCGACGTCGGCGACCTGGGCGAATCGGTGGAGGTGGGCGTCACCGGTCTTGCTCGAGTCGGTGAGGACCACGCACTTGCGGGCGGCGCCGACCATGGCGCGCTTGACGAGGGCCTCGGACTGGTCGGGCGTCGTCAGGCCCCGGGCGACGGAGAGGCCGTTCGTGCCGAGGAAGGCGACGTCGACGGTCACGTCGGCGAGGGGACCGGTCGCCCAGTCGCCCACGGCCGCGCCGGTCGTGCCCCGCACGCGTCCGCCGAGCAGGTAGAGGGAGATGCCGGGGTGCGAGGCGAGCACGGTGGCCGCCGCGAGGCTGTTCGTCAGGACGGTGAGGTCGAGGTCGGGGGGCAGCAGCTCGGCCACGGCGAGGGCCGTCGAGCCGGAGTCGAGGATGATGCTGCCGCCGCTGGGCAGCTCGTCGAGGGCCCGTGCCGCGATGCGCCGCTTGACGTCGGCGAGCCGGCCCGACCGGGTCGCGAGCGACGGCTCGACCTCGAGGCGCTCGACGGGGATGGCGCCGCCGTGCACCCGGCGGAGCGAGCCCCGGCGCTCGAGGGCGGTGAGGTCGCGGCGGACGGTCTCGGCGGCGACGCCCAGCGTGTCGGCGAGGGCGGTGACCTCGACGCGGCCGTCACGGCGCGCGACGGCGATGATCCGCTGCTGCCGCTCCGCTGCGTACATGGGGACTCCCTCGTCCGGACCGCTTCTGTCGTCCTCCGCGAGGACCTCCCTCTCAGGAAACCACGCGGTCGGTGCTAAGTAAATAGATTCGGGCACCCGTTTTTGTGTGTTCGGACTGAACCGGGTCGAACCGGGCATGGGATCGGGCCGGCGCGGGGTACGGTGCCGGAACAGCCCGGGCGCGGCGCCCGGCGCGGCCCGAGATCGAGGACGATCCATGCAGAGCAGCACCTTCACGGTGACCACGCCCGACGGCACCGAGGTCTTCGTCAACCGTTGGCTGCCCGACGGCGGGCCCGACGCGGTCAAGGCGGTCGTCCAGGTCGCGCACGGCCTCGCCGAGCACTCGAGCCGCTACGCCCGCTTCGCGCAGCGCCTCACCGACCACGGCTACGCCGTCTACGGCTCGGACCACCGCGGCCACGGGAGGACCTCGGGCACGCGCGGACTCTTCGCCGAGCGCGACGGCTGGCGCGTCGTCATCGACGACCTCCACGCCGTCACGGCCCGCGCCCGCGACGAGCAGCCGGGCCGGCCGGTCTTCCTCCTCGGGCACAGCATGGGCTCGTTCCTGTCGAGGGGGTATGCCGCCCGCTACGGCTCCGAGCTCACCGGCCTCGTGCTCTCGGGCACCGCCGGTGGCGCGGGCGCGGTCGGGAAGGTGGGCGTCTTCCTCGCCGCCACGCAGGCCCGCCTACGCGGCCACGGTCACACGAGCGGGCTGATGAACACCTTGAGCTTCGGGCAGTACAACAAGGCGTTCAAGCCGACCCGCACCGACTTCGACTGGCTCTCGCGCGATCCGGCCGAGGTCGACAGGTACGTGGAGGACCCCGACTGCGGGTTCGTCTTCAGCGCAGGCGGATTCGCCGACCTGCTGCGGGGCCTCGAGGCGGTCAACACCGACCGGGTCGCGGCGCGCGTGCCCGCGGACCTGCCGGTCCACCTCACCTCGGGAGACATGGATCCCGTCGGCGCCAACGGCAAGGGCGTGCAGAAGGTCGCCGAGCAGCTGCGCCGCGTCGGCGTGCGTGACGTCACGGTGACGCTGTGGCCGGGAGCCCGCCACGAGATCCTCAACGAGACGAACCGCGACGAGGTCGAGGCCGAGATCCTCGACTGGCTCGAGGCCCACCTGCCGCAGTAGGCAGGTGGGCGCCCGGGCCGTGGTCAGCGGAGGGCGAGGCCCTGCTTGACGCGGATCACGAGCGAGTGGGACCCCGCCGGCGCGGCCGCGAGGCCGCGCGCCGCCGCCCGGCGTGCGGTGGCGGACGGCGCCGCGCCCGGCAGCACGGGCTTGCCCGGCGTCATCAGCCAGGTGTCGAAGAACGCGTCGAGCTGCCGGTGCGACACCCGCTCGGCGAGCGCGACGAACTGCGCCGTCGTGCCGTTGCCGTAGCGGTGCGTGCGCGCCCACGTGCGCAGGATCGTGAAGAAGGCGTCGTCGCCGACGGTGAGCCGCAGCTGGTGCAGGGTCATCCCGCCCCGGAGGTAGACGGCGTCGTCGAACATCAGGTCGCGGCCGGGGTCACCGACGACCACGCCCCAGAAGGGGCTGTCCGCCGGGATGAGGCCGAACCAGAAGTCGAAGTTGTCCTGGGCCGTGCCCTGGCCCTCGTGCTCCGACCACAGCCACTCGGCGTAGGTCGCGAAGCCCTCGTTGAGCCAGATGTCCTTCCACCGCCGCACCGACACGCTGTCGCCGAACCACTGGTGGGCGAGCTCGTGCACGACGACACCGGTGTCGCCCTCGGGCTGGTCGAAGAAGACCTGCGAGTAGATCGGTCGCGTCTGGTTCTCCAGGGCGAAGCCGAGGTCGGGGTCGTCGTCGACGATCCCGCCGGAGGCCCGGAACGGGTAGCGGCCGAACGTGGCGGAGAGGAAGTCGAGCACCTCCGGCTCGTGGGCGAGCGAGGCGTCGGCACCGACGCCGGGCGGGGGCGGCACGTCCGCCACCCCGCCGATGCTCCAGTCGTTCTCGTTGCCGGCGCTGCCGGCCGGCGGACCGGGCACGGTCCACCCGTCCATGACGTCGCCGTCGGCCTCGAAGGACGTGCTCCCCTCCCCCGTCGAGACGACGACGTCGTCGACGAAGACACCAGCGCGCTGCACGACGTCGTCGCTCGCGGAGGTCAGCGACAGCTCGACGGTGCTGCCGGCGTACGGCGTCAGGTCGATGCGCCACTGCTCGGCGCCCCGACTCGTGCCGGAGGCCGAGTTCCACTGCCCCGTCGTGCCCTTCGGGCTGCACGTGCCGTCGCCGTCGTCGTGCTGGTAGTGCGTGAGGAACGGGTGGATGACGAGCCAGCCGGGGCACGAGCTGCCCGTGTCGGCGCTCGAGTGCCCGTTGGCGTCGGGCAGCGTCGTCCAGTCGTCGGCGCCGGCGTGCCGCGCCTCGACGAAGAAGTGGTCCCAGCGCTGCTCGGTCTTCCGGGTGACCCAGAACGTCACCGACGCCCCGCCTGCCGGCACGGCGATGGTGCGGGTCAGCCGCTTGTACGCCGAGTCGGCCTGTCCCGAGATGGCGAACGACGTGCCCGTGCGAGGTCGCGCGACGGGGTCGTGGAGGGCGGGGTCGACCGCGTCCCAGATCGCGATGCCCGCATGCGTCGAGCGCCGGAGGTCGAAGCGGCCGATCGTCGCCGTCGCGAGGTAGGAGGCCATCGGGGCGCGCGCGTCCCACGTCCAGGTGGTCCAGCCGTGGTGCCTGCGGGTGCGGGTCAGCGAGCCGTTCGCGACAGCCGTCAGGCCCTTCGGCACGGTGACGTCGAAGTGGTAGGTCGCCTTGTCGCTCGGGTGGTCGTTGACGGGGAACCAGGTGGCCGCGACCTCGGGCTCGCCGATGACGAGGGCGCCGTCGCCGGTGTGCACGAAGCCCGACCCGTCCGGCAGGGTGGCCGGCACACCGTCGTAGACGACGACGGTCGTGAAGGCCCGCTTCGTGCGCAGCCCCCGGGGCGGGGTGATCCGCAGCTCGCCACCGGCGCGGCTCCACCGCGCAGGCCGGCCGTCGACCGTGACGGAGCGCACCGTGAGCCCCTCGAGGTCGAGGTTGAAGCGCGAGAGGTCCTGCGTGGCGACGGCCGAGATGCCCGCCCGCCCGCGGAGGCGGTCGATGGCCGGGTCGTAGGAGACCGAGAGGTCGTAGTGCCGCACGTCGTAGCCGCCGTTGCCGAGGTGGCCGACGTACGGGTCGCCGACGGTGCCCGCACCCGGACGGAACCCGTGGTGCCGGTGCACGACGGTCACCCCGGATGCCGTGAGTGCAGTGGCTGCCGTGGCTGCAGTCATCGCGTGTGCCGTCGGTCCTGCTCCGGCTGCCGGGGACGCCGCGCGCGGGGCACCCGTCGCGGCTCCGAGGGGCAGCACGGCCAGCGCGGCTGCGGCGGTGAGGGACGCGAACGTCGAGATGGGTCGCATGATCATCTCCCCTGGGATCACGGCCCGCTCGGACGCGAACCGTCCACCTGTCGACGCTAGACCTGTCGGGCGCGCCCCGCGGTGGATTGACGCGATCGGTGGTGTCGACGGGCGAGCGCGACGTACGGTCGGGCGATGGACACCACACGGCAGGCCGGGTCATGAGTCGTCCGCTGCGGGTCTCGCTCGGGGTGCTCGTCGTCGCCGTCGGGCTGCTGTGGACGCGGCAGGGCCTCGGCTACGTCGGGGGCAGCGTCATGTCGGGCGTCACCCTGTGGGCCGTCATCGGCCCCGTGGTCGTCGTCGCCGGCCTGGCCCTCGCCCTGTGGCGGCCCCGGCCGCGCCCCTGAGGCGCGTCGGGGCCGCAGCGGCGACTCAGCCCGGCAGGTGGGTGCGGACGCGGTCCGGCGGCACCTCGGCGGGTGCGGTCGGCGCGTCCGACGCGTTCGGCAGCACCGGCGGTGCAGGAGGGGGCGCCACCGGCGTCTCCGCCCCACCCTCGTCGAGCTGGAAGGGCGGGTACGCATCCGTCATCAGGGCGGCATACGCGATGACCCGGTAGACCCAGCGGTTCAGCCCGACGACGAGGTCGAAGAGCGAGCGCGGGTAGCGGTCGGTGAAGAGCAGGAAGAGCCCCGCGACGACGACGAGCAGGCCGAGGATGCCGCCGCCGACGGGGTCGACGCGCCAGCCCTCGTCACGGGCCGCCGTCCAGCCCCAGCTGCCCCCGACGAGCAGGCCGAGGATGAGGTAGTGCGGGATGGCGAGCAGCCACCACTTGACGAGCACGAGCCCGCGCGAGAGCCGCTCCGGGTAGGCGATCGACAGGTGCGCCGGGTAGTCCGGGTCGTCGTCGAGGCTGAACGGTGGGTAGCGGTCGGTGCCGAGCCCGCCGTTGCCGCAGTAGTAGCCGACCCGCCACGACCAGCGCAGGACGCCGACGTTGAAGTCGAAGAGGCCGCGCGGGTACCTGCCCGTGAAGAGGATGGCGACGAACGCGACGACGCTGACGACGACGAAGGCCGTCCACAGCAGGGCGAGCACGACGACGTGCGGGATCGCGAGGAACCACTTGACGAGCCAGAGCCACCGCGAGAGCGGGGCGTCGAGCCGCGCGTCGAGCGCGACCGGGCTCACCGCGCGCACGTGGGTGTGCCACGGCGCGGGTGCCGCCGACGTGCCCTTCGCGGCGGCTCCGGCAGGGGTCGGGACCGCGGGAACGTCTGTGCCCGAGACGGATTCGCCTCTCGACGGCCCACCCGTGTTCGCCCCGCGGATGACGAGCGCGACCGCGAGACCGGTGACGACGAGCCCGATGCCGAGCAGCAGCAGCCCCAGCGGCAGGAGGAAGCCGGCCCGCACGCCCAACGTCGCGGACACGTCGATGCCGGCGCTGCCGTCGGCGTTCATGACGACGGCGGCCCACTGGCCCCCGGTCACCTGCCACGTCAGCTGCTGGCGACCGGTGCCGGTGACGGCGGACGTCCAGAACGTCTGACCCGTCGGCGCCGCAGCGGTGTTCGCGCCCGGCGTGCTGCGCAGCACGGCCGCGCGGGGTACGCCGTTGCGCCGGTCGGTGACGCCGACGACCTGGTCGTGGGCGACGCCGTCGAGGTATGCCGTCAGCCGGGCTTCCGGGGCCACGCCGACGAAGACGGCCCTGCTGTTGGCCGACGGCGTCACGGCGAGTCGCACGTCGAGGTCGAGCCGGTCGAGCACCCAGGCGGGCACGTCGGGCCCGGTCCGGACGACGACGTCCTCGACGGTGACGGCTGGCGTCGCGCTGTGGACCGACGGGAGGGTGAGGGCGAGGTAGCCCGCGCTGTCGCGACCGAAGGCGTAGGCCCCGACGACACCGGCGCCGCCGAGCAGCATCCCCAGGCCGGGCAGCAGGAGCAGGCAGCCGATGACGAGGGCGGCGAGGTGGCGCCGCGCGGGGTTCGGGGGCGGCGCGACGGGTGAGGGAAGGGGTGAGGAGACGGGCGGGGGAAGGGGTGTGGAGGTCGACATCGGGATCACGTCCTCGGGAAGCGGCCGGTAAAGAAGCGGGACAGGGCGTCGACGACGCCGATCGCGCTGCCGACGAGGCCGACGGCGAGCAGCACGCGGGCCACGACCTCCCAGCCGGTGCCCACGACGTCGAGCGGGAAGACCTGCCAGATCCGCACGAGGGCGGCGATGCCGAAGCCGAGCGACACGATGTCGCCGAGCGCGCGCGGGCGGGGCAGGTCGAGCAGGAGGTTGACGAGGTCGGCCACGACCCGGGCCACGATCGACGCGTTGACCGCGCCGAGGACGAGGGTCGTGCTCGCGGTGAGGAACGGCACCGCCTCCCAACCGGGCCACGTGTTGACGAGGCCGAGCAGGAGCAGGTTGACGACGACCGAGCCGGCGTAGCCGCTGCGCCGCCCGCCGGCCCTGCGGACCGCGCCGGGCGGCGCACGGTGGTCGGAGGGGACGTGCGGTGTGGCGGTGCTCATGAGCGGCTCCCTGCGTAGGACGTGGACGGGTGGTCTGGGGATGGGGGCTGCACCGTGGGCAGGGCGGCTCGCACGGCCGCCGCGAGACCGCCGGGCACGACCTCGCGCAGCTCGTAGCGCGCCCGGACGATCGGCACCGGCACCGAGAGCACGCGGGTGAGGTCGACCGGGGTGCCGGCGACGACGGCGTCGCACGCGCCGGCCTCGACGGCCGCGCGGATCGTGGCCTCGAGGTCGCGCACCTGCGCGTCGCCGTAGCCCATGGCGGGCAGCACGCCCCGCGCGTTCGGGTAGCGCGCGTAGGTCGCGGCGATGGACCCCACGGCATACGGCGTCGGGTCGACGATCTGCGCCGCTCCGGCGGAGCGCGCGCCGACGACACCGGCTCCGTAGGTCATCGACCCGTGCGTCAGGGTCGGGCCGTCCTCGACGACGAGCACGCGGCGCCCGGCGACCGCGGCCGGGTCGTCGACGGTGACGGGGCTGTCGGCGCGCAGCACCGTCGCGCGCGGGTTGAGCGTGCGCACCGAGGCCTCGACGGCGGCGACGTCCCCGGGCCGTGCCGAGTCGCACTTGGCGACGACGACGACGTCGGCCATGCGGACGTTTGCCTCGCCGGGGTGGTAAGCCGCCTCATCGCCCGGGCGCAGCGGGTCGGCGAGCACGACGTGCAGGTCGGGCACGTAGAAGGGGAGGTCGTTGTTGCCGCCGTCCCAGAGCACGACGTCGGCCTCCTGCTCGGCCTCGCGGAGGATGCGCTCGTAGTCGACGCCGGCGTAGACGACGACGCCCGCATCGAGGTGCGGCTCGTACTCCTCGCGCTCCTCGATGGTGCAGTCGTGGCGGTCGAGGTCGGCATACGTGGCGAAGCGCTGGCAGGCCTGCGCGGCGAGGTCGCCGTAGGGCATCGGGTGGCGCACGGCCACGACCCGCAGGCCGAGGCCGGTGAGCAGGCGCGCGAGGTGGCGCGTCGTCTGGCTCTTGCCGACGCCGGTGCGCACGGCCGTCACCGCGACGACGGGCTTCGCACTGCGCAGCATGGTGCGGCGCGCGCTGTGCAGGCGGAAGTCCGCACCGGCCGCGATGCACCGCGACGCGAGGTGCATGACCTGCTCGTGGCGCACGTCGGAGTAGGCGAAGACGACGACGTCGACGTGCTCCCGTGCGACGAGCTCGTCCAGCTCCGACTCGGCGACGATCGGAATCCCTTGCGGATAGAGCGGTCCCGCGAGCGACGGCGGGTAGCGGCGCCCCTCGATGTCGGGGATCTGGGTCGCCGTGAACGCGACGACCTCGACCCCGGGGTCGTCGCGGAGGACGACGTTGAAGTCGTGGAAGTCGCGGCCGGCCGCGCCGAGGACGACGACGCGCGTGCGGGCGGCTGCGGGGTCGGGGGTCTGCGGGCTCGGGGTGTGCATGGCCATGGCCGTCTCCGTGGCTGGATCGCCGACGTGACCGACACGCCCCACTGCGGGCAGTCCTGGCTGCGGGACCCGCCACCGCCAGTTTCCCACTGCCACAAGGGCCCGGCGGCGGGACGAGAGCGGCGTCACGGTCGTTTCCCGTGACGCCCGAGGGTGGCGGTGCGACGATCGAGAGGTGAGCGACACGGCCGCACGTCCCGGGGCCCGCGAACGGCCCGGCCCGATCCCTGGCAGCTCGACGTCGGAGCACGTCTCCCTCGCCGCCGACTGGGTGGCGGCCAACTACAACCCGTTGCCCGTCGTCCTCTCGCACGCCGAGGGGGCCTGGGTCACCGACGTCGAGGGCCGGCGCTACCTCGACGCCCTCGCCGGCTACTCGGCGCTCAACTTCGGCCACCTGCACCCGACGCTCGTCGCGGTGGCCCGCGCCCAGCTCGATCGGCTCACCCTGACGAGCCGCGCCTTCCACAGCGACCAGCTCGGCCCCTTCTGCCGCGACCTCGCCACCCTCGCGGGCAAGCAGCTCGTGCTGCCGATGAACACCGGCGCGGAGGCCGTCGAGACGGCGATCAAGACGGCCCGGCGGTGGGGCTACGAGGTCAAGGGCGTGCCCGACGGCCGCGCGCGCATCGTCGTCATGGCGGGCAACTTCCACGGCCGCACGACGACGATCATCAGCTTCTCCGACGACCCGGTCGCGCACGACCACTACGGGCCGTACACGCCCGGCTTCGACGTCGTCCCGTTCGGCGACATCGAGGCGCTCGAGGCCGCCATCACCGACGAGACGGTGGCCGTGCTGCTCGAGCCGGTCCAGGGCGAGGGCGGCGTCATCCTCCCGCCCGACGGCTGGCTGCGCGACGTGCGCGAGCTGACCCGCCGCACCGGGGTGCTCATGCTCGCCGACGAGATCCAGTCGGGGCTCGGGCGCACGGGCTCGACCTTCGCGTGCGACCTCGAGGGCGTCGTGCCCGACGTCTACATCCTCGGCAAGGCGCTCGGCGGCGGCATCGTGCCGGTCTCGGCCGTCGTCGCCGACCGCGACGTGCTCGGCGTCTTCGACCCCGGCAGCCACGGCTCGACCTTCGGCGGCAACCCGCTCGGCGCCGCCGTCGGGCGGGCCGTCGTCGGGCTGCTCGCCACCGGCGAGTGGCAGCAGCACGCACGCCGCCTCGGCGCCCACCTCGAGGCGGGACTGCGCGAGCTCGTCGGCCACGGCGTCGAGGCCGTCCGGTGCCGCGGGCTCTGGGCCGGCGTCGACATCGACCCCGGCCGGATGACCGGCCGAGAGGCCTCGAGGCGCCTGCTCGAGCACGGCGTGCTCGTCAAGGACACGCACGGCTCGACGGTGCGCATCGCTCCCCCGCTCGTCGTCGGCGAGGCGGAGATCGACATCCTCCTCGACGCCTTCGCCGCGATCCTGCGCTGACGACCGGCTTCGCCAGTGCGCCGACCGGCTTCGACACTGCAGCCGGCCGCCCCTGGCTGCTGTGGTGCGCGGTCAGGGGCGGGGCACTCGACGGGTGACCCTGCTGGGTCAGCCCGGGAAGCCGAAGCAGGGGTAGTAGTCCTCCACACCGGGCCGCGGGTTCTCGATGCAGTGCCACTTCGTCGGCTCGACGACGGCGTTCGGGTCGGTGGCGCCCACCGACCGTCCGGACACGCGCACCGACACCGTCGCAGCCGCGGGGCGGCGCAGCCCGTTCGTCGTCGAGCTGACGTTGCCGTCACCGGTGTTGTCGTGGGTCGCCACGGTGGTGTGCTCGAGGGGGCCGGTGCCGGTCCACGCGGCGCTGAGGTGGACGGTGACGGGGTTGCCGGCGTCGTCGGCGCCGGGCAGGTCGGTCGTGACGGAGGCCCGGGTCAGCCGGGGTCGACGACGAGCGGCGCGCCGTTCTGCGCGTCGGCCTCGAAGAGGACCGTCCCGCCACCGCCCGCCGCTGCGCGGAGCGGCGCCGTCGCGCACGTGTCGCGCACGCGGACGAAGACGCTCGTGAGGCCCTGCTTGCCCACGGGGCCGGGCTGGGCGGCATACATGGCCACGCTCGAGGAGACGAAGACCTCGGTCAGCTCGCGGCCCCGGGTGGCGGAGACGACCGCGGACCCGGTGGTGTCCTGAATGGTGTGGTAGATCCGCGGTTGCGCCGCCCCCGCGATGGGGGTCGCCCACGGCGCGAGGGCGAAGGGAACGGCCAGCGCGGCCGCGACGAGTGCTCGTCTCATGATGCCTCCCTGCTCGGCCCCGACCCTTCCAGCGTGGCACCGGGGCCGGATGCCGTCAGGGCCCTCCAGCGTCTCGTCGGTCACACCCGCGGGGGCGGCGTCACAGGGTGACGGGGATGCGGCCCTCGGCGCGGTCGCGGATGCCGCGCAGCATCTTCTGGCTCATCACCGAGCTCGCCAGCGCCACCGGCTCGGCGAGCGCCGGCGACCAGGCGTGCGTGTAGTCGAAGCGCTCGCGCGTGATGAGCCGGGTCGCGCGGTGCGGGTGGCGTCGCAGCACGAAGGACCACGTGAAGTCGTAGGGCGCCGCTGCTGCCGCAGCAGACGGCGACCCCGACCCGGAGGCCGCCGAGGCCGGCGCGGCGTGCAGCACGAGGAAGCGCCCGGGCTCCACGGCCGCGACGGCGAGCGCCACCTTCGGGTGCAGCCGCACGAGGTCGCCGACGGCGAGCTGCTGCCACGCCTCGACGACCGAGTCGGCGCTGCGCAGCCGGCAGCCGAGCAGGTTCTCGAGGCGGTCGTAGCTGTAGAAGCCGCCGCGGTCGGCGCCGAGCTGGACGACCCACGGCCACACCTGCTCGGGCGGCGCCTCGATCGTGATCGAGCGGGTCGCGACGAGCGCGGCGCCGGGCAGGATCTCGTCGCCGGGCAGCGGCTCGCGGGCCTCCTCCGTCGTCGCGCCCCAGTGCAGCGCCGACCACCGCGCCGTCAGCACCGAGAGCGCACCGACGGCGGCGACCGCGACCGCGACCGCGACCGGCACGGTGCGACCTCTCATGCATCCCACGGTAGCCCCGATGTCGTTGGCGGGCAGCAGGATCCGGCCTCCCGACAGCGGCCGCGACGGCCTGCCGGGGAAAAGATGGCGCCCGGCTCGCGGGTGCGAGTCCGGGCGTCCGGTGACGGTTCACGTACCACGTCGGGCCAACCGTCGAAGTCTGGGATGGGGGTGCCGTCCTGCCTCCGAGTCTCCTCGTCCGGCGCGGCGTGCACAGCCTGACACGCCGGTCGGGGCCGTGTTCAGAAAATCGACAAAACACCCAAATCAACAGACCTCGACGGTCGAGATCAGCTGATCGGCGCCCCCGTCGGCAGCCCTGCGAGCGCCCCGTCGGGCACGACGTTGACGCACGACCACTCGAGCCCGAGCCGGCCCATGACGTCGGGGATCGTCACGTGGTGCAGCGTGCCACCCTGCACGAGCCACACGGGGTCGCTCGATCGCTCGCGCAGCAGCGTGTGGTCGAGCGGCACCTGCCGCAGCCCGCCGAGCGAGCCCTGCGGGACCTCCTTGATCAGGTCCCAGTCGTGGCCCAGCGCCTCGAACACCTCGGGCGAGGGGATCCAGAAGGCCTTGCCGCCGTAGACGACGTGCACCGGGTCGGTGCCGCGCTCGCGCACGAGCGTGCCGTTGGCGGGGTGCCGCGCGACGTGGCACAGGGAGCCGGGCTTGGCCGCCAGCACTCCGTCCCAGTGGAACCCGCCCGCGTCGAACTCGGCGGGCGACGGGATCCAGAAGGCGCCGCCGCCGCGCACGACGTGGATGCGCGGGTCGGTGGAGTCGTGGATCGCGAGGCCGTCGGTGAGGTAGCCGGGCATCTTGCGGGTGTAGGCCTCGACGAAGAGACCGCGCCAGACCTGGCCGTTGCTGCCGACGATGTCGCGCTCGCCCGGGTCGTCGACCGTGGTGAGGCGCAGCCGCACCTCGACGCCGGGGTCGTTGTTGTCGTAGACGAGCACGTACGTGTAGCGGGCGTCCTGCTCGTAGCCGTAGGCGACGACCTGGTGGTCGTTGCCGAGGTCGGTGACCGAGCGGGCCTGGTTGAGCCCGAGCAGCACGGGCTGGCCGCTCTCGAGCCGGGACGTGAGCTTCGGCAGCTCGTCCTCGCGGGTCATCCGCGCGACGCCCTTGCCGCGCAGCCAGGTCGGGTGGTCGAGGCTCGTCGCGTAGTGGACGTAGGTGAGGCCGTTGTCGACGAAGGTGTCCATGAGCCGGCTGTAGACGTAGTCGGCCACGAGCGAGCCGTCCTGCGGAAGGCTCGGGTCGGTCGGCATCGCGAGCCCGGCGTACCAGTAGTCCATCGCCGCGGCCGCCATGCCGCCGCAGCGGCCGGCCGTCGTGAGGTCGATCCCGAGCCCCGGGATCGTCAGCACGTGGTTGGTGAACGAGTTCGCGAACGGGAAGCCGTGCTCGGCGGGCGTGAAGCGGATGCGCATGCGTGGCGCCTTTCCTCGGTGGTGCGGTTCCGAGGAGAAGAGGCGCGAGCGCGCGCCACCGATACGAGTGCGGCTACTCAGGTCCGTCGCTGCCCAGCCGATCCCGTGTGCCGTCGGCTCACTGCCGCTCGAAGGTCAGCGAGTCGGAGCCCGAGCTCGACGTCAGGGTCGTGTCGGAGCACGAGTAGCGCTGCAGGAACCCCTGGTCGACGGGCGTGGAGCTCCCCTGCGCCTGGCCGTCGACGAAGGCCTGGAACGAGGCGGTGTTGCTGACGATCGTCTCGGTGGCGGCGCCGGGGCTCGGCGCGCGCACGGTCGTGCGCAGCTGGCCGGTGAACTCGATGCGGTTCTCGGAGCCGCCGACCGTGACGGTGACGGGCTCCATCGAGCCGAAGTCGTAGGTCGCGTCGCCGTCGGTGGTGATCTCGAGGGTCAGGCCGGAGCCACCGGAGGCGTTCTCGCCGCTGTCACCGGCGAGCGCGAGGGCGCTGCTGCGCCAGCTGCCGACGAGGCAGGCGTCGCCGACGGCGCCGACGGTCGTGCCGCCCGGGTTGTCGGTGCCGCCTCCCTGGTCGCGGTTGCCGTAGGCCGCGACCATGCCGGCCCCGACGGCGAGGAGCAGGGCCACGGCGAGCCCGACGAGGAGGAGCTTGCGGCGGCTCTTGGGGCGGGGCGGCGCGGCAGGCGGGGTCGGGCCGGAGAAGTAGGAGGGCGCGGGGGCGGCCGGCTGCACCGACGGCCTCGCGGCGGTCGCCTCTGCTGCCGGGGCGGGCGAGGCGGGCGCGACGGGCGCCGGTACCGGCGCCGTTCGGGCGGCCTCCTCGAACGCCTCGTCGAGCGCCCGCGAGGTGCTCACGTAGAGGTCCTCGCGCTCGCGCATCCCCTGCATGAGACCGATGACGCCCTCGCGGTCGCGGGGGCGGTAGAGGCCGGCCCGCAGCTTCTGGATGACGGCGTACTGCTGCTCGATCGTCAGCGACGGCTCGCGCACGAGCTCGCCGAGGCTGGAGAGGTAGGAGATCGGCACCGCCGGCGGCTCGGGCAACGGGTCGGGCAGCGGCGGAGCGGCGGGCAGGTTCTCGAGGGCGGCCATGAGGTCGAAGGGCGCCTGGGGGTTGGTCGGGGTGTAGTCGACGATCTGCAGCCGTCCGAGGTTGGCGGGCAGCAGGTCGGCGTTGAGCGTCTCGAGCGCGACGGGCAGCACGGGCTTGCCGAGCGCCTGGGCGTAGCGCAGCTCGGCCTTGCACGCGTCGGAGTCGAGCATCGCCTCCGAGACGCAGACGAGCGCGACGTCGCACGCACGCAGCTGCGCCAGCACCTCGTCCCACCAGGTCTGCCCGCCCTCGAGCTGCTCGTCGAGCCAGACCTCGTGGCGCAGCCGGTCCAGCCCCTTGAGCAGGGGCGGTACGAGCGCCTTGTCGATGCGGCTGTACGAAAGGAAGATGGTGCGTCCCACGGCGATCCCCTCCTGACCGGTTCCTACTCTCCTACCGAGGCGCCCGGCGTGGAGCAGATACGTCCGAAGTCGGTCCCACGTCACTCGACGCCGGCCTCCGGGCGGTCAAGGCACGCCGGGCAGCGGCCACGACGAGCCGTCGGAGGTGTCGATGAGCGCCGCGCGGTCGCAGCGCAACGTCAGGGGCAGCCGGTCCGACGCCGCGTCGACGACGGCCGACAGCGCGGCGCCCGCGACGCCGGTCGAGAGCGAGACGTGCGGCGTCCAGTGGCCGGGCTCGTAGTGGCGGTGCACCGTCGCGCCGGTCGCGCGCAGGGCGTCGACCACCCGTTCGTGCCGCGTCGCGAGATCGGCGGAGGCGGCACCCGCGAGGGCCACCCGTCGGCGCGGGAAGACGACCGAGCCCTGCACCGCGATCTCGACCGGGCCGCCGTCGGGGAACGCTGCGACGGCGGCGCGGACCGCGGGCGCGTCCCAGGCCAGCAGGACGGCATACGACAGGTGCGGCACGTGGCGACCGTGGGTGTGCGAGAGCAGCGTCGGGATGCCGGCGGCCTCGAGGCGCGTCCACAGCTCGCGCACGAGGCGGTCGGAGCGCCGGTCGAGCAGGAGGCAGAGCGCGAGCGCCATGCCCCATTGTCGGACGGCGGGCGAGATGCGGCCCTACCGTGGGTGGGGTGAGCACCTCGGATGCCTTCGCCGCCCTCGCCAGGGAGCAGTACGTCTCGCTGACGACGTTCCGCCGCTCCGGTGAGCCCGTGTCGTCGGCGGTGTGGATCGCGCCCGACGGCGACGAGCTCGTCGTCATCACGATCGACCCGACCGGCAAGCTCAAGCGCCTCGCGCACACGCGCCGGGTCGGGCTGCGCCCCTGCGACCGTCGCGGCCGCGTGGCCGAGGGTGCGCCCACCTACTCGGGGCGGGCCACCGTCGACCGCTCCGACGAGGCGGTGGCGACCGTGAAGCGGGCCATCGGCCGCAAGTACCGCATCGCCGCGTTCGCCGACACGGTGAGCGGCCTGTTCTCGTGGGCCGTGAAGCGCAAGCCGCGCGCGGCGATCCGGATCACGCTCTCCTGATCCACCACCCCCACAACCTTGGACAGAGGTTGAACATCGCTGGTCGGTGTGTTGTCGTGGGGGCGTGACTGTCCACGCCGCACCCCGCCTCGTCCAGCGCCAGCTGGGCCGCCTGCTGCGCAGCAAGGTGGCGGGTGACGACGCCCCGGCCCGCGCCCAGCGCATCTGGGGTGCGGAGGGCGAGCGCTGGTTCACGCCCGACGACCCGGTGTGGCGCGTGCACGCCGACGCCTCGATGTTCCCGGGCGGCGTCACCTCGCTGCTGCTGCAGATGCTCCACCCGATGGCGATGGCCGGGGTGGCCGGCCACAGCGGCTACAAGAGCGACCCGTGGGGTCGCCTGCAGCGCACGAGCCACTACCTCGCGACGACGACCTTCGGCACCATCGAGCACGCCGAGGAGTCGATCGCGATGGTCCGCTCGATCCACGAGCGCGTGCGCGGCAAGGACGCCTTCGGCCGGCCGTACCGCGCCGACGACCCGCGACTGCTGATGTGGGTGCACGTCGCGGAGATCGACTCGTTCCTGCGCGCCTTCCAGACCTTCGGCGACGAGCCGCTGACCGACGAGGAGGCCGACGTCTACGTGCGCCAGGCCGGCGTCCCGGCCGCCAGGCTCGGCGTCGTCGACCCGCCGCAGACGGTGGCCGAGCTGCGCGAGGTACTGCAGGCCTACCGGCCCGAGCTCGAGACGACGGATGCCGCGCGCGAGGCCGCGCGCTTCCTGCTGCTCGACCCGCCGCTCCCGCTGCTCGCGCGTCCGGGCTACGGCGTCATCGCCTCCGGTGGCGTCTCGCTGCTACCCGCGTGGGCGCGCGGCATGCTCGGCATCCCGCTGCCCGACGTCGTGACCTCGTTCGTGGCGCGGCCCCTCGGGCACCTCGGCACGGCCGCGGTGCGCTGGGGCATGGCCGGGCTCGCCGAGCGCCGGCCCTCCGACCAGCCCACCTCCTCCCCCAGACCCCCCGACGGGAACGACGATCTCGTCGGGGTCCCGGCCGCCAGCTGAGCGGCCGACCTTTGACCGGGCCGGGTGCCGCTCAAGCAGCGGGCGCACCCGGCCCGGTGCCTAACCGGCCGTGACTCGACGCGGTCGTGGTCAGTAGCGCTCGCCGTTGAAGAAGTTCCGGGCGTAGCACTTGCCCTGGTAGCCACCCGCCGACGTGTAGACGGGGTAGCGGATGGCGCCCGAGGTCTGCGGCCCCCAGGCGCCGTCGACCTTGATGCCGACCTTGGCCTGGACGTTCTTGAGGGCCTGCTTCGTCTTGGGGCCGAAGTAGCCGTCGACGTCGATCTTCTGGCCGTAGCACTTGCGCAGCGCATTCTGCATGTGCTTGACCGCGACGCTCTTGTACGACCCGTGCGAGGCCGACGTCATGCCGCAGGTGAACGACCGCGTCGGGAAGTAGACGGGGATCTGGGTGTACATGGAGGCACCCCAGCCGGTGCCGTAGGTGATGCTCGCGTAGGTGCAGTTGGGGCTCGCGGCCTGGGCCGCCGTTGCCGGGCCCATCGCCACCACGCCGGTCGCCAGCGCGGTCGCCGCGAGCGCGGCCCCCATCCATCGCCTCGTGCTCATGCTCGTTCTCCTCGTGGTCGGGCCCGTCGGTGCGGCGGGCGCTCGGGCGCCCCCTGGAGGTGGCGGGCCCAGCCTGCCGCGTCTCGCGTGCGCGGGCCGTGAGAACGCGGACTCTTGACAGGCGGCGCCGGGCGGGGAGGGTCAGTAGGCTGCGGCTGTGCCCAGACTCGTGCTCACCGTCATCGGCGACGACCGCGCCGGCCTCGTCAGTGCCCTCGCGGACGTCGTCACCGCGCACGACGGCAACTGGGAGGACAGCCAGCTCGCCGAGCTCGCCGGCAAGTTCGCCGGCATCGTCGTCGTCGGGGTGCCGGACGCCCGCGTCGACGAGCTGACCGCCGCGCTGCGCGAGCTCGACGGTCTGCTCGAGGTCACGAGCCACCCGGGCGTCGCCGCAGAGGCCGCGGCTGGTGGCGTCGCCGACGACGCGTCGGCGCAGCGCCTGACGGTCGACCTGCTCGGCAACGACCGGCCCGGCATCGTCCGCGAGGTGTCGTCGGTGCTGAGCCGGCACGAGCTCTCGATCGAGACGATGACGACCGGCACGCGCGAGGCGCCGATGGCGGGCGGCCTGCTCTTCGAGGCGCACGTCGTCGTACGGGTGCCGGCCGACTCCGACACGGCCGGGCTGCGCGCCGACCTCGAGCGGCTCGCGACCGAGCTGCTCGTCGACATCGCCGTCGCCTGACGGGGACGGCCTGACGGCAGCACGCTGAGGGGGACGAGGAAGGGGCCCGCCTCGCGTCTGCGAACCCGGGCCCCGGCGACGGTTCACGTACCACAACGGGCCAACCGTCAAAGTCTGCGTCGTCCTCGACGACCCATCCAGTGAAACCGCAGCCGCGTGGCGAAATGTCCGAATTCCGGGAGCCTTGCGGGACTCTTGCGCGGGCCTTGCGGCTCGGGTCGCGGCACGCAGGCGGCCACGGTGCGGCGCCGGGAACGGGACGGCATACGGGCTCGGAGCGGGCAGCACCCTTGTCGGATGGGGCGTGCGCGGGCAGCCTGAGGTCATGGACGCACCAGGGGACGACGCGGTGGCGACCGCGCTGACGCACGCGCAGGCGGTGCCGATCGCCGACTACGGGTTCCTCTCCGACGGTGAGGTGACCGCACTGGTCGCGCCGGGTGGCGACGTCGACTGGCTCTGCGTGCCGCGGCTCGACGCGCCGAGCGTCTTCGGCGCGATGCTCGGGCGGCACGCGGGGCGCTTCCGGCTCGGGCCGTCGGACGTCGCGGTGCCGACGGCGCGGCGCTACCTGCCGGGCACCATGGTGCTCGAGACGAGCTGGGGCACCCCGACGGGGTGGATCATCGTGCGCGACGTGCTGCTTATCGGGCCGTGGCACCACGACGACGGGGTGTCGCCGAAGCACCGCCGCACGCCGATGGACTACGACGCCGAGCACACGCTGCTGCGCAGCGTCCGGTGCGTGTCGGGCGAGGTGCAGCTCGTCATGGAGTGCGAGCCGGTGCTCGACTACGGGCGCGCGCCGGTGCGGTGGGACTACACGGAGCACGGCTACCACCAGGGGCGGACCACGTGCGACGGCTCCGACGTGTCGCTGCTGCTGACGACCGACCTGCGGCTGGGCTTCGAGGGCGGGCAGGCAACGGCGAGAACGCTGCTCAAGGCCGGCGACGAGCGGTTCCTCGCGCTGTCGTGGGGAGCGGTCGATCCGCCGCTGACGAGCGAGGAGGCGCACGACCGGCTCGAGTGGACGGCGCACCACTGGCAGCACTGGCTCGCGCGCGGACGCTTCCCCGACCACCCGTGGCGCAGCTACCTGCAGCGGAGTGCCTTGACGCTCAAGGGACTGACGTATGCGCCGACCGGGGCGATCGCGGCCGCCGCGACGACGTCGCTGCCCGAAACCATTGGTGGACAACGGAACTACGACTACCGCTACACGTGGATCCGCGACGCGACGTTCGCGCTGTGGGGGATGTACTCGCTCGGGTTCGACTGGGAGGCCGTCGACTTCTTCTCCTTCATCGCCGACGTCGCCGAGCGCGACGACGACCTGCAGATCATGTACGGCATCGGCGGGGAGCGTGAGCTGCCCGAGTCCGAGCTCGACCACCTGCAGGGGTATGCCGGCTCGCGGCCCGTGCGCGTCGGCAACGCCGCGCACTCGCAGGTGCAGCACGACGTGTGGGGCGCGCTGCTCGACTCGGTCTACCTCCACTCGAAGGTCGCCGACCACCTCGACGGGCGCATCTGGCCCATCCTCGGCAAGCAGGTCGAGGCCGCCCTGAAGCACTGGCGCGAGCCGGACGCCGGCATCTGGGAGGTGCGCGGCGAGCTGCAGCACTTCACCTCCTCGAAGATCATGTGCTGGGTCGCGGCCGACCGCGGCGCGCGGCTCGCGTCGATGATCGGCCAGGAGGCGCAGGCCGCGAAGTGGGCGCAGGCCGCGGAGGAGATCAAGGCCGACATCCTCGAGCACGGGGTCGACGAGCGCGGGGTGCTCGTGCAGCACTACGGGACGAACGCCCTGGACGCGTCGCTGCTGCTCGCGCCGCTCGTGCGGTTCCTGCCGCCCGACCACCCGGTGATCCGGGCGACGGTGCTCGCGATCGCCGACGAGCTGACCGTCGACGGGCTCGTGCTGCGCTACCGCGTCGACGAGACCGACGACGGATTCAGCGGCGAGGAGGGCACGTTCACGATCTGCTCGTTCTGGCTCGTGTCGGCGCTGTCGGAGATCGGTGAGACGAAGCGTGCTCACGAGCTGTGCGCCAAGCTGCTCTCGTTCGCCGGGCCGCTCGAGCTCTACGCCGAGGAGATCGACACCCACACCGGCCGCCACCTCGGCAACTTCCCGCAGGCGTTCACGCACCTGGCGCTCATCAACGCGGTGCTGCACGTCATCGCGGCCGAGACCCCGGGCGAGCCGGAGATGTGAGGACGGAGATGTGAGGCAGCGTGGCCCGGGTCAGCGCTGCGTGCCCGGGCGCTCCCGGCCGAGCGCCTGGAAGACCAGCTCGAAGAGGTGCTCCGGGTCGTCGCTGATCCCGAAGGCTCCCAGCTGCTCGAGCTCGCGCCGTCGCCAGGTGGCGGAGCGGCCGGCGTACACGATCACGGGAGGGCCGCCGCGGGAGATGACGGGGTGGCTGAGCAGGTCGAGGCCCGCGCTCCCGGAGGCGTCGGAGGACGAGCGTCGGCCGAGGTCGGTGATGACGAGGTCGTAGGTGGTCAGCAGCAGCTGCTCGACGGCCTCGCCGGACGACACGACGTTGTCGAAGATCATCCCCGCCTGGCGCAGCACCGACCGCTCGTACTCGTTGTTCGCCGGGTTGTCGTCGACCCAGAGGACGCGCGCGACCTTCCGGGGCGGCACCGCGAGGTGCGGGACGGCGGCGACGAGGGCCTCGACCTGCTGGTCGAGGTCCGGCCCGCCGAGCGCGGTCGCGCTGGACCGCGTGATCCAGCGGAGATCAGGAGGCAGGTCGGCCTCGGCCGGCATGGCCGCGCCGTCGAGCAGCACCGGGTGCACGGCACACCCGTGGAACCGGGCCCGGCGCCACTCGAAGGCGACCGGGTCGAGCGGCTCGTGCAGGCGCGTGGGATCGAGGTCGTGCGCGATGAGCGCCAGCACGAGGTCGCTGCGGGCCAGCGCGTCGCGGATGGCCTCGCGGTAGGCGTCACCGTCGCGGATCGACCCGACGTCGAGGAAGGCGTCGTGCCCGGCGAGCCGGACGGCATACGTCAGGGCGAGCGCGGCGAACGAGGAGCTGCGCCTGCGGTAGGAGATGAAGACGTGGCAGCGGCCGGGTCGGCCCGCGGCCTCGTCTACAAGCGCTCTCGCGGCCATGTGTTCAGGCTAGCGACGGGTGGGCGCGGCGTTATCGTCGGCGACCGGCCCTCCGAGACTTCGACACGTCGCGGTAGGTGCCGTCGTCGTTGACGCGCTCGATGCCGATCGCGTCGATCCACCAGCGTCCCCGGTAGGAGAGCAGCACGTAGAGATAGGCGCGCTCGCCCTCGACCCTGCGGATGGTGCGTCCAGTGCGGGTCACGATGCGGTGGTCGGTCTGGCGGATGTCGGCCACGACCCGCACGCCTCCTTTCCAGATGACCACCGACACGTCGGAGACGGTGAGCATCGGCGCCTCGTGGCGCTGCCGCTTGCGGACGAGGGAGGCCGCGGCCTCCCGGAAGTTCGCGCAGGTGCCGCACTCCTTGCTGGCCCGGTTGTCGAGCAGGGACGGCCGGGGCAGGGTCCACGCGTCGTCCAGTCGCTCGAGGTAGTCCTCGACGTAGGCCTCGGCACCGCCCCAGCTGTGTTCGTGGAGCAAGTCGGGGCCGGGTACGCGTGGGCGCCGCGCGACGACGGGTGCGGCTGATGGCGGCGGCGTCGTCGGGGGCGATGCTGAGGTTGTGGCTCGGATGGTGACGTCTGCGACGGTGGTTGCCGGTGCCGCAGCGCCGGGCGGGGAGCAGGCACTGCTCAGGGCTGCGAGGAGCACGGCGACGAGCGCAACTGCGAGGGTCGTGGCTGCGTTGCTCCGTCGTCCTGCCATGTCGCGCTCCTCGCTCCGGCTGTCCTGCGAACGAGCGAACCCCCGGAGGCACCGAGCGCGTGAGCGTTGTCCACAGGGTTGGAGAAGGGTCGGGCGCAGGGTCGGGTGCACGGGGTGGTGGACGGCAGTGGTGGAATGGACGTCATGGCCGAGCATCAGGCAACCGTCAGTCCCAAGGTCGCCCAGCCCTACTGGGCGAAGCACGCCTACGAGGTGCTCGTCGAGACGGCCGGGCGCTACAACGCGGTGATCACCTACTCCGAGCTGGCCGACGAGGTGCAGCAGCGGTCGGGGCTGCACAGCACGACGCAGATGCGCAACTGGATCGGCGGCCTGCTCGCCGACCTCGCCAAGGTGAACCACGTGCGCAGCGAGCCGCCGCTCACCTCCCTCGTCGTGCACAAGGACGACGGACGAGTCGGCGCTGGTTACGACGAGGCGCTGCGTCTGGCCGGCGAGCACGTCAGCGACGACCCCGACGAACGGGAGAACAGCGCGGCCGCCGCCCGCCTCGAGTGCTACCGCCACTGGGGCGCCGACGTGCCCGACGACGCGGCGCCGACGGTGCACACGCGGACGCGCGCTCCCCGCGAGCGGGCCACGTCGACGCGATCAGCCCGGCCGGCACGGACGCCCGCCCCCGTCGAGCGCCGCGGAGCGGTCTGCCCGACCTGCTTCATGGAGATGCCCGTCTCCGGCACCTGCCCCAACTGCGACTGAGCTCGAGGCCTGGGGCGTCGGAGGCTGGGGACAACTCCCCCGGGCGGTTCCGCGACCATGGCACGGTCGAGCCATGTCCAGACGACGCATGTTGTCAGAGATCGATGACCCAGCGGCCACCCTCCGCGACATCGACCGCCTGTGTCCGTTCACGCTGGGGCGCGTCCTCGTGGCGTGCATCGACCTCGACTCGCAGAGGGTCGAGGGGGTCCAGACCCTTCCGGAGGTGTCCGATGACGGATCCGCGCGGGATCGGCACTGCATCAGCGAGAAGCTGCGCGAGGTCGGCGAGTCGTTGGCCCCCGAACGGAAGCGCACGGCTCAGGGCTGGAGCCCGATGACCCACACCCTCGTCACCGTGGTGTGTCGCGAAGGTCGGGTCGTGCCCACGCGCGTCGAGTTCCGCTGGCTGGACGCCTGGCGATTCAGCAACCACCTCACCTGCGCCTACAACGGCGACGTATACATCGTCACTCCGCACGGGTGGACCGGAGTGCTCGACTCGCGCGCCGGCTGGGAGCCCCGGAGCCGCCCGCACCTCGAACTGCCGGGCGTCACGGACCCATGAGTCGGCCGTCGCCCGCGTCCCACCTCAGCGCAATCTCCAGGACAGCCATCCCCACGTAAGCACGATGAGGTAGTCGCACGCATTCTCCCTGACGCACCTGCGGCCAGCGGTGGTCGCCGACGTGATGGCCGGGTGCCGGGCTCGCTACCCGGGCGTCCCGATCGTCGCCGCCGGCCCCGCACCACGCGCTGGACCAGCACGGCCAAGGGTCCGCACCAGGGCCCTCGCCAAGGGAACTGCCGGTCAGCGACCGGGGACGGCTACGGCCCGAGATCTGGCAGGCGTACTGCGCGGCGCACCTATGACGCCCGTCCGCGAGGCACGCGCGGGACGCCGCGAGGGGATAGGCCCCGTCAGACGGGCCACGCCGTCCCAAGGCAACGGGTCGGAGCCGACGAGCATCTCGGTGGAGATCTCGTTGTCGACGCATCGGATCAGCCACAGCTCGCGGGTGTCGTCGCGCTCGGCGGCGATCGTGCCGTTGAGCACGTGGTCGAAGGTGAAGCGGTCGAAGTCCGGACGCCCGCTTAGACCGGCGACGGCACCAGGCCGGAAGAACTGGTCGATGAGGTACTGCAGCCAGTCCTCCGCCATCCGCGACTTCTCGGTGCGGGCGTCCCAACCGAGGCAACACCCTTCAGGGCACGGCGTCCAGTCGAGATGCGGGTAGGGGCTGCCGTCAACCGGCGTCAACGTGGTGAACGGGTCGACACCCTCTACCCACGTGCCGCGTCCGGGACCGCGGGCGAGCGACGCACCCTGCTGCGCCTGTCGATACTCCTCAGTGCGCAACGCTCGAGGGTTCATCGGCACCTCGTAGGGATCCGTGAGATGACGGCGATCGACCTCGGCGTAGGCGACGAGCCACTCGATCTCAGCGTCGTTGAGGCGCGGTGTGATGTCGAGCCTGCCCAGGTACCTCGTGCTGAAGCCCATGGCTCCTCCTCTAGTTCGCTGACGAGATCAGCAAACCCCGTCGGCACGACCACCGTTGTCGGTCATCCACAGCCCGACTCTGAACCCACCTCGGTCGGGTCGCGTCCGACCCGGGCAGCACGTGCACGCTCACAAGCGCCACGGACGCTACTACGAATGCCCACTTGGGGCTCAGCCTTGGCACGCCCTAAGCGGAGAGACCGGTAAGCATCTCGAATTGCCGTTGCCACAGATGCAGGCCACGCGACGCTGACCCCTGCCGCGTCGCCGTCAAATCTGCTTCCACGTGAGGCTCTACCCCGTCACACTGTCGTGCCATCGCCACGAGGGAGCTGCTCTTTAAATGCAACGAGCCCCACCAGGTCTCTGGTGGGGCTCGTCGTCTAATGGTTGTCCGGCTGCGTCCTACTCTCCCACACCGTCACCAGTGCAGTACCATCGGCGCTGAAGGGCTTAGCTTCCGGGTTCGGAATGGAGCCGGGCGTTTCCCCTTCGCTATGACAGCCGAAACTCTATGGAGATATCAAAACAGTGGGCTTTGGGTTCCCGTTTGTATCTCGGGAACTCCACAGTGGACGCGTAGCATCTTTGTAAGTCAAGTTATCGGCTTATTAGTACCGGTCAGCTCCACACATTGCTGTGCTTCCACATCCGGCCTATCAACCCAGTAGTCTAGCTGGGAGCCTCTCACCCTCGCGGGTCTGGAAACCTCATCTTGAAACGTGCTTCCCGCTTAGATGCTTTCAGCGGTTATCACTTCCGAACGTAGCTAATCAGCGGTGCCCTTGGCAGAACAACTGACACACCAGAGGTTCGTCCATCCCGGTCCTCTCGTACTAGGGACAGCCTTTCTCAAGTTTCCTACGCGCACAGCGGATAGGGACCGAACTGTCTCACGACGTTCTAAACCCAGCTCGCGTACCGCTTTAATGGGCGAACAGCCCAACCCTTGGGACCTACTCCAG
>NZ_JBEPDF010000002.1:0-772955 GCF_040300125.1 Terrabacter sp. NPDC000476
AGGGTGAGCGAGCCGAGGTCCTGGTTGCCGGTGTTGGAGAGGGTGACGGCGCGCTGGATGGTGTCGCCGGGCACGAGGCCGGTGGCGGCGACGGAGAGGCGGTTGCTGGCGCCGGCGGCGCCGAGCTCGACCTTGACGGTGCCGGCGGTGGTGGTGGCGCTGGCGGAGGTGGTGGAGGTGAACGAGCCGTAGGTGCCCAGGCCGGCGACGCCGGCGGCGGCGGCGACGAGCGCGACCGAGGCCAGCACCTTGCCGGAGGTGTTCTTCCGGGCGGGCCTGCGGCCGGCGCGGGTGGAGGTCACGGAGGTCGTGGTGCGCATGGGGTGCTCCTGCTGTCGGTGTGGGTCCTGCCGAACGCGGCCGGACGTGGCGTGCGGTCCTGCGAGACGTCGTGGTCGGCGTGGGCCGATGACGAGAACTCTGCCGGGACGAGTGCAAGACCAAACCGGGCAAACACCAAGCAATCCCACAAGATCGATGCAAGCCGTCAGCACGACGAAACCCCGGCACGACGGGCGTCCGTCGTGGCCGGGGTTGCGGCGGGTGGGCGCTCGTCGCGCCCGGGCGTCAGCGGCTCGTGGCGCCGCGCTGCGTGCCGGTCAGGTCGAAGGCGATGACGCTCTTCAGGCCCTGGAAACGGTTGTCCGCCGACGCGGGGAAGGTGAAGCGGGCCCGGAGGTTGTCGCTCCTGCCGTGCGTGAGGGCGGTGAGGTTCGCGAGCGCGAGGTTCGCCCCGATGACGGGTCGGGACGCGAGCACCGTCTGGGTCGTGCCGGCGCAGTTCCAGGCGTAGCCCTTGCCCACGGCGACCGGCGCCCAGGCCTGCGAGCAGGAGTCCAGGCTCAGCTGCAGGCCGTCCGTGGGATCGGTGTCGAGACGGCTCGAGGTCGTCGCGACAGTCGTCAGGGTGAGCGACCCGAGGTCCTCGGTGCCGGAGTTGGTCACCGTGACCGGACCCTCGTAGGTGTCGCCGGGCACGAGTCCGTCGACGGTCACCGACAGGCGGTTGTCGGCGCCGATGACACCGAACCCCGGGGCACTGAGGTCGATCTTCACCTTCCCGGCGCTCACCGCCGCGCTCGCGGAGGTCGTCGACGTGAACGAGCCGTACGTGCCGAGCCCGGCGACACCGGCGGCCGCCGCGACCAGGGCGACCGAGGCGAGCACCTTGCCCGAGGTCCTCGTCGTGGCGTGCCGTCTCGAGACGGTGGACGTGCGCATGCGTGCTCCTCGGCGGTGTGGCTCGTGGCCCGTACGGGGCGCCGCGCGGCTGCGCGGGCACCATCGGTGCGGGGGCCGGTGGCCGGCCTCCGCCCACCCGAGTGTCCCGATGGCACTGCAAGACAAAACGGTCGAGAGCGAAGGAATCCCACAAGAAGCCCGCAAGGGGCCCGAGCTCACATCCCGGAGAACGCCTTCATCATGCTGAGCGCACCCGGACCGATGATGACGATGAAGAGGGCCGGGAAGAGGCAGAGCAGCAGCGGGATCATGATCTTGACGGTGACCTTCTGGGCCTTCTCGTCGGCCTTCTGCCGGCGCACGAGCCGCATCGTCGCGGTCTGCTCGCGCAGCACCGTGCCGATCGGCAGGCCGAGGCGGTCGGCCTGCGTCAGGGCGCTCGTGAAGTTCTTGACCTCGGGCAGCGCCACGCGCTCGCCCATGCCGGCGAACGCCTCGCCGCGCGACTTGCCGATCTGGATCTCGGAGAGCACGCGGGCGAACTCCCCCGAGATCGGGCCGTCGACGTTGCGGGCCACCTGCATGAGGGCGGCGTCGAAGCCCTGACCGGCCTGCACGCAGACGCTCAGCATGTCGAGCGCCTCGGCCAGCCCCTTGCTCGTCTCCTCCTGGCGCTTGAGCGCGAGGTTGTGCAGCAGCAGGTCGGGCAGGAAGAAGAGCAGTGCGCCCGCCACGAGCGCGAGGAGGACACCGGTCATCGACAGCCCGCCGTAGAGCAGGCCGAGCATGACACCGACGATGAGCGCGCTCCCCTTGGTGCCGAGGATGCTCTCCGGCGTCCACGGCAAGGGGTTGCCCGCCCGGTCGAGCATCCGGGCCAGTCGTTCACCCGTGCCCGCCGGCGAGAGCGCCGCCGCGAGCCCCTGCATCCGGGCCATCAGCGGCAGCAGGAGCCGGTCGCGGCTGCCGAGCTCGGCCTTGACCGCGCTGCGGTCCCCGACCACGCCCTCGATGAGCGAGAGCGACTTCGCGACGCCGGTGGGGCCCGACGAGCCCGAGGCGAGCGCGGCGACGCCGACGGCGAGGCCGAGGGCGACGAGGCCCGCACCGATGTAGACGAGCACGTCACACCTCGATCTTGACGACTTGGCGCATCCAGAAGATGCCGACGACCATCATCACCGCGCCCGCGATGAGCATGAGGATGCCGATCGGGTTGAGCCAGAGCTGGCTGATGTACTCGTAGTTCGCGTACATCATGAAGAGGAAGATGCCGATCGGCATCGCCACGAGGATGTATGCCGACAGCCGGCCCTCCGCGGAGAGCGCGCGCACCTGCCGCCGGATCGACTCGCGCTCCTTGAGCGTCGACGCCGTCGTGTGCAGCGTGTCGGCGAGGTTGCCGCCGACCTCCCGCTGGATGCGGATGGCCATGACGGCCCACCGCATCGAGGTGCTGTTCATGCGGGTGGCCATGTGGTCCAGCGCATCCGAGATGTCGGTGCCGATGCGGGCCTCCGCCAGCGCGCGCGAGAACTCCTTCGCCGCCGGCTCGGCCGCGTCGCGCCCGACGGCGTCGAGCGCCTGGGCGAGGCCGAAGCCGCTCCGCAGGCTCGTCGAGACGAGCATGAGCACGTCGGGCAGCACGCGCTCGAAGGCGTTGGCCCGCCGCCCGGCGAGGACCTTCAGCACGAGCGCCGGCAGCAGCACGCCGACGACCGCGCCGACGGTGGCGCCGACGAGCACGACGACCGGGTCGCTCTCGCGCAGCAGGAAGGCGACGAGGACGAGGCCGACGAGGCCCGCGAGGGCGCGCAGGACGTACCACTCGCCGGCGCGGAAGGGCAGGTCGGCGCGGGTGATGAGCGCCATCGTGCTCTTCGTCGACTCCTTGCCCTGCATCTGCCGCTCGCCGAAGCCGATGAGCTGCTCGGTCAGGGGCGTCACCTGCGAGCGGGACTCACGGCGCGACGTCGGCACCGTGCCGGCGACGTAGTCGTCGATCGAGGCGAGGCGGCGCTCGCGGCGCGTCTGCAGGCTCGGCGACAGCACCACCGAGAAGGCGAGCACCGAGAGCGCGATGAGTCCGGCCGCGACCCAGATGAGCACCGGCTGGTTCGTCGACGCGGCGGCCGCGTCGGCGGCGCTCACGTCGACACCCGCGCCCGGCGACCCGGCATACATCAGAAGCCGCCCTGCCGGGCGAAGAGGGCGGGCGGCAGGTCGACCCCGTGGTCGGCGAGGTCCTCGGCGAACTTCGGCCGGATGCCGGTCGGCACGAGCTGGCCGAGGAAGCGGCCCCGCTCGTCGCGCCCGGCCGAGTAGTCGAAGACGAAGATGTCCTGGAGCGTGATGACGTCCGACTCCATGCCGAGCACCTCGGTGATCGCCACGACGCGGCGCGAGCCGTCCTTGAGGCGGGACTGCTGGACGATGAGGTCGACGGCGCCCGACACCTGCTCGCGGATCGCACGCACCGGCAGCTCGACGCCGGCCATGAGGACCATCGTCTCGAGGCGGGCCAGGCTGTCGCGCGAGCTGTTCGCGTGCAGGGTCGTGATCGAGCCGTCGTGGCCGGTGTTCATCGCCTGGAGCATGTCGAGCGCTGCGCCGTCACGGATCTCGCCGACGATGATGCGGTCGGGGCGCATGCGGAGGCAGTTCTTGACGAGCTCGCGGATCGGCACCGCGCCGGTGCCCTCGATGTTCGCCGGGCGGGCCTCGAGTCGCAGCACGTGCTCCTGGCGCAGCTGCAGCTCGGCCGCGTCCTCGATGGTGACGATGCGCTCGTCGGCCGGGATGAACGAGCTGAGCACGTTGAGCGTCGTCGTCTTGCCCGACCCGGTGCCGCCCGAGATGACGACGTTGCGCCGGCCCCGCACGCAGGCGGAGAGGAAGTCGCGCGCCGTGACGCTCAGCGTGCCGAACGCGATGAGGTCGGCGTCCGTGAACGGGTCGGCCGAGAACTTGCGGATCGTCAGGAGCGAGCCGTCGAGGGCGATCGGCGGCACGACCGCGTTGACACGCGACCCGTCGGGCAGTCGCGCGTCGACCATGGGGCTCGACTCGTCGACGCGGCGCCCGATGCGCGCCACGATCTTGTCGATCGTGCGGCGCAGGTGGGCGTCGCTCGTGAACGAGGCGTCGACCGGGAAGAGCTTGCCGCCGCGCTCGATGTAGATGCTGCCCGGCCCGTTGACCATGATCTCGCTGACCTCGGGGTCGCGCAGGTAGGGCTCGAGGGGCCCGTGGCCGAGGATGTCGTCCGACACGTCCTGGGCGATGCGCGTGCGGTCCGACTGCGACAGCGGCGTCTGCTCCGAGTCGATGACGGCCTGCAGCGTCGAGCGCACCTGCGTGGCAAGCTCGGCCGCCGTCAGGTGCGGGTCGTAGAGGCGCGGGCCGAGGGAGTCGACGAGGGCCTGGTGCACACGCTCGCGCACCTCGGCGTAGGGGTCGGTGGGACGGATGCGCACCTCGACGCCGCGGGCGTCGACGGTGCCCGCCGGCGGCGGCACGGTGACGTGGCGGGCGCGGTCGAGACGCTCGGCGAGGTTGCTCATCGCCGTCCCCTCAGCAGGCCGAAGTTGCGCTTGGCACCGTTGCGCAGCTGCTCACCGGAGAGCTGGCGGATCTCGGTGTCGACGAGCTCGCGCATCGCGACGGCGACGGGTGAGCGCGGGTCGGACAGGACGATGGCGACGCCCCGGTTCGTCGCCGCGGGCACGGCGATGTTGTTCGGGATGCTCACCGCGATGGGGGCGCCCAGGGCGTGCTCGACGTCGTCGGAGCTGAGGCCGACCTTGGCGTCGGAGCGGTTGAGCACGATGCTGCGCGCGTCCGGTGCGGTGCCAAGCGTGTCGAGCGTGTTGATCGCGACGCGGAGGTTCTTGATGGCCGGGATGTCGAGGGTGGCGATGAGCAGCGTCAGGTCGCTCGCGTCGAAGGCGGTCAGCACGTGCTCCGTGAACGACGGGGGCGTGTCGATGACGACGTAGTCGTACTCCGGCTTCGCCACGCGCACGATCTCGGCGACGAGGGCGGCCGGCACGCGCTCGGCCTCGCCCGGATCGTCCGGCGCCGTCAGCGCGTGCAGCCCGGTGGCGTCGTGGACCGTGACGGCTGAGGCCAGGCCCTGCGCGTCGAGGTGCCCGCTCATCGCGACGAGCTCGCGGATCGAGCTGGTCGGCATCATCTGGAGGCTGATCGCGACGTCACCGAACATCAGGTCGAGGTCGACGATGAGGGTGCGCGCCCCGGTGCTGGCCAGGTAGGCGGCGACGTTGGTCGACAGGGTCGTCTTGCCGACGCCACCCTTGGCCGAGAAGACCGTGACGACCTTGGCGTCCCGGGTGCCCGAGCCGGCCTGGTGGCCGTGCAGCTGGGCGGTCAGGGCGAGGCTGCGGCGCACGGCGTCGGCCAGCGCGGGGCTGTCGTCGGCCTGCACGACCTCGCGGATGCCGCTGCGCAGCGCCTGGGCGAGGGCCGTCACCTCGAGCCGGTGGCGCAGGAGCACCACCCCGACCTCGGGGCGCGAGATGCGCTCGAGATCGGCCAGCTCACAGGCGGATTCGAGGTCGATGTCCGGACCGATGACGACGAGGGCGTGCGCGCGGTTCTCCTCCAGCGCCCGTGAGACGCGGGGACCGGTCTGGATGAGCTCGAGGTCGGCGCCCAGGGCGTAGCGGTACTTCTCGACGGCGGCCGGGTCCTGGTCCCAGAGGATCGTCATGACGCGCTCCCGGTGAAGATGTTGAGGTCGCTGGCCTCGGTCGTGGCGTCGAGCTTGACGTCGTTGCCGCGCAGACCGGCGTACAGCGTGTAGTTGTTGATGCCGTGGACGAGCCGGACGGCCTCCTCCGGGGTCACCGCGACGGTGACGAGGAAGCTCGGCGTCTCCGAGGCGGGCGCGGCCTCGCCGTCGGCGGGCTTGGGCGCGGCCAGGGCCGTGGCGCCCACGCCGATGACGAGCGCGTCGGGCAGGAGGGCACGAGTGGCCTTGATGTCGTTGTCGTTGATCTTCTTCGAGCGGGCGTCGTCGCCGAGCGCCTTGACCTTGTAGGTGACGAAGACCGCGATGTGCGAGCCCGGCCTGACGAAGGTACCCACGTGGGCGGGGTCCTCGAGCTGCACGGAGACGGCCAGTCGGCCGGCCGGCACCTCGATGGCCTTCTCTCCCGTGGGCGTCGAGCCGAAGCGGGCGGCGAGCACGTACTCGCCCGGCTGCACGTCGGAGAGGGCGAGGAGGCCCTCGTTGCCCGAGGCGATGTCGCCGAGCGAGCCGACGGGAGCGGCCTGGGCCGGCACCTGGGTGCGGGTGATGAGGCCGGTCGTCTCGGCGTCCTTGAGGGTCGTGCCGGCGGGCACGAGCTTCTGGGCGACCCAGACGCTGACGGGGGTCGTGCCGGCGACGGCGCGACGGTCGGCGTTCTTGGCGTAGGTGATGACGAGTCCGCCACCCGCGGCGGCCAGCACCAGGGCCACGAGCGCGGCGAGCATACGACGGTTCATCGGTGACGTCCTAGGTCGAGTCGATCGTTGCGTCCCGGTCGCGGGTGCGACGGGACGACGTGGAGCGCAGGAGGCACGAGCGGGTGCGCCTGCCCGGCGGTCGCGACGAGTCGGCGACCGCACCCAGGACCACACGAGAGGTCGTCGACGCCCAGCCCCCCTGGTCGTCGACGATGTGTGGCGGCGGTCGAGACGGGCTCAGCCGCCGCCACACCCACCGATCACGGGATGTTCGTGGCGACGGTGTTGAACATGTCGCTGATCTTGCCGCCGAGCGCGGCGACCGCGCCGATGATGACGACGGCGATGAGCGCGACCATGAGGCCGTACTCCACAGCGGTGGCGCCCTTGTCCTTGTTGACGTTGGCGAGCATCTGGACCTTGGCAGCGAGCTTGGTCATTGGGGTTCCTCCCGACGGGGCCCACCCGGTGTGGACCCGACAGCCGGAACATTAGGAACCCGGAACCGCGACTGTCCCCGAAAACGACGAAATTGGGCGAAACTAGCGGAATCCTTGCAAGTGCCCCGTCCTTGACGATTCCCGACACGCCGGAGGAAGCAGGAAAGGGTCGGAGCAGGTCGTCCGGCGTGCTCGTGGCCGGCGACGACACGGGGACCGCGGCGCCACACCCTTGGGCCTCCGGTGACATACGCAAGGAACCTGCTAGTTTGCCCGATTTCTGGCGTATGCACTGTATGGCTCCCCTACTGTCGGCGACGAAACCGATCAGAGGGGTGGGGGACATGCGAGGGGTCATGCGTCGTCGGACGACCGGGAGCCGCGATCGCGGGGCGGTCGCCGTCGAGGCTGCGATCATCACGCCGCTCCTGCTCGTCCTGGTGCTCGGCATCGTCGAGTTCGGACTCGTGTTCAAGGACAAGCTGACGATGAGCTCGTCGGTCCGGGCCGGCGCCCGCATCGCGTCCGCCGAGCCGCGCCAGCTGAACTTCGCCAAGGACGCGGCCGGCGCCGTCGCGAAGAGCAGCACGGCGCTCAACATGGCCGACGTCAAGAAGATGTGGGTCTACAAGGCCGACTCCGCGGGCTACCCCATCGGTGGTGGCGCCTCCTTCTCCTCGTGCACGAGCTGCGTCACCTACCGGTGGGACGGCACGACGAAAGCCTTTGTGCAGCTGTCGAACTCGTGGAGCTCCGGCAGCCAGAACGCCTGCCCCGCCGACCCGCTCCACGACTCCGTCGGCGTCTACCTCGAGGTCGAGCACCAGGCCGTCAGCAACTTCTTCTTCCGCACCATGACGCTGCGCGAGCACGTCGTCATGTCCCTGGAGCCCCTGCCCGTGACGAACGGCGGCGGGTGCAAGTGAGTCGGGCTCCCCGTCCCTCGCGGCCGCGTCGTGCCGGCCGGCTGGCGCGCCTCTCGCGCCTCGCCCGGCGCCGCGACGAGCGCGGCTACGTCGCCATCATGGTGTCGCTCATGAGCTCGGTGATGCTCTGCATGTGCGCCCTCACCGTCGACGTGGGGCACTGGTACCTCGTCGCGAGCCAGGCCCAGAAGGCGGCAGACGCCGCGGCCCTCGGCGGCGTTCCCAGCCTTCCCGGCAATCAGACGGCGGCCTTCTCGACCGCCCAGGTGCTCGCCACGAAGAACGGCTTCCCGAACGGCGTCAGCTCCACGACGGTGACGCCGCGCATCGGCAACCAGCCCTCGCGCCTGCGGGTCACGGTGACGCGCACGGTCGACAACTTCTTCGGACCGCTCTTCGGCATCCCGAAGACGACGATCACGCGCTCGGCGATGGCCGACTACCTCGCGCCGCTGTCGATGGGCAGCCCCTGCAACGAGTTCGGCGACGACCCCGAGACCACCAACCGCAGCGGCAACTGCAGCGACGCCGGCAAGTTCTGGGCCAACGTCGGCAGCATCGGCGCCTCCAAGGCCTCGGGCGACGCGTACCAGAACAAGGTCTGTGGCAGCGGGGTGGACGGCTGCTCCGGCAGCACCAACACCGACTACGACGAGAACGGCTACTACTACGTCGTGACGCTCCAGCGGGCGGTGACGAACTTCCGCGTCGAGGCCTTCGACCCCGCCTTCGTCGCCGTCGGCGACCTCTGCAACAACGCCGCCCTCAAGGGCAAGAACCGTACGGGGGCCGTCGACCCGCGCTACGCGGCCGGCGCGACGACCCCCTACTGCACGGGTGACGTCCGCTTCGGCGGCACGGGCGAGGTGGCGACGAAGTTCACCGTCCGCCAGGCCGGTCCGTCGACCGTCTTCTGGGACCCCTCGACCTATCCCGTCGTCTCGGGCTGCGACCAGACGTACGCGGGCCACAACCTCACGGACGTCGCGACGATGCCGATCGACACCTACAACGTCTTCCGCAGGTGGGCGCCGCTCTGCACCATCGCCAACGCCCCGGCGGGCCAGTACATGATCCAGGTCAAGACGAACGGCACCGGCGCCGACGCCGCCGCCGGCCACAACCGCTTCGGCCTGCGCGCCTACTCGACGACCGACTCCTCCGCCAAGGACTCGATCGCCATCTCCGGCTTCTCCAAGATGGCCGTCTACGCCAACCTGCCGTCGGCCCAGACGAAGTTCTACCTCGCCCGCGTGCCGACCGCGGCGGCCGGACAGCGCCTCAGCATCCGCCTCTTCGACATCGGCGACTCGAGCGGCACCGGCACGGTGAAGATCCTCAACCCGTCCGGCACGACACCGACGGGCTGCACGGGCACGGGCCCGCAGACCTCCCTCGCGACCTGCAGCTTCACCGCGTCGAGCGCGTTCAACGGCAAGTGGCAGACCGTCTCGGTGCCGATCCCGTCGACGTACAGCTGCACCGACTCCGACCCCAACGCCTGCTGGTGGAAGCTGTCCTACGACTACGGCGCCGGCAACCAGCCGTCCGATACGACGACGTGGTCGGCCAGCCTCGAGGCCAACCCGGTGCGCCTCGTCGAGTAGGCGGTGCGCCGCTCAGGCGGAGGCGCGGTGGCTGCCGGAGTGGCGGCCTGCCGCCTGGCGCCGCAGCCGGCGCCGGATCCCGCGGCCGCCCTCGGCCGGTGACGCCTCGACACCGCTGCGGGGCACGGCCCCCGTCGCCGGCTCGTCGTCGGCCGCCGTCCCGGCCACCGTCCCGGCCGGCCGCTCGGGCGGCGGCGGCGGCCACTCGAGCCCGCGGATGTCCTCGGCGAGCAGGACGTCCGACGTCCAGCCGTGCTCGTCGCGGAACCGCAGCAGGCCCTCTCCGGCGTAGTACCAACCAGGCTCGACGCGTGCGTCCATGATGCAACCCCCCACGAGTGCTCCCACGGGATGAATCCCGCCCCACGGCCCAATGTACGAGAGCAACCACGGCGCTCCCGACCGTTGCCTGAAAGGTCTTCTTTGGGGGTTTCCGCACGGATTGATGCGTCGAGAGCCGTTTGGGCGCCTTCGACCGGGCCGTCGCCCGACCAGTAGGATCGAGGCGTCGCGGCGTCCCGATGCCGCATGGTGTGCCGGGAAGTCTGGTCGGCGATCCCTGCCGCGCACCCCGAAGGACGCCATGACGCCTGACCCGCACCGCCCCGAGAACGCCGCTCCCGACACCACCGGCAGCACCCCGACCGTGGCACGCCTCCTCGGCCGGGGGACGTGGCGCGAGGCGCGCTACGTCGCGCAGCTGCTGCGCACCGAGACCGTCGGCGGCGCCGTGCTGCTCGTCGCCGCCGTCGTCGCGCTCGTCTGGGCGAACTCCCCGTGGAGCGGGGCCTACGCCACCCTGCGCGACACCACGGTCGGCCCCCAGGCCCTGCACCTCGACCTCTCGCTCGGCACGTGGGCCGCCGACGGGCTCCTCGCCGTCTTCTTCCTCGTCGCCGGCATCGAGCTGAAGCGCGAGTTCGTCGCGGGTGACCTCTCCGACCGACGCAAGGCCGCGCTGCCCATCGCCGCAGCGGTGTGCGGTGTCGTGCTGCCCGCGGTGCTCTTCGTCGTGACGGCACTGGTCGTCAACCGGGCCGAGGGTGGCGACCTCGGCGACGTCCTGCGCGGTTGGGCCGTGCCGACGGCCACCGACATCGCCTTCGCCCTGGCCGTGCTCGCCGTCATCGGCACGCACCTGCCGAGCGCGCTCCGCTCGTTCCTGCTCACGCTGGCCGTCGTCGACGACCTCATCGCCATCACCATCATCGCGGTCTTCTACACCGAGTCCGTCGCGCTGCTCTGGCTGCTCGCGGCCGCCGTGCCCCTCGCGGCCTGGCGGATGCTGCTGCGCCGGCGGATCACGAACCCGGTCGTGCTCGCCGTTCCCGCCCTGCTCGCCTGGGGCTTCGTGCACGCGAGCGGCGTCCACGCGACCGTCGCCGGGGTGCTCCTCGGCCTCCTCGTCCCGGTCAACCGGGAGGTCGAGGACGACCCCGACCGCCACTCGCTCGCCGAGCGGCTCGAGCACCGGCTGCGCCCCTTCTCGGCCGGCTTCGCCGTGCCTGTCTTCGCCTTCTTCGCCGCCGGCGTCACCGTCGGCGCCGACGTGGGCGGCGTGCTGCGCGACCCGGCGGCGGTCGGCGTCGTCGTCGGCCTCGTCGTCGGCAAGGCCGTCGGCGTCTTCGGCGGCACGTGGGCCGTGGCCCGGTTCACGCGGGCCGAGCTCGACGAGGACCTCAGCTGGACCGACGTCTTCGGGCTCGCGCTCCTCGCCGGCGTCGGCTTCACCGTGAGCCTCCTGGTCGGCGAGCTCGCCTTCGGCACGGGCTCGGAGCGCGACGACCACGTCAAGCTGGCCGTGCTCGCCGGCAGCCTCATCGCCGCCCTCCTCGCGACCGTCGTGCTCCGCCTGCGCAACCGCCACTACCGGCTCGTCGAGGCGCGCGAGACGGCCGACCTCGACCGCGACGGCGTGCCGGACGTCTACGACGAGAGCTCCGAGCGCGCCTGATGTCGCCTGCCCGACGCGTTCGGGTACGGAGGCCGCAGTAGGGTTGGCGTCGAACCGCGCTCCCCTGCACGCACGACCCGGGGGCTCGGACCGACCGACCAGACCCGGCACGACCACCGACACGAACCGAGGAAGTGAGCCGATGAGCACGGATCCCCGGCAGGAGCGCACGCTGGGCCAGCTGGTCGCGTCCGCGACGGAGGACCTCTCCACGCTGGTGCGCAGTGAGATCGCGCTCGCCAAGGCCGAGCTCTCCGGTCAGGTCAAGAAGGCCGGACTCGGCGGCGGGCTGCTCGCGGCCGCGGCCGTCGTCGCCTTCTACTCCGTCTACTTCCTCTTCACGACGCTCGCCGAGGGCATCCAGGCCCTCGGCCTGCCGCGCTGGCTCAGCTTCCTCATCGTCACCGTCGTCATGCTCCTCGTGGCCGGGGTGCTCGCCCTGCTCGGCGTGCGCAAGATGAAGACCGTCAACCCCACGCCGGAGAAGACGATCGCCGAGGCGCAGCAGACCGTCGCCGCGATCAAGTCGGCCACGGCCCACCCGGGCACGACCGTTCCCGCGCCCCGCCCCGCCTGGGACCGCAAGGACCTGCCGGCCGCCTCGACGCCCACGCCTGCCGTGCCCACGGCTGCCGCCGTCGATCCCTCCCGCGACGCCTGACCGCGAGCCCTGTCGCACCCATGTCCGTCGACGCGTCCTTCGTCAACATCGACGGTCCGTGGGAGCACCGTTTCGTCTCCGCCAACGGGGCGAGGTTCCACGTCGCCGAGGCCGGTGAGGGGCCCCTCGTGCTGCTCCTGCACGGGTTCCCGCAGTTCTGGTACACGTGGCGCCACCAGATGGAGGCGCTCGCTGCAGCGGGTTACCGCGCGGCCGCCATGGACCTGCGCGGCTACGGCGGCTCCGACAAGCCACCCCGCGGCTACGACACGTACACCGCGACCCTCGACGCCGCGAGCGTCATCCGCGCGCTCGGCGAGCAGGACGCGGTCGTCGTGGGCCAGGGGCTCGGCGGCTGGGTGGCCTGGTGCATGCCCGTCTTCCGGCCCGAGGTGACCCGGGGCGTCGCCTCGCTGTCGATGCCGCACCCGCGCATCATGCGCCACGCCACGTGGACGAACCCCACGCAGCGACGGGCCTCCTCGTGGATCGCGGGGTTGCAGAAGCCGTTCGTGCCCGAGCGCGAGATGGCCCGGTCGAACGAGTACGTCGAGGGGCTGCTGCGCAGCTGGTCCTCACCCTTCGGCAGCTACCCCTCCGCCGAGGACGTGACCCGCTACGGCGACGCCATGCGCATCCCCTTCGTGGCGCACTCGGCGGCCGAGCACTACCGGTGGCTCGGCCGGTCGTCGGTGCGCCCGGACGGCCCGATGTTCATGCGGCGCATCCGCCGGGCGATCCGCGTGCCGGTGCTGCAGCTGCAGGGCACCGACGACGGGTGCGTCCTCGCCGCGGCCACGCACGGCTCGGGGGCCTTCGTGCCCGGCGACTTCCGCCACGTCAAGATCGACGGTGCCGGCCACTTCCTCACCGAGGAGGCCCCGGACCGTGTCAGCGGCGCCCTGACCAGGTGGCTGGCTTCCCTTGGCTGAGATGGAGTTCGAGCTCCCGGCGGCCGGCGGCGTCACGTGGTCGGTGTGCGTGCGTGACGCCGACGGCACGGCGCTGGGCGCGGTCGGCGACGACCTGCCGCTGCGCACCGCCTCGGTCGGCAAGGTGCTGCTCCTCGTGGAGACGGCCCGGGCGCTCGCCGCGGGCGAGGTCTCCCCCGACGAGCCGCTGACCCGTGATCTCGAGCAGTGGGTGGGCGACTCCGGCCTCTGGCACACCCTCTCCGTCGAGACCCTGCCCCTCGTCGACGTCGCCGCCCTCGTCGGGGCCGTCTCCGACAACCTCGCGACCAACGTCCTCCTCGCCCGCATCGGCCTCGCCGAGGTCGCCGCCCGCGCCACCGCGCTCGGCCTGCGCTCCACCGCGCTGCACGACCGGGTCAGGGACGTCCGTGGCGCCGACCACCCGGCGACGCTGTCGACGGGCTCGGCCGACGAGCTGAGCCTGCTGATGAGCCGCCTCGCCAGCAGCACCGCCGCCGGGCCCGAGGCCGACGGCAGGGTGCGCCAGTGGCTCTCGGCGAACGTCGACCAGTCGATGGTCGGCGCGGCCCTGGTCGAGCAGGGTGGGCTCGACCCGATCGCGCACCACGACTCGCTCGACCTGCCGGTCCGCCTCTGGAACAAGACCGGCACGGATGCCGGTGTGCGGGCGGACGTCGGTGCCGTGACCGCCGGCGGCCGGACGGTCACCTGGGCGGCCGTGGCCAACTGGGAGCCCGCGCCCGGCACCTCGCTCGACCACCTCACCGTCTGGGCGGTGCTCCGGGGCATGCGGCACGTCGGCGAGCGCGTGCTCGCCGCCCTCTGACGCGCAACCCGACCGACCGTGCCGCGCCACGTCAGGCCGGCCGCGCGCCGCACGGCAGGACGAGCGAGAAGGTGGCGCCCCCGCCGGCGGTCTCCGACACGGCGAGCCGCCCCCCGTGCGAGCGCACGATCTGCGTCACGAGGGCGAGGCCGAGGCCGACGCGCCGGCCGGCCGACTCGTCGCCGCCACGGGCGAATCGGCGCGAGAGCCGCTCGACGTCCGCCACGTCGACGCCCGTGCCGTGGTCGACCACGTCGACGTGCACCTCGTCGCCCGCCGCCACGACGCGCACCTCGACCTCGGATCCCGGCCGGGAGTGCGCGATGGCGTTGTCGACGAGCGCGAGCACCGACCGCCGGAGGCTCGTGCGGACCCCGTCGACGACGAGCGGCTCACGCGCGCCGGTGCGGTCGACGAGCGTGACCCCGCGGTCGGCGGCATACGGCGTCAGCGAGCGCACCACCTCGGCGGCGAGCTCGACGATCTCGACGCGCCCGGCCGGCTGCTCGGTGTGCTCCAGCTGGGCCGAGAGCAGCAGGTCTGACACGACGTCGGCCATCGCCTGCGTGTCGTGGACGAGCTGGTCGACCTCGGTCAGCCGCCGGGCAGCCGCCGGGTCGCGGGCGGCGTCGGCGACGAGGTGACGGCGCAGCAGCTGCGCCCGGGTGCTGAGGACCGCCAGCGGCGTGCGCAGCTCGTGCGACGCGTCCGCGACGAACTGGCGCTGGAGCTCCATGGCCTCGCCGAGGGGCCGCACCGCGCGGCGCCCCGCGAGCAGGCCGGTGAGGGCCGCGAGCAGCACCCCGACGCCACCCGCCGCTGCCGTCGAGGCGAGCAGGCGGCGCTCCTCGCCCGAGTGCAGGCGGATGTCGTAGACCGCGACGTAGGCGACGCCCTCGCGGCGGTCGACCCACGCCGGCCAGCTGCGGCCGTCGGCGGTGTAGCTCGTCTGGCCGGTGACGTCCTCACCCGTCGCCAGCACGGCCTCGGCCAGGGCCGCCGGCATCGAGCGCGTCGTCTCCTGCGCCGCGGGGGTCAGGCGCGCGAGCCAGGTCCCCGGCGGGGCGTCGACCACGTCGTCGGCCGTGTGGGCCGTGGTCTCGACGCGCCCCCGGATCTCGGCCAGCTGCTGGCGGTCGAAGAGCAGCGCCGCCCCGACGATCGCGAGCAGCACGACGAGCGCCGTCGTCGCCCCGACGCGCAGGGCGACCGACCGGGAGGCTCGGCGCAGCGGATCCGTTGCGGCGGAAGGGGATCGGCCGTCTGCGACGGTGGCGGACCGCCACGATGGACGCCTCACGAGGCGCCCAGCCGGTAGCCGACGCCGTGCACGGTCTCGATGACCGCCTTCCCGAGCTTGCGCCGCAGGTAGTAGACGTAGGTGTCGACCGCGCCGAGGGTGTCCGCGTTGTCGAAGGCCGCGGCGAGCAGCTCGTCGCGGGTGAAGACCCGGCTCGGCCGGCGGGCCAGCGTCTCGAGGAGGGCGGCCTCGCGGCCCGAGAGCATGACCTCGCCGTCGCCGCCGACGACGCGCTGCTGGCCCACGACGAGGCGGCGGGCGCCGACGGCGAGCTCGCTCGCGGCGACGCCGACCGGCCGGAGCAGCGCGCGCAGGCGCGCGAGCACCTCGTCGACGTCGAAGGGCTTGACAACGTAGTCCTGGGCCCCGGCGTCGAGGCCCTCCACGCGGTCGGCCACCGTGCCGCGGGCGGTGAGGAGGAGCACCGGTGCGCTCAGCCCGCGCGAGCGCAGGCGGGTCACGAGGTCGACACCCTCGATGCCGGGCAGGCCACGGTCGACGACGAGGACGTCCCAGTCGTCGACGAGACCACGGTGCAACCCGGCCTGCCCGTCACGCACGGCCGTGACGGCATACCCCTCCTCGTCGAGCAGCTCGGCGAGCATCTGCAAGAGGTCGGCGTCGTCCTCGACGAGCAGGAGGCGGGGGCGCAGGGGCGGCACCTGCGGCTGCGTCTCGGTCATGCCCCGACCCTCTCGTCCACGACTCATAACTTTCTGAGATCCGGTCACGACCATCGAGACCGTGAGCACCACCATCGCACGACACCGAGCCACCCCGAGCCGGGTGCGCCAGGCCCTGCGCCGCGGCGCGGCCTTCCGTCGCTGGCAGGCGCGCACGGGCGACGTCCTCGAGACGCTCGCCGTCGCAAGCCTGCTCGTGATCGATGCGCAGTTCCTGCTGAGCGGCGGCAGCCACGACCTCACGGCGGGAGGCGCCGGCACGATCCTCGTGGCGGTCGGCCGCCTCACGGGTCTCGTCGCCGTGGACCTGCTCCTGCTCCAGCTCGTCCTCGCCGCCCGCGTGCCGTGGATCGACCGCGTCTACGGCATGGACCGGGCACTCAAGGCGCACCGCGTGCTCGGCCGCGTCACGGTCCCCCTCGTGCTCGTGCACGTCGGTGCGATCGTGCTCGGCTACGCGGCGCGCGACGGGCTCCACGGCCCCTTCGCCCCGGCCGTCGAGACGTTCCGCCTGCTGACCGGCGGCAGCGACCTGCTCTTCGCGTTCGTCGCGACGAGCCTGCTCGTCGTCGTCGCCGTCACGTCGGTGAGCATCGCCCGCCGGCGCCTCTCCTACGAGTGGTGGCACCTCGTGCACCTCACCTCGTATGCCGCCGTCGTCCTCGCCGTGCCCCACGAGCTGTCCATCGGCTCCGACTTCACCGCGACGGCCTGGGTGCGCGCGTACTGGTGGACCCTCTTCGTCCTCGTCGCCGCCGCCGTGCTGTGGTGGCGCGTGCTCGTGCCCGTCGCCCGCAGCCTGCGGCACGGCCTGCGCGTCACCGAGGTCGTGGAGGAGGCACCCGGCGTGTGGTCGGTGCGGATGGAGGGCCGCCGCCTCGACCGGCTGCCCGTGCGTGCCGGGCAGTACCTCAACTGGCGGTTCGTCAGCCCGCGGCTGCTCGCGACCGCACACCCGTGGTCCATCTCCAGCGCCCCCGACGGACGCCACCTGCGCATCACGGTGCGTGAGCTCGGCGACCACTCGAGCCGGCTCGCGCACCTGCGGCCCGGCACCCGCGTGCTCTTCGAGGGACCGTACGGCGGCTTCACCGCGCGGTCCCGCGTGCGGCGGCGCGTGCTCCTGCTCGCCGCCGGCATCGGCGTGACGCCCGTGCGCTCCATCCTCGAGGAGCTCGTGCGCCACGGGCACGCGGCACCGGGCGACGTCACCGTCGTCTACCGCGCCAACGACTCCGCGCAGCTCGCCCTCCGCGACGAGCTCGAGCACCTGACGGCCGTCGGCGGCCACCGCCTGCACCTGCTCGTCGGGCCGCCCGCCGACGGCTCGTGGCTCCCGCCCGACGTGACCGACCGCCGCCCCGACGCCGAGCGCCTCGCCGACCTCGTGCCCGAGCTGCGCCGCCACGAGGCCTACGTCTGCGGTCCCGGCGGCTGGATGGGCCTCGTCCACCGCAGCCTGCTCGAGGGCGGCATCCCCACGACGCACATCCACGACGAGAGGTTCTCCTGGTGAGGAAGTCGACGACGACCGTCGTCGGGGTGGCCGGGCTGCTGACGCTCGGCGCGTGCTGGGCGAGCGGTCTGACCCCGAAGCACGCCGCGGTCAGCGGCCTGCACGTCCTGTCGTCCGCCAGGGCCGGCACGCCGGTCGCCGCCGCGCCACCCCGCCCGTCGGCGCACTCCGGATCGCACTCGCGGTCGCCGTCCACCGGCGCCCCCGCGACGTCGCCCTCGGCCGTGCCGCGGTCGGGCACCGTCGACGGCGCCGTCGTCGGCACGCAGTACGGCCCCGTGCAGGTGCGGGTGAGCTTCACCGGGAAGCGGATCACCGACGTCCACGCGCTCAGGCTGACCGACAGCTCGCGCACCTCGGTGTCGATCAGTGCTGGTGCGGCGCCGGTGCTGCGCCGCGAGGCGCTCGCCGCGCACTCGGCGCAGATCGACGTCGTCAGCGGGGCCACCTACACGAGCGAGGGCTACCAGCAGAGCCTGCAGTCCGCCATCGACGCGGCCCACCTGGGCTGAGTCCCCGAGCCGCACCCACAGGGTGCCCGCCGCGCGGCCCGCCGATCTTCCCCTATGGTCGGCGGGCCGCCCCTAACCGGGGCGCTGCGAAACGGTGCATTCCGGGCATACGGGTTCACCTGCTCTGCCATGCTGCGCTCGCACCACCACTTCACACAGGGGCCCCCATGAACCGACGCCGGCCGTTCGCCGCCGTCGTGACGCTCGCGCTCGTCGCGCCGGTCACGACCTTGACCACCCTCTCGCCCGCCGCGGCCGCGCCCACGCCCACGCCCACCGTCTCGGCGTCGCCCAGCGGCGCGGCCCACCTGCCCCGCCCGAGCCGAGTGCCTGCCACCCCGGGCAGTCCGTATGCGGGGGCTGCCGCAGCCGCGCCCGCGGGCACCGGCGCCGGCTCGGCCGTGGCGGCGCACGACCCGCACGCGGTGCTCGTGCGGTTCGCGACGTCGGCGTCGACCACGCGTCGCGACCGCGCCCTGCAGAGCCGGGGCGCGCGCGAGGCGGACGCCGTCGCCGGCACCGGCTTCGTGCGGGTCACGACGACCGGGCGCGCCGACGAGCTCGCGAGCCGCCTGCGCGCCGACCCTGCCGTGGCCGAGGTGACCCTCGACTACGTCCGCGAGGCGAGCGCCACCCCGAACGACTACTTCTACGCGGGGACGCGCGAGCAGGAGTACCTCAAGACGGTCCGCGTGCCGACCGCCTGGGACCTGTCCAAGGGCTCGCTCTCGCAGGTCGTCGCCGTGCTCGACACGGGCGTCAACGGCAAGCACCCCGACCTCGCCGGCCGCACGGTCGCCGGCTTCAACGCCATCACGAACGTCGGCATCCCCGCGGGGGCGGCGAGCGACGACAAGGGCCACGGCTCCATGGTCGCGGGCATCATCGCGGCCCGCACGAACGACGGGACCGGCATCGCGGGCGTCGCCTGGAACGCCAAGGTCATGCCGGTCAAGGTGCTGTCCAGGACGGGCCAGGGCACCGACTCGGACGTCATCCAGGGCCTGACGTGGGCGGCCGACCACGGCGCGCGCATCATCAACCTCTCGCTGAGCGGCCCGGACGACAGCCCGGCCCTGCACGCCGCCGTCACGTACGCCGTGCGCAAGGGGGCGGTCGTCATCGCCGCGGCCGGCAACTCCGGCGGCGACCGGCCGGAGTACCCGGCCGCCTATCCCGAGGCCATCGCGGTGGCGGCGACCGACGGGGCCGCCCGGGTCACCGACTTCAGCACCCACGGCTCGTGGGTCGACGTCGCCGCGCCCGGCTGGGACATCCTCTCGACGGGGCTCGGCACCGACTACTTCTTCAACGCCGGCACGTCGTTCTCCGCGCCGATCGTCTCGGGCATCGCGGTGCTGATGCGCAGCAAGAGCCCGTCCATGACGCCGGCACAGGTCGCGGCACGCCTGCGGTCGACGGCGCGCGACGCCGGTCCCCGGGGCACCGACCCCTTCTACGGCGCAGGCGTCGTCGACGCGACGCGCGCGCTCGGGGGCACGCTCGCGCCCGACTTCGGCCTGCCTGCCGCCGGCCCGTCCGAGCCGAGCGACGTGCCGTCGCGGGCGATCGCGCGCGCGTCGCAGGGCAGCAGCCACGGCACGATCGGCATCGAGGGCGACGTCGACTGGTGGCGCTTCGACTCCCCCGGCCAGCGGGAGACGACCGTGACGGTGACGCCACCGCCGTTCGACGGGAACGCGCCGCAGAACGTCGACCCCGTGCTCGCGGTCTACGACGAGCGCCTGCGACTCGTCGCCGAGGTCGACCAGAAGGCGGAGGGCGAGCCCGAGACCACGACGGTGCGCCTCGCCGCCGGCCGCCACTACGTGACGGTGCGCAACGTCAACGGCTCGCGGGTCGGGACCGACCGCAGCTACCGCCTCGACATCGAGCCGGGCGCGGCCGGCGTGCTCGACCCCGCCGGCCGGCTCGCTCCGGGCACTGCCTACGGGCCCCTCGCCCTCGGCGACGTGGACGGCGACGGCCGCGGTGACGTGGTCGCCGGGCTCACCGGCACCGTCCCGGGCGGGCCCGCGCAGCTGCACGTGCTGCGCCAGAAGCCGACCGGTGGCCTCGGCGCGCCGGTGGCCCTCGCCACGGCGGGCGCCTCCCTGGTGCGCGACCTCGAGGTCGCCGACGTCGACGGCGACGGCCTGCGCGACGTGGTGGTGGCGACCGACCTCGGCGTCCAGGTCTTCGGCCAGACCCCCACGCACGCGCTCGCCGGGGCGCAGCTCGTGGCCGACACCGCCGGCGCGACCACGGTCGAGGTCGCGGACCTCGACGGTGACGCCCGCGCCGACCTCGTGACCTCCACCGCCGGCGAGGTCGCGGTCCTGCTCGCGCAGCCGGACGGCTCCCGGCTGCGCACCGTCATCGACGCGACGGGCGGCGCGGACCAGCTGCAGGTCGGCGACCTCGACGGTGACGGCCGCCCCGACGTCGCCGTGAGTCGTGGCGGCACGCTGCTCGTCCTGCGTCACACGGCTGACGGCTGGGTGTCGCGAGCCGTCCCGGTCCCGGGCGACTGGGGCGCGCGCGGCATCGCCGTCGCCGACCTCGACGGGAACGGACGGCTCGACCTCGCGGCCGTCACCGGTGGCAACGGGCCCACGGCCCGCCTGCTCGTGTGGCGGCAGACGGCGGACGGCGCCCTGCCCGCCTCACCGGGCAGCACCGGCGTGCCCGACATCCCCCAGCCGCTCGAGGCGGCCGACGTCACCGGCGACGGCCGCACCGACCTCGTGCTGGGCCACGGTGGCTGGTCGACCGTGAGCGTCGTCGAGCAGGGGGCGACCGGCGTGCTCCTGCCGCCCAGCAGCAGCTTCGCCGACTCGCCCTCGCAGTACGACCTGTCGGGCCTCGTGGTCGGCGACGTCACCGGCGACGGCCGCGCCGACGTCGTGGCGGCCTCGTGGGACGGCCTCGACCTGCTGACGAACGCCGGTGGCCCGAAGCCCTCCGGAGCCCAGCACCCGGTCCGCAGCACCTGGCCGGCCGACTTCGGCAGCGGCCTCCCCGTCACGACGACCCCGACGGTCACCTTCGCCGACGAGGTCCTCGCCTCGACGGTGACGGCCTCGACGGTCCGTGTGCTCGACAACCGCAGCGGGGCGACTGTCCCGGCCACGGTGACCTACGACTCCCTCCGACGCACGGCGACCGTGCGACCCCGGTCGGCGTTCGTCGACAACGCGGCCTTCCGCCTCAGCATCTCGGGCATCAGGTCCTCCTCCACCGGGACGACGCTGCCGGGCTACACGTCGACCTTCCGCACCGTCGACCTCGCGCCCCCGGCCGTGGGGGGCTTCACGGCGACGGGCGCGCTGCGCGCCGCCCGGCTCACGTGGCGGTCACCGGCTGCGAACGACCTCGAGCGCTACGTCGTGCGGATGGCGAAGGGAACGGTGCCGCCCGTGAGCGTCACCGCGGGCACGGCCGTCCACTCCGGCACGTCCGCCGCCGTCACGACGCCCCTCGAGCAGGGCACGACGTACAGCTTCACGATCTGGGCCCGTGACCGGACGGGCCACTGGAGCCCCTCAGCCTCCGCTCGGCTCGTCGGCACGTCGGCGACCATGACGTCCTCGAGCACCTCGATCCGGCGCGGGTCGTCGGTGACCCTGAGCAGCACGCTGAGCCGGCGCGACCCGAGCGGCCCCCTGGCCGGCGCGGCCGTGCAGCTCTACTGGCGCAGGGTCGGACAGCCGACATGGCACCTCGTGACGACGCGCACGTCGAGCTCGAAGGGCGTCGTGTCCTTCGTGCACACGCCCACGGCCACGGTCGACTACCTGTGGGTGTACCGCGGGTCGCGCTCGGCCGTCGGCTCGAGCAGCGCGCTGCGTCGCGTCACCGTCCGCTGACGGGCGCCCCTCCCACCACACCGGCCGCAGGGCCCCGTCCACGAGGACGGGGCCCTGCCGCGTCCCCGCAACCGGACCAGTAATTACCCTTGCGGTTACATAACCACTTGGGTACGGTGAGAGACATGGACGCGGTACTGCAGGCCCTCAGCGACCCGAGCCGACGCACGGTGCTCGAGATCCTGCGCGACCACCCCGCCACGGCCGGCGAGCTGGCCGATGCGCTGCCCATCGCACGCCCCGGCGTCAGCCGGCACCTGCGGGTGCTGCGCGAGGCCGGGCTCGTCGACGTCCGCCAGGACGCGCAGCGCCGGATCTACACCCTCCGACCCGAGCCGCTCGCCGAGGTGGACACCTGGCTGGAGGGCTACCGCGCCCTGTGGCAGCACCGGCTCGACGCCCTGCACACCGAGATCTCCCGAGGAAAGAAGGCCCAGAGATGACCGCCACCGGAAGCACCCGCCCCCTCGACGCCACCCACGCAGCAGTCCGCGTCGAGGACGTCTACGACACCGACTTCGACGACCTGTGGACGGCGTGCACGACGCCGGACCGACTGTCCCGCTGGATCGCCCGCGTCTCCGGAGAGCTGCGACCGGGCGGCACGGTCGAGGCCGTCTTCACGAGCACGTGGTCGGGCGCCCTGCGCGTCGAGTCCTGCGAGGCCCCGCACCACCTGCTGCTCACCGCCGCGCCCGACACCGACGAGGAGACCGAGATCGAGGCCTGGCTGAGCGCCGAGGGCAGCCGCACGCGCCTCGTCGTCGAGGAGCGCGGCCTGCCTGCGGACCAGGCACCCTTCTACGGCGCCGGCTGGCAGGTGCACCTCGAGGACCTCGGCCGCAGCCTCGCCCTCGGCGAGACGGTCCACCCCGACGGCTGGTCGAGCGAGGCGGCCGCGCCCGCCTGGCAGGCCCGCTGGGCCGAGCTCACCCCGGCCTACCGGTCGGCGGACCGGGGCTGACCCGGCCGCTGTCACGGTCGCACCCTCTTCCAGCCCTCTGTCAGCCCTCTGTCGACCATCGGTCGGCCACCGGTCGAGCCTCGAACGCCGCCGCCGGCGCGTCAGCGCCAGCGGTAGCGCCGCTCCGGCCGGCCGGTGGTGCCGTAGCGCAGGGTGACGTCCGCCAGCCCCGTCGTCACGAAGTGCTCCAGGTAGCGGCGCGCGCTGACGCGTGAGATCCCCACGGCCTCAGCGCATTCGGTGGCGGACATGGTCTGTGACGAGTCGCGCAGGGCCGCACAGACGGCGTCCGCGGTCTCGCCGCTCAGCCCCTTCGGCAGCGCCACGCCCGCCGGGCGCGTGACCGACGCGGTGGCGAAGGCGGCGTCGATCTCCTGCTGGGTGAGGTCGTCACCGAGGTCGCGCGCGCGTTCCGCGGCATACGTCTGCAGGCGCTGCTCGAGGTCCCCGAAGGCGAACGGCTTGAGCAGGTAGCCCACGACGCCCTGGCGCACCGCCGCGCGCACCGCGTCGGCCTCCTTCGCGGCCGTGATGACGAGCACGTCGCACGTCTCGCCGGCGGCGCGGAGCCGGGTCACGACGTCGAGCCCGAAGGCGTCCGGGAGGTAGAGGTCGAGCAGCACGAGGTCGGGCTTCAGGGCCGCGACGAGCTCGACCGCCTCCGCGCCCGTGCGCGCCGAGCCCACGACCTCGAAGCCGCTGACGCGCTCGACGAACCCGCGGTGGATGCGCGCCACCATGAAGTCGTCGTCGACGACGAGCACCCGCGTCATCGTCTCTCCTCAGGTGCGGCCGCCTCGACGGTGAGGCGGGCGACGAACTTGGCTCCCGTCGGGGTGTTCTCGACCTCGACCTCCCCGCCCCGACGTTGGCAGATGAGACGCGTCAGCGCCAGCCCGATGCCGCGCTCCCCCGCCTGCGCGGCCTTCGTCGTGAACCCGTGCGTGAAGACCTCGGTGACGAGCTCGGGGGCCACACCGGGGCCCGAGTCGACGACGCTCACCTCGAGCGTGGCCGCATCCTGGCGGATCGTCAGCTCGACCCACTTCTCGCCGCCCTCCGAGGACGCGGCGGCGTCGATCGCGTTGTCGACGAGGTTGCCGACGACTGCGGCCACGTCGGCGGAGTCACGCGTGCCGATCCCGGCGAGCGAGGTGTCGTCCGACACGCGCAGCTCGACCCGTCGCTCGATGGCCTGGGCCGACTTCGCCATGACGAGCGCCGTCACGGCCGTGTCGCGGATGCGGCGTGACACGGCGAGGTCGAGCTGGGCGCGGTGCTCGCTCACCGAGTCGACGTAGTGCACCACCTCGTCGTACTCGCCGAGCTGGATGAGGCCCGAGATCGTGTGCAGCTGGTTCGCGAACTCGTGCGCCTGCGCGCGCAGCAGCTCGGTCGTGCTGCGGAACGAGCCGAGCTGGCGCTCGAGGTCCGCGAGCTCGGTGCGGTCGCGCAGGGTCGTGACCGAGCCGAGGGGCCGACCGTCCTTGGCGACCTCCATCCGGTTCATCACGAGGACCCGACCGCGGCGGAGCACGACCTGGTCGCGGGGCACGGAGCCGGAGCCGTCGGCCTCGCCGGGGCCGTAGGACCCACCCGGGTCGCCGGAACCGCCGTCGTCGGTGACGCCACGGAGCACGTCCCGCAGCCGCTGGCCCATCGGGAGGTCCTCGAGGCGCATGCCGACGGCATGCTCCGGCAGGTCGAGCAGACGCTGGGCGACGTTGTTCACCAACGTGATCCGTTCACCGGTGTCGAGCGCCACCACCCCCTCGGCGAGTCCGAAGAGCATCGCCTCGCGACTCTCGGCGAGACCGGTGATCTCGGCCGGCTCCAGGCCGAGGGTCTGCCGCCTGATCCGCCGCGACAGCAGCCACGACCCGAGACCGCCGACCCCCAGGGCGATCCCGAGGTACGTGGGCAGGTAGGCGGAGCCGCCCTGCAGGCGGTCGAGCGCGGACGGCATGTGCACGGCGACCATGACCGTCCCCAGCTGGGTCCCCACGGGTGGCTGCGGCTCCTTGACCGCCGGGTCGGGCACGGACAGGAGCGGGCTCTGCGCCACGAGCATCCGCTCGCCGCCGAGGTCCATGACGCCCGTCCAGCTCGCGCCCTCGGAGACGGCCGGTGACCCGACGGGCATCGGCGCGCGCTCCAGGGTGGGGTCGGACGACACGCGGACGACCTCGTCGGCGTCGGCGACGCTCATCGACGTGACGTTGTACTGCGTGACGATCGTCTGGGTCAGACCCGGCAGCACGTTGACGACGCCACCCGGTGCCATCTCGGTGCGCACGATCGGCGTGCTGGCCAGCTGCTCCGCGATGGCGGAGAGGCGCCGGCCCTCGGTGCGGGTGAAGGTGGCGTCCGACTGCGCGAGCGACACGAGGCCGACGGCGACGAGCACGCCCAGCAGGATGAGCATCTGGACGGCGAACAGCTGCCCCGTGAGGCTCAGCCGGCCGAACGACCGACCCGTGCTCTGCTTGACCACAACGAACTCAACCTTCATTGGTGACACAAGGGCGACACCGGTCAGGCGACGCGGGCACGATCATGCCGTTCCAGCCCCAGAACGCGAAAGAGACCTCAACGATGAGCACTCGCACCCCCGCCCGCAGGTCCGTCCTGCTCGGCATCACCGTCGGCGTCACGGCGCTGGCCCTCTCGGCCTGCGGCGCGACCGCCAAGAAGGACTCCTCCTCGACCGGCGCCGCAGCCGGTCCCGCCTCGGGACTGCAGATCATGGTCCCCAACAGCCCCGGCGGTGGCTACGACACGACGGCCCGCACCGTGGCGCAGGTGATGGAGAACGAGAAGATCGCCAGCTCGATCCAGGTCTTCAACCTGCCCGGTGCCGGCGGCACCGTCGGACTGCAGCGCGTCGTCAACGAGAAGGGCAACGGCAAGCTCGCCATGCAGATGGGGCTCGGTGTCGTCGGCGCGGCGTACACGCAGAAGTCCCAGGCGACGCTGGCCGACACGACGCCGATCGCCAAGCTCATCGAGGAGGCGGGCGCCATCGTCGTCTCCAAGGACTCGCCCTACAAGGACCTCCAGAGCCTCGTCGCCGCGTGGAAGAAGGACCCGTCGAAGATCAACGTCGGCGGCGGCTCGAGCCCGGGCGGTCCCGACCACCTCCTGCCCATGCAGCTGGCCGAGGCTGCCGGCATCGACCCGACGAAGGTCTCCTACATCTCCTACGACGGCGGCGGCGAGCTGCTCCCGGCCGTCCTCGGCAACAAGATCGCCTTCGGTGCCAGCGGTTTCGGCGAGTTCCTCGAGCAGGTCAAGTCCGGCTCGGTCCGCGTGCTCGCCGTCACGAGCGACAAGCGCATCGACGCCCTGCCCGACGTGCCGACCGTCAAGGAGTCCGGCATCGACTTCACCTTCACGAACTGGCGCGGTGTCGTCGCCCCGCCGGAGATCTCCGCCGCGGACCGTCAGGTCTGGGTCGACGCGCTGACCAAGATGCACGCCTCCGAGGCGTGGAAGAGCGAGCTGTCCAAGCGCGGCTGGACCGACGCGTTCGAGACGGGTGACGAGTTCGGCACCTTCCTCAAGGCGCAGGACCAGGACGTCGCCGACATCCTCAAGGGCCTCGGGCTGACGAGCTGACATGGCTGACCTGACTTCCGACCACACGAGCGTCTCCCCGGACGCGCCGGCCCCCCGGAAGCAGGACACCCCGACGCCGGGCGGGGACCGCGCACAGTACGGCATGTGCGCGGCCCTCGCCGCCCTCGGCGTCGTCCTGCTCGTCAACGCGGCCCAGCTGAACCCGGTCGCGAGCACCAACGACTCGCTCGGCCCCCGCGTGGTCCCGACCACGCTCGGCATCCTGCTGCTCGTCGTCTCCGTCCTCTACGCGTTCGACATCCGGCGCGGCGGGGTCGGCGCGGCCGACGAGGGTGAGGACGTCGACCTCAGCGCGAAGGCCGACTGGAAGACCGTCGGCCTGCTCGTCCTCGTCTTCGGCGTGTGCGCCGCCCTGATGGAGACCCTCGGCTGGGTCATCGCCGGGACGATCCTCTACGCCGGCTGCGCGTTCGCCCTCGGCAACCGCCACCACGTGCGCGGGGTCCTCGTCGCGCTCGGCATCTCGCTGGCCACCTTCTACGCGTTCGCCATCGGGCTCGGGGTCAACCTGCCCGCCGGCGTGCTCCAAGGGATTCTGTGATGGACAACGTCAACCACCTCCTCGAGGGGTTCGGCCAGGTCATGACGCCGCTGAACCTGCTCTTCGCCTTCATCGGCGTCGTCGTGGGCACCGCGGTGGGCGTGCTGCCCGGCATCGGCCCGGCGATGACCGTGGCCCTGCTCCTGCCGATCACGTTCACGCTCGACACGACCCAGGCGCTCATCATGTTCGCCGGCATCTTCTACGGCGGCATGTACGGCGGGTCCACCACCTCCATCCTGCTCAACACCCCGGGCGAGTCCTCCTCCGTCGTCACGGCGCTCGAGGGCAACAAGATGGCCAAGGCGGGGCGCGCCGCCCAGGCGCTCGCCACGGCCGCGATCGGCTCCTTCGTGGCCGGCACGATCGCCACCGCCCTGCTCGTGCTCGTCATGCCGCAGGTCGTCTCGTTCGCCATCGACCTCGGCTCGCCCGAGTACTTCGCCATCATCATGCTGGCCTTCGTCGGAGCGAGCATGGTGCTCGGGTCCTCGCGGCTGCGCGGGTTCGCCGCCCTCCTCGTCGGGCTCTCGATCGGCATCATCGGCATCGACAAGGTGACCGGTCAGCAGCGGATGACCTTCGGCATCCCGCAGCTCGCCGATGGCATCGACATCGTCGTCGTCGCGGTCGGCCTCTTCGCCGTCGGCGAGGCGCTCTGGGTCGCGGCGCACCTGCGCCGCACGGCCGGCAGCGTCATCCCCGTCGGGCAGCCGTGGATGGGCCGCCAGGACTGGAAGCGCTCGTGGAAGCCGTGGCTGCGCGGCACGGCGCTCGGCTTCCCGTTCGGGGCCATCCCGGCCGGCGGCGCCGAGGTGCCGACGTTCCTGTCCTACGTCGCGGAGCGCAAGCTGACCAAGCACCCGGAGGAGTTCGGCCACGGCGCCATCGAGGGCGTCGCCGGGCCCGAGGCGGCCAACAACGCGTCGGCCGCCGGCACCCTGGTGCCGCTGCTCGCCATCGGCCTGCCGACCAACGCCACGGCGGCCATCATCCTCACCTTCCTGCAGGGCCGCGGCCTCGAGCCGGGACCGCTGCTCATCGAGAAGCAGCCCGTGCTCGTCTGGACGCTCGTCGCGAGCCTCTTCATCGGCAACACGCTCCTGCTCGTGCTCAACCTGCCGATGGCGCCGCTGTGGGCCAAGCTGCTGCAGATCCCGCGGCCCTACCTCTACGCCGGCATCCTCTTCTTCGCGACGATGGGTGCGTGGGCGGTCAACGGCCAGGCCTTCGACCTCTTCCTGCTCCTCGGCATCGGGCTCGTCGGCTTCGCGATCCGCCGCTTCGGGTTCCCGGTGCTCCCGCTCATCATCGGGGTCATCCTCGCCCCCATCGCCGAGCTGCACCTGCGCCGCTCGCTCCAGCTCTCCCACGGCGACGTCAGCGGGCTGCTCGGCGGGCCGGTCGCGTGGGTCTGCTACGGCATCATCGTCGTCGCGATCCTCTGGCCGCTCATCGCCCGTCTCGTGCGCCGCGTCCGTGGCGGCGGCGACGGCTCCGGTGGCGACGGCCCCGGCACCCCGTCCAGGCTCACCCAGGAGGCCACGGCATGACGATCCTCGTCGGCTACATCCCGACCCCGCAGGGCGAGGCCGCGCTGGCCGCTGCCACGGAGCAGGCGCGGGCGCACGGTGACCGCGTGCTCGTGATCAACATGTCCCGCGACGACAAGCTCGTCGACGCCAACCGGGCCGACGGACGCGACCTCACCCGCCTCGACACCGAGCTCGCCGAGTCCGGGGTGGAGCACGAGGTGCGGCGAATCGAGCACGGCACCGACCCCGCGGACGCGATCCTGTCGATCATCGACGCCGAGGCGCCGCGGATGCTCGTCATCGGCATCCGGCACCGGAGCGCCGTCGGCAAGCTGCTGCTCGGCTCGACGGCGCAGCGCCTGCTCCTCGACGCCGCGTGCCCCGTCCTCGCGGTCAAGGCCGGCTGACCGGCCAACCGACCATCCCACCGTCGAGTGGCCACTCCTTGCGGGTCCTCCCGCATCGGGTGGCCACTCTTCGTCGGTCCCGCACCGTCGAGAGGCCACCCTTCGTGGGTGCCCCACCGTCGAGGGGCCACCCTTCTCGGTCGCGTATGCGTCGAGTGGCCGACTCCCGTCCGTGACCCGGGTGCCCGCCCCGCTCAACCCGCAGGTGGGCGCGAGACCCCGACGTGGCGCGAGACCTCGGAGAAGCCGGCCCGCCGGTAGAGGCCGATCGCCGGCCCACCGTCCTCCGCGACGATGACGAGGCGCCGCACGGCCCCGTCCTCCAGGGCCCACTCGCCCGCGGCGCGCACGAGCGCGCCCGCCAGGCCGCGACGCCGGTGGCTCTCGAGCGTCACGACCTCCTGGTAGCGGGCGAGGTCACCGAGTCGCACGATCCCCAGCCGCGCGACCAGACGGTCGCCGTCGAAGGCCCCGAACCACCGGGCCCGCCCGGAGTCGACGAGGGCGCGCTGGGCGGTGACCCGGCGGCGTTCGAAGACGAGACGTCCTGCCCGGCCGGCGGGCGCCGTGTCGTGCGCACCGACGTGGGCCGACTGCTCCCAGTCGTCGTCGAGCTCGAGGGCGCGCACGACGACGCCCTCGGCCACGGGTGCCGGAGCCGGCACGGACTGGCTGACGAGGTCGACGTCGACCTCGACCTCCCACCCCCGTCCGCTCCAGCCGCCGGCGTCCCCGCCCTCCGCGCCGAAGGCGACCGCGCGGTGCTCCGCGTGCGGGAACTCCGCCTCGAAGCGCGCCACCCAGTGCGCGACGGTCTCGGGTCGCGGCGCGTCCTGCACGAGCACGAAGTTGCCCCACCAGAAGGTCGGGTTGGCGTCGGTGCGCACGACGAGGTGGTCGTCGTGCTCGGTGACGACCGAGCCCTGCAGGCGCAGCAGCTCGATGTCGGTGGTCAGCCCGGGACTGTCGATGCGCATGTCCCGATCATCCGGCACGTCACCCCCGACCCTCGCAGCCGAGTGGTCCCCGGAACCCCGGTCAGCCCGCCACGCAGGCTCCGGTGCCCACCGCGGACCCGGCTGCGGCGGCCTCGTCGAGCACCGGCTTGGCCTCGGCGAGCGTCAGGGCGTAGCCCGTGGCGTCGTCCTCCAGGGACTTCGCGAAGATGACCCCGACGACGCGACCGGACGGGTCGAGCAGCGGCCCGCCGGAGTTGCCCGGGCGCACCGTGGCGGCGAGCGAGTAGATCTGTCGCACCACGCGCTCGCGCCCGTAGATGTCGAGGCCGCGGGCCTCGAGCTGGGCACGCACACGCGCCGACCCGACGCGGTAGGGACCGTCGAGCGGGTAGCCCGCCACGACCGCGGAGTCACCACGGTCGACGTCCCCACCGAGCGGCAGGGCCGGCAGGTCGAGACCCGGCACGCTGAGCACGGCGAGGTCGCGCTCCGGGTCGAAGACGACGACCTCGGCCCGCACCACGCGGCCGCCACCCTCGACGCGCACCTCGTCCGAACCCGCCACGACGTGGGCGTTCGTGACGATGCGGCCGGGCGAGAGCACCCAGCCGGTGCCCTCCTGCCCACGCTGGCACGACAGCGACTGCGTCGTGACCTTGACGACCGACGCCCCGGCCGCGCGGACCGCCTGCGAGCGGGCGACCGCCGGGTCGGGGTCCTGCACCGGGGTGATCGGCTCGGGCGAGAGCCCGCCGAACACCTGCGGGAAGCCCTGGCTCGAGAGGAAGCCGCGGAAGCTGGAGAAGACCTGTCCGGTCTGCTCGGGCACGATGGCGTCGACGACCCGCAGCACCCGGGACTCGGACATGGCCCTGGACAGGGAGGCGTTGCCCGCCGTGCGCAGCGCCCCGCCGATGAACCAGACGATGAGGCTCGCCGCGAGCATCACGACGACGCCCCCGAGCACCGAGTCCGCCCGCCGGAGCGAGGGCGCCCCGACCCGCCGACGGATCTGCCCCCCGACGATCCCGCCGAGGAACTGCCCCAGCCACCCGAGCGCCACGACCCCGAGGACGAGGGCGAGCACGCGCGTGCGGTCGTTGTCGGCCACGGCCGGCCACCGACTCAGGACTTCCGGCAGCTGCCAGACCGCGATCATGGCGAAGAGGAAGAAGCCGGCCAACGAGAAGACGCTGCGGATCAGCCCCTGCCGGTAGCCCGAGAAGCCGTAGGCGAGCAGCAGCAGGACGATGGCGAGGTCGAGCAGGACGCTGCCACTCATGCCCGGCCGCCCAGGTGGTGCTCGGGCACGGGCCGGTGCACGCCGGCGTCCCACGGGCGGCTGAGGCCGCCGAGCTCGAGGACGCTGCTCAGCAGGCCGGCGGTGAAGCCCCAGAGGAACAGGTCGTCGAGGTCGAAGCCGGGGCCGACGTAGCCCGACGGGTGCGTGACCGAGAAACGCGTCGACGGCTGCACGAGGTGCGACACCGGCACCGAGAGCACGTCGTGCACCTCCGCGGGGTCGCGGACGGCGAGCGCCGACGGACGGGCCCACCAGCCGAGCACCGGGGCCACGACGAAGCGCGACGGCGGCAGGAAGAGCGAGGGCAGCTGCGCCACGACGTCGACCCCGGCCGGGTCGAGCCCGGTCTCCTCCTCCGCCTCGCGCAGGGCGGTGGCGACCAGGTCGGCGTCCTCCGGGTCGCGGGCGCCGCCGGGGAAGGCGATCTGCGCGGGCTGCGTGCGCATCGTGTGCGAACGCTCGATGAGCACGACGTGCTCTCCCTCGTCCTCCTGCGCGCCCGCCGGCGGCGGCCCGAAGAGGATGAGGACGGCGGACTCGCGACCGCCCTCGTCGGGGGGCAGGAAACGCGAGAACCACTGGGGTGTCACGGTCTCGAGTCGCTCGGTGAGCTCGCCGAGCCACGCCGGGCGCGGCACCGGGGCCGAACCGGGCGGCGTCGACGGGTCGATCGAGCCCGACGGGCCCGCGTGCGCGATGCCACTGACCACGCGCGTCACGTCGGGGCCAGCTCGTACTTCAGCAGCTTCGCCGCCTTGTCCGGGTCGGTCTCGCCGGCGCCGTAGCTCGGGCACAGCCGCGCCACGGGGCACGCCCCGCACGCCGGCTTCTTCGCGTGGCACGTGCGCCGGCCGTGGAAGATCAGGACGTGGCTCAGCATCGTCCAGTCCTTCCGCGGGAAGAGCGCACCGACGGCGTGCTCGACCTTGACCGGGTCCTCCTCCTCGGTCCAGCCGAAGCGGCGCGCGAGCCGCCCGAAGTGCGTGTCGACGGTGATGCCGGGCACCCCGAAGGCGTTGCCGAGCACGACGTTCGCCGTCTTGCGCCCCACGCCCGGGAGCGTCACGAGGTCCTGAAGGCGCGGCGGCACCTCACCGTCGAACCGCTCGACGAGGGCGATGCCGAGCTTGATGAGCGAGTCGGTCTTCGCGCGGTAGAAGCCCGTCGGCTGGACGATCGCCTCGAGCTCGGCGCGGTCGGCGTTCGCGTAGTCGGCCGCCGTCGGGTACTTCGCGAAGACGATCGGCGTCACCTTGTTGACGCCCACGTCGGTCGTCTGGGCCGACAGGATCGTGGCGACGAGCAGCTCGAGGGGCGTCGCGAAGTCGAGCTCGCAGTGCGCATACGGGTAGCGCTCGTGCAGCATGCGGTACATGCGGCGCGCCCGGCGCACGCGGGCGACGGGCGACTCGTTGGCGATCACGAGGGCTCGGGGAGACACGGACGACACTGTATGCCGCGTCGCTGTCACTCGCCTCGGGCCGCCGTGTCGAGGGTTGCGGGTCACCGACAGCCGCGATGGGTACGGGGCTCCTGCACAGGAGGAGTCCGACATGACGACACAGACCCGCACGACGCCGCCGCCGGCCCGCGACCAGCCGGGCACCCTGCCCACGACCACCGCCACGCCCCACGACGGGACGAACGACACCGACGGACTCGAGGCGACGCTCGCCGACCTCGCCGGCACCGACCTCGCCCACGCGCCCGACGACGCGGTGGTGCACGCCCTCGAGGCCATGGTCGCCCACGTCGAGTTCCCCTGCCTCGGCGCGAAGTCCGTCTTCCGCCGGGGCACGGTCGAGCACGCCGTGCTCGACGACATGACTGACCCGGCCGTGCCGGAGCAGCTGCTCGCCCGACTGGCGGCCTTCGCCCGCTCGATCGAGGGGCAGGACGGCTTCCACTCCTTCCTCGCCACGTTCCGCGGTCCGGTGGCCGTCGACGAGGCGGCGTTCGAGACGGCGCTGTTCGACCTGCTGCAGCGCATCCACGACGCCGACGGCGGCGCCTGGGCGCCCGGGGTGGGCTCCGAGCCCAACGACCCCCACTTCGCCTTCAGCGCCGGCGGCACCGCCTACTTCATCGTCGGGCTGCACCCCGCCGCCTCACGGGTGGCGCGCCGGGCGCCGCTGCCGACCCTCGTCTTCAACCCTCACGCGCAGTTCGAGCGGCTGCGCGAGGAGGGCCGCTTCGACGGCATGCGCACCACCATCCGACGGCGCGACACGGAGCTGCAGGGCTTCGTCAACCCGATGGTCGCCGACCACGGCGACAGCACCGAGGCCATGCAGTACTCCGGCCGCCGGCACGGCGCCGACTGGACGCCGCCCCTCGAGGTGCGGCAGCCGACCACCGAAAGCACGACCGACCAGCCAGGGGGCGACGCATGACGATCTCTCAGGACACCGGACAGGACACCGCCGGCCGTCTCTTTGGCCCGGGCGGCCCGGTGCTGCAACCGGCCGGCGGCTACCGTGACGGCATGGACCTCACCCGGCTCGACCCCCAGACCGGCACGGCCTTCGTGCTCCGCGCGGGGCAGCTGCTCACCGTCGTCGACCCGACCGGCGAGCAGGTGAGCGACTTCTTCGCCGTCATGGAGGCCGACCGCGACGAGTGGCTGAGCTCCGGCCGCACCATCGACTACGCGAACTCGACGTCGGTGACGACAGGGCGGGTGCTCTACAGCAACAGGAGCAACCCCATGGCGACCGTCGTGGAGGACACCTGCGGCCACCACGACCTGCTGCTCACCCCGTGCTCGCAGCAGACCTTCGACCTGCTCTACCCCGAGTTCGAGGGGGCCTACCACCCCAGCTGCTTCGAGAACCTCGCGACGAACATGGCCGGTTTCGGCGTCGACCCCGACCGCATCTCGACGACGCTCAACATCTTCATGAACGTGTGGGCCGAGCGGAACGGCGAGCTGCACATCGACCCGCCGACGTCGCGGGCCGGCGACCGCTTCGTGCTGCGCGCCGAGGCCGACCTCGTCGTCGGCCTGACGGCCTGCTCGGCGGAGAAGTCGAACAACGGCGTGTGCAAGCCGATCGACTACCGCGTCGACGGCTGACGGCCGGGTGAGGCGACGTGGCACACTGACCCCGTGGATCTCGACGTGGTGAGGCGCGCGCCCCTGTTCAAGGCTCTCGATGACGAGGCGGCCGCCGCGCTGCAGTCGGAGATGAGCCGCTCGCACATGGAGCGCGGCGACGTGCTGTTCCACGAGGGCGACCGGGGCGACACGCTCTACGTCATCGCCGAGGGCAAGATCAAGCTCGGGCGCACGAGCCCCGACGGCCGCGAGAACCTCGTGGCGATCCTCGGCCCCGGCGAGATGTTCGGCGAGCTCAGCCTCTTCGACCCCGGCCCCCGCACCATGACGGCGACCGCGGTGGCCGAGACCCAGCTGCTCGGCCTCGGCAACGACTCCCTGACCGGGCTGCTCTCCGGTCGTCCCGAGGTGTCCAAGGCGCTGCTGTCGGCGCTGGCCCAGCGCCTGCGCCGCACCAACGCGCACCTCGCCGACCTCGTCTTCACCGACGTGCCCGGCCGGGTCGCCAAGGCGCTGCTCGACCTCTCCGAGCGCTTCGGCCGCCCGGTGGAGGGCGGCATCATGGTCTCGCACGACCTCACCCAGGAGGAGCTCGCCCAGCTCGTCGGCGCCTCCCGAGAGACGGTCAACAAGGCCCTCGCCGACTTCGCGACGCGCGGCTGGCTGCGGCTCGAGGCCCGCGCCGTGCTCCTTCAGGACGTCGAGCGGCTCAAGCGACGCGCCCGCTGACCCGACGCGGGCCGCGCCCCACCGCAAGCGCGTTCACGGACGGACGAGGGCCCATCCGGTCGCGCCGTTGAGGACGAACCGGTCGGCGCCGTCCCGCGCCGCGTCGACGAGCGCGGCGTTGACCTCGTCCGTCTGCTCGACCCAGGTCGCCGCGGCGTCGGGCGCCTTGCCGAACGTGACGTGCCGCTCGACGAGTCGTGCGCGGCGCACGTCGTCGTCGCCCGCCACGAACCAGACCTCGGTGAGCTCTGCGCGGGCCCGGCGCCACCGGTCCTCGGGCAGCAACAGGTAGTTGCCCTCGGTCACGACGAGCCGGGCGCTCGGTGGCACGACCATCGCGGCCGCGAGGGGCTGCTCGAGCGTGCGGTCGAAGCCCGGCGCGTAGATCCACGTGTCGGGCTCGGTGCGCACGCGACGGAGCAGGTGGGCGTAGCCGTCCGCGTCGAACGTGTCGGGCGCGCCCTTGCGCGAACGCGACCCGAGCCGGTCGAGCTGTGCGTCGGCCAGGTGGAAGCCGTCCATGGGCACGTGCGCCACCCACCCGTCGCCGGCGTGGGCGCCGACCGCCGCGACGAGCGCCTCGGCGAGCGTCGTCTTGCCGGCGCCCGGGGCACCGGCGATGCCGAGCACCACCCGGCGGCGGTCGCCGACGAGGGCGACGGCCGCCGAGGCCAGCTCGTCGATGCCGGGAGCCGTCGTCATGCCGACGGGTTGAGGCCCGCGTCGAGGAACTCCCGGGCGCTGCGCGCGAGGTCGTCGCCGTCGTCCCAGAGGTTGCGCCAGATCGCGAGGTCGTTCGAGAGGCCCGGCGCCAGCACGGCCGACGAGAAGGACTCGAACGTCACGGCGCCGCGGTAGTCGATCCGCTGCAGCGCCCCGAAGAACGAGGCGAAGTCGAGGTGGCCTGAGCCGAGGTAGCCGCGGTGGTTCTCACCGATGTGCACGTAGCCGAGGCGGTCGCCGGTGTCGAGCACCGGCTGCACGAAGTCGTCCTCCTCGATGTTCATGTGGTACGTGTCGAGGTGCACCATGACGTTGTCGGCGCCGATGTCGTCGGCGAGCCGCACCGCGTCGCGGGCCGTGTTGACGACGTTGGTCTCGTAGCGGTTGCAGACCTCGAGGCCGAGCGTGACCCCGAGCGGGGCCGCCTCCTGGGCCAGCTCGGAGAGGACGCCGACCACGTGGTCGCGCCCGGTCCGCGTCAGCGGGGCCGCCGCCTTGCCGAACGCGCTGTAGAGCGCGCCGGTCAGCACCGTCGCGCCGATGTCGGCCGTCAGGGCCAGCGACTGGCGCAGCAGCTCCTGCCCGCGGGCCACGACGGCCGGGTCGTCGCTCGAGACGTCGGCGTCGGGTGCGAGGCCCCGCGAGCAGGCCGCCGAGAGGCCGTGCTCCTGCAGCAGCGCCCGGGTCGCCGCGCGGTCGAGGTTGATCGAGTCGTGGAGCGAGAACTCGAGCAGGTCGAAGCCCGCCTCGGCCGTGCGCCGCACGGCGGACTCGACGCTCGCGGGCGAGGTGTCGCCGACGAAGACGAGCGCGTGCACGCCGAGCGGGTTCCGCCGGGCCGCGGCCCGGTCGGTCCCCGGTTCGGTCGAGGTCGTCGTCGAGCCGGTGGTGGCGGTGGTGGAGTCGATGGTCATTCGGGGGTCCTTCGGGTTCGGGCGGGCTGCCGCACGTGGCGCGCGACGCGCGGTGGCGCTGGACGGCACGGACGGCATACGGGATCGGTGGGGGTCACGGGTCGCTCGCGGTCAGCGGGCGACGTCCTCGAGGTCGCCGGCGCGGGCACCGGTGATGAGCGCGACGATCTCGTCGCCGTCGGTCGCGCTCGTGCGGCGCCCGGCGACGCAGCGCCCGGCACGCATGACCCAGACGGCGTCGCTCAGCTTGAGCACCTGCGCGAAGTTGTGGCTGATGAGGACGATGGCGTGGCCCTCGTCGCGCAGGCGCTGGATGAGCTCCTCGACGCGCGCGGTCTCCTGCACCCCGAGTGCCGCGGTGGGCTCGTCCATGATGATGAGCTTCGAGGTGAATCCCGCTGCGCGACAGATCGACACGGCCTGGCGCTGACCACCGGAGAGGCGGCGCACGCGCGCGCCGACGGCCGGCACGTTGACGGCGAGGCTCGACACCATGCGCTCGGCCTCCTGGCGCATCGCGCCGCGGTCGAGCAGCTTGAGCGGCCCGATGCCGCGCACGATCTCGCGGTTGAGGAAGAGGTTTTGCCAGACGGTGAGGTCCTCGACGAGGGCGAGGTTCTGGTGCACCGTCTCGATGCCGGCGGTGCGCGCCTCCTCGGGCGACCGGAAGTGCACGCGTCCACCGTCGAAGTCGATGGAGCCGGCGTCGGGTCGGTGGATGCCGCTGATGCAGCGGATGAGCGTCGACTTGCCGGCGCCGTTGTCGCCGACGATGGCCGTGACCTCGCCGCGGCGGGCGTGCATCGACACGTCGCGCAGGGCCCGCACCTGGCCGAACGAGAGCGAGACGTCGCGCACGTCGAGCAGGGCGTCGGTGGGCACGTCCCGCCCCAGCGGGAGCGCAGTGGGGGCCGTGGCGGCCGTGGTGGGTTCGGTCATTTCTGGAACCTCGTGAGGAAGGCGGCGAGCACGACGACGATGCCGACCGACAGGGGCTGGTAGAACTGCGAGACGCCGAGCAGGGTGAGGCCGTTGACGAGCGCCGTGAGCAGCAGGGCGCCGATGACCGGGCCGATGATCGTCGCGCGACCGCCGAAGAGGCTGACGCCGCCGAGCACGACGGCCGCCACCGAGTTGAGCAGGAAGGCCGTGTTGGCGGCCGGCTCGGCAGCGCCCACCCGGGCGACGAGCAGCACGGCGCCGATGCCTGCGAGGACGCCGGAGATGACGTAGACGCCGGTCTTGACGCGGGCCGTGCGCACGCCCGTCGCGTTGGCCGCCTCGACGTTGCCGCCGGTGGCGAGCACGTGCGTGCCGAAGCGGGTGTGGAAGAGAACGACGTGGGCGATGACGGCGAGCACCAGGGCGACGACGACGCTGTAGCCGAGGATGCCGACCGAGCCCGTCGAGAGCTTGAGCAGCGGCCCGCTGATGATCGTGGCGGGCTTGCCGTCGGAGAGGATGAGCGCCAGGCCCGACGCCGCCGACAGCGTGCCGAGCGTGACGATGAAGTCGGTGATCTTGCCCCGGGCCACGAGCAGCCCGTTCGCGAGGCCGACGGCGGCGCCGGCCACGACCGAGGCGACGATCGCGAGCGGCAGGCCGTGACCCCCGACGAAGACCATGCCGAAGACGACCGCCGACAGGGTCATGGTCGAGGCGACCGACAGGTCGATGCCCGAGGTGGCCACGACGAACGTCTGGCCGATGCCGAGGACGATGAGGATGGCCGAGGCGACGAGCATCGACTGGATGTTGCCCGCGCTGAGGAACGTCGGGTTGAGCGACTGGAAGACGACGACGAGCACGACGAGCCCGACGAGCGCCGCCCAGTCGGCCCAGGCACTGAGGTCGCGCAGGCCGGCGCCGCGCGGGCGCCGCGCCGCCGGGGCCGGCCCCCCGCCGGGGGCGGCCGGGCCCGCGGCGGTGGCGGGGGTGGTGGATGTGTCGGTCATGGTGCTCACTTCAGCAGCGCCGCGAACGGGTCGTCGTAGGACTCGCCGGGCTTGGGGGCGGCGCTCAGGGCCTGGTCGACGTTGTCCTTCGTGACGACCTGGACGGGAGCCTTGACGTTGGTGGGCAGGGTCTTGCCGGCCATCGCGGCCTGGCACGCCTCGACGCCCATCGCACCGATGACGTAGGGGTACTGCGCGACGACGGCGTCGACGCCGCCGGCCTTGATCGCCTCGAACGCGTCCTTGTTGCCGTCGACGCTGATCACCTTGATCTGGCCCGTCTTGCCCGCGTTGGCGATGGCCCGGGAGATGCCGAGACCCATGTCGTCGTTGGCGGCGAAGAAGCCCTTGAGGTTCGGCTGCGCGCGCATGATGTCGGTCGCCTTGGCCAGGGCGGTCTGGCGGTCCCAGTCGGCCGCGACGGTCTGCACGACCTTGACGCCGGAGGGGATGCCCTTCTGGAAGCCCTCGAGGCGCGCCCCGCTCGTCACGTCGCCGGCGATGCCGCCGATGAGCGCGACGTCGCCCCCGCCCGGGAGCAGCTCGCCCATCGTCTTGCCCGCCATCGTGCCGGCCTCGACGTTGTCGGTGCCGATGTAGGTGGCGATCTTCGCGCTGGCCGCCTCGGCGGCAGCGGCGTCGATCGGGCTGTCGATGTTGACGATCGGCACGTTCTTCGCCGACAGCTGCGCGACGCCCTGGATGAGGTTGGTGCCCGAGATCGGGTTGATGACGAAGCACTTGTAGTCCTGGCCGGCGAGGCCGCTCAGCTTGTCGGCCTGCCCGCTCGTGTCGGTGATCGCGGCCGCGGCCTGGATCGTCACCTCGGCCTTGGAGGTGCCGGCCTGCGTCTTGATGCCCGACTCCATCGTCTGGAAGAAGGGGTTGTCGAGCCCCTTGATGACGGCGGCGATCTTGCCCGTCGTGGCGGCCCCACCGGCCGCGGTGGAGCCCGAACCGGTGCCTGCGGCGTCGCCGCCGCCACCACAGGCGGCGAGGCCGGCGACGAGGCCACCGGCGCAGAGGGCGGTCGCGAGACGACGGGACGTGCGGGCGGATGCCATTGCGGATGCCATGGAGGCCTCTCTTCGTTGAGCGGGAACCGACGGGCCGATTCGACTTCTGCTCACTCTGAGGCCTATTTCTGTCACCTGTCAAGCAAAAAGCAGCAAATCTCTGATAGAAATGCCCTGCACCGCCGCCCCGGCGGCCCGCACCGCCCTCGAGGAGGAGGCGCCATGACCGATGCCACCGCCGGCACGCCCGGCCGGGTGCTCGCCCTGATCCGCGCCACCGGCGACGTCACCCGGGCCGAGCTCGTCGAGCGCACCGGCCTCTCGCGCGCCACGGTCGGCGCCCGTCTCGACGGCCTCCAGCAGGCCGGACTCATCGCCGAGGCCGAGGTGACCTCGACGTCGCGGGGGCGGCCGCCGAGCCGCTTCCGCTTCCGCCATGAGGGCGGCGCGCTGCTCATCGCCGACTCCGGCGCGACCGGGGTGAGGCTCGCCGTCACCGACCTCGCCGGGAGCGTGCTCGAGCAGTCACGCCTCGCCCTCGACATCGCGGCGGGCCCGGAGCCGTGGCTGGGGGCCGTCGGCGACGCCTTCGCGGCCCTGCTCGCGGACCTGCGCCTCGGCACGGCCGACGTGCGGGGCATCGGGCTCGCCCTGCCCGGCCCCGTCGACAGCGTGGCCGGCATGGTGGTCAGCCCGCCGATCATGACCGGCTGGGACCGCTACCCCATCCGCACCCACCTCGCCGCCCACTTCGACGCGCCCGTCGTCGTCGAGAACGACGCGAACGCCATGGCCATCGGCGAGCACCGCCTCGCCCACCCCGAGGTCTCCTCGATGCTCATGCTCAAGCTCGCCACGGGCATCGGCGCCGGCCTCATCGCGGGCGGCACGATCTTCCGCGGCGCGGACGGTGCGGCCGGCGACATCGGCCACATCCAGGTCGTCGTGCCCGAGGAGGGCGCACCGCCGCAGTGCCGCTGCGGCAACCAGGGCTGCATCGAGGCGTATGCCGGCGGGTGGGCCATCGTGCGCGACCTCAACGAGGCCGGCCAGCAGGTCGCCTCGGTGCACGACGCCGTGCAGCTCATCGCCACGGGCGACCCGACGGCCACCCGGCTGCTCCGGCGCGCGGGGCGCATCATCGGGATCGCCCTGTCCGATGCCGTCAGCCTGCTCAACCCGGAGGTCGTCGTCATCGGCGGCGAACTCGCGGGGGCGGAGAACCACCTCTTCGCCGGCATCCGCGAGTCGGTCTACGCACGCTCGCTCCCGCTCGCCACGCGCCGCCTGCAGATCGTGCCGGCCACCCAGCGGGAGATGGCGGGCGTCAGCGGACTCGTCACCGCGGTCTGCGACCACCTCTACGAGCCGACGCGCGTCGACGCCCTCCTCGCCGGGGCGACCAGCTGAGCGGATCGCCGTCTCCCGCGGTCACCACCGACCCTGCCCCGCAGAGGAACGCGGGCGTGCCTGCGTCTCAGGGGTGCTCGCGGAGGTACTCCAGCTGGGCCTGGACCGAGAGCTCCGCCGCCGGCCACACGCTGCGTGGCACGTCCGCGTAGACCTGCTCGACGACCGCGTGGGCCGTCCGCGCACCCCCGGCGACCGCGGCGCGCACCTGCTCGAGCCGCTCCGCGCGGTGCCGGAGGTAGAACGTGACGGTCGCGGCGGCGTCGGCGACGAACGGGCCGTGACCGGGTGACAGCGTCGTCACGCCGCCGGCGCGCGTCAGCGCCTCGATCCGGTGGAGCGACTCGAGATAGGCCTCGAGGCTGCCGTCGGGCCAGGCGACGACGGTCGTGCCCCGGCCGAGGACCGTGTCGCCCGTGAGCAGCGTGTTGTCGGCCGGGAGCACGAACGACACCGAGTCGCTCGTGTGGCCCGGGGTCGGGACGACGAGCACCTCGAGGCCCCCGACGCGTAGGGACTCGCCCGCCCGCAGGTCGTCGTGCCCGCGCCCGACGGCCCGCACCGGCGCACCGGTCAGCTCGTGGAACCGGTCGGCACTCTCGGCGTGGTCGGCGTGCCCGTGCGTCAGCAGCGTCAGGGCGACGCGGCGACCGGTCGACGCGACGCGGTCGAGGACGTGGGCGAGGTGCGCCTCGTCGAGCGGGCCCGGGTCGACGACGACGACCTCGTCGGAGCCCGGCTCGGCCAGCAGCCAGGTGTTCGTGCCGTCGAGGGTCATCGGCGACGGGTTGGGGCAGAGCACGCACTCGGCCCGGTCGCTCGTGCGCCCGCCGGCCCAGCCCGGGTCGGCGCCTGCGCCGTTCACGTCCGGACCTGCCAGCAGCCCGGTGTCCGTCCGGTCATCGTTCGACGACCTCCATCGCCGGCCCCTCGGCACCGTCGACGACCTCGGGCATGACGAGCGGAAGCGACTCGCTGTGCACGACGACGTCTGCCGCGCAAGGGGCGTCACGGATCTGCTCCACGCAGATGACGGTCGGCGGCAGCATGAGGGCGGTGCCCCCGGCATACGCCATGAGGAGCTCGTCGGGCACGAACCAGTCGGCGTGGTCGGCCTCGGTGGTGTGACCGTCGGCCACCTGCGACTCGGGCATGAGTGCGGCGAAGAACCACGTGTCGTAGCGGCGCGGCTCGAAGACGGGGGTCAGCCAGTGGGCCTTCGCGACGATGAGGTCCGACCGCAGCACGAGATCGCGCTCCACGAGAACCTCTGCGAGAGAGCGGCGCCGGTCGACGAGCTGCGCACGCACCTCGCGCCACGACGGGTCGTCGACACGTGCGAGCGGCCCGTCGGGGGCCGGCCCGGCGAGCAGCACGCCGCACTCCTCGAACACCTCGCGCACGGCGGCGGCGACGTAGCCCTGCGCCTCCGCGGGCGAGCAGCCAAGTCGCACAGCCCAGTCCGTGGCCGAGGGCCCGGCCCAGGGGACGTCCGACTCGACGTCACGCGGGTCGACGCCACCCCCGGGAAAGACCATCGTGCTCGGCGCGAACGCCATGCCGGAGACCCGGCGGAGCATGAAGACCTCGGGGCCCGCCGCGCCGTCGCGCACCAGCATGACGGTGCTCGCGCGGCGCGGCGGCGCCTCGTCCCAGCGCTCGCCGGCCAGCCACCGGGTGGCGGCGTCGGAGATCCCGGGTGTCATGGTGAGGGGGAACCGGCGTCCCACGGCGGTCAGGTCACTCCGCGACGGAGACGATGACCTCGACCTCGACGGGGGCGTCGAGCGGCAGGGCGGCGACGCCCACGGCCGAGCGGGCGTGGATCCCCTTGTCGCCGAAGGCCTTGACGAGCAGCTCGCTCGCACCGTTGATGACACCCGGCTGGCCGGTGAACCCCGGGTCGGAGGCGACGAAGCCGACGACCTTGACGACGCGGCTCACCCGGTCGAGGTCGCCGACCTCCGACTTGATGGCGGCGATGGCGTTGAGCACGCACGTCTCGGCGAGCGCCTTGGCGGTGTCGGCGTCGACCTCCGCACCGACCTTGCCGGTCGCGGCGAGGGCGCCGTCGACCATCGGCAGCTGACCGGACGTGAAGACGAGGTCGCCCTCACGCACGACGGGCACGTAGGCGGCGACGGGCGGCACGACCTCGGGGACGGTGAGGCCGAGCGCGGAGAGGCGGTCTTCGACAGCAGACATGGTTAGGCTCCTCAGGACTTGGGACGCTTGAAGTACGCGACGAGGCTCGTGCCGTCCGGACCGTTGACGATCTGGACGAGCTCCCACCCGTCGGCCCCGAAGTTGTCGAGGATCTGCTTGGTGTTGTGGATCAGAAGCGGTGCGGTGAGGTACTCCCACTGGGTCATGGCCCTCACCCTACTCAGTGTGCTCACGGCCCTCGGCGGGTGCGGGTCGGGTGCCGGTGACAGCATGTCGCCCATGACCGCGCACCCCGACCCGACGCCCACCGCCGCGACGCACTCCTACGGCGACGACCCCGCGCAGGTATACGACGTCCTCGCCCCCGCCGCCGGGGCACCCGCCGCGGCGGGCACCGTCGTCGTCGTGCACGGCGGCTTCTGGCGGGCCGAGTACGACCGCGAGCACGCGCGCCCCGAGGCGGCCGCCTTCGCGGCGGCCGGGCACCACGTCGTGCTCGCCGAGTACCGCCGCACCGGTATGCCGGGTGGTGGCGTCCCCGGCACCCTTGACGACGTGCGCGCCCTCCTCACGTCCGTGGCGGCCCAGCCCGACCTGCCGAAGCCCCTCGTCCTCGTCGGCCACTCGGCGGGCGGCCACCTCGTGACGTGGGCGGCCGGGCAGCCCTGGGCGACCGGGCTGGGCGTCGCGGGGGTCGTCTCGCTCGCCGGGGTCGTCGACCTCGGCGTCGCCGACCGGCTGCACCTCGGCGCCGACGCGACCCGCGCCTTCGTCGGCTCGGGCCCGGGCACGCCCGCCTGGACGTCCGCCGACCCGATGAGCGCCCTGCCGCCCCGGGTGCCGGTGCGCCTCGTGACGGGCGACCGCGACGACACCGTGCCGATGGCCGTCGGCAGGGGCTACCTCGCCGCGGCGAGGGCCGCCGGGGGCGACGTCACCGAGCAGGTCGCCGCGGGGGCGGGCCACATGGAGCTCGTCGACCCCGACGACCCCGCCTTCGCCACCGTCCTCGCCGCCACGGCATCCCTGCTCCCCGCCCCGTGAGGCGGGCACGCCGCGCGCGAACGGCCGGCGGCCGGTCCTAGGCTGGGCCCGTGACGACCGACCATGCGGCCAGCCCCTGGCCGGGAGCGCGACTGCACGTCGTGACGGGCAAGGGCGGCACCGGCAAGACGACGGTCGCCGCCGCGGTCGCGCTGGCGCTCGCGTCCGCGCCCGGGCGCGTCCTCGTCGCGGAGGTCGAGGGGCGCCAGGGGATCAGCCAGACCTTCGACGTGCCGCCGCTCGGCACGGACGAGACCCGCATCGCGCGCCTCGGCGGCGGCGGCGAGGTCGTCGGCCTCTCGGTCGACCCGAAGACGGCGCTGCTCGAGTACCTCCAGCTCTTCTACAAACTCGGACGCGCCGGGCGGCTCCTCGAGAAGTTCGGCGCCATCGACTTCGCCACGACGATCGCGCCCGGCGTGCGCGACGTGCTGCTCATCGGCCGCATCTACGAGGCCAACCGCCGCCGGCGCGACGGCCGCCACAAGGGCGACGCACCGGCGGCCTTCGACGCCCTCGTGCTCGACGCACCGCCGACCGGTCGCATCGGCCGCTTCCTCTCGGTCAACTCCGAGGTGGCCGACCTCGCCCGGGTCGGACCCATCCACACCCAGGCCGAGTCGATCACCCGGCTGCTCACGTCGAACCAGACCCGCGTGCACCTCGTGACGCTGCTCGAGGAGATGCCCGTGCAGGAGACCCTCGAGTCCATCGACGAGCTGCGTGGCAAGGGCCTGCGCCCCGGCGCGATCGTCGTCAACATGGTGCGCGAGCCGCTGCTCGACGACGCCGCCCTCGACTCGGCCCGCGCGGGCCGGCTGCACAAGGCCTCCATCCGCACCCAGCTCGCCGACGCGGGGGTGCCGGTGACCGCCGAGCTCGTCGACGGCCTGCTCGAGGAGGCCCGCGACCACGCGGAGCGCGTCGACCTCGAGCGCGAGCAGCTCGCGCTGCTCGAGGCCACCGGGCTGCCGATCGTGACGCTGCCGGCCCTGCCCGGTGGCGTCGACGCGGGCTCGGTGCGCGAGCTCGCCGACCTGCTCGCGCCGCTCTTCGCCGGGCACGCCGGCGCGTCACCGTCCGGGGCCGGGGCCTCCGGCGCGGGCACCGGGGCGGAGGCGTGAGCCCCGGCGCGGTGGGGCCCGTCGCCCCCGCCCTCGACGTCGACGCCCTGCTCCTCGACCCCGAGACCCAGATCGTCGTGTGCTGCGGCTCGGGCGGGGTCGGCAAGACGACGACCGCGGCAGCCATCGGGCTGCGGGCGGCGGAGTCCGGTCGCCGGGTCGTCGTGCTGACCATCGACCCGGCCCGCCGACTCGCGCAGTCGCTCGGCCTCACCGAGCTCGACAACACCCCGCGGCCGGTCGGCGGCATCGACACCCGGGCGGGCGGCAGCCTGCACGCCATGATGCTCGACATGAAGCGGACGTTCGACGAGGTGGTGCTCGCGCACGCCGAGCCGGGCAAGGCGGAGCAGATCCTCGCCAACCCCTTCTACCAGGCGGTCAGCAGCTCCTTCGCGGGCACGCAGGAGTACATGGCGATGGAGAAGCTCGGCCAGCTCAAGGCGAGCGCGGGCTCGCCCGAGGCCCCGTGGGACCTCATCGTCGTCGACACGCCGCCGTCGCGCTCGGCCCTCGACTTCCTCGACGCGCCGAACCGGCTGGGCAGCTTCCTCGACGGACGGTTCATCCGGCTGCTCACGGCGCCCGCGAAGGCAGGCGGCCGCGCCGGCCTCAAGGTGTTCGGCGTCGGCGTGCAGCTCGTCACGTCGACGATGACGAAGATCCTCGGCGGCCAGCTGCTCACCGACGTCCAGACGTTCGTCAACGCCCTCGACACGATGTTCGGCGGCTTCCGCGAGCGCGCGGACGAGACGTACCGGCTCCTGTCGGAGCGCGGCACGGCCTTCCTCGTCGTCGCCGCGCCGGAGCGCGACGCGCTGCGCGAGGCGTCCTACTTCGTCGACCGGCTCGAGGCGGACGGCATGCCGCTCGCGGGCCTCGTCGTCAACCGTCTCGGGCGAGTGGCGGCCACCGGGCTCAGCCCGAAGCGCGCGCTCGCCGTGGCCGAGTCGCTCGAGGACGGCGGCGGGCCGCGGTCGGCGACCAACGCCGCCGGCCTGCTCCGGCTGCACGCGAGTCTCGTGAGCACGGCGGAGCGCCAGCGCGAGCTGGCAGACCGCTTCTCACGGTCGCACCCCGGCATCGCCGTCGCGCACGTACCCGCCCTGGGGCGGGACGTGCACGACCTCGACGGTCTCCGAGAGGTCGGTGCCGCGCTCGCGCAGGCGTGACCGGTCGGCCGGTCGGCCCCAGTGGGCCCGACCTCGGTCGGCTCGCGCTCAGTCGGCCTTGACCTGCGACGCCATGCCGGCGCGCAGGGCGGACTTCCACGAGGTGATGTCGGGGCGCTTGCGCAGCAGGGCCCGGCGCTCGCGCTCGGTCATGCCTCCCCAGACACCGAACTCGGTGCGGTTGTCCAGAGCCTCGGCGAGGCACTGGGCCAGCACCGGGCACGTCTTGCAGACGGCCTTGGCGTCGTGCTGGGCCTTGCCCCGCACGAACAGTGCATCCGGGTCCTGGTCGGAACAACGGGCCTGCGTGGCCCACTCGTCCACCCACGGATCGACGATGACAGCACTCATGACATAACCCCTCCCCGCTCGGCACCTCCCATGACACCGAGCAGACCTGGACCGTCCCACCGGTCCTGGTCGAATCTGGGCCCCCCTGAGGCCCAAACGAGACATTACGAGCGACGCGGCCGCCCGGACATAGCCTGTATGGACCATTTCGGCGAGCGAGTGACTAGTCACCCAGACCCCCTCCTCCCTGATCATCCACCCTCGCGCCACGCCGGTAAAGGGGTGCGTGTGGGCACGAGACCGGTGGCCATAGGGTGAGCGGTTACCCTTGGGCCCATGTCTTCACGCACTACCTCGATCGGTGGCGTCATCAGCCTGCTCGGCGCGTTCCTCGCGTCCGCGCTCGTGCTCGGACTGCTCGCCGCCGGCCTGGTGATGCCCGCGGTCGGCGCGACCGGCGCGCTCGCCCGCAGCGGCGTCGACGTCTTCAACGAGCTCCCGAGCGAGTTCACGACCGACCCGCTGGCCCAGACCTCCCGCATCCTCGCTGCCGACGGCACCGTCATCGCGACGCCGCAGGAGCAGAACCGCACCGTGGTCCCGCTCGCCAAGATCGCGCCGATCATGCGCTCGGCGCAGGTCGCGATCGAGGACCACCGCTTCTACGAGCACGGCGGCATCGACCTGCAGGGCACGGCGCGCGCGGTCATCTCCAACCTGCGCAACGGCTCGTCGGTGGGCGCCTCGTCGCTCACCCAGCAGTACGTGAAGATCTCGCTGCAGTACTCCGCCCTCAGCTCCGGCAACGAGGAGGCGGCCGCCGACGCGGTCAAGAAGGACTACATGCGCAAGCTCAAGGAGCTGAAGTACGCGATCACGCTCGAGAAGAAGCTGACGAAGGACCAGATCCTCGAGGGCTACCTCAACCTCGTCTACTACGGCGACCGCGCCTACGGCGTCGAGGCGGCGGCGCAGCACTACTTCAGCGTCCCGGCGAGCCGGCTCTCGCTCTCCCAGGCGGCGCTGCTGGCCGGCCTGACGCAGAACCCGGGCGTCACCGACCCCGTCAACTTCCCGAAGAAGGCCGTCGCGCGCCGCAACGTCGTGCTCGACCGCATGCACGAGCTCGGCCGCATCACCGACAAGCAGTGGCAGGCGGCCAAGAAGCGCACCCTCAAGCAGGACATGCGCATCAGCAACCCGAAGAGCACCTGCCTCGCCTCGCCGTACCCCTACTGGTGCGACTTCATCGTCAACTACGCGATGACCCTCCCCCAGCTCGGCAAGACGGTCGAGGAGCGCAAGCGCACCCTCTACCGCGGCGGCGTCACGATCACGACGACGCTCGACCCGAAGCTGCAGGAGGCGGCCCAGAAGGAGATCACCAAGAAGGTGCCGATGGGCAACGACGAGCGCATCGGCTCGGCCGCCTACATCGCGGACCCCAACACCGGCCAGGTCAAGGCCTTCGCCCAGAACACCCAGTACTCCGTCACCAAGGACTCCGGCGGCGAGACCGGCATCAACTGGGCGCTCGACAAGCGCTACGGCGGCTCCGGCGGCTTCCAGTTCGGCTCGACCGCCAAGGCCTTCGCCCTCGTGACGGCCATGGAGTCGGGCATGAACACCAAGTCGTCCGTCAACGCCAAGGCGGCCGGTGGCGAGAGCCGGGCCAAGTACACCCCCAAGGAGTGGCCGGGCGGGATGGCCAACTGCGGTCCCGGCTCGACCTGGTACGTCCGCAACGACACGCCCTTCGGCGGCGGCCGGATGTCGCTCATGGAGGCGACCGCCAAGTCGACCAACACCGCGTTCGTCGCCCTCTCCGAGCAACTCGGCGGCTGCAAGGTGCGCGACACGATGATCCGCCTGGGACTGCACCAGTCCGACGGCGAGCCCATCGGCAAGTTCGCGCCGCAGTACATCCTCGGCGCCTCGGACGTCTCCCCGCAGGGCGTCGCCCACGCCTACGGCGTCCTCGCCGCCGACGGCAAGAAGTGCCCGATGGTCGCGATCACGAAGATCACCCAGGGCGGCAAGAACATCGCCCTCCCCGCGACGAAGTGCGAGCAGGTCGTCGAGCCCGACGTGGCGCGGGCGACCGACAAGTTCCTCGAGTACAACATGACGCACGGCTCGGGCATCCGGAACCAGCTCGACGACGGCAAGCGTGAGTCGGCCGGCAAGACCGGCACGGCCAACGGCAACAACGAGTCGTGGTTCGTCGGCTACACGCCGCAGCTCGTCACCGCCGTCTGGGTCGGCACGCCCTACGACCCGATCACCCGCGTCATGAAGAACATCCGCGTCGGCGGCAAGTTCTACCCCGTCATGCACGGTGCGGCCATCGCGGCGCCGATCTGGAAGGGGATCATGAACAAGGCGCTCGACGGCCAGCCGGAGGTCAAGTTCCAGGAGCCCTCCGAGAAGCTGCTCAAGGGCGACCAGGTCGACGTCCCGAGCGTCACCGGCCTGTCGGTCTCCGACGCCATCTCCACCCTCGAGGCTGCGGGCTTCTCCGCCGGCGTCGGCGGCTCGATGAGCTCCAACGTGCCGAGCGGACGCGTGGCCGGCACCGACCCGTACGGGCAGGCCCCGGACGGCTCGTACGTGACGATCTACACCTCGCGCGGCTCGAGCCGCTCGGCCCCAGCGTCGCAGACGAGCTCCGGCTCCGGCTCGAACGCCACGCCGAGCACGCCCACGACGGCCACGCCGAAGCCGACCAAGCCCACGAAGCCGACGAAGCCGAAGCCCGGCAAGCCGACGAAGCCGAACACCCCGCCCCCGCCCGGCTGAGCCGGAGGGCGGGACCGACAGGAGGGGCCGACGCGCAACGCGTCGGCCCCTCCTGCACGTCCGTGGCCCGATGGCCGACTGCTCAGCCCGCGAGCACCCGGCGCACGATCGCGGCGACCCGGCCACCCTCGGCGCGGCCCGCCACCGCGGCGTTCGCGGCCTTCATCGCGAGGCCCATCTGCGGCATACCTGATGCGCCGGAGGCGGCGACGGCCTCGCGCACCATGGCCTCGAGCTCGTCGTCGCCGAGCTGCTTCGGCAGGTAGGACTCGAGCACGGCGAGCTCGGCCACCTCCTTGGCGGCCAGCTCCGCGCGCCCGGCGCCCGTGTAGGCCTCGGCCGCCTCGCGCCGCTTCTTGGCCTCCTTGGTCAGCACCTTGAGCACGTCGTCGTCGGAGAGCTCGCGGTGCTCCTTGCCGGCGACCTCCTCGTTCGTGACCGCCGTCAGCGCCATCCGGAGCGAGCCGGACGTCACTGCGTCGCGGGCGCGCATCGCGGTCGTGAGGTCGGCCTGCAGCTGCTCCTTGAGGGTGCTCATGGCCCCAAGTCTGTCAGGTCGTGGACGCGGCGCACGCAGTGCGAGGATGGGGCCCATGCGTGCCGTCACCAAGACCGTCCTGGGCCTCGGGCTCGCCGGCACCGGCGTGCTCGGGTGGGCCTCGCTCGTCGAGCGCAACGCCTTCGTGCTGCGCCGCTACGACGTGCCGGTGCTGCCGGCGGGCACCGAGCCGCTGCGCGTGCTGCACCTCTCGGACCTGCACCTGCTGCCGCGGCAGCGCGCCAAGGCCGCCTGGGTGCACAGCCTCGCCTCGCTCGACCCCGACCTCGTCGTCACGACCGGTGACAACATCGCCGCCCCGGACGCCGTGCCGGCCCTGCTCGACGCCTACGACCTGCTGCTCGGCCTCCCGGGCGTCTTCGTGCTCGGCTCGAACGACTACTTCGCGCCGAAGGTGAAGAACCCGCTGCGCTACCTCACGACCAACCACGCGAAGGGCGTCGGCACCTCCGAGCGCCTCCCGACCGCCGACCTCGTGCGGGGCCTGGGTTCGCGCGGCTGGGTCGACCTGACCAACCGCCGCGACTCGCTCACGGTGCGCGGCCTGCGCATCGACGTCGCGGGCGTCGACGACCCGCACCTCGGCTACGACCGCCTCGACCGCGTGCGGGCCTCCGCCTCCCCCGAGGCCGACCTGACGCTCGCCGTGACGCACGCGCCCTACCAGCGCGTGCTCGACGCGTATGCCGCCGACGGCGCGGACCTCATCGTGGCGGGGCACACCCACGGCGGTCAGGTCTGCGTGCCCGGCTACGGCGCGCTCGTCACGAACTGCGACCTCGACACCGGTCGGGTCAAGGGCCTCTCCCGCTGGTGGCCCGGAGCCGGCGGCACCCCGTGGACCCCCACGACGCGCGCTCCCGAGGGAGCGGCGTGGCTCGAGGTCTCCGCCGGGCTCGGCACCTCGCCGACCGCACCGGTGCGTCTGGCCTGCCGACCCGAGGCCACCCTGATGACGCTCGTGCCCCGCGGCTGACCTGCTCGTCCACCCCCGATTCGGAGATGCACGGCAGGCTGCGCTAGCATCTCTGCTTGCTGCCTCGGACGTTCTCGGACGTCCCGATCGCAGCACCGGGGTGTGGCGCAGCTTGGTAGCGCGCTTCGTTCGGGACGAAGAGGTCGCAGGTTCAAATCCTGTCACCCCGACCACATGGTGTCGCAGGACGCCGAAGAGCCGGACCCGCAGCATACGGGTCCGGCTCTTCTTTTTGTGGCGGGTCTGCAGGCCCCGCGTCAGCCCTTCACGGAGCCCTGGAGCAGGGCGGCGACGAAGCGACGTTGGAAGATCAGGAAGACCACGAGCGTCGGCGTCATGATGAGCAGCGAGCCGGCGCACAGCAGCGGGATGTCGGTGCCGAAGCGGCCCTGGAAGGCCCCGAGGGCGCCGGCCATGGTGCGCTTGGCCGGGTCGTCGACCAGCACGATGGCGAGCAGGAACTGGTTCCACGTCCAGAGGAAGAGCAGGATCGCGAGCGACGAGAGCGCCGGCATGGCGATCGGCACGTGCACCCGCCAGAACAGCTGCCACGTCGTCGCCCCGTCGATGCGCGCGGCCTCCGAGAGGTCGTCCGGCATACCGACGAAGAAGGCCCGCATCCAGAGCACCGAGAACGGCATGAAGAGGCCGATGAGCGGCAGGATGATGGCCCACCGCGTGTTGAGCAGGCCCATGTCCCGGATCTGGAAGTAGAGCGGCGTCAGGATCCCCTCGAACGGCAGCGTGAGGCCGACGACGAAGAGCAGGAATCCTGCGCGATGGCCCGGCATCCGGAGGTGGCCGAAGGCGAAGCCGGCCATCGTGCCGAGCACGAGGGAGGCGGGCACGACCCCGACGACGATGAGGGCGCTCGAGAGCAGCAGCGCCGGCATGTTCGCCGCCGTGAAGGCGTCGGCGAAGTTGCCCCACTGGGGATCGGCCGGCCACGAGATGCCCTCGGGGTAGGTGCCCGACGGGTGCAGGGCCGTGACGAGCAGGCTGAGGAAGGGGACGATCGTGACGGCCATGAGCACCACGAGCAGGGCGCGGCCGAGCAGCACCTCCCGGCGCGAGACGCGCATCAGTCACGCTCCTTGGTGAGCCACTGGATGGGCAGGACGGCGAGGAGGACGAGGACCATGAGGGCGACGCCGAGCGCCGACGCCTGCCCGACCTCGCGCTCGAAGAACGCCTGGTAGTAGATCTCGAGGCCGGGAACCATCGTCGCGTTGCCCGGGCCGCCCTGCGTCGAGATGTAGATGATGTCGAAGCTGGCGAGCGCGGCGATGACCGTCACGGTGACGCACACCCCGATCTCCTGGCGCAGCGAGGGCAGCGTGATGGAGATGAACTCGCGCCACGGCCCGGCGCCGTCGAGCCGCGCGGCCTCGTAGAGCGCGGGGTCGATCTGGCTCATACCGGCCAGCAGCAGCAGCGTGACGAGCCCGAGCAGCACCCACGCCCCGATGACGCCGACGGCCGGCAGGGCGGTGTCGAAGTCGCCGAGCCAGGCCCGCGTGAGCCGCTCGAGCCCGATGCCCTTGAGCACCTGGTTGACGAGACCCGTGCTCGAGAAGAGCCACGTCCAGATGATGCCCGCGGCCACGAGCGGAATGACCTGCGGCAGGAAGAGCACCGTGCGCGACACGGCGGCGAAGCGCGAGGCCGCGATCTGCCGGATCGTCGCTGCGATGCCGAGCCCCAGCACCACCGGGACGAGGCTGAAGAAGACGATGAGCTCGAACGCGTTGACGATGGCGCCGAAGAGGTCGGGGTCGGTGAAGAGCCGCACGTAGTTCTCGCCACCGACGAACGTGGAGGCGCCGATGCCGTTCCAGTCGAAGAAGGAGTACTGAACCGACAGCACCATCGGGCGCAGCACGAACACGCCGTAGAACGTGAGCGCCGGCAGCACGAAGAGCCAGCCCTGCCAGCCCCGGAGGGCGCGGCGTCGAGGACGCCGCTCCCCCCGGGACGCGAGCGGCCGGGCACTCGTGACCGCGTCGTCGGGCCTGGCCGGGTCCACGGGACTCAGTTCCGGACCTGGGTCTCGTAGTCCTTCTGGACGGTGCTGAGCAGGCCCTCGGGCGTCTGCTGGCGACCGACCATCTTCTGCAGGTTGGGCGTCCACGACTTGGCGTAGATCGCGCCGGTGGCGTTGGCGATGAAGTCCATCGACCCGTTGTCCTTGCCGACCTTGGCGCCGGCCTCGAGGGTCGCCGCCGTGACGGTGCCCTCCTTGACCGCAGGCATGTATGCGTCGGCCGGACCCATCGGGTGCGAGCCGCCGACGGTCACGCCGATCTCACGCGCCTTCTGGTTCGTCGCCGCCCAGTTGAGGAAGAACGCGGCGCAGTCGGCGTTCGCGGCGCGCGCGCTGATGCCGAAGGTCAGCGGGGCCGACATCGCGGCCTGCTTGCCGCCGGCGGTCGCCGGGGGCATCAGGAAGAAGCCCGCCTTGCCGGCCATCTGCTTGTCGAGGTTGCCCGACTCCCAGTCGCCGTCGAAGATGAACAGCGCCTTGCCGCCGATGAAGCGGCTCATCATGGCCGCGTAGTCCTGGGAGTTGATGTCGTCGGCGAAGTAGCCGGCGTCGATCCACTTCTGCAGGTGCTGGGCGGCCTTGAGGTTGTTCGGCGTGTCGATGCTCGCGCCCTTCTTCTGGAAGATCCAGTCGTTGATCGGCCCGACCTCGCCGAACGAGGCCATCAGCTGCTGGAGGGGGAACGCCAGACCACCGGTCGCCCCGCCGTTGAACTGGTTGATCGGCACGATGCCCGCGGCCTTGGCCTTCGCCAGGGCCGAGTCGAGCTCGTCGAGCGTCGTTGGCGGCTGGGTCATGCCGATCTTCGCGGCGAGGTCCTTGTTGTAGAAGACCCCGGTCAGGCTGAAGTTGAGGCCTTGGGCGTAGAGCGGTCCGGAGCCGCGCGAGCCGTCCTCGGCCACGCGCATCTGGGCCAGCTGCGACTCGGGCCACTGGTCCCAGCCGAAGGCCGTGGCGTAGGGGTCGAGGTTCTTGAGCAGTCCCTCCTTCGCCAGCTCGGAGACCTGCGGCAGGCGCATGAGGTCCGGCGGGTCGTCGGCCAGCACGCGGGGCGCGTTCTGGGTGATGACGGCGAACTGGTCCTCGCGGATGTCGAAGGTGACGTTGGGGAACTGCTTCGTGAACTCCGTCGACAGCTCCTTGGGCAGCGGGAAGCCCGTCTCGAAGTAGCCCTTGAGCTTGACGGGCTGGTCGCCGCACGTGGGCGGCGACGACAGGGTGCCCGTGGCCGCCGGGGCGGCGTTCTCGGTCGAGCTGCCCGGGGCGCTGCACCCGGCGGCGAGCAGCCCTGCGACGGATGCCGCGACGACCAGCGCGGTCCGGCCCGGACTGCGACGGGTGGGGATGTTTGGCACGTCGGTCTCCTCCTCGAAAGTGACGTTCTGGCGGCGGCGCCACCGGTTGCCGGTCGTCGTCCGACCGTGGGTCCTACGTGGTGCGGTTGTCGGCGGGCACAGGGTCACCCGTCCGGTCGGCACGGTTGGGGGCGGCGGACGCCGCGCGGGATCCCCCGTGCACGGCACGCAGGGCGTCGTGCACCCGCGCCTGCCAGGCGCGGGCGGGCTCCCACTCGGCCGTCAGCACGATGCTGCCGTGCACCATGCCGGGCGCGCGCACGTGGGTGGCCGGCACCCCGGCCTCCTGCAGGCGCTCGGCATAGCGGGCGCCGTCGTCCCTCAGCGGGTCGAGCTCGGCCGTCAGCACGAGCGCCTCCGGCAGCCCGGAGAGGTCGTCGGCGAGCAGGGGCGAGGCGAGCGGGTCGGTGGCCTGCGCGGGGTCGCTGAGGTACTGCTCGGCGCACATCGCCATCTCCGCCGCGGTGAGCCCGTAGTCGTCGGGCACCCCCGAGGCGTGCAGGGTCGCGAGCGTCAGGTCGAGCAGCGGCACCTCGAGCACCTGCAGGTCGATGGCGGGGCCGCTGCGGTCGCGGGCGGCCAGGGCGAGGGCCGCGGCCAGGGTGCCGCCGGCGGACACGCCGCCCACCGACACGGCGTCGCTGTCGACCCCGAAGGCGGATGCGTTCTCGGCCACCCAGCACAGCGCGGCGTAGCCGTCCTCGACGGCCGCCGGGAAGGGGTGCTCGGGCGCGTGGCGGTACTCGACGGAGACGACGACGCAGCCCGTCGCCGCCCGCTCCCGGCAGGTCGCATCGACGACGTCCTCGTCTACCGAGCCGAGCCAGAAGCCCCCACCGTGGAGGAAGACGTGCACGCCGTGACGCGAAGCCGGCCCGGCGTCGTAGACCCGCAGGCGCAGGGGCGTGGTGGGGCCGTCGGTGCCGTTCGGGCCGGCCGGCCCGTCGATCTTGACGTCGCGCACGGCGACCCCGCGGGGGCCCGGCGTCGTCCACCGGGCCGCGAGCTCGTCGGAGGCCGCGAGGATGGCCCGGCGGCGCCGGGGCAGGGGGTCGTCGGGAGAGCCCGAGTCGGGCTTCGTCGCGAGGAACTCGCGCACGGCGTCGTCCATCCGGTCGATCCTCCCTACCGCGGACGTCGGCGTCCGGTGGCGGCAGGTGCCAGCCAAGTCGACGCACCGGCCCCTGTCAAGGGTTTTTGTAAAGCACTTTACTACCGGGGCCCAAGCGGATGTCCCGAGCCGTGACCGGCGCCCGAGGCCGTCCTCAGGTGGTCGAGCGGACGACGAGCTCGAGGTCGAGCACGACGGTGGTCCGGTCCCCGGCCACGCCCCGGTGCACCATCTCGAAGGCGACGCGCCCCGAACGCTCGAAGGGCTGGCGCACCGTCGTGAGGTCAGCGGCGACGGCGGCCTCCCCGTCGTCGCACCCCATCACCGCGACGTCGTCCGGCACCCTCAGCCCGAGGTCCCGGGCCGCGAGCACCACGCCGACGGCCAGCAGGTCGTGGTGGGCCATGACCGCGCTCGGTCGGTCGGCCCCCTCGAGCATCCGGCCGGCCTCGGCCCGCGCCTGCGCCACTGAGTTGCCGGAGTGGAGCACCTCCACGGTGGCCCCGGCACGCTCGGCCACCTCACGGAAGCCGGCCAGCCGCTTCACGGCTTGGGACTCGTAGTCCGAGACCTGTCGCTCGAGCAGGTAGCCGAGCCGGCGGTGCCCGCGCTCCACGAGGTGCGCGGCCGCGATCCGGCCGCCCTCGACGTCGTCGGAGACGATCCGGCTGAAGCGGTCACTACCCGCGTCCAGCGCGACGGTCGGCAGGCCCCGGTGGTGCAGCCGCTCGGCGATCGACCCCTCGATCTCGAGACCCATGACGATGAGGCCGTCGAGGCGCCCGTGGATCGGCATCCCGGCAAGCACGGGCGAGCTGGCCACCGCTGCGGACTCGTGGTCGTAGACGACGATGTCGACGCCCTTCTCGGAGGCGGCGTCGAGCACCCCCGCGAGCCGGCGCAGGTAGGAGCCGTAGGAGGTGAACGGCGCCATCACCCCGACCCTGTGGGTACGGCGGCGGGCCAAGGCGACCGCACGCTCGCTCGGCACGTAGCCGAGCTCGTCGGCGACGGTGAGCACGCGGGCCAGCGTCTCGGCGTTGACCCGCTCCGGCTTGTTGAGCGCGTTCGAGACCGTCGAGATGCTGACGTTGGCCGCCGAGGCGACGGCATAGATCGTGACTCGCTCCATGAGCACCTTCCTCGGCGTTGCTCTGCGCTGGGCATTCTCGCACCCGCGGTCGCCCCCTGTGCACCGCCACAGCGCCCACCCTCGTCCGGGGACGCGTCCAACGAGGTCCACGATGGGTCTCGCGCCGGTGGGGACCGGTGTCCGGCCGCCTGATCCGGGTTCGGTCCCCCGACCTGTCGACGGACCGGCGCCGGATCGACGGACCCGGGCCACACCCCCCGACCGGAGGGTGGGCATCGGGGGAATGAATGCCGGTGGGTGGCGTTGTCTCCCGATGTCCCTGCGAGCACTGGAGAATCGTGTCGACCTCGTCAAACCTCGGGTTCCGGTCCGACCGCGGCCCCATCCTCATCGCGCTGATGCTGGCGACGTCGCTCATCGCGCTCGACTCGACGATCCTCGCGACCGCCGTCCCCTCCATCGTCGACGACCTCGGCGGCCTCGGGCAGTTCCCGTGGCTGTTCTCCGTCTACCTGCTCGCGCAGGCCGTCTCGGTGCCGGTCTACGCCAAGGTGGCCGACACGTTCGGTCGCAAGCCGGTCATCCTCTTCGGCATCGGCCTCTTCCTGCTCGGCAGCATCCTCTGCGGCCTCGCGTGGAACATGGGCTCGCTCATCGTCATGCGCGCCGTCCAGGGCCTCGGCGCGGGCGCGGTGCTGCCGCTCACGACGACGATCGCCGCCGACATCTACACGGTGGCCGAGCGGGCCAAGACCCAGGGCTACATCGCGAGCGTGTGGGCCGTCTCGTCGGTCGTCGGCCCCACGCTCGGCGGCGTCTTCTCCCAGTTCGCCTCGTGGCGCTGGATCTTCTTCGTCAACATCCCGTTCTGCCTCCTGGCCGGCGCGATGCTGTGGCGCAACTACGACGAGTCCGTCGAGCGTCGTCGGCACCGCATCGACTACGCCGGGGCGGGGCTGCTGACGGTGGCGCTGACCCTGCTCATCCTGGCCGTGCTCGAGGGCGGTCAGGCGTGGGACTGGAGCTCGTGGCAGAGCATCGGCGCGTTCGTCGTCGGCGGTCTGCTGCTCGTCGTCTTCGGCCTCGTCGAGCGCCGGGCGGCCGAGCCGGTGCTGCCGCTCGAGACCCTGACCCGCCGCCTCGTCGTCGCCACCTGCCTCATCGGCATCGGCATCGGCGCGGTGCTCGTCGGCCTCACCTCCTACGTGCCGACCTTCCTCGAGCGCTCGACCGGCGCCACCCCGATCGTGGCCGGGCTGGCCGTCGCCGCCCTCACCATCGGCTGGCCGATCTCCGCGTCGCAGTCGGGCCGGCTCTACATGCGCGTCGGCTTCCGGCCCACGGCGCTCCTCGGTCTCGTGGTCGCCACGATCGGTGCGCTCGCGCTCTGGCTCACGTCGTCGACGCCCGGCGTGTGGGCGACGGCCGGCTCGTGCCTCGTCGTGGGCCTCGGGCTCGGCCTGGTGGCCACTCCGACCCTCATCGCCGCCCAGGCGTCGGTGCCGTGGAACGAGCGCGCCGTCGTGACGGGCACGAACATGTTCATGCGCTCGATCGGCAGCGCGGTGGGCGTCGCCATCTTCGGCGCCATCGCCAACGCGATCATCGCCTCCCGGGGCGGTGACGGCTCGGCCGACGCGGTGCAGGCGGGATCGACGGGCGTCTTCCTCGCCGTGCTCGTCGCTGCGGGCGTCAGCATCCTCGCCGGGCTGCTCATGCCGCACACGCGCGCCGAGGACGTCGAGCACGGCGGCTCCGGCGACCGCGTCGACGCCGTGCCGCAGGGGGCCGGCGAACCGGAGCGGGCGGCGGGCTGAGCCAGAGGTCGCGCCGCACCGGTCCGGCCGACGCGCCCACCGCACGAACCGGTGGGCGGGTCGGAGCCTGGGCCGGAGGTGTGGGTCAGCTGTAGAAGTCGACCGTCTTCGTCTTGTACGTCGACCCGCCGAGCCGGTCGAAGCTGAGCAGGCTCTTGATGACGGCGCGGTAGTGCGTGTCCTCGTAGGCCCGTGCGAGGCTCGCGCAGTCGCGGCCCGGGGTGTCGACGTCGGCCAGCCGCACGACCGGTCCGCGCGAGGAGTCGTAGGGCGTCAGGGTCACCGAGACGACCGCTCGGTCGCGGATGTCCACCTCGTCGGCGTGCACGCAGAACCGGTCCGCGCCGTCGTCGTAGGAGTACGAGCCCTGGTAGATGCGCCCGCTGAACGAGTTGGCGCTGGCGGGCGAGGCCGCGAGCGGCAGGGCGAGCGCGGCCGCCGCCACGGCGGCCGCGACGCTGACGGTGCGGGTGCAGGTGCGGGTGCGGGTGCGGGCGCGGCGCCCGGTGGTGCGTGCTGACATGGTCGACCTTCCCCTGGTGGTGCGCGTCACCCTAGTCCTCGCCGCGCCCGAGATGTCCCGGACGACCCGGCCTCTTGACGGGGCGGCATCCGGCGGCCTGAACCCTCGACACGACCGAGCCCGACGACCGTGGTTCGGGTACGGACCGACCGACAGCACGACCGACCCGCACGACGAGGAGAACGCCATGAGCGAGCACGACGGCACCGCCAAGGTGGCCGAGCTGATCAAGGACATCCGCATCGCGATGCTGACCCACACGGACGGCAACGGCGCCCTCGTCAGCCACCCGATGGCGACCCAGGAGGTGGAGTTCGACGGCGACGTGCTCTTCATCGCCGAGCGCGACAGCCACAAGGCCCGCGACATCGCCGCGCAGTCCCCCGCGCGCGTCAACGTGGCCTACAGCAGCTCGAGCTCGTGGGTCTCGCTGTCGGGCACGGCCACCATCGTCGACGACGAGGCCAAGCTGGCCGAGCTGTGGAACACCTTCACCGGCGCCTGGCTCGAGGGCGGCCCGGAGAACCCGAACAACATCCTCATCAAGGTGAGCGCCGACTCCGCGGAGTACTGGGACTCCCCCGGCGCCAAGGTCACCCAGATCGCCAACTTCATCAAGGCGAAGGTGACCGGCGAGCGCATGGAGGGCGACAACGAGGTCGTCGACCTCTGAGCAGTCCCCACGCTCGTCACGAGCACGTATGCGGCCGGGTTCCCCACTCCCCGTGGGCAACCCGGCCGTCGTGCTGAGCGACGAGCCCGTCCGGCGGGGTCAGGCGGCACCCTTGACGAGGCGCATGACCGCGCGCTCCAGGGCGTCGCGGTCACGCACGCGCACGATCTCACCGAGCTCGAGACGTGCTCGGTCGGCCTTCGTCAGGCGGTTCAGGCTGCGGGCGATGGTGCGCCCGACCGCGTACTCGTCGAGGACGCGCGGGTCCACGTAGGACCGACGGGCCACGGCAGGGGTGTTGCCGAGGTGCTCGGACACGACCTTCATCGCGTCCTTCTCGGCTCGCTTCAGCTCACGCTCGGAGTCGACGGGGCCGGTGCGCGCCAGCGTCACGGCCGCGGTCACGGTGGCCGCCCAGGTGCGCAGGTCCTTGACGGTGTACTCCTCGCCGACGAGCTCCTTGAACGCCACGTTGAGGTCGCTCGAGTGCAGCTCGTGCCACCCGTTCGTGTCACGGTAGGCGAGGAGGCGCTCGCCCGGATAGCCACTTCGCTTGAGCGACAGCACGATCCGCGCGAGCAGCTGGTCGGTCATGACCGCCTCGCGCGTCACCCCCGACTTGGCGGGGAACTCGAACGTCACGTCCTCGCCGCTCACGGTGACGTGCGACCGCAGCAGGGTCGCGACGCCGTGCGAACCGTGCTCGGCCTCGTACTCCTCCCCACCGCTGCGGAAGAGGCCGGCGTCGAGCATGCGCAACCCCGCCGCCGTGACCCGCTTGCGCGTCAGGCCGTTGGTACGCAGGTCGGCCGCCACCTGCTTGCGCGCCGCCGGGAGCTTGCGGGCCAGCACGAGCACCCGGTCGTGCTTCTCGCGGCCCCGTGCCTCGTGCCACGCGTCGTGGTAGAGGTACTGGCGGCGCCCGGCGTCGTCGGTGCCGACGGCCTGGATGTGCCCGTTCGGGTGCGGGCTGATCCAGACGTCCTGCCAGGCCGGCGGGATGACGAGGGCGGTGATGCGCTCCCTCGTCTCCGCGTCGACCCGCTGGCCGTCGGCGTCGACGTAGCCGAAGCCACTGCCGCGCCGGACGCGTCGGATGCCGGACTTGTCGAGAGCACTGCGCCGAAGTCTCACATCCAGCAATTACCCCCTGGGGGTGCCCGACCAACCGGCGCGTGCCCCGCTCAGTCCGTCGGTTCCTCGTCCGAGTGCACCCCGGCGACCTCGGACGACGCGTCGGTGGACTCCCGCGACGACGCCTCCTTGTCGGGCCCGTCGGGGCTCGCGACCGGCACGAGGTCGGGCACCCGGACCTCGGGCTGACCCGGCGACGGAGGCGGGTCGGGGGTGACGGGTGGGAAGACCGAGCCGTCGCTCTGGAGGTGGGATTCGTGAGGGGTCACGTCTGTCATCGCCTATCGCCCCGAGCAAGTTGGTGACACTGGTCCTCCGACCATACCCACGGTCCCGGCGGATGAACCCGCCTGCACCGCACCGGCCACCGCCCGCACCCTGGAGCCCTCCGCGTCTGCGCCCTCCGCGCAGTCCTGGCCCTGTGGGCACTCGACGGGCGTCCGGTGCCCACCCGACGGACGCGTCGGGTGGGCACCCCGCACGTGCGACTCGATGGACCTGCCGTCAGCGGTGGCGGGTGAGGACGCCGACCCGGCCCTGCTCCCCGGAGGCCCAGCACGCGCCGTCGTGCGTGCACTCGACCGCGTCGAAGCTGCCCGTGTCGAAGGTCGACCACGAGCGGCCGCCGTCGGTCGAGACGTCCGAGCCCGTCGGTCCGACCGCGAGGACCGTGGAGCGGGTGTGGGCCACCCACGCCGACCCCGACCGGTAGCCCGACGGGTTGGTGCGCGACTTGGTCCACGTGCGCCCGCCGTCCGCGGTCCACGCCGCGTTGTCGACGGCGCCGGTCGGCGTCTCGAAGTCGCCACCGACGATGACGCCGCGGCGCGCGTCGCGGAACGCCACCGAGAAGATGCCGGCGGAGGCCCCGCCCGCCACCGGACTGTCGGCCACGGTCCACGTGCGTCCACGGTTCGTCGAGGTGAAGACCCGTGCCGGGTCGACCCCGCCGCTCACGAGGTAGGTCCGGTCTCCCTGCCCTGCCGCGAGGCACGTGCCCGACGCGGCGAAGGCGAACTCCCCCGCCTGCGCGGCCGGCATCCCCGCGGGGTCGACGAGACGCCACGAGCGGCCCCCGTCCGAGGTCTCGACGAGACGGAACTTCCCGTCGACCGGGTCGCTGAGCGCCAGCCCCTTGCGCGGCGAGCTGAACGCCATGCAGTCGTAGAAGGCCGCCGGGTCGGTGTTGCGGAACGACTCCGTCCAGCTCGCTCCGCCGTCACGGGTGACGAGGATCCGCGAGTCCTCACCCTCGCCGATCGACAGGATCACGGCGTGCCGGGAGTCGAAGGCCTCGATGTCGCGGAACTGCAGGGCCTCCGTGCCCAGGCCCTGCGGGCTGACGTCGCGCCAGCTGCGCCCGCCGTCGGTCGTGCGCAGGACCGTGCCGTCGGTGCCGCTGACCCACGCGACCTTCCGGGAGACGGGCGCGAGGCCGCGGAAGCGCGCCGTCGTGTCGGTGGGCGTGATGCGCCAGGCGTACGCCGTCGGGTGGTGGTGACCGTGGACGTGACCGTGGTCGTGCCCGTCGCTGCCACGGGTGGGGGTGGCGGCATACCCGGCGGTGGAGGAGGCCAGCAGTGCGGCCGTGGCCGCGACGACGAGGACGCTTCGCGTGGGAGTTCTCATACCTCGCGAACCTAGCCCTGCCGACGCCGCGCGGGCAGGTTCACGAGCGCCCGGTTCTCGCGGCCCCGGCCGACGCGGCTGCCCGCACCGGCCGGGCCCGGAGGCCGGGTGCGTCAGCGCCCGGTGCCGCCGTAGACGATGGCCTCGTCGGCCGAGTCGAGCCCGAACGCGGTGTGCACCGCGCGGACGGCGTCGTCGAGCTGCTCGGCACGCGTCACCGCCGAGACGCGGATCTCGGAGGTCGAGATCATCTCGATGTTGATGCCGGCCTCGGCGAGCGCCCCGAAGAACTTCGCGGAGACGCCGGGGTGGCTCTTCATGCCCGCCCCGACGAGGGCGATCTTGCCGATCTTGTCGTCGAGGCGCAGGTCGGCGTAGTCGACCTCGTGCCTGATCGACTGGAGCACCTGCATGCCGCGGGCGCCGTCGGCCTGCGGGAGGGTGAAGGAGATGTCGGTCTTCGCCGTCTCGGCGGCCGACACGTTCTGCACGATCATGTCGATGTTGATGCCCGACTCCGCGATGGCGCCGAAGATCTTGGCGGCCACCCCGACGCGGTCCGGCACACCGACGATGGTGATCTTGGCCTCGCTGCGGTCGTGGGCGATGCCGGCGATGATCGGAGCTTCCACAGCGCCTTCTCCTTCGTAGGGGTTGTCCTTGATCCACGTGCCGGCCCTCTGCGACCACGACGATCGCACGTGGATGGGGATGCCGTAGCGGCGCGCGTACTCGACGCAGCGCAGGTGCAGGATCTTGCTGCCGTTGGCCGCGAGGTCGAGCATCTCCTCCATCGAGAGGACGTCGAGCTTGCGCGCGCTCGGCAGCACGCGGGGGTCGGCGGTGAAGACGCCGTCGACGTCGGTGTAGATCTCGCAGACGTCGGCCTCGAGGGCGGCCGCGAGCGCGACGGCGGTCGTGTCGGAGCCGCCGCGGCCGAGGGTGGTGATGTCCTTCGTCGTCTGGCTGACGCCCTGGAAGCCCGCGACGATGGCGATGTGACCGGCGGCGAGGGCGCTCTGGATGCGCCCCGGGGTGACGTCGATGATGCGGGCCGCACCGTGGGCGTCGTCGGTGATGACGCCGGCCTGGCTGCCGGTGAACGAGCGGGCCTCGGCCCCGAGCTGGGCGATCGCCATCGCCACGAGGGCCATCGAGATGCGCTCGCCCGAGGTGAGGAGCATGTCGAGCTCGCGCGCGGGCGGCGCGGGCGTCACCTGCTCGGCGAGGTCCATCAGCTCGTCCGTCGTGTCGCCCATGGCCGAGACGACGACGCACACGGAGTGGCCGGCGCGCTGGGTCTCCACGATCCGGCGGGCCACGCGCTTGATGGCCTCCGCGTCGGACACGGACGAACCGCCGTACTTCTGGACGACGATGCTCACACTGGCTCCGGATCTCCTCGGGGGCTGCGGTGCCCCGAGTCTAGGCTCGCGCCCTGGGCGTCCACCGGGACGTCACGATGGTGAGACGTCCGCGCCGTCGGCCGCGCGACCGGACGATCTCGCGCCGGTCAGGGGTGCAGCGCGTCGAACTCCGCCTCGCCGACGACCTCGTCGTCGGCGTCGAGGCGCAGGTGGGCGAGGATCGAGTGCAGCGCGCGGAGCGCCATCATGGCGCGGTCACCCCAGTGGGCGAGGTAGCCGAACTGCCACCACCAGAGGGCCTCGACGCGACGGCCCTCGGCGTAGTGCTTGAGCCCGTGGCTGAGCGAGACGGCGACGTCGACGAGGTCGTTCGTGATCGAGCCGTCGGCACGGTCGGACGACGTGATCGGGTCGATGACGTAGACGTAGTCGTCGATGCCGGCGAAGACGTTCGCGAGCCCCGTGCGCAGCGGGTCGGCGTCGTCGTCGGCGGCGTCGGGCTCGAACCGCTCCTCCGGAACGACGTCCTGGATCGCGCCGAGCCGCGCCCCCGCGACGAGCACCTGCGAGAGCGCGAGCGTGAGGATCGGCAGCGCCGTCTCGGGCGAGCTGCCCGAGGCGACCTCGGTCACGGAGGTGAGGAACGCGCTCGCCTCCGCCGCCGTGAGGTCGGCGAGCCCGGAGAGGTCGTCGATCTCGGACGCGACGTCGGCGGTCACCTGCTCGTCAGTCATGCCCCCAGCATGCCGTATGCCGTGCCGCCGGGTCGCGGGCCGGTCGTGCCCTCGCTCATGGCGTCGCTCGTGCAGTCGACCGTGGCCGACCGTGGCCGACCGTGGCCGGCCGTGACCCCGGTCGGCTCAGGCGTCGACGCGGCGCCGGCCCTCGAACGCCCGCCCGAGGGTCACCTCGTCGGCATACTCGAGGTCGCCGCCGACGGGCAGGCCGGACGCGAGTCGGGTCACGGTGAGACCCACGTCGCGCAGCAGGCGGCTGAGGTAGGTCGCCGTCGCCTCGCCCTCGAGGTTGGGGTCGGTCGCGATGATGACCTCGGTCACCTCGCCCGAGGCGAGGCGGGTCATCAGCTCGCGCACGCGCAGGTCGTCGGGGCCGACGCCGTCGATGGGGCTGATCGCCCCGCCGAGCACGTGGTAGGTGCCGCGGAACTCCCGGGTGCGCTCGATGGCGACGACGTCCTTGGGCTCCTCGACGACGCAGATCGCCGTGTGGTCGCGGCGCGGGTCGGCGCAGATGCGGCACTTCTCGGCCTCGGAGACGTTGCCGCACTCGTCGCAGAAGCGCACCCGGGCCTTGACCTCGGTCAGCGCCGAGACGAGCCGCGTCACGTCCTCCGAGTCGGCCTGCAGCAGGTGGAAGGCGATGCGCTGGGCACTCTTGGGGCCGACCCCGGGGAGTCGCCCGAGCTCGTCGATGAGGTCCTGGACCGCGCCTTCGTACACACCGCAACCCTAAGCCTCGCGAGGCCGTGCCGCGGACCGCCGCTCCGGCCCGGAGGGCCCGCCCGGGGCGGACGCCCTCCGGTGGTGCGCGGGAGGCCTCAGTCGGGAAGTGCCGCCGACCACCGCTCCTCGATGCGCCCGAAGCGCCACACCGCGAGCGCCACGAGCCAGGTCACGACGAAGAGCCCGACGATCCAGAAGCCGACCTGCCCGAGGTCGATCGAGGCCGCCCACCCGAGCGGTCCGGACGTGACGTCGAGCTTCTCGGCCAGCAGCCCGCCCAGCTCGATGACGCCGATGACGAGCGCCACGGCCACCGACAGCGACGTGACGGTGAGGTTGTAGTAGATCTTGCGCACCGGCTTGCTGAACGCCCACCCGTAGGCGAAGTTCATGAACGAGCCGTCGATGCTGTCGAGGAGCGACATGCCGGCGGCGAAGAGCACGGGGAGGGTGAGCACGGCGTACCAGGGCAGGGCCGCCGCGGCGGCGCCACCGGCGATGACGAGCAGCCCCACCTCGGTCACCGTGTCGAAGCCGAGGCCGAAGAGCAGTCCCACGGGATACATGTGCCACGACTTCGTCACGGCCCGGGTGACCCGCCCGAGCACGCGGTTGAGCAGACCGCGCCTGTCGAGCTGCCGCTCGAGCTCCGCCTCGTCGTAGTGGCCGGCGCGCATGCGGCGCAGCACCTTGAGGATGCCGACGAGCGCGACGAGGTTGATGAGGCCGATGAGGACGAGGAAGACACCCGAGACGCTCGTGCCCCACACCCCGGTGACCTGCTGCAGGGTGGAGCCGTCGTCCTCGATCGCACCGGCGAGCGCCCGGACGCCGAAGGCGAGCACCGCGACCATGATGAAGACGACCGACGAGTGGCCGAGGCTGAACCAGAAGCCGACGCTCATCGGGCGCTGCCCCTCGCTCATCAGCTTGCGCGTCGTGTTGTCGATGGCGGCGATGTGGTCGGCGTCGAACGCGTGGCGCATGCCGAGCGTGTAGGCCGTGACGCCGAGGCCGACCCCGAAGAGCTGCCCCGCGACCCGGTACTCGTGGGGTGCGACGACGCCGACGAGCAGACCCCAGCCGACGACGTGGAGCAGGAGCACGAAGCCGGCCATGCCGAGGAGGCTGCGACGCTCACCACGGCTCAGGCGTTGGAGCAGGGTGGGGCGGGTCCTCGTGGGTGTCAGCGTCACGGGCCCACGCTAGATGCGACTGGGTCGCATCTGCAACGGGGCGAGTCAGACGCCTGGTTCGGCGCTCGGCACCTCGTTGTAGGCGTCGACGCGCTCCTGCCCGCTCAGCTCCGCGATCGCGGCCATGACGCGGTCGGTGAGGAGGCGACGGGCCTTGCCCGCGGGCATGCCGGCATACTCCTCGACGCCGATCGGCGCGCCGAAGCGCACGGTCACCTTGGCCAGCTTGGGGAAGCGCGCGCCGACGGGCTGGATGTCCTCGGTGCCGATGAGCCCGACCGGCACCACGGGCACCTGCGCGGTGAGCGCGAGCCACGCCACCCCGGTGCGACCGCGGTAGAGCCGTCCGTCGCGCGATCGGGTGCCCTCGGGGTAGATGCCGAACGCGTCGCCGTCGCGGAGCAGCTCGAGCGCGGTGTCGAGGCTCTCCTGCGCGGCCGTCGGCGAGTGCCGGTCGACGGGCACCATGCCGACCGCCGTGAAGAAGCCCTTGCGCAGGAAGCCACCGACCCCCTTGCCCGTCCAGTACTCGTCCTTGGCGAGGAACCGCACCTGGCGCGGTGACGCGAGCGGGATGGCGAAGGAGTCGATGAACGACAGGTGGTTGCTCGCGACGATGACGCCGCCCTCCCGGGGGATGTTCTCCTTGCCCTCGATCGTCGGGCGGTACAGCGCATGGGTGATCGGGTAGAGCGCGGACCGCCCGAGGCTGTAGAACATGGCTGACAGCCTAGGGCCCGGGCTCAGGCGTGGGCGCGGACCGCCCAGGCCGACGCGCGCACCTCGAACGGCGCGGGTGGCAGCAGCTGCCGGCAGCGGTCGCGCAGGGCCGCCCGGGCGGGCTCGTCGAGGCCGTGCACGTAGTCGCCGGCCGGGCCGACGCCGAAGGTGTAGGGCTCCCACCACTCCTCGAACGTGTCGTGCCGCACGACCACGGTCAGCAGGGAGTCCTCGAGGAGGACGAGGCCGGCGGCGTCGCAGAACTGGGCGAGCTGCCCCTCGCGGGCGCCCGGCAGGTCGCCCTCGCCGGCGGCCTCGGGGTCGAGCTCGCGCGCCGCCTGCCAGAACGTGTGCAACGGACCGTCGTCCCCCGCGAGGTCCCAGACGCAGGCCGCGACCGTGCCCCCGGGCCGGGTGACCCGGCCCATCTCGCGCAGTCCCCCGACGGGGTCGCGCATGAAGTGCACGACGAGCTGGGCGAGGGTGACGTCGAAGAGGTCGTCCGGGTAGGGCAGGTGCTCGGCCACCCCGGTCTGCACGTCGAGCGTCGGGAAGGCGCGACGCAGGGCGGCGATGAAGTGCGCGGAGGGGTCGACCGCCGACACCCCGTCGACGCCGAGCCGGTCGACGAGCACCCGCGTGAGCGCGCCGGTCCCGCAGCCCACGTCGAGCGCCCGGCCGGTGCGGGCCACGCCCGACCAGTCGGCGAAGCGGGTGGCGAGCGGGCCCGAGTACCGTCCCATGAAACGGTTGTAGGCCTCTGCCGCAACCTCGAAGGTCACGCTGGCACGCTACCGCCGGGCCTCGGGCGCGGGCGCGAAATCGTCGAGATCCCAACCCCGCCCGGGATCCGGCGGGTCAGTCGCCGAGCTCCTGCACGACGCGGCCGCCGAGCACCTTCTCGATGACGGCCCGGCCCACGTCGCCCGACTGCTCGATGTCCTCGTCGTCCGCGCTCACGGCTGAGTCGTCGGTCATCGGGGGCCGCGGCTCTTCGTCGTCGCTGGGCCGGGACCCGGCCGAGCGGGAGCGCGCGGCGGCGAACGACTGGCGCACGGCGCTCGCGCCGCGGACGGCGGAGTGGGTCGGGGCGCTGTCCGCCTGGCCGGGGGCCGACGCTGCCGGGGTGCTGGTCGCGGTCGCGGCGGCCTGCGGGCCGGCCGCGTCAGGCGTCGGCCCGGTCGCCCATTCGGGGGCGGGGCCCGTGGCCGACCCCCAGCCGGCGTTGTCCTCGAGGGAGCGACCGGCGACCGGGCTGAGCCCGGCGTCCGCGAGCGCCGTGGCACCCCGCTGGGCGGCGCCGCCACCGTGTCCCGTCATGGCCGGACCGGCACCGGAGACCGCGTTCGGACCGCTGCCCCGGCCGGAGCCGGAGCCGTGAGAGGCGTTCGGGCCGGTCCCGTCCGCCCCCGAGCCTGACGAGCCCGGCGGGCCCGACGCGCCGGCGGGACCCGACTCGTGCCCTGCCCCGGCGTCGCCCCACGACGGGCGGGCGCCGCCGCCGTCCGACGAAGGGGCCGCCGGGCCGGCCTGCCCGACGCCGTCGGCGGGCATGCCCTTGGTCGGCGGGTCGGGCGGGCCCGGCGGCACCGACCCGGCCGGGGGCGCGACGGGCTGCTGCTGCGAGACCGCCTCGGTGTGCACGCCGTCGACGACGGCGTCCACCCCGAGCTCGTCGATGAGCGCCTGCCGCACGATGTCCGCGTGGTTGCCGGCCCGGAAGGTCTGCGTCAGCCCGGCCGTCGCGATGCCCAGGGTCAGGGTGCGCCCGTCGAACGCCGTGACCTGCGCGTTCTGCGAGACGAAGGTCCAGGTGAGCCGGCGCATGGTGAAGATCCGCCCGAGCACGTTCGGCCAGGCCCGGCGGATCGCGTCGGTGTCCATGCCGCCGGCCGGTGCCGGGGCCTCGCCCGTGGAGGGACCGGTGGAGGCACCCGTGGAGGCGCCCGCGAAGGCACCCTGCGCGGTGTCGGGCCGGGCGTCCGGGCCGGCGTTCGGTCCGGCGTTCCGTCCCGTGCCCGGTCCCGCGGGCTGCCCACCGCCGGACGCCTGCGACTCACCCTCCGGCGCGGCGCCGGAGAGGTGGGTGGCGGTCACACCGGGCTCGTCGACCGCCGAGGGACCGCCGACCGACTCCTTGGGCGCCACGACCGGTGGCGCCCCCACCTCGGCGCGGGCCGCGTCGACGCGACCGGCGTCACCGGGTCCACCGGGTCCGCCCGATCCGCCGGGTGCGGTGGGACCCACTGGACCCGCTGGTGCGGCCGCACCCTCGGTGGCCGGGACGGCCGAGCTGCGCCCGCCACCGCCCATGCCACCGGCCGAGAGGGCCGGACCGTCGCCACGGGTCACACCGCTGGAGGGCGGCGTGTAGTCGGCGACCGTGCGCGCGGGGGCCGAGACGACCGGACCACCGGGGGCGGCAGCGGGCGTGGCGGGCGGGGCCGGAGGTGCGCTCAGCGGCATACCGGCGGGCGGAGCGGCCGGTGCCACGTCACCGCGGGCGGCGCTGGGGACCCCACCGACGTCGAGCCGGCGCTCCAGGCGGTCGAGGCGGGCGGCATACCCCTGCTCCCCGGAGGCGGCGGGCAGCAGGATGCGCGCGCAGATCAGCTCGAGCTGGAGGCGGGGGGCGGTGGCCCCGGTCATCTCGGTGAGCCCGGTGTTGACGATGTCGGCGGCGCGGGAGAGGGCGCCGGGCCCGAACGCGGACTGCTGCACGCGCATCCGCTCGAGCTGGTCCTCGGGCACCCCGCGGAGCACCTGCGCGACGCCCTCGGGCACGGCGGCGACGATGATGAGGTCACGCAGCCGCTCGAGAAGGTCCTCGACGAACCGGCGGGGATCGTGACCCGACTCGATGACCTTGTCGACCTGCCGGAACGTCGCGGCGCCGTCGCCGGCCGCGAGCGCGTCGACGGTGCTGTCGAGCAGCTCCTCGTCGGTGAAGCCGAGCAGCGACACGGCGCCGTCGTAGGTGAGGCCCTCGGGACCCGACCCGGCGATGAGCTGGTCGAGCACCGAGAGCGAGTCGCGCACCGACCCGCCGCCCGCCCGCGTGACGAAGCTGAGCACGCCCGGCTGGGTCGCGACGTGCTCGGACTCGAGGAGGCGCTCCATGTAGCTCGTCAGCTTGGCCGGCGGCACGAGGCGGAACGGGTAGTGGTGCGTGCGCGAGCGGATGGTGCCGATGACCTTCTCCGGCTCGGTCGTCGCGAAGACGAACTTCACGTGCTCCGGCGGCTCCTCGACGATCTTGAGCAGCGCGTTGAAGCCCTGCGGCGTCACCATGTGCGCCTCGTCGATGATGTAGATCTTGAAGCGGCTCTGCGCCGGGCCGTAGCTGGCCCGCTCCCGCAGGTCGCGCGCGTCGTCGACGCCACCGTGGCTCGCCGCGTCGATCTCGATGACGTCGACCGAGCCGGACCCGCCGCGGGCCAGGGCGACGCACGAGTCGCACGTGCCGCACGGGGTGGGGGTCGGGCCCTGCTCGCAGTTGAGGCAGCGCGCGAGGATGCGCGCGCTCGTCGTCTTGCCGCAGCCGCGCGGGCCGCTGAAGAGGTAGGCGTGGTTGACCCGACCCGTGCGCAGCGCCTGCATGAGCGGCTCCGTCACGTGCTCCTGGCCGATGACGTCGGCGAAGCTCTCGGGCCGGTAGCGGCGGTACAGGGCGGTGGCCATGCCCGAAACCCTAACCGTCGGGACCGACGCCGGGAACGCGGCCGAGGGGGGCCGGTGGCGCGGCCCGTGGCCGCGGCCGCAGGGTGGACAGGTTCTGACGGGTCGCCGGGTGAGGGGCGGTTGTCGGCGGGTATGCCTAGGCTCGATGCACCGGCTCGGGGCGCAGGGTGCGCCCGCAGCCGGACGGAGGAGGTCACCCATGCCCGACCCGACCTGGGACGCCGACACGATCGTCGCCCGCTACGACGAGGTGCGCGCCCATACCGAGACGCTCGCCGCCCCGCTCTCGCCCGAGGACCAGACCGTCCAGACGATGCCCGACGTGTCGCCGACGAAGTGGCACCGCGCGCACGTGACGTGGTTCTTCGAGACGTTCGTGCTCGCGCAGCACGAGCCGTCGTTCAAGCCGTTCCAGGACCAGTACTGGTTCCTCTTCAACAGCTACTACGAGGGTGTCGGCCCCCGGTACGCCCGGGCCGAGCGGGGCCACGTCACGCGCCCCGGCGCCCACGACGTCGGCCTCTACCGCGCCGACGTCGACGCGCGCATGCGCGACCTCGTGACGACCCTCGACGGCGGCTCCCTCGAGAAGCTCGCCTCGACGATCGAGCTCGGCTTCCACCACGAGCAGCAGCACCAGGAGCTGCTCCTGATGGACATCAAGCACGTGCTCTCGGTCAACCCCCTCCAGCCCGTGTATGCCGGCACGCCCCTCACGCCGTCCGCACCCGACGCGCTCGGCTGGGTCGACGTCGAGGGCGGCCTCGTGGAGGTGGGGCACCGGGGTGGCGGGTTCGGCTTCGACAACGAGCTGCCGCTCCACCAGCAGTGGCTCGAGCCCTACCGGCTCGCCGACCGGCTCGTGACGAACGGCGAGTGGCTCGACTTCATGGCCGACCGGGGCTACGAGCGCCACGAGCTGTGGCTCTCCGACGGCTGGGGGAAGGTGCGTGACGAGGGGTGGCGCGCCCCCTTCTACTGGCGCGAGGTCGACGGCGTCTGGTTCGAGCACACCCTGAGCGGCACCCGGCCCGTCGACCCGGGGCTGCCCGTCAGCCACGTCAGCCACTACGAGGCCGACGCCTACGCGACGTGGGCCGGCAAGCGGCTGCCCACGGAGGGCGAGTGGGAGCACGCGGTGGTGGCCGACGGCCAGGCCGAGCCGTCGCCCGAGGCCGCCAACCTCGCCGACCGCACCACCTTCCACCCGCGCCCGGCCGGTCCGGCGACCGGCCACCTGCGCCAGGTCTTCGGCGACTGCTGGGAGTGGACCAGCTCGGCCTACCTCGCCTACCCGGGCTACCACCCGCCGGCCGGAGCCATCGGTGAGTACAACGGCAAGTTCATGTCGGGGCAGATGGTCCTGCGCGGCGGGTGCGCGCTGACCCCGCCCGGGCACGCGCGGCTCAGCTACCGCAACTTCTTCCCGCCCGGCTCGCGGTGGGCCCTGAGCGGCGTGCGCCTCGCGGACGGGGGTGCCCGCCGATGAGCCGGCCCGAGCCCGTCGTCACCGTCGCCCTCGACCCCGACTGGGCGGCCGGGGCACTCGTCGCCGACGTGCGCCGTGGCCTGGGGTCGCAGCCACGCACGCTGCCGCCGAAGTGGCTCTACGACGACGCCGGCTCCGACCTCTTCGACCGCATCACGCGGCTGCCGGAGTACTACCCGACCGAGTGCGAGCGGGCGATCCTGCGCGAGCACGCCGACGACATCGTGGCCGCGTGCGACGCCACGACCGTCGTCGAGCTCGGCAGCGGCACGAGCGACAAGACGCGCACCCTGCTCGACGCCTTCGCGGCCGCCGGCAGCCTCGAGCGCTTCGTCCCCGTCGACGTCTCGGAGCAGACCCTGCGCGACGCCGCCGCCATGCTGTCCGAGCGCTACCCGACCGTGCGCGTCGAGGCGCTCGTGGGCGACTTCACCCTGCACCTCGGGCACCTCCCCCGCGGCGGGCGCCGGCTCGTCGCCTTCCTCGGTGGCACGATCGGCAACTTCTACGTCGAGGAGCGCGCGGCCTTCCTCGGCGCGCTGCACGACAGCCTCGAGCCCGGCGACTGGTTCCTGCTCGGCACCGACCTCGTCAAGAGCTCCGACCGGCTGATCGCCGCCTACGACGACGCCGAGGGCGTCACGGCGGCGTTCGTGACGAACTGCCTGCACGTGCTGAACCGCGAGCTCGGCGCCGACTTCGACGTCGAGGCCTTCTCCTACGTGCCGTTCTGGGACCCGCGCCAGGAGCGGATGGACCTGCGCCTGCGGGCCGACATGCCGCACCGCGTCACGATCCCGGGTGCCGACCTCGTCGTCGACCTGGCCCACGGCGAGGAGATCCGGGTGGAGATCTCGACGAAGTTCCGCCCCGAGCGGCTGCGCGACGAGCTCGCGGCCGCGGGCTTCGAGGCGGAGCGCACGTGGACCGACCCCGCCGACGAGTTCGCCCTCACCCTCGCCCGCCGTCTTCCGTAGCGCCCCGGTCGCCTCCTTCGCAACACACCGAGCAAGTCATGACACACCGGGATCGGATGCCGGTGGGTTGTGACCTGCTCGGTGTGTTGCTGGTGCGGGGCCGGATTGGGCGATCCGGCGCGGCGTGGGTGAGACTGGGGCGACTCGAGTACGACACGACGTAGGAGAAACCCGCATGACCCCTCGCGCCCTCTACCGCCGCCTCGCCCTCGCGGAGGTCGTGACGTGGGCCCTGCTCCTGCTCGGCATGGTGCTCAAGTACGGGACGAGGACGACCGACCTGGGCGTGCGCGTCTTCGGCCTCGTGCACGGCGTCGTCTTCATCGCCTTCTGCCTCGTGACGGTGCTGCTCTGGGTCAACCAGCGGTGGAGCGCCCGCGAGGGCGTGCTCGGGCTGCTCAGCGCCGTCCCACCCTTCCTCACCGTGTGGTGGGAGCGCCGCCTCGAGCGCCGGGGCCGGCTCGACGGCGGCTGGCGGCTCGGCCGCGACGGCGAGGCGCCGCGCAACCCCGCCGAGCGGGTCGTCGCCGCACTGCTCGCGCGCCCGCTCGTGGCCGTGGGGGTCGGCGTCGTGGCCGTGCTCGCCCTGACCGGCGTGGCGCTCGTCGTCGGCCCGCCCGTCGGCACGCAGGGCTGAGCCACTCCCGAAGCCGGCGCCTGCGGCGGTCAGCGGGCTCGGAGGCGCACGGCATACGGTGACGTCCGAGAGCTCGACCGGATCGACGAGGCACGACGAGGCACGACGAGGCACGACGAAGGGACGGATGCATGGCTGCGGTCGCGGTGCTGACGGGCGAGGTGCGCGCGGAGGGCGTCGGCAAGACGATCGACGAGACCACCCTGCTGCTGCCCACCGACGTCTCCGCCGACCCCGGCGAGTGCGTCGTGCTGCGCGGGCCGAACGGGTCGGGCAAGACGACGCTGCTGCGGATCATCGGCGGCCTGCTCGCCCCGACCACGGGCACCGCGACGATCGGTGGCCGCGACGCCGACGAGCGCGACCGGGCGGTGCGCGCCGCCGTCGCCGCCCTGCTCGGCGCGCCCACGACGTATCGCGACCTCACCCTCATCGACCACCTCGTCCTCGTCGACTCGACGTGGGGCGGGGAGCCCGCGACCTCCGACGAGCGCGGCCTGGCCCTGCTCGACCGCCTCGGCGTCGCCCACCTCGACGACCGCTTCCCGCACGAGCTCTCCTCCGGCCAGGAGCAGCTCTTCCGCCTCGCCCTGACCTTCGCCCGCCCTGCGAGCGTCGTGCTGCTCGACGAGCCGGAGCAGCGCCTCGACACCGCCAAGCGCCAGGTCGTCGCCGAGCTGCTGCGCGAGCGCACGGCCGCGGGCGCCACCGTCGTCATGGCGTGCCACGACCCCGAGCTCACGGCGAGCCTCGCCACCGGGGTCGTCGACGTCGTGCCCGCCCGGTGACCGGGGCCGCCCGATGAGCCCCCACGCCGAGCCGGACCCCGACGAGCCGAACCTTCACGACGACGTCGCGCTCGTCGAGTACGACGACCACGACCTGCTCGGCCAGGCCGACTGGGTCATCGGCGGCGAGGCCGCGCGCAAGGCACGCCAGCAGGGGCTCTACGCCGGCTACGTCCTCTTCCTCGGCGCCCTCGTCTACGGGCTGCCCATCGTGCAGACGGTGTTCCGCACGACCGATGCCGGCTCGCTCGGTGAGCAGCTGCGCTCGCCCGTCGCCATCGCGCTGCTCGTCGCCTCGGTCGCGGCACTGCTCGGCGCCGTCGTCTTCGCCGGCCGGTTCCGGGGCCCCGTCGTGCCGCCGATGCCGTGGATCGACCTCGTGCTCGCCGCACCGCTCGACCGGGCGCTCGCGCTGCGGCGCTGGTGGCGCTACGCCGCCGTCGGCGGCCTCTTCGTCGGGGCGCTCAGCGGCCTGACGATGGGCGCCGGTCTCGCCTTCGCCCAGCTCGCCGGCATCGGCACGATCGTCGTCACCACCCTCGCAGGCACCGCGCTCGGGGTGCTCACGGTCCGGCTCTGGCTGTGGTCGCAGGTGCGTTCCTGGCCCGGCCCCGACCGCGGCCTCACCCTGCTCTGGCGCGTGCCCGACGCCCTGCGCGAGCTGCACGCCGAGTCGCTCCGGGCGCACTCGGCCAACACCTCGACCGTGGCGGGCTCGGCTCTCACCGGCAACCTCCGCACCGCCCGGCTCGCGCTGGCCCGCCCCGTGCACCACGGCCGCTCGGCCCGCCTGCGCGGCGGCCGTCCCTTCGGGGTGCTCGTCCGCCGGGACGTGCTGGGGCTGCGGCGCACGCCGGGCGCCTTCCTCTCGGGCCTCGGGCTGACCCTGCTCGGTGCCGCGATCGTCACGTGGGCGTTCACCCAGCCGGCCGCCCCGAGCATCGCCGCGACGATCGGCCTGCTGCCGCTCTACCTCGGTTTCGGGGCGTGGGCCGAGGGACTGCGCCTGCAGGCCGACAACGTCGGCACGCCCTCGCTGCTCGGCACGGGCGAGGTCACCGAGGCCGTGGCCCACGTCGTCGTGCCGACGGTCCTCACCGCCCTCGTCCTCGGCGGCTGGCTCGCCGTCGCCGCGACGTCCGGCACGCTCACCGTGACGACCCTCCTGTCGCTGTGGCTCGTGCTCGTGCTCGTCGTGGCCGGCAATGTGCTCGCCGCCTTCCGTGGCTCGCCGACCTTCATGCTGCGACCCCAGGTCGTCGTCGCCTGGTATGCCGTTCCCGCCCTCACCGTCGTCGTCCTCGGCTCGCTCGTGGCGGTGTTCACCAAGTCCGGCAGCTACACGTGGCTCTCGGCCGTCAGCTGGATCGTCTACGCCGTGCTGGCGTGGGCGGTCTCGCGGGTGCGCCGGCTCACCTACGAGCACCGCGCCTGAGCGCTCGGCGTCCCGGTCGCGGCTCCGGGCGCGCACTCGTTAGGTTCGGGTGCATGAGCGAGCTGCGCACCCGCGACGTCGTCGAGTCCGACCTGCCCGCCGTCCTCACGATCCGCAGCCGCTCCTTCGGCCCGCTGGGCAGCGGGGGCGACACGTGGTGGCAGCGCGTCTCGGCAGAGACGCTCGGCGGACGGATGATCGCCGTCGTCGACGAGACCGACACGATCCTCGGCGCGGGACGCATCCGGCCGTTCGAGCAGGCCTGGGGCGGCCGCCACCTGCGCATGGGCGGCGTGGCCGGGGTCTACGTCGAACCGAGCGCGCGCGGCCGCGGCGTCGCCACCACGTTGACCCGCGCGCTCATCACGCGGATGGGCGAGCTCGGCGACGTCGTCTCGTGCCTCTTCCCGACGACCGCCACGCTCTACCGCCGGTCGGGCTACGAGATCGGCGGCACCCAGACCCGCAGCACGTATGCCGGCCACCACCTCCGCGCCCTCGGGGCCCTCGGCGCCCTCGGCGCCCTGCCGGGTGGCGACGCCACCGTGCGCAGCGCCACCCCGGACGACGCGGCCGCCCTCCACGCGCTCGCCCGCGAGGCCCAGACGCGGCATGCCGTGAGCGGGCCGATGCTGCCGTCGGCGGAGCGACTGGCCGACGAGCTCGGTCGCGGCGAGCTCACGAGCTACGTCGTCGACGACGGCTTCGTCGTCTACGACCTGTCGCAGGAGGCCCTCACGGTCGAGCAGCTCGTGGCCGGCTCCCCGGCGACGGCCGCGACCCTCTGGGGCGTCGTCGGTTCGGGCTCGTCGGCCACGCCCACCGTGCACACCTTCCTCGACCCGCGCGACCCCGTGGCGCTCGCCTTGGGCGGCCTCCCGGCGACCGAGGTGCGCCAGGTCCCGTGGATGGGCCGGGTCGTCGACCTCGCCGCAGCGGTCGCCGGCCGTGGTTTCGCGGCGCCCCTCGCGGTCTACGCGGAGCTCGTCGTCGACGACGCCGAGGCCCCGGCCAACGCCGGCGCCTGGCACCTCGAGGTGCGCGACGGCCGGGGCACCGCGACCCGCACCGGCGACCAGCCCGCCGGCTCGGCCCTGCACGTCGGGGCTCGCGGCCTCTCGGCGCTCTGGTGCGGCTGGTCGGTCTCGCGGCTCCGGCAGGCCGGGCTCGCGACGGGCGGCACCGCCGACGGGGACGCCGCGCTCGACGCCGTCTTCGCCTGCACCCCCTACATCACCGAGTACTTCTGAGCCCTCACCCCAGCGGGTCGAGGTGATACCTCGCTGCCCGGCCCGGCGGCACACCTCGACCGAGCGCCGACCCCGGCGGGTCGAGGTGGGACCTCGCTGCCCGGCCCGGCGGCATACCTCGAACGACCGCCGACCCCGGCGGGAACCTCACGCGTCAGGCGGAGGCTCGCTCCCGGACCTGCGGCTCGCGCACCGCCGGCAGCGCGAGCAGGGCGACGACGGCCATGGCCCCGACGACGAGCAGCGAGCGCAGGATGCCGACGTGGTCGCCGAGGAAGCCGAGCAGGGGCGGGCCCGCGAGGAACGCGGTGTAGCCGATCGTCGAGACGACGCTCATCCGGGCGGCCGCGCGCGCCGGGTCGTCGGCGGCCGCGCTCATGCCGACCGGGAAGCCCAGGCTCGCGCCGATGCCCCAGATCGCCGCACCGACGAAGGCGAGCACCGGGCCGCCGAAGACGACGAGCACGCAGCCGACGACGGCGGCGACGAAGAGGACCCGCAGCACGGGCACCCGGCCGCGGCTGTCGAGCACGCGGGTGCCGACGAGTCGGCCGGCCGTCATCGCGATGAGGAAGACGGCGAAGCCGACGACGCCGACCCAGCGCTCGAGGCCGTAGCCGTCGGCGAGCGCCACGCCGATCCAGTCGTTCGCGGTGCCCTCGGTGAAGGCGGCCGCCAGCACGACGACGCCGATGAGGAGCGTGCGGGGCTCGCGCCACGCCGAGGCGATGCCGGCCTTCTGCTTCACCTCGGCGCCGGACTCGTCGACCTCGACCGAGCGGGGCAGGAAGGCGCGGAGGAACCACGGCGTGATGCCGAGCACCATCACGACGACGCCGACGAGGTGGGCCGCGATCGAGACGTGCAGGGCCGAGAGCCCGGCGCCGATGAGCGCGCTGACGACGGTGCCGCCGCTGAAGGCCGCGTGGAAGCGGGGCATGATCGCCCGGCCGAGCAGCCGTTCGACCGAGGCGCCCTCGAGGTTCATGCCGACGTCGAAGACGCCGACCCCGATGCCGACGAGGAAGAGCCCGGCCATGACGACCGCGCGCTCGTGCACGACGTCGACGCCGATGCCGACCCCGACGAGGCCGACGCTCTGCACCGCGGCGGCACCGAGGAGCGTGCGGGCCGCGCCGAGGTGGTGGACGATCCACCCCGACAGGGGCAGGCCGAGCACCGACCCCAGCGACGCGGCGAGGAGCGTGACGCCGAGCTCGCCGGCGGAGAGGCCGAGCTCGTGCTTGAGGTCGGGAACCCTGGAGGCGAAGGCCGCGAAGGCCGCCCCGTTGACGGCGAAGGCCGTGAAGACGGCGTTGCGGGCGGTGCGGACGACGGGTGCCGGCGGGGCGCTGGCGGCGGCGGACATGCGACAAGCCTCTCAGGGTGACGATCAGGGTTCGAATCGATTCGACTCGAAACGTTTCGATAGCATGCCTCCCATGGTCGCCCACGGTCAAGCCCGCCCGACGCTCCGCGACGTCGCCGACCGCGCGGGCGTCTCGGTGTCGACCGCGTCGCTCGTCTTCAGCGGCAAGGGCCCGGTCGCGACCGCCACGGCCGAGCGCGTGCGCGCGGCCGCCGACGAGCTCGGCTTCACCGGCCCCAACCCGCTGGCCTCCTCGCTGCGCCAGGGCCGCGCCGGTGCCGTCGGCGTGCTCGTCGAGGGCCGGCTGCAGGCCGCCTTCCGCGACCCGTTCGCCGTCGCCGTGCTCGACGGGCTCGCCGAGGAGCTCGAGCGGGTGCCGACGGGCATGCTGCTCCTCGCCCAGCCCAGCGACGACGTCGAGGCCGTCGTGCCCCAGCTCGCCGGTCTCGCCCTCGACGCCGTCGTCTTCTCGCTCTGCGGGCCGGGCGACCACCCGGCCGTCGACCACCTGGCCGCGCGCGGCATCCCGATGTTCAGCACCGGCGTGCCCGCCGACCGCCGCGTGACCCAGGTGCGCATCGACGAGCGGGCCGCGTTCGCGGAGGTGTCGCGGCACGTGCGGGCCCTCGGGCACCGCCGGGTCGCGTCGGTCGCCATGCCGCTCGGCCCGATGGGCGAGCCCGGTCCGATCCGCGAGGAGCGCGTGCGCGAGGCGGACGTCCAGATCCCGAGCATCGGCCGGGTGCTCGGCTTCCGCGACGTCTTCGGCCCCGGCGCCCCGGTCGTGCAGACCGGCGACGGCTCGTCGGTCGAGGGCGGCATCGCCCTGGGCCGCGCCCTGCTCGACGTGCCGGCGGCCGAACGCCCGACGGCCATCGTCGCGCAGTCGGACGTCATCGCCGCCGGCGTCATCGTCGCGGCCGAGGAGCTCGGCCTGCAGGTGCCCGCGGACGTCAGCGTCACCGGCTTCGACGGGGTCGACCTGCCCTGGCTCCCGCACCGCATCACGACCATGGACCAGCAGGGTCGCGAGCGCGGGCGCCTCATCGGCACCCTCGTGCGGCGGCGCCTCGACGGCACCCGGCCACGGAGCACGAACTCCCCGGTGGCGCTCCGCGCGGGCACCACGACGGCCCCACCGCCCGAGGCCGGCTGACCGGGAAAAGGGACACCCCGCGTACCTGGAAGAGCTCTCCTACCCTTGCTGCATTCCTGCCCTGGGGGAGTTCGGAGAGGTACCACCACGCGGGGTGCCGACGGCCAGTGTATGCCGGGGCCCCGTCAGCCGGAAATCCGCCCGCACGAGTGACGGGAACGACGACGGCCCCCGGCGCGCTGGGCGCGACGGGGGCCGTCTCGGGCGGAGGATGGGGGATTTGAACCCCCGAGGGTTTTATCCCAACACGATTTCCAATCGTGCGCACTAGGCCACTATGCGAATCCTCCGTGGGGGAGGCTACCCGAGGCAGGCCCCGCCCAAGAAATCGGCGACCTGAGACCGGATTGCCGCGCGCCGACCGCGCCTGAAAGCATCCGGTCATGTCGCTCGCCGCACTTCACCGCCGCAACCTGCTCAAGGAGATCGACCTCACGCCGGAGGAGTTCCGGGCGCTGCTCGACCTCGCCGCCGACCTCAAGACCGCCAAGCGGGAGGGCCGGGAGGAGCGGCGCCTCGCCGGCAAGAACGTCGCGCTGCTCTTCGAGAAGACCTCGACGCGCACCCGCTGCGCCTTCGAGGTGGCCGCGGCCGACCAGGGCGCGAGCACGACCTACCTCGACCCGAGCGGCTCGCAGATGGGTCACAAGGAGTCGGCCAAGGACACCGCGCGCGTGCTCGGCCGCTTCTACGACGGCATCGAGTACCGCGGGTCTGGCCACGACGTCGTCGAGACGCTCGGCGCCCACGCCGGCGTGCCGGTCTGGAACGGCCTGACCGACGACTGGCACCCGACGCAGTCGCTCTGCGACGCGCTGACGATGCGCGAGCACGCGGGCAAGCCCGACGCGGAGATCGCGTACGCCTACGTCGGCGACTCGCGCTTCAACATGGGCAACTCGCTGCTCGTGACGGGCGCCATCCTCGGCATGGACGTGCGCATCGTCGCGCCGCGGTCGCTGTGGCCCGCCGACGACGTGGTGGCCGTCGCGAGGAGGTATGCCGCCGAGACCGGCGCGCGCGTCACGCTGACCGAGGACGTGGCGGAGGGGGTGCGTGGCGTCGACTTCGTGCACACCGACGTCTGGGTGTCGATGGGCGAGCCGGCCGAGGTCTGGGCCGAGCGGATCGCCCTGCTCATGCCCTACCAGGTCAACGCCGAGCTGCTCGCGCTGACCGGAAACCCCTCGGTGCGCTTCATGCACTGCCTCCCCGCCTTCCACGACCTCGAGACGAAGGTGGGCGTCGACGTGCACGAGCGCTTCGGGCTCAAGGAGCTCGAGGTGACCGACGACGTCTTCGAGTCGGACGCCTCGGTCGTCTTCGACCAGGCCGAGAACCGGATGCACACCATCAAGGCGCTCATGGTCGCCACGATGGTCCAGCTCTGACCCGGTCCCGCGTGGTGCGTTCGGTCCCGCGACCCGGCTCCGGTCCCGTGACATGTCGTGGGACCGGAGCCGCACGGCCGGACCGAGCACGACCCGGGGCGCGCGAGCGCCTCGAGGGGTCAGCCCTCGACGGTGATCGTCGGGCACTGGCGCAGCGTCTGGGTGGGCGTCGCCACCACCGGCACCTTGCCGAAGCTCTTCCAGGCCTGGCCGACGACGAGGTCGACCGTGTCGCCCTTGCGCTTGTCGTTGACGTAGACGGCCTGCGGCACGTGCGCCTTGAGCAGGCGCGCCGAGGCCGCACCCTCCGGACCGAACCGGATCTGAGCGACCTGCTTGACGCCGGCGTCCTTGGGGTCGTTGCCGATGGCCTTCACCGTGAAGCCGCGGGTGCGGGCACCCTTCGCGACCGCGGCCGCGAGACCGCTGCGGTTCGTCGAGTTGTAGACGTTGAGGCTGACGTCCGCCGGCCGCAGCGGGTCGACGGGCGGCACCGTCGTGCACGGGCCGGGCTGGGGCGTCGTGTCGCGGAAGTAGGTCGACGCGTAGTAGAACGCGCCGCCCAGGGCGAGCAGGACGATCGCGATGACAATCGTCGATCGGCGCTGACGGCGCACGCCGTAGCGGCGCTCGTCGGCGTCACCGGCGTTCGGCATCCGCCCTCCTTCGGTCGTGGGCAGCCACGGTGGCGCCGCCTCGTGTCAGGAGAGTACGAGGACTCGGGCGTGAAGGACAGGACGTTGCTGCAGCGCGGCGCGCAGGGCCCGGTGCAGGCCGTCCTCGAGGTAGAGCTCGCCCTCCCACTCCACGCAGTGCGGGAAGAGGTCGCCGTAGAAGGTCGAGTCGTCGGCGAGGAGGCCGCGCAGGTCGAGGGTGCTCTTCGTCGTGATGAGCTCGCCGAGCTGCACCACCCGGGGCGGCACGTTCGACCAGTCCTTCGTCGTCTCGAGCCCGTGGTCGGGATAGGGGCGGGAGTCTCCGACGGCCTTGAAAATCACCGGGTCAGCATAGACAGCCCGGGCAGGACGCCGCCGACTAGAGTCGAGCCGTGACCCAGAGCGCGGCATCACCGGAGAGCCCTGACAGCACGCAGATCGACGAGATCCGCGCGGGATACGCCTTCGCGGACGGGGGCGTGCTCAAGCTCGGCGCGGCCGTCGTCGACGGGGTGGCGCACGCCGACGCGCCCGTCCAGATCCCGCTCAGCGTGCTCAACCGGCACGGCCTCGTCGCCGGCGCCACCGGCACGGGCAAGACGAAGACCCTCCAGCTGATGGCCGAGCAGCTGTCCGACGCCGGGGTCCCCGTGTTCCTCGCCGACCTCAAGGGCGACCTCTCCGGGCTCGCGACGCCGGGCGAGGGCGGCGAGAAGATCACCGCCCGCGCGGCCGACGTCGGCATGCCGTGGACGGCGACGGCATACCCCACCGAGTTCTTCACGCTCGGCGGCAAGGGCGACGGCATCGCGATCCGCGCGACGATCACCGGCTTCGGCCCGACGCTCCTAAGCAAGGTCCTCGGCCTCAACGACACGCAGGAGAGCAGCCTCGGGCTGATCTTCCACTACGCCGACAAGAACGGCCTGGCGCTGCTCGACCTCAAGGACCTCCGCGCGGTCATCAGCCACCTGACGTCCGACGAGGGCAAGGCCGACCTCAAGGAGCTCGGCGGCCTCTCGAGCGCGACCGCCGGGGTCATCCTGCGCAACCTCATCACCTTCGAGGACCAGGGCGCCGGCGACTTCTTCGGCGAGCCCGAGTTCGAGACGAGCGACCTGCTGCGCACCGCGGCCGACGGGCGCGGCATCATCTCGTGCCTCGAGCTGCCGCAGGTGCAGGACCGCCCGCAGCTCTTCTCGACCTTCCTCATGTGGCTGCTCGCCGACCTCTTCCACGACCTGCCGGAGGAGGGTGACGTCGACAAGCCCAAGCTCGTCTTCTTCTTCGACGAGGCGCACCTGCTCTTCGACGACGCGAGCAAGGCGTTCCTGCAGGCCATCGAGCAGACGGTGCGCCTCATCCGCTCCAAGGGCGTCGGCGTCTTCTTCGTGACGCAGTCGCCCAAGGACGTGCCCGCCGGGGTGCTCGCCCAGCTCGGCAACCGCGTCCAGCACGCGCTTCGGGCCTTCACCCCCGACGACGCCAAGGCGCTCAAGCAGGCCATCGCGACCTACCCGCACACGGCCTACGACATGGAGAAGCTGCTGACGAGCCTCGGCATCGGCGAGGCCGTCGTGACGGTGCTCTCCGAGCGGGGCGTGCCCACGCCCGTCGCGTGGACGCGGATGAAGGCGCCCAACTCCCTCATGGACCCCTCCCCCACCCCGACGATGGATGCCGTCATCGGCGCCTCCGCGATCGCGGGCAAGTATGCCGCGGTCGTCGACCGCGAGTCCGCCTACGAGCTGCTCGCGCAGCGCCTGCAGGCGGTCCCGGCGACGCCGGCTCCCAGCGCCCCCGCGCCCGCCCCCGCTCCCGCCCCCAGCGCGCCGGCCCTGGAGCCCCGCGCGACGCGAGCGCCCAAGGAGGAGCCGGGCCTGCTCCAGCAGGTCGCGGGCAGCTCCGCCTTCCGCTCGATGCTGCGCTCGGCCGGCACGGTCATCGGCCGCGAGATCACCCGCAGCCTGTTCGGCACCCGCAAGCGCTGAGGCCGCTGCCCCACCCGGTCACCACCTTGGACAAGCCGCCGACGCGGTGACACGGGCGGGTACGCGACTGGTAGACGCGGTCACGACCGCTGGGCACGCACCGGTGCCCCTCGTGGCTGCCGGGACGGGACTGCCATGACGGACATGCCGAGCGAGCGCGACCTCGAGGACGTCGCGCGCTCCAGGGAGGCGCGCCTCCAGACGATCATCAACGACCTCGTCCGCGAGGGCGGTCGGTCGCAGCCCGAGGTCGTCGAGGCCCTGACCGCAGCCATCGAGAGCAACGGGCTCGGCACGCGGCCCGAGCCGTGGCTCGACGCGGTCGCCGACGAGATCGCGCAGGGCAACGCCTACGTCGTCTCCTCGCACGCCGCCCAGGTGACGGACGTGCCGCACCCCTCGACCGACACCCCCTCGGAGACGATCGACTGACCGGTCAGGCGTCGAGCTCGACGTCGTCGAGGTCGCCGTCGACGTCGGCGAAGTAGCTGATGATCCGGATGTCGGGCTCGTCGAGCACCTGAAGCACGAGCTGGCGCAGCTGGACGACCTCGCCGTTGGCGAGGCGGATCCGCTTCGTGCGCCCGCGGGTCGGGTCGGTGTCGTGCCGCTCCCACCACTCCACCGTCGCGGGGTTCGCGCGGAAGATCTCGTCGAGGATCCGCGTGAACGACGGGTCGTCGGGGTGGCGCGCGTACGCCTCGCGGAAGAGGGCGAGCTGGTCGGCCGCCTCCTGCTCCCAGTCGACGAAGAGGGTGCGCGCGGCGGGGTCGCAGCAGTAGAACCACAGGAGGTTGCGCTCCCGCTTGGCGCGCTTGCCCTCCCAGTCGGTGAAGAGCTGGCAGGCCGTGTGGTTCGCCCCGAGCACGTCCCACCTGGCACCGACGACGTAGGCCGGGTTGGGGTCGAGGGCGTCGAGCATCTCCTCGAGCTCCTCGGTGAGCTCCTCCTGGTCCGAGGGCCGGCGCGACGGCGTGCCGCTCGCGAGGGCGTGCAGGTGGGCGCGCGCGTCGGCGTTGAGCTTGAGCGCCCGGGCGAGGCCGTCGAGCACGCTCTTGCTCGGGCGCAGGTCACGGCCGCGCTCGATGATGTCGTAGTAGGCGACGGAGATGTCGGCCAGCTCGGCGACCTCCGTGCGGCTGAGCCCGACCCGGCGACGGCCCTTGGCGCGCTTGATGCCGACCTCCTCGGGGGCGAGCTCGTGGCGCCGGGCGCGCAGGAACTCACCGAGGGGCGAGGGCGTGCGCACGCTGAGGGGGACGTCCGTGGTCATGGCGCTCATCCTGCCAGTGCGGTGGCGGTCGGTGGCCGTGGCGGTGGACCCGTCGCGTTCGATGGAACGACGAAGGACCCGACGGTGAAGCATGTCGGGTCCTGCGTCGTTCTGGCGGTGGCGGTGGGATTTGAACCCACGGTGGAGTCACCCCCACACACGCTTTCGAGGCGTGCTCCTTAGGCCGCTCGGACACGCCACCGGGAGAGACCTTACCCGAGCCTGCGGCCCTCGAAGAAATCGACCAGCAGGGCCGCCGACTCCTCGGCGCGCACCCCCGCGACGACGTCGACGGCGTGCGTGGCGAGCCGGTCGCGCGTCAGGTCCCACACGGAGCCGCACGCCCCGGCCTTGGGGTCCCACGCGCCGAAGACGACCCGCTCGACCCGCGCCGCCATGGCCGCGCCGGCGCACATGACGCAGGGCTCCAGGGTCACGACGAGGGTGCACCCGTCGAGCCGCCACGTGCCCAGCCGGTCCGCCGCCTCGCGCAGGGCGACGACCTCGGCGTGCCCCGTCGGGTCGCCACGCTCCTCCCGCACGTTGTGGCCGCGCCCGACGACGCCGCCGTCGCGCGCGACGACGAGCGCGCCGACAGGCACGTCCTGCGAGCGCGCCGTGGCCGCCGCGAGGTCGAGGGCCTGCCCCATCCAGGCCGCATACGTCTCGGGCGTGGGCACGGCACGCTCGTCGGGGGAGTCGGATCGCTTCGCCACGCGATAAGTTTCCACCCATGGACGTCCATGTCGCAGACCACCCGCTCATCGCCCACAAGCTGACCTACCTGCGCGACAAGCGGACCGACAGCCCGACCTTCCGGCGCCTCGCCGAGGAGCTCGTGACGCTGCTGGCCTACGAGGCGACGCGCGACGTCCGCGTCGAGCCGTTCGAGATCGAGACGCCCGTCGCCCCGACGACGGGCATCAAGCTCTCGAACCCCAAGCCGATCATCGTCCCGATCCTCCGCGCCGGCCTCGGCATGCTCGACGGCATGGTCAAGCTGCTGCCGAGCGCCGAGGTGGGCTTCCTCGGGATGATCCGGAACGAGGAGACGCTCGAGGTCTCGACCTACGCCAACCGCCTCCCCGACGACCTCACCGACCGCCAGGTCTTCATCCTCGACCCGATGCTCGCCACGGGCGGCACGCTCGTCATGGCCATCGACTACCTGACGGCCAAGGGCGCGCGCGACATCACCGCCGTCTGCCTGCTCGCCGCCCCCGAGGGCATCAAACACCTCGAGGACGAGCTGGCCGACAGCGACATCCCCGTCAAGGTCGTGCTCGGCACCATCGACGAGAAGCTCAACGAGAAGGGCTACATCGTGCCCGGCCTCGGCGACGCGGGCGACCGCCTATACGGCGTCGTCTGAGCCGTCGGGGCGACCTTCTGCCCGCACGCCCCCGCCGTATGCCGTCCGCTCAGGGCAGCAGGTCGCCCCACTCGGCGTCGCGCGCCTCGCGGTAGCGCTCACCGGCCTTCTTCGACACCACCTCGCGACCGGCCGTGCCGTCGGGCCGGCACACCTGGAACTCGACGAACCCCTTGCGCTTCAGGGGATGGCGCAGGATGCGACCCGAACGGGGCTCGGGCGCAGGCGTGCCCGGGGCGACGGCGGCCACCCAGGAGAACTTCTCGTCCTCGTAGGACAGCTCGGCGCCCTTGAGCCGGCGGTGCTCGGCCGAGCGGTTGACGCGAGCCGCGAAGTGGCACCAGTCCCCTTGCGACAGAGGGCAGTCCGCCGAGTGCGGGCACGGGCCGACGAGGTGCCACCCGGCTGCCAGCAGGGCGTCCCGGGCTCGGATGACGCGGGCGTAGCCGTCCGGCGTCCCGGGCTCGACGACGACGACGCAGCCGCCACGCCGCATCGCGTCGGCGACCAGGGTCTGCTGCTCGCCCTCGTCGAGCTCGCTGAGCACGTAGGAGACGGTGACGAGGTCGACGTCGGCCTCGGGCCAGCGACCCGCGACGGCACGGGCGAAGCTCGCCGCGGCCAGCGCGGGAGCCGCGGCGCCCTCGACGAGCCGACGGCCGAGCGCGAGCGCGGCCTCCACCTGGTCGAGCACGGTGACGCGCTCCAGCTCGTCGAAGGCGCCGGCGGCCGCCCAGGCGGCCGCACCGGTGCCGCCACCGAGGTCGAACATGGTCCTGGGCGCGAGGCCACGGTCGGCCAGCTCGCCGAGCACCCGGCCCAGCGCGGCGTGGGTGGCCGGCATCCGGTAGGCGGCGTACGCCGCGACGTGCACGTCGGAGGCGAGGATCGGCGCGCCCGCCGGCGCGACGGAGCGGTACCGGCTGACGAGCACCTCGGTCGCGCGAGCCAGCTCGCGCTCGTCCACCCCGCGCGAGACCCGGGCCAGCGCGGCCCGGAGGTCGGCGGCATACGGCGGGGTTCGCGACACGCGACGGAGCGTAGCCGCTGTCCGGGCCGCCCACCCGCCCCGGACACGCGGGCGGGGGTGCGCGACCCCACCCGTCCCGTGCGGCACACTGGTCGCACACCTGTGCCACCAGGCCGTCCGCGCGGCCCGGCCCACCTTCCTCCAAGGAGCGACACCCCATGGGCCCCAAGGCCAAGAAGATCCTCCTGATCCTCGTGCTCGCGTTCTTCGTCTACGCCGTCTTCACCTCACCGGACAAGGCCGCGGACATCGTCAGCAACATCTGGGGTGTCATCGTCGACGGGTTCAACGCGATCCTGAGGTTCTTCAACTCGCTGCTCAACCGCTGACGGTCCCGGCCGACGCCATGGCAGCCCGACGCAGCCTCGAGGTCCCGACGGGGCTCGCGCCGATCATGCTGCCCGGGGAGCGCCTCGTCACCGCGGTGCGCGCCCACTGGACCAAGCTCGCCGAGCCGGTCGCGTCGCTGCTCGCGGGCTTCGTCGTGGCCGTCTGGGTCGACTCGAACGTCACGCGCTCGACGCAGACGATCGGCACCATCGTCTGGTGGCTCTTCTTCGTGCTGCTCGCGCGGCTCGTCTGGTGCGTCATCGACTGGAGCCAGCACTGGTTCGTCGCGACGGACAAGCGCCTGCTCCTGCGCTACGGCCTGATCAGCCACAAGGTGGCGATGATGCCGCTGCAGAAGGTGACGGACATGAGCTACGTCCGCTCCATCCCGGGGCAGTTCCTCGGCTACGGCAAGTTCGTCCTCGAGAGCGCCGGGCAGGACCAGGCCCTCCGCGAGATCAAGTGGGTGCCGGACCCCGACCAGACCTACCGGGACATCTGCGCGGAGATCTTCCACATCGAGCCGTCGAGCCGCCCCGCCGGCTCCGTGGGCTCGGGCGACTTCGGCGACCCCGAGGACTTCGACGACATCGGCGACATCGGGGGGCCGGGCGGGTCCGGCGGGTCCGGCGGGTCAGCCGGCCCCTCCGCCCCGCAGCCAGGCCCGGTCACGCGGTCCGGCGAGGGCTTCCCCGACGTGCACCGCACCCACAACCCGATCCAGGACCGCCTCGACTCGTACTCGCGGGCCGTGCCGGTCCAGCGGCCGACCCGGCCCGCCCGCGGGTCACGACAGCCGGGGCGGGACGTCCCCGAGGGCGAGACGGTCTACGAGAGCGACGACATCAAGCGCCGCCGGCGCGGCGCGGACACCGGCCCGATCTGGCCCCCGCCCCGAGACTGACCGGAGCGGGGCTCGCCGGGAGGCCCGTCCCCCGCTAGTTTGTGGTGATCCGCCCGTCACCGACCCGCTCGGAGGTCAGCATGAGCGTGTTCCGCACCAAGTCGATCGAGGCCTCGATGGCCTCGGCCGAGGACGCCGACCACAAGCTGAAGAGGACGTTGAGCGCGCTCGACCTCACCGTCTTCGGCATCGGCGTCATCATCGGCGCCGGTATCTTCACGCTGACCGGAAGGGCCGCGAAGGACTACGCCGGCCCGTCGATCGCGTTGTCGTTCGTCGTCGGCGCCATCGTCTGTGGCCTCGCCGCCCTCTGCTACGCGGAGTTCGCGTCGACCGTGCCGATCTCCGGCTCCGCCTACACCTTCTCCTACGCGACCCTCGGCGAGCTCGTCGCCTGGATCATCGGCTGGGACCTGCTGCTCGAGCTCATGCTCGGCGCGAGCGTGGTCGCGCAGGGGTGGTCGCAGTACTTCGTGACGCTCCTCGACCAGCTGGGCGTGACCTGGCCGGAATCGGTGGGGCCGGGGTCGGTCTTCGACCTGCCGGCCTTCCTGCTCATCGCCGCCCTGACGCTGCTCATCGCCAAGGGCATCAAGGAGTCGATGCGGGTCAACCTCGTGCTCGTCGGGGTCAAGCTCTTCATCGTGCTCTTCGTCATCTTCGCGGGCATCCAGTTCATCAACCGCGACAACTGGTCGCCCTTCATCCCGCCGTCGCAGCCGGGTGAGGCCGCGCAGGGCTTGACGACCCCGCTCCTGCAGGTGATCACCGGCATGACCCCGGCCACCTACGGCGTGCTCGGCATCATGGCCGGCGCGGCCATCGTCTTCTTCGCCTACATCGGCTTCGACGTCGTCGCCACGACGGCGGAGGAGGCGAAGAACCCGCAGCGCGACCTGCCCCGCGGCATCATCGGCTCGCTCGCCATCTGCACCGTCCTCTACGTGGCCGTGACGCTCGTCATCACCGGCATGCAGAACTACAAGGACATCGACCCGAAGGCCGCGCTCGCCACGGCGTTCACGAACGTCGGTCGTGACGGCTTCGCCACCCTGATCTCCGCCGGCGCGGTCGCCGGTCTGACGACCGTCGTCATGACGCTCATCATCGGCGCCACCCGCGTGACCTTCGCGATGAGCCGCGACCACCTCATCCCCGGCAGCCTCGGCCGCACGAGCGAGCGCACGGGCACCCCGATCAAGCTGACGCTCATCATCGGCACGGTCGTCGCCCTCATCGCCTCGTTGACGCCGATCGGCAAGCTCGAGGAGATGGTCAACATCGGCACGCTGACGGCGTTCATGCTCGTCTCGCTCGCCATCCCGATCCTGCGCAAGCGTCGCCCCGACCTCAAGCGGGCCTTCAAGGTGCCGGGCAACCCGGTCGTGCCCTACCTGTCGGCGCTCGCCTGCTTCTACCTCGTGCTCAACCTCTCCATCGAGACGTGGATCCGCTTCGTCGTGTGGATGGCGCTCGGCTTCGGCATCTACTTCCTCTACTCGCGCCACCACAGCAAGCTGGCGACCGGCGAGGAGGAGGAAGGCACCCGCGGCGCCCCCGAGGTGCTCAGCGAGCGCTGACCCACGCACGGCGTTCGAGGGTTCGAGCGTTCGAGCACGACGGTTCGAGCACGACGCAGCCCGCCCGTGACCTCACGGGCGGGCTGCGTGCGTCCCACGGGCTGCCCGCCGTTCCGCGCTGCGTGGTCTGTCCAGTCGCCGACGTACGGTTCCCGGTGCAGGGCGCCCCGGCGGTCCGGCTCGCACTGGCAGGGGCAGTCGTCCCGGCAGGCGAGCTCGAAGCAGCCGTCGAAGCAGCAGCACTCCGGCTCGGGGTCGAGGGCCCGACGGGCCTCCGCCTGCGCGACGCCCTGCCAGTACGCCGCCCGGCGGGCCTCGCGGAGCCCGCTGACGGTGGGGTGGTCGGCGGGAGTGCCGGTGATCGCCCGTCGACGGGCCCGGGACGGACGCTGGTGGTACCACCCCCGGGGCTCGGGAACGCCGCGCCGAGGGTGGACCCGGTCCGAGGGCGCGTCCACCGGAGGTCGCGCGTCGAGGTGGCCGGGGAACCGCCGGTCCGCGCGGTCGCGCAGGACGTCGACCGGGACCGGTGCGACCTCGGCCCCCGCACCGTCCAGCACGGCGAGCCGCAGGCCGGCCAGCGCGAGGATCGCCGAGAGCGTGCCGGTCTCGACCCGCGCCGCCCCTGACTCGAGGCGGCCGATCGCCGCGCGCGAGACCCCGAGCGCGTCCGCCAGCTCGCGCTGGCTCAGGTCTGCCAACCGACGCGCGCGGACGATGAAGCGGGCGCCGTCGAAGGCCTCGGCGCCCGCCCCACCGCCGACGTCCCCCGCCGGCTCCTGCCGCTGCGTGTCACCCACCGGTCCGCTCCCATCGGTCCACCGCGCCCGCCCCGTGCACACCGATCGTGACAGCCGCCGGTGACAGCCCTGGAGAGCCCGAGGTGAGCGCCGAGGTGAACGGCACGGTGACCGCCGAGGTGACCGCCGAGGTGAACGCGTGCCGGCCCGACCTGCTCCGAGAATCGGAGCAGGTCCCGATGGGAGAGCTCCCCCACCCTTCCGCCGCCGCTCGGGCCCGGCGTCAGAGCGCCTTGATGATGTCCTCGACGCGCTCCTTGGCGTCGCCGAAGAGCATGGCCGAGTTGTCCCGGAAGAAGAGCGGGTTCTGCACGCCCGCGTAGCCGGCGTTCATCGAGCGCTTGAACACGATGACGTCGTGGGCGTTCCAGACCTGCAGCACCGGCATGCCGGCGATGGGCGAGGTCGGGTCCTCCGCGGCGGCCGGGTTGACCGTGTCGTTGGCGCCGATGACGAGCACCACGTCGGTATCGGGGAAGTCGTCGTTGACCTCGTCCATCTCGAGCACGATGTCGTAGGGCACGCGGGCCTCGGCGAGCAGCACGTTCATGTGACCGGGCAGCCGGCCGGCGACCGGGTGGATGCCGAAGCGCACGTCGACGCCGCGCTCGCGCAGCTTCGCCGTCAGCTCGGCGACGGGGTACTGCGCCTGCGCGACCGCCATGCCGTAGCCGGGCGTGATGACGACCGAGGACGCGTTCTTGAGCAGCTCGGCCACCTCCGCGGCCGTCGTCTCCCGGTGCTCGCCGTAGTCGACGTCCGCGTCGCTCACGGTGCCGTCGGAGCCGAAGCCGCCCGCGATGACCGAGACGAACGAGCGGTTCATCGCCTGGCACATGATGTAGGAGAGGTAGGCACCCGAGGAGCCGACGAGGGCGCCCGTGACGATGAGCAGGTCGTTGCCGAGCATGAAGCCGGCCGCGGCCGCCGCCCAGCCCGAGTAGCTGTTGAGCATCGAGACCACGACGGGCATGTCGCCACCACCGATCGAGGCGACGAGGTGCCACCCGAAGGCCAGCGCGACCGCCGTCATGACCAGCAGGGGCACGATCGAGTGCGCGGCCACGAACCACACGAGCAGGCCCGCCGACACGAGCAGGGCGGCGAGGTTGAGCCAGTGCCGGGCCGGCAGCATGAGCGGCTTGCTCGAGATGCGCGCCGACAGCTTGAGGAACGCGACGATCGACCCGGTGAAGGTGACCGCGCCGATGAAGACCCCGAGGAAGATCTCGACGAGGTGCACCGCCTCCCCCTCGAGCCCGACGACCCCCGAGGTCGCGACGAAGGTGTTGAGGCCGACGAGCACCGCCGCCGCGCCGACGAACGAGTGGAGCATGGCGATGAGCTCGGGCATGCCGGTCATCTCGACCTTGCGGGCCCGGGCGATGCCGATGGCGGCCCCGATGGCCATGGCCACGGCGATGAGGACCCAGGCCGACCACGCCGCCCCGCGCAGCGACAGCCACAGGGTGGCCACGAGCGCGAGACCCATGCCCACCATGCCGAGCACGTTGCCGTCCCGGGCCGTCTCGTGCTTCGAGAGGCCGGCGAGGGACATGATGAAGAGCAGGGCCGCGACGATGTATGCCGCCGAGATGAGTGCGATGTCCATGTGCGCTCAGCCCTTCCGGAACATCGTCAGCATGCGGCGGGTCACGGTGAAGCCACCGAAGATGTTGATGCTCGCGAGAAGGGCCGCGACGAATCCCAGGACGAGGATGACGGAGCCCCTCGTCCCGCCCGTCGACGCGGCCGAGCCGATCTGGAGCAGGGCCCCGACAACGATGATGCCGCTGATCGCGTTCGTCACGGACATCAGCGGCGTGTGCAGGGCGTGGTGGACGTTGCCGATGACGTAGTAGCCGATGACGACCGCGAGCGCGAAGACGGTGAAGTGCCCGAGGAAGCTCGCCGGCGAGACGGCGGCGATGACGCCGAAGACGATCGCTCCGACGAGCATCGCGACGTACTTCCTTCGCGGGTCCTTCGGTGGCTCAGGCTCTTTGGCGGCCACCGGTTTCGCGCTCTGCACGGTCGGGGCGGCGCTGACCTGGATGGCGGGCGGGGGCCAGAGCAGCTCGCCGTCGCGCGCGACCGTCATGGTGCGCTGCACGACGTCGTCGAGGTCGAGGACGAGCCGGCCGTCCTTGCCGGGGGTGAGCAGCTTCATGAGGTTGACGAGGTTGGTGCCGTAGAGCTGCGACGCCTGCGTCGGCAGCCGGGACGCGAGGTCTGTGTAGCCGATGATCTTCACCCCGTTGGCGGTGACGACGAGCTCGTCGGCCACGGAGCCCTCGACGTTGCCGCCGTTGCTCGCGGCCATGTCGACGACGACCGAACCGGGCTTCATGGAGGCGACCATCTCGCCGGTGATCAGCCGCGGCGCCGGGCGCCCCGGGATGAGGGCCGTCGTGACGACGATGTCGACCTCGGGCGCCTGGGAGGCGTAGAGCTCGGCCGCGCGCCGGTTGTACTCCTCCCCCATCTCCTTGGCGTAGCCGTCGCTCGACCGGGCCGCCTCGTCGACCTCGGGCAGCTGCACGGCGAGGAACTCCGCACCCATCGACTCGACCTGCTCGGCGACCTCGGCGCGGGCGTCCGTCGCGCGCACCACCGCCCCGAGCGAGCGGGCCGTGCCGATGGCCGCGAGGCCCGCCACGCCGGCGCCGGCGACGAGGACGCGGGCAGGTGGCACCTTGCCGGCGGCCGTGACCTGCCCGGTGAAGAAGGACCCGAACTCGTGCGCGGCCTCGACGACGGCTCGGTAACCGGCGATGTTGGCCATCGACGAGAGCACGTCGAGCGACTGGGCGCGGCTGATGCGTGGCACCGCGTCCATCGCCATGGCCGTCACCCCGGCGGCCCGCAGCCTCTCGACCAGCTCGGGCGCGAGCGCCGGGGCGAGCAGGCAGACGAGCACCGCACCGGGCCGCAGCCGCGCGACCTCCTCGTCCGACGGCGCGGTGACCTTGTGCACGACGTCCGAGCCCCAGGCCTGCTCGGCGTCGACGACGTGGGCGCCGGCGGCGGCATACGCCTCGTCGGAGAAGCTCGCGCGCTCGCCCGCGCCGCGTTCGACGGCGACCTCGTAGCCGAGCCCGACGAGCTGCTCGACGGTCTTGGGCGTGGCGGCGACACGCGTCTCGCGGGCGCGGGTCTCACGGGGGACACCGATCTGCACGCTGGGCTCCTTCGCTCTCACGGTCGGGGGCACTTGGCTCCCGAACCTAGAGCACCACCTCGCCCTCCGGCAGTCCCTGCCGGTCACGTCACACAAATGACACGCAACCCGGCCCGTCCGTCTCTGATGGTGGGCAGCACGTCCCGCTCGGGACGGCCTCAGTGCGACGGTGCGCGGAGCCCGAGGCTGAAGAGCTCGGGCGGCGGCTTCTGGTCGGACTCGAGCCGGCGGTACGCGCTCGGGGTCGTGCCCACCTCCGCGAGGAACTGCCGGTTGAAGTTGGCCATGTTGTGGTAGCCGCTCATCTCGGCGATCTGCGCCACCGAGTCCTCCGTCGTGTCGAGCAGGCGGCGGGCGTAGGCGATCCGCAGCTTCTTGACCATGTTCGAGAAGGTCATGCCCGTGGCGTTCTTGAAGTACTTCGAGAACGTCGGCTCCGACATGAAGGCGAGGCGCGCCGCCGTGGACAGGCGGATGTCGCCCGTGAGGTTCTCGAGGATGTAGCTGAGCCCGGCCTCGCCCGCGTCCCGGGAGGCGGGGTCGGTGGGGCGGCCGACCCACTCGCTCGCCACCAGCTCGTAGTCGTCGGCCGGGGCGTGCGCGAAGAGGGCGAGCAGCTTGAAGAGGTGGCCGAGCTGCTCGACACCGTGGCTGTGCACGCAGGCGAGGATCGTCTCGGCCGCCCGCCACGCCGTCGCGCCGGAGAAGACGAGGCCGCGCGTCGAGCGCTGCAGCACCTCGGTCACCTCGGCGAGCTCGGGCAACAGCTCCATCGCGCCGCGGAGCCACTCGTCGCTGAACTGGATGACGGCGTCGCGGTCGACGGCGACCTGCCCGTCCGCGAGGTCGCTCACCCAGTCGTGCGGGAGGTTCGGGCCGAGCATGCTGACGTGCCCCGGCGCGAAGGTGCCGATGTGGTCGCCGGCGATGAAGCTGCCGCGCGTCTTGGTGATGAGGTGGATCTCGTACTCGGGGTGGTAGCCCCAGCCGCAGATCTCGCTCGGGAAGTCGTGCGTCAGCACGCGCACCGAGGCCTGCGGGTGGGGCGGGATGACCTCGCGCCGGATCGGCGCGCCCAGCTGGAGGGCGGAGGCGGGCGCACTGGTACTTGGCTCGCCCGGGGCGGCCGTTCCCCGTCCGGGCAGCTCACCCGATCGATACGAATTCATGCCGCCCCCCGCCGGTGTCGGACCTCGTCGTCGCCGACTCGTGCGTGACAGCCGCCGATGCGGTCGTGCCGGCCGAGCCTCCCGGAAAAATCGTATCAACGACAGCGTGCTCATGGTCCTTGTTGGCGCCACCGCCGCGTCATTACCGTTCCGGCAAGTTCCAGTCAAGGACGTCGTCGCCCGGGCTCGGGCCGTGGAACGAGAGTTTGCCTACCAAAGGAGTTAGGAATGCTTGCGAACAAGCGCGTGCTCGCGCTCGGGACGGGGGCTGTGGCGGTGGCCATGACGGTGACCGCCTGCTCGTCCGGCGCCGTGCAGTCGGGCAGCGGGTCGACCGGTGCGGCCGGCGGATCCGTCACCCTCAACCTGGCCACCGTCAACAACGGCCAGATGAAGGACATGGAGAAGCTCAAGACCGACTACGAGTCGGCGAACCCCGGCGTCAAGGTCAACTTCCAGGTCATGGAGGAGGGCGACCTCCGCGCCGCCGTCACGGCGGACGTCGCGAGCGGCGCCGGCCAGTACGACATCGTCACCATCGGCGCCTACGAGACGCCCCAGTGGGGGGCGAACGGCTGGCTCGTCGACCTCACCCCCGACCTCCAGTCGGACTCGTCCTACGACGTGGCCGACCTGCTGCCCCCGGTGCGTGACGTCAACACCTTCGACAACAAGCTCTTCGCCGTCCCGTTCTACGGCGAGTCCTCGATCCTCATGTACAACAAGGAGGTTCTCGACAAGGCCGGCGTCACCCTGTCGCAGAACCCGACCTGGCAGCAGGTCGCCGACGCGGCCAAGAAGGTGAACTCGGCCGACATGGCGGGCATCTGCATGCGCGGCAAGCCCGGCTGGGGCGACCTGTTCGCGCCGCTCACCACGGTCGTGCAGACCTTCGGCGGCAACTGGTACGACAAGGACTGGAACGCCACGGTCAACACCCCGGAGTGGAAGGAGGCCGTCGGGTTCTACAAGACGATGCTCGACACCTCCGGCGAGAAGGACCCGGTCTCGTACAGCTTCAACGAGTGCCTGACCGCGCTCAAGGAGGGCAAGGCCGCGATGTGGGCCGACGCCTCCGTGGCCGCCTCGATGCTCGAGGCCGCCGACTCGCCGGTCAAGGGCAAGATGGGCTACGCCCACATGCCCGTCGTCAAGACGAAGGAGTCGGGCTGGCTCTGGAGCTGGAACCTCGCGATCCCCGCGTCGACGAAGCAGAAGGACGCGGCGCTGAAGTTCGTCAAGTGGGCCACGAGCAAGGACTACATCAAGCTCGTCGGCACGAAGATCGGCTGGTCCAACGTGCCTCCGGGCTCGCGCACCTCGACGTACGAGCTGCCCGAGTACAAGGACGCCGCCAAGGCCTACGCGCCGATCACCCTCGACGTCATGAGCTCGGTGAACCCGAAGCAGCCGGGCGTCAACCCGCAGGGCTGGGTCGGCATCCAGTACGTCTCGATCCCCGAGTTCCAGGACGTCGGCAACCAGTGCGCCCAGCTCGTCGCTGACTACCTCGCCAACCGCGGCACCATCGACGACGCCCTCGGCAAGTGCCAGAGCATCGCCCAGGCCGCCGGCGACAAGCACAAGAACAAGTGACCTCCTCGTGACCCGTGGTGCCGGGGCCGGCCCGGACCGGCCCCGGCACCACCCTCCGCCCACCCGTAGCGCCCACCCGACGTCGCACGAGGGAGTGCCGACATGACGACCACCACGACCACACCGACCACACCGACCGAGCTCGAGAACGTCCAGGGGATCACGGCGACGGACAAGCGCCGCGTGCAGCGCAAGGAGCTCTGGCGCAACCGGGGCCTGCTGCTCCCGGCCGTCATCTTCCTCGTCCTGCTGACGCAGATCCCGTTCCTGACGACCATCGGGTTCTCCCTGACGAAGTGGAACCTGCTCTACCCGAACGACCGCGCCTTCGCGGGGTTCGACAACTACACGAGCGCGCTCACCTCGGGCGACCTGTGGCCCTCCATCGTGGCCACCGTGCTCATCACGGCGTTCTCGGTCACGCTCGCGGTGCTCTTCGGGCTCCTCTTCGCGGTGCTGCTCGACCGGAAGTTCCCCGGGCGGGCGCTGGCCCGGACGCTCATGATCACGCCGTTCCTCATCATGCCGGCGGCGGCCGCCCTCATCTGGAAGTACTCGATGTTCGACACGAACATCGGGATGCTCAACTGGCTCTTCCGGACCCTGCACCTGCCGGTCGTCTCGTGGAGCACCGAGCACCCGATGATGACGGTCGTCATCGTCCTGACGTGGCAGTTCACCCCGTTCATGATGCTCATCCTGCTGGCCGGCCTGCAGGGCCAGGACAAGGGCATCCTCGAGGCGGCCCAGGTCGACGGCGCCGGCCCCTGGCGCACCTTCACGTGGATCACGCTGCCCCACCTGCGGATGTACATCGAGATCGGCGTGCTGCTCGGCTCGGTCATCATCCTGCAGGTCTTCGACCCGATCGCCATTCTCACCAAGGGCACCGGCGGCACGAAGACCCTCGCCTACCTCCTCTACGAGCGGGCCTTCATCGGCCTCGACGTCGGGCAGGCAGCGGCATACGGCGTCGTGACCGTGCTGCTCACCATCATCGTCGCCACCATCGCGCTCAAGAGCGTCTTCAAGGTCTTCATGGCAGGAGGAAGCCGATGAACGGCTCGAACAGGTCGGCCCGCGCGGCCCTCACCACCCTCGTCACCTGGATCCTCGTCCTGGTCTTCTTCTTCCCCGTGCTCTGGATGTTCCTCAACGGGTTCAAGCCGGAGTCGCTCGCCTCGTCGATCAACCCCACGTTCTTCTTCAAGCCCGTCACCGAGGGCTACCAGCTCGCGATGGACCGCGGCATGGCCGGCTACCTGCAGAACTCGCTGACGGCGGCCGTCACCTCCACGGTCATCTCGGTGCTGCTCGCCATCCCCGCGGCGTACGCGTTGTCGATCCGCCGCGTCAAGAACGTCGAGAACTCGCTGTCGTTCTTCATCTCGACGCGCTTCATGCCGCTCGCCGCCATCGTGCTGCCGCTCTTCATGATCTTCAAGACGGTCGGCCTGCTCGACAACATCTACGTCCTCGCCGTCGTCTACGGCGCGATGAACCTGCCCGTGACCGTCTGGATGATGCGCTCGTTCCTGCTCGAGGTGCCGTTCGAGATCATCGAGGCGGCCCGGGTCGACGGCGCCGGCATGTTCCGCGAGATCGTGCGCATCGTGCTGCCGCTCGTACTGCCGGGGGTGGCGGCGGCCGCCCTCATCAGCTTCATCTTCGCCTGGAACGAGTACTTCCTCGCCCTGCTCCTCACGAGCTCGGCCGCTCGCACGACGCCGCCCTTCCTCGGCAGCTTCGTCGACGGGCGCGGCCAGTTCCTCGCCGTGCTCTCCGCCGCCGCGACGATCGCGGCCCTGCCGGTCATCGTCGCCGGCTGGGTGGCCCAGAAGCAGCTCGTCCGCGGCCTCTCGATGGGAGCGATCAAGTGACGGCGGGTTCCACCGACCACACGCGTGACCTCACCGACACGGTCGTCGCGGTCACCGGCGCCGGCGGCGCGATCGGCGGCGCGATCGCCCGCCTCGTGCTCGAGGCCGGTGGCCGGGTCGTGGCCGGCGACGTGCGCGCCGAGGCGCTCGCGGGTCTGCGGGCCGACTGGGGCGAGGACCGCCTCGCCCTCGCCGTCGGCGACGTGCGGGAGGAGTCGACCGCCGACGAGCTCGTGGCGACCGCGGTGCGCTCCTTCGGCCGGCTCGACTCCGTCGTGGCCAACGCGGCGGTCGGCTTCTACGGCGGCGTGCTCGACTACTCCTCGGACGAGGTGTCGCTCATGGTCGACGTCAACGTCAAGGGCACGGTGTGGCTGGCCCGCGCGGCCGTGCGCCGGTTCCGCGAGCAGGGCGGGGGCGGGGACCTCGTCATCATCGGGTCCGTCGCCGGACTGCTCATCGGCGGGGGCAAGGAGGCCGTGTACGCCGCGACCAAGGCCGCGCAGATCAACCTCGGCTACGCCCTCGACCGCGAGCTGCGGTCCGAGCTGATCCGCACGACGACCATCGCCCCGGCCGGCGTCAACACCCCCTTCGCGGCGGCCGACGGGCGCTTCGGCGACCGGGACCCGGCCGACGGCGACTTCATGGAGCCGGGCGACATCGCCCGGGCCGTCGGCTACACGCTGACCCAGCCGAGACGCATGCGCACGGAGCTGTGGACGATGTGGAGCATGTCCGAGGCCCACTGAAGCCACCCCACCCGTCGCCGCGCCCCCTCGAGACACCTGGAGGACCCATGTCCAGCACGCCCCCTTCCGCCCCCTCGGCCCTGCCGGTCCGCCTCACCGCCGGCAACCTCGCCGCCCTGCCGCCCGGGGTGGGGCGACCGGCATACGACCGCGGCGCCGTGACGGCCAGCATCGTGCACTTCGGTGTGGGCGGCTTCCACCGCGCGCACCAGGCGATGTACCTCGACCGGCTCATGAACGCCGGCCACGGGCTCGACTGGGGCATCTGCGGCGTGGGCGCGCTCCCCCAGGACCGGCGGATCGTCGACACGCTGACGTCCCAGGACGGCCTCTACACCCTCGTGGTCAAGCACCCCGACGGCCACCGGGAGGCCCGGGTCGTCGGCAGCATCGTCGAGATGCTCTTCGCCCCCGACGACCCGCAGGCGGTCGTGGACCGGCTCGCCGACCCCCGCACCCGCATCGTGTCGCTGACGATCACCGAGGGCGGCTACCTCGTCAACCAGGTGACGGGCGAGTTCGACGCCACCGACCCCGCCATCGTGGCCGACCTCGAGCCGGGCGCCACCCCCCGCACCGTGTTCGGCTACGTCGTCGCGGGCCTCGCGGCCCGCCGCGCCGCGGGCGAGGAGCCGTTCACCGTCATGTCGTGCGACAACCTGCCCGGCAACGGTGACGTCGCGCGACGGATGATGACCGCCTTCGCGCGGCTCGCGGACCCGGGCCTCGCCGACTGGATGGACGAGCACGTGTCGTTCCCGAACGCCATGGTCGACCGGATCACCCCGGTCACCGCACAGGACGACATCGACCGGCTCGCAACGGAGTTCGGCGTCGAGGACGGCTGGCCGGTCGTGTGCGAGCCGTTCACCCAGTGGGTGCTCGAGGACCACTTCACCGACGGACGTCCGCCGCTCGAGGAGTCGGGGGTGCAGCTCGTCGACGACGTCGTGCCCTACGAGCTGATGAAGCTGCGCCTGCTCAACGCCAGCCACCAGGCGCTGTGCTACCTCGGCTACCTCGCCGGCTACCGCTACGCGCACGAGGTGTGCCAGGACCCGCTCTTCGTCGACTTCCTCCTCGGCTACATGGAGCACGAGGGCAGCCCGACCCTGCCCGAGGTGCCCGGCGTTGACCTCGACGCGTACCGCCACGAGCTCATCGCGCGCTTCGCCAACCCGGAGGTGCGCGACACGCTCGCGCGCCTTTGCGCCGAGAGCTCCGACCGGATCCCCAAGTGGCTCGTGCCCGTCATCGTGCGCAACCTCGAGACCGGCGGGGACGTCGAGCGCTCGGCGCTCGTCGTGGCCTCCTGGGCCCGCTACGCGGAGGGCGTCGACGAGCAGGGCGAGCCGATCGAGGTCGTCGACCGCATCAAGGACCGCGTCATGGCGGCCGCCTCGCGGCAGCGTCAGGACCCACTGGCCTTCCTGCGGGACCGCGACCTCTTCGGCGGCCTCGCCGACGACGCACGGTTCACCGCGGCCTACACGGAGGCGCTCGCGGCCCTGCACGACCAGGGCGCTCGCGCGACGCTGCAGAGCTGGAGCAGCAAGGTCGGCGCATGACCGACGGCCGCACCCTCGTCGCCGGGGTCGACAGCTCCACGCAGTCGAGCAAGGTCGTCGTCTGCGACGCCGACACGGGCGAGGTCGTGCGGACCTCCCGCGCGCCCCACCCCGACGGCACCGAGGTGCACCCGGACCGTTGGTGGGACGCCTACGTCGAGGCGACCGGCGACGGGGTCCTCGACGGGGTCGCGGCGCTCGCCGTCGGCGGCCAGCAGCACGGGATGGTGACGCTCGACGAGGACGACGTCGTCGTGCGCGACGCCCTCCTGTGGAACGACACCCGCAGCGCCGACGCCGCCCGCGACCTCGTGGACGAGCTCGGCGGCGTGGCGGCGTGGGTGGATGCCGTGGGCAGCGTTCCGGTGGCGAGCTTCACCGTGACCAAGCTGCGCTGGCTCGCCGAGCACGAGCCCGACGCCGCGCGACGGGTCGCCCGCGTCGTGCTGCCGCACGACTGGCTGACCGGACGCATCCTCAAGCAGGGCAAGGGATTCGAGCGGTGGAGCACTGACCGCGGCGATGCCTCGGGCACGGGCTACTGGTCCGCCTCGACCAACGACTACCGCCTCGACCTACTCGAGCGGTCGCTCGGGCGCGTCGTCGACGTGCCCGAGGTGCTCTCGCCCGCGGCGGCAGCAGGGCGCACGGCCGACGGCGTCCTCGTCGCCGCCGGCACCGGTGACAACATGGGTGCGGCCCTGGGCCTGACGACCGCCCCCGGCGACGTCGTCGTCTCGCTCGGCACGAGCGGCACGGTGTTCACCCGCAGCGAGGCGCCGATCCGCGACGAGAGCGGCGCCGTCGCCGGCTTCGCCGACGCGACCGGCCACCACCTGCCCCTCATGTGCACCCTCAACGCGGCGCGGGTGCTCGGCGCGGCCGCGGCCCTGCTCGGGGTCGACCTGGCCGAGCTCGACCGCCTCGCCCTGCAGGCTCGCCCGGGCGCGGACGGCCTGACGCTGCTGCCCTATCTCGACGGCGAGCGCACCCCCGACCTTCCGGACACCACCGGCACCCTCGGCGGGCTCACCCGCGCGAACGCCACCCCGGAGAACCTCGCCCGGGCAGCCGTCGAGGGGATGCTCTGCAACCTCGTCGCCGGCGTCGACGCCCTGCGCGACCACGGCGTGCGCGTCGACCGGGTGCTGCTCATCGGCGGGGCCTCCGCGTCGCGAGCCGTCCGGGAGCTCGCACCCGGCCTCTTCCGCGCACCCGTGGCCGTGCCCGCGCCCGGCGAGTACGTCGGCATCGGGGCGGCCCGGCAGGCGGCGTGGGCCCTCTCGGGTGCGGCCGAGCCGCCCACCTGGCAGGCCGGGATCGAGGCCGAGCACGAGGTCGCGCCGGGATCCGAGCAGGAGCAGGAGGAGGTCGTCGCGCGCTACCGCGACCTGCTCGCGCGCACGCACGGCCGCTGACGACCGACGCGGGCGCGGGACGGGCGCGGAACGGGCGCGGGGCGGGCGCGGCTGCGTGCCCGCCCGCTTCGCGCCCGCTTCGCGCCCGCTCAGCGCCGGGTGAAGCCGGTGATGCGGCGGACGACGAGGGCGAGGAGCACGGCGGCCACGGCCGAGATCGTGCACGCGGCGATCTCGGCGTTGATCGCCGACTCCAGCGCCGACACGAGCTCGGTCAGCGACGTGGCACGGTCGACCCCGGCCTGCGAACCGCGGCTGGCGAGGGTGGTGACGAACATGACGCACCACGCCACCCACCAGCCGAGGAGCAGTCGGGGCGTGCTGCGCACCCCCGGGCCCTGGTCGACGCCGGCCCGGGCCGCCGCCGTGCCGTGCCACAGGTCGCGCAGCGCGCGCCCACCGAGCAGCAGGTTGGCGACGGGGATGAACCAGCCACCCACGGCGAGACGGGTGCTCCGGGTGTAGACGGCGTGCGCCGACCGGTCGGAGGTCCAGAGGCGGTGCACCCAGACGACGAAGACGATGACGGTCGGCACGGCGAGCAGCATCGCGAGGCGGTAGGTCGACTCGGCCGACGTGGCGAGCTCGACGACCCGGTCGAAGTCGCGCTCGCGCACGAGCCCGGCCAGCCTGACGTCGGTGAACGCCACGGCGAGGTTGACGAGGGCCGTGAGGCCGAGGAGCACCTGCACGATGATCGCGATGACGTCGTTGGACGAGCGCCACGGGCGCACGTCGACCCCGGCACCCGGGCCGCTCGCCGTCCCGCTCGCCGTCCCGCTCGCGGTCGCGGGGAACGTTGCGGCATACGGCTGCCCGACCGGCGCGGGCAGCGTGCCGGCGACGGGCTCCGGCGCGGTCGGGACCGGGATGCCGGCATCGCGGGCGTCCGGGGTCGGCGGCACGTCGGGCGTGCCTGAGGTGGTGGGCGGCTGGTAGCTCATGTGTTCTCTCCCCTGTGAGTCGGCAGCCGGAATCTAGCGCATCGCCCGTCGCGGCCGGCCGCGCCACTCAGGCGACGGGCACCCGCCCCTCGGCCGCCGCCGCCGCGAGGGCCGCGTGGTCGCGCTCGTTCTTGTCGGCGTACGCCTCCGCGAAGTCCGCGACCGCCTTGGCGAACTCGAGGGTGTCGCCCAGGTAGGCGGCGAGCGCGCGCCGGTCGCCGGAGCGGGCGTGCGCGCGCGCCAGGGTCCAGGCCGCGATCCTGGCGAGCAGCTCGAGGGTGTCGGCGTCGAGCGCCTCGACGTCGTACCCGCCCTTCCAGTCGTGGAACTGGCGCACGTAGTAGTCCCGCGTCACGCCGTCGTCGCCCGCGGTGCGCTGCCACCCGAGCAGCAGGTCGCTGCTCGCCTGCATGAGGCGCTGGCCCTCGACGACGCGCTGCCCCTCGTTGTCCGGGCCGACGGCGGGCGCGTGGTGGGCCAGCACCGAGCGCACCGCCTCCTTCGCCTGCAGCACGAGGGGTTCGCCGCCCTCGTCGAGCAGGAGGAGCAGCCAGGCCCGGGTGCCGACGCTGCCGACGCCCACCGCCTTGCGTGCGACGTCGACGAGCCGGAACCGGTCGAGCAGGACGCGCCGGTCGGACTGGAGGCTCTCGCGGTACTGGTCGAGCAGGCGGTCGAGCCACTCGCCGAGCGCCGCGACCCGGTCGGGGGCCAGCTCCCGGATCGGGACGAGCAGGGGCGGGTCGCTGCGGAAGCGCGGCTGCCCGTCGACGGTGACGGTCAGCTTCCGCGCGGCCCGCGTCGAGTCCCGTCCGCGCGAGGCGGTGACCACCTTGCGGGCCGACGACCGCGCCGGCTTCGGCAGCGCCTTCTTCAGCTGCGGCAGGCCGGGCTGCAGCTCGACGTGGGCGTACCAGACCTCGAGCGTCGAGCGGCCCGCGAAGTCCGCCATGGCGCGCCGGTAGGCGTCGACCGCCTCCACGACGATCCTGCGCCGACGCTTCCGCCCCACGTCGTTGCCGCGCGCCGCGACGTGCAGGCTCGCGGCGAACCGCTTGACGTCCCACTCGAAGGGGCCGGGCCACGTCTCGTCGAAGTCGTTGAGGTCGAAGAGGTGACGACGCTCGGCCGAGGCGAAGAGGCCGAAGTTCGAGATGTGGGCGTCGCCGCAGAGCTGCACGTCGAGCCCGGTCCGCGGGCCGGCGCCGAGGTCGGCAGCCATGATCGCGGCCGCACCGCGGTAGAAGGCGAACGGCGAGGCGAGCATCCGGCCGTAGCGCACGGGCAGCAGCTCCTCGATGCGGCTGCTCCCCTGCTCCTGCAGGATCGCGACGGGGTCCTGACCGGGCGGCACGACGAGCCGCGCGTGCTCGCCGAGACCGGGCGGACCAGGCAGACCGGGCAGACCGGGCAGACCGGGCAGACCGGGAAGGGTGCCCACCGGGACCCTCGACTCCTGACCTCAGGCCATCGCCTTCTGCTTGAGGGTCGCGAACTCGTCGGCGGAGATGGCGCCCGAGTCGAGCAGCTCCTTGGCCTTGGCGATCTGCTCGGGCGCCGAGGTGCCGGAGCCGGCGAGCGAGCGCACGTAGTTCTCCTGCGCCTGACGGGCCTGCTCGTAGACCTTGGCCGAGCGCTCGTTCATCCCGCGGCCGCGCACGACGAGGTAGACGACGGCCGTGATGAAGGTGAAGAAGACGAGGCAGACGACCCACACGGCCTTCATGCCTCCCGACACCGACGGGTCACGGAAGAGGTCCCCGACGATCGAGAAGAGCACCATGAGGTAGGAGGCGAACGCGAAGAAGACGATGATGAACCAGATGATGTCCCAGAACGACATGGGCCGACCTCTCTCGAAAGGCAGCACCGCTCTGGTGCCCCTCCCATCGTCCGGACCACCGCCCGCGGGCGGCATCATCCCCGCGGGGTGACTCGGGCGCCGGCGCCGCGCAGCTCAGCGGTACTCGGGGTTGTGCCACCCGAAGTGCTCGCCGGAGTTCCACGCCGATCGCTGGTTGCCGTATGCCGGCACTCCCCCCGCCGCGTCGAGCATCCGCGCCAGGTGCATGAGGTTCCAGGTCATGAACGTCGTGTTGCGGTTGGTGAAGTCGTTCTCCGGTCCGCCGCTGCCCGGGTCGAGGTAGCTCGGGCCGGGCCCCGCCTCGCCGATCCAGCCGGCGTCGGCGTTGGGCGGGATCGTATAGCCGACGTGCTGGAGGCTGTAGAGGACGTTCTGCGCGCAGTGCTTGATGCCGTCCTCGTTGCCGGTGATGAGGCAGCCGGCGACCCTGCCGTAGAAGAGGTACTGGCCCTTGTCGTTGAGCATCCCACTCAACGCGTAGATGCGCTCGATGAGGCGCTTCGTCACGCTCGAGTTGTCGCCGAGCCAGATCGGGCCCGCGACGACGAGGATCTGGCTCTCGAGGATGCCGGGGTAGAGGTCCGGCCAGGCGTCGGTCTCCCAGCCGTGCTCGCGCATGTCGGGGTAGACGCCGGTCGCGACGTCGTGGTCGACGAGACGGATCTCGTCGACGCGCACCCCGTGCTCGCGCATGATGGCGGCACTCGCGTCGACGAGACCCTGGGTGTGGCTCGTCTCCGGGCTCTTCTTCAGGGTGCAGTTGACGTACGTGGCCCTGAGGCCGCTGAAGTCCCACCCGCTCGTCTCGCTCATGCGACCGACTGTCCTCTCCCGCAGTCGGATCGACAACGGGTCGAACCGGTCACATCTGCTCGGGTGCCTCCACGCCGAGCAGGTCGAGTCCGGTCGTCATGACCCGCAGCACGAGCGCGCACAGGGTCAGGCGCGACGCCTTGACCTCGTCGAGGTCGGCCTTGAGCACCGGGCAGTTCTCGTAGAACGCCGAGAACGCCTGGGCCAGGTCGAAGAGGTAGCCGGCGAGCCGGTGCGGCTCGTAGGTCGCGCCGACCTCGGCCACGACGTCGCCGAACCCGAGCAGGTGCAGGGCGAGGGCCCGCTCGTGCGGCTCGCCGAGCACGAGCGCGGCGTGCTGGTCGGCCGGGTCGAGCGCGACCTGGCGGAAGATCGAGCGGATCCGCGCGACGACGTACTGCAGGTACGGGCCGGTGTTGCCGGTGAGGGCGACCATGCGGTCGAGGTCGAAGACGTACTCGCTGTCGTGCGCGACGGACAGGTCGGCGTACTTGACGGCGCCGATGCCGATCTGGCGCGCGATGGTGGCGCGGACGTCGTCGTCGAGGTCGGGCCGCGTCTCGTCGATGACGGAGCGGGCCTTGTCGACGGCCTCCTCGAGCAGGGCCATGAGCCGCAGCGGCGCCCCGGAGCGCGTCTTGAGGATCTTGCGGTCCTCGCCGAGCACGTTGCCGATCTGCACGTGGACCGGCTTGACGCCGTCGGGCAGCCAACCGGCCTTGCGGGCGGTGTCCCACACCATGTTGAGGTGCAGCGACTGCGGCGCACCGATGACGTAGAGCACCCGGTGCGCGCCGAGGTCGCGCACGCGGTAGCGGATCGTCGCGAGGTCGGTCGTGGCGTAGCCGTAGCCGCCGTCGGACTTGCGGATGATGAGCGGCACCGGCTTGCCCTCGCGGCCCGTGTAGCCGTCGAGGAAGACGCAGAGCGCGCCCTCCGACACCTCGGCGATCCCCCGCGACTCGAGCTCCTCGCAGATCCCGGGCAGCGCGTCGTTGTACATCGACTCGCCGGCGAGGTGCAGGTCGGTCAGGGTGACGCCGAGCGTCGAGTAGAGCTTGTTGAAGTAGACCTTGGAGAGGTCGACGAGCTCGTTCCAGAGCCGCAGCGTCTCGGCGTCGCCGGCCTGGAGCAGCACGACGCGCGAGCGGGCCCGGACGTTGAAGTCGCCCGCGCTGCCGGCCGGCTCGGCCTTCTCCGCCGCGTCGAACTTCACCCGCGCGGCCTGGTAGAAGGCGTTCGGGTCGGTGACGAGCAGCTCCGACTCCGGCGACCCCTCGCCCACCTCGAGGAGGTGCTCGATGAGCATGCCGAACGGGGTGCCCCAGTCGCCGATGTGGTTCTGCCGGATGACGTGGTGGCCGAGGTGCTCGAGCGTGCGGGCGATCGAGTCACCGACGACGGTGGTGCGCAGGTGGCCGACGTGCATCTCCTTGGCCACGTTGGGGGCGGAGTAGTCGATCGGGATGTTCTGCGTCTGCTCGAGCGGCACGCCGGCCCGCTCGTCGCCCTCGACCTGCTGGAGCAGCTGGGCGAGCCACGCGTCGGAGAAGGTGAGGTTGATGAAGCCGGGGCCACTCACCTCGACGCCCTCGCAGACGCCGTCGAGCTCGAGGGCGGCCACGATCTTGGCCGCGACGTCGCGCGGCGGCATACCGACCCGCTTGGCGAGCGCGAGCGCGGCGTTGACCTGCACGTCGGCGAACTGCGACGGGCGCAGCACCGGGTCGGCCTCGCGGAAGTCGTCGCCGAGAGCGGCGGCGATCGCGGACTGGACCTTGGGCGTGATCGCCACGAGCGGTGAAACCATGCGGGCCAGTCTATGAGCGCGACGAGCGCACCTGCGCCCGGGTTTCCCCGGGCGCGGGTGCGCTCCTGCGATCGAGCGGTCAGGCGGTGGTCAGTCCGTGGTCAGGCGGTGGTCACTCGCCGTCGCGGTGGAAGCCGGCGCGGCGGGCGGCCTCCTCGTTGTAGAACCACACGTCCGGCTCGGCGTCGTCGTAGCCCTCGTCGCCGGGGCCGGTGAACGTCATGGCCTCGCGGCGGCCCTTGACGGCGTGGCCGAGCGGCTGGGCGCCGTCGTGGATCGGCGCGGCCGAGCCGAGGCCGAAGCCACCGTCGACGACCTCGTCGAACTCCGAGACCCGGCGCGAGCCCGCCTGCGCACCGGCGTCCGCACCCGTGCCGTCCGCGTCGTCGTCAGGCACCCGGTCACCCGCGGCGTCGTCGCCGACGGCCTCGGCGACCTCGTCGGTCTCGTCGCTCGCGTGGGAGTGCGGCGCCATGTCGACGTCGACCCCCTCGTCCGCCGGCTCGTCGCCGTCGTCCAGACCGGGCTGGCCGGGGGTCGTCGCCCACGGCTGGCCGCGGTGGTCGCCGGGGTCGTTGTCGGGGGTGCCGCCGGCCACGACGACGTCGTCCGCGTCGGCGAGCGCCGGCACGTCGACCTCCTGGGCCGCCGGAGCCGGGCCGTCGCCGGATGCCGTGTCGCCGGATGCCGCGTCATCCGAGGTGTCGACGGATGCCGTGTCGTCCGATGCCGTCTCGTCGGATGCCGTGTCGTCGGATGCCGTGTCGCCCGACCGGTCCGGTGCGGCCACCTCGGTCGGCTCCGGCGTGGCGTCCTGGGTCGCGGCGGAGCTCTTCGGCTCGTCGGCCGGCGCCGCGGCGGGCTCGTCGGTCGGCGCCGCGACCTGCCCCGTCGGCTGGTCGGTCGGCTGCTCGGTCGCCTCGGCGGCGTCCTGTCCTTCGGTGCTGGGCGTGCTCTGTGCCATGGCAGGAGTCCCCTCGCTGGCGGTCTCGGTGTCGGTCCCGGTGCCGGTCGACGCCGCTGTCGTCCGTTCAGTACCCACCGGGGCCTCACGCGTCCCGTCGACGCTCTCGTCGGCCGCCAGGTCGGCGGGCGGCGCGAAGGGGTTGACGGCGTCGGCGAGGTCGTCGTCCTTGTCCTCGTCGGCGCCGAGCGGCTCGTGCGTGGCCGGGGCGTCCAGACGGCGACCCTGCTCGTCGGTGCGCACGTCGGGGTCGATGCGGTCGGCCTCGCGGGCGAGCCGCTGCTGCTCGGCCGCCGCGGCCGTGGCCGCCTCGCGGTCACGGCGGGCCTGGTCCTCGAGCCGCCGGGCCTCGGCGGCCTTGCGCTCGGCCTCCGCCCGCGCCTCCGCCGCCATCTCGCCGGTCACCGACGCGCGGTCCTCCCGGCTGCGCACCTCGGCGCGACGCTCGTCGGCGCTCGCGCGCAGCTCGCCGGCCTCGAAGCGGCGCGCCTCGTGCTCGCGGCGACGCCCTGCGGCGACGAACCACCAGACGACCACCACGACGACGACGACCGCCACCGCGATCCACAGCACCGTCTTGCCCGTGTCGGACATTGCATCCCCTTGTCGAGTCGTGTCGGGCGCCGGTCCTGGCGGCCGCCTCCCCCAGAACCTACTGCCCCGCGGGCGCGACCCGGACCGTCCCGGGAGAGGTCAGGCCCCCCGGTCCGCACCCGTGTGACCGCAGGGTCACCGTGAGCCGAGTCCCAGCCGGCGCGCGGTCTCCTCCCGCATCTCGACCTTGCGGATCTTGCCCGTCACCGTCATGGGGAACTCGTCGACGATCTCGACGTAGCGCGGGATCTTGTAGTGGGCGAGCTGGCCGGTGCAGAACGCCCGCAGCGACTCCGCGGTGAGCGGCTCGGCGCCGTCCTTCATCCGGACCCACGCGCAGAGCTCCTCGCCGTACTTCTCGTCGGGCACCCCGATGACCTGGGCGTCGAGGACGTCCGGGTGCGTGTAGAGGAACTCCTCGATCTCGCGCGGGTAGACGTTCTCGCCGCCGCGGATGACCATGTCCTTGATCCGCCCGGTGATCTCGACGTAGCCGTCGTCGTGCATGACGCCGATGTCGCCGGTGTGCATCCAGCCGTCCTCGATCGCCTCGGCCGTCTTGTCGGGCTGCTCCCAGTAGCCGAGCATCACCGAGTAGCCCTTGGTGAGGAACTCGCCGGCCTGGCCGCGCGGCAGGGTCTCACCGCTCACCGGGTCGACGATCTTGATCTCGAGGTGCGGCCCGACGCGGCCGACGGTGCCGACCTTCTGCTCGAACGTGTCGTCGGTGCGGTTCTGCGTCGACACCGGCGACGTCTCCGTCATGCCGTAGCAGATCGTCATCTCCTCGATGCCGGCCGCGATGAGGCTCTTCATCAGCTCCGCCGGGCACGGCGAGCCGGCCATGATGCCGGTGCGCACGCTCGAGAGGTCGTAGTCGGCGAAGTCGGGCAGGTTCCACTCGGCGATGAACATCGTGGGCACGCCGTAGAGCGAGGTGACCTTCTCGTCCTGCGTGGCCCGCAGGGTCGCCGCGGGGTCGAAGCCCGGCGCCGGGATCACCATGCAGGCGCCGTGCGTCGTGCACGCGAGGTTGCCCATGACCATGCCGAAGCAGTGGTAGAACGGCACCGGGATGCAGACCCGGTCCTCCTCCGTGTAGTCGCAGAGCTCCCCGACGAAGTAGCCGTTGTTGAGGATGTTGCGGTGGCTGAGGGTCGCACCCTTGGGGAAGCCCGTCGTGCCCGAGGTGTACTGGATGTTGATCGGGTCGGTGTTCGCGAGGCCCGCCTGGATGCCGGCCAGCTCGCTCGCGGCGACGTCGTCGGCCCGCGCGACGAGCGCATCCCAGTCGGCGGTCCCGATGTAGACGACCCGCTCGAGCGTCTCGACCTCCTCGCGCACCTCGTCGACCATGTCGCGGTAGCTGCTCGACTTGAACGACTCCGCCGCCACCAGGGTCGAGATGCCGGCCTGCTCGAGGACGTACTTCAGCTCGTGCGAGCGGTAGCTCGGGTTGATGTTGACGAGGATCGCGCCCATCTTGGCCGTCGCGTACTGCACGAGCGTCCACTCCGAGCAGTTGGGCGCCCAGATGCCGACCCGGTCGCCGGTGCGCACGCCGACGGCCAGCAGCGCGCGGGCGAGCCTATCGACGTCGGCCTGCAGCTCGGCATACGTCCACCGCCGGCCCTGCGCGACGTCGACGAGGGCCTCGCGGTCGGGGAAGCGCGCGACCGTGGCGTCGAAGTCGTCGCCGATCGTCGTCTCGAGCAGCGCGGGCTCGGTCTCGCCGCGGGTGTGCGACAGCGTCGGGTCGAGGTCGGTCGCGGTGGCGGACGGCGAAACGGTCATCGGGTCTCCGGACGTGCGGCGGTGGACGGACGGTCTCACCCAACCCCCGCCACGGCCGCTGCGCAAGGCGTTCCGCCCCGACCCGGGTGTCGGCCGCGTCACGCGGCCCTCGGCTCCGCACCCCGCGCGCACCCCGCCCGCACCCCGTCTGCACCCCGTCCGCCCCCCGGGAAAGCGAGAGCGGCCCGCCTGCTCTCGCAGGGCGGACCGCTCTTCTTCTGTCTCAACACAGAGTGCACCCGAAGGGATTCGAACCCCTAACCTTCTGATCCGTAGTCAGATGCTCTATCCGTTGAGCTACGGGTGCAGATCCGTTCCGGAACGTGTCCGGAGGAACGAAGAGTTACCTTAGCGGGTCGGGTCGGCAGAGACGAAATCGGCCCCCGCGCGCGACCGACGGCGACTGCAAGGACTGCAAGAAAACGGCAGCCCGTCGTCGAAATTCTTGCGGTCACCACCGGGTGTGAGCCGTCTCACCGCCGCCCGGTCCGGTAGCGGCCAAAGCCACCGGTGCCGGCGCGTACCTTGAACTCATCACGTCATCTGTTCAGCATGTGGACACCTGCAGCCCCATCCGGGCTCGCGCCGGGCCACGTGGGGAACAGCTTCGAACCGGCACGACGTGGTGCCGGGCGGCACCGCGCGCGAAGGGATGGGCCCCGAGTTGACCACGACCCACGAGAAACAGACACACACGACGCACGCGGGCCTGGCCGCCTGGGTCGAGCAGGTCGCCGAGCTGACGCAGCCGCGCGACATCCGCTGGATCACCGGCACCCCCGAGGAGTGGGTGGAGCTGACCGACCAGCTCGTCGACGCCGGCACGTTCACGCGGCTCGACGAGAGCCGGAAGCCGAACTCCTTCTACTGCGCGAGCGACCCCACCGACGTCGCGCGCGTCGAGGACCGCACCTACATCTGCTCGGTCGACGAGAAGGACTGCGGGCCCACCAACAACTGGATGGCACCCGAGCTGATGAAGGCCCGGATGACCGAGCTCTACCGCGGCTGCATGCAGGGCCGCACGATGTACGTCATCCCGTTCGTCATGGGCCACCTCGACGCCAAGGTGCCGATGTTCGGGGTCGAGATCACCGACTCGGCCTACGTCGTCGTCTCCATGCTCGTCATGGCGCGCTGCGGCGACGCCGTCCTGCGCAAGATCGAGGAGACGAACGCCGACTACGTGCCTGCGCTGCACTCGGTCGGCGCCCCGCTCGCCGACGGCCAGGCCGACGTCGCGTGGCCGTGCTCCGACACGAAGTACATCGTGCACTTCCCCGAGGAGCGCACGATCTGGAGCTACGGCTCGGGCTACGGCGGAAACGCGCTGCTCGGCAAGAAGTGCTACTCCCTGCGCATCGCGTCGGCGATCGCGCGCGACGAGGGCTGGATGGCCGAGCACATGCTCATCCTCAAGCTCACGTCGCCGAAGGGCTCGGTGCACTACGTCGCGGCGGCCTTCCCCTCCGCGTGCGGCAAGACGAACCTCGCGATGATCACCCCGACCGTGCCCGGCTGGAAGGCCGAGATGGTCGGCGACGACATCGCGTGGATGCGCTTCGGCGAGGACGGGCGGCTGTATGCCGTCAACCCCGAGTTCGGCCTCTTCGGCGTGGCCCCGGGCACGGGTGCCTCGACCAACCCCAACGCGATGGCCACCATCGAGAAGGGCAACTCGGTCTTCACCAACGTCGCCCTGACCGACGACGGCGACGTGTGGTGGGAGGGCATGACCGACGAGCCGCCGGCGCACCTGACCGACTGGCACGGGAACGACTGGACGCCTGAGGACGGCAAGGCCGGCACGCTCTCGAGCCACCCGAACAGCCGCTTCTGCACGCCGGCGTCGCAGTGCCCGATGATCGCGCCGGAGTACGACAACCCCGACGGCGTGCCGATCGACGCGATCCTCTTCGGCGGCCGCCGCAAGACGACCGTGCCGCTCGTCTACGAGTCCCGCGACTGGCAGCACGGCACCTTCATCGGCGCCACCCTGTCGTCCGAGACGACGGCTGCGGCCACCGGCGCCGTCGGCGTCGTGCGCCGCGACCCGATGGCGATGCTGCCCTTCATCGGCTACCACGCCGGTGACTACATGAACCACTGGCTCGAGATCGGCAAGAGCGCGGACGCGTCCAAGCTGCCCCGCATCTTCGGGGTCAACTGGTTCCGTCGTGACGAGGAGGACGGCTCCTTCCTCTGGCCCGGCTTCGGTGAGAACAGCCGGGTGCTCAAGTGGGTCATCGAGCGCCTCGACGGCGACGCCGATGCCGTGGAGACCCCGATCGGGTTCGTGCCGACCGAGGGCGCCATCGACATCGACGGGCTCGACATGACGCCCGAGCAGGTCGCCAAGGCCATCCGGGTCGACGCGGCCGACTGGGCCAAGGAGCTGCCCCTCATCCAGGAGTGGTTCGACAAGTTCGGCGAGCAGCTCCCCGCGGAGCTGTGGGCCGAGTTCGACACCCTCAAGGCGCGGGTCGGCCAGGGCTGACCCGACCACCGAGGATCGCTCCACCCGCCGCCGCACCGGCGCGGACGACGTGATGCGGGGCCCGGCACCGTTGCGGTGCCGGGCCCTGCCACGTGCAGCGGGGTACGTGTCACCCATGAGCGACCAGACGGCCTACACGCGTGACGAGTCCGAGGCGGAGCGGATCGACCGCAACTTCGGAGAGCAGCTGCAGGAGCTGCGCATCGCCCAGGCGGGCGTGCAGATCCTGTTCGCCTTCCTGCTGACCGTGCCGTTCCAGCAGCGCTTCACGATCCTCACGGACCTGCAGCGCACCATCTACGTCGGCACGCTGCTGGCGCTCGCCGTCAGCGTCATCACCTTCACGGCGCCCGTCGCCATGCACCGGACGCTCTTCCGCAAGGGCCTCAAGGACTTCCTCGTCACCTACACCGACCGGCTCATGATGGTGGGTCTGCTGACGCTCGGGCTCGGCATCGTCGGCGGCGTCGTGCTCGTGCTCGACGTGCTCCTGTCGCACACGGCCGCCCTGTGGATCGGTGGGGCCCTGCTCGTGTTCGGCCTCGCGCTCTGGGTGGCCGTGCCGCTCTCGAAGCGCGACCTGGCCCGGCGCAACGTCGAGGCGGGCAGCGAGACCCCTGCCTGAGCGCCGGGGTCACCATCCCGGGGACGGGCGGGGACGGTAGGGACGGCATACGACAGAAGGACCCCGACGGCGACGCGTCGGGGTCCTTCGGTGTGGTGCTGGCGGAGGCGGCGGGATTTGAACCCGCGAGAGGTTTTATCCTCAACCCGCTTAGCAGGCGGGCGCACTAGGCCACTATGCGACGCCTCCGTGCCCGGATCGAGACCGCCGAGGCGGCGTCGGATGCACGGGCGGACACAGGCTACCGGCACGAGCGGGCCCCGCCCAAACCGGGTCCCTCCGGCACCCCGATGCGGCGACGCCGGGGGCGATGAGGTATCGCGCGAGGATCCGGGGCACAATGTCCTGTCGGCTCGTGCGCGCGAGCGGATGAGAGAGGACTCCATGACCAACCCGAACGCGCGAGGTCAGGCTGACGGCCAGACCCGCGACACGCTGCGTCGTGAGCTCAGGTCGGGCTTCCGACGCGCCGTCGGACTCACCGCTCTGGGCACCGTCGTACCCGGTGCCGGCCTGACCCGGACGCGCAGCCGCAAGGCCGGCTGGACGATCCTCGTGCTCGCGGTCCTCGCCCTCGGGGTCGGCGCGTCCTACGTCGTGCGCGCGGGCGCCACGAACGCCGCCCTGGCCGTCGTCTCGCGCCCCACCGTGCTGCAGGTGCTCGCGGTCCTCTTCGTCGTCGGCGGCATCCTCTGGTGCGGCTCGATCATCCTCACGGCCGTGCAGTCGCGCCCGACCCGGCTCGACCGCACGCGCACGCGCCTGCTCGCGGCGTTCACCACGATCATGGTGTTCCTCGTCGCCGGCTCCTCGTTCAAGTTCGCGGAGTACGCGACGATCACCAAGACCACCGTCGCCCAGGTCTTCGGCACGACGCCCGTCAAGCCGGGCGTCGGAGCGCAGGTCTCGGAGGGCGACGACCCGTGGGCCGACCAGGCCCGCGTCAACATCCTGCTGCTCGGCTCCGACGCCGGCGCGGACCGCATCGGCATCCGCACCGACTCGATGATCCTCGCGAGCATCGACACGAAGTCCGGTCGCACGGCACTGATCTCCATGCCCCGCAACCTGCTGAACGCGCCCCTCTCACCCGAGAGCCCGCTGCTCGCGCGCTACCCGTCGGGCCACTTCGGACAGCCCAACCGCACCTGCTCGCAGGGCCCCGGGCAGTGCATGCTCACCAACCTCTACGTCGAGGCCGAGACGTACGCGAAGAGCCACCCCGGCTCCTACCCGACCGGTGAGGAGCCCGGGCGCACCGAGATCCGCGGCGCGGTCCAGGAGATCACCGGCCTCAAGGTCGACCAGATGGTCGTCATCGACCTCAAGGGCTTCTCGCAGCTCATCGACGCCATGGGCGGCCTCGACATCAACGTCAAGCTGAGCGGCTACGGCACCAAGCTGACGATCGGTGGCGCGCACGACGCGTCCGGGCGCCTCTACGGCGTCAAGGGGTACTTCGAGCCGGGCCGCCAGCACCTCGACGGCTGGCACTCCCTCTGGTACGCCCGCACCCGCGCGGCCGACAGCGACACGTACCGCCAGATGCGACAGCGCTGCGTCGTGCAGGCGATCGTCAACCAGGTGAACCCCGCCTCGATGGTCAGCAAGTACCCCGAGATCGCCAGCATCCTCAAGAACAACATCTACACCGACATCCCCGGCCAGAACCTGCCCGCCTTCGTCGACCTCGTCGAGCGCGTGCAGAAGTCGAAGATCAACAGCGTCGCCCTGACCCAGGCCCAGGGCGTCCTGTCGGGGAACCCGGACTACGACCTCATCCGCAGGCTCGTCCAGAAGGGGATCGCCCCGCCGAAGGCGACGCCGAAGCCGACGAAGACGAGCACGCCGACGAAGACGACGACCTCGGCTGCCGACGCCTACGAGACCTGCTGAGCCGCGCCGACGGGCAGGGTCCCGGTGACGAACGAAGCCCCCGGCCGACGGCCGGGGGCTTCGTCACAAACGACGGGTTGGTGTCGCTCGTTGCTGTGGATCTCGAGTGATCAGAGCGGGCGAACTGCGTCGGCCTGCGGGCCCTTCGGACCCTGCGTGACCTCGAACTCGACTCGCTGCGCCTCGTCCAGCGAACGGTAGCCGTTCGACTGGATGGCCGAGTAGTGGACGAAGACGTCGGGGCCGCCGCCGTCCTGGGCGATGAAGCCAAAGCCCTTCTCAGCGTTGAACCACTTGACGGTGCCCTGTGCCATACGGGTGACTCTTCCTTCTCTAGCGTGTGGGACAACGCACCTCGCGCCTCCCAAGCTGCCGCCGTGACTCCACTCGACGGGCGGACCCACCGACGTCGAAAAGAAATCCCGTCATCGTTGCGGATGACGGGCGCCTGCTCGACTGCTAGGAACTGCAACTGCAACCGCGACGAACCTAGCAGAATACCGCGCCTCGGTGAGGGGCGATGACCGCCTTTTTCCACCGCTCAGGCGGGCTCGCCCTCGGCCCGTCGAACGGTCCCCCGCAGGGCCAGTCGGGGCGGCCGGTCACCGCGGATCGTGGCCACCATGTCGACCACCCGACGGGTCGCGCGCACGTCGTGCGCGCGGAACACCGTGGCCCCGAGCCACGCCGCCACCGCCGTCGCCGCGAGCGAGCCCTCGAGCCGCTCCTCGGCCGGCAGGTCGAGCGTCTCGCCGACGAAGTCCTTGCGCGACATCGCTTGCAGCACGGGGTAGCCCAGCGCCACGACGTCGGCGGTGTGCCGCAGCACCTCGAGCGAGTGCGCCGTCGTCTTGCCGAAGTCGAGGGTGGGGTCGACGAGGATGCGCTCCTTCGGTATGCCGGCGCGCTCGGCCGCCCGCGCACCCTCGGCGAGCGTGCGCACGACGTCGCGCACGACGTCGAGGGGGTCGTCGCCGTAGCTGACGTCGACGGGGTCGGTCCGGGGCGGGAGTCCGCCCGTGTGCGAGATGACGTAGCCCGCCCCGATGCGCGCGGCGACGTGGACGAGGTCGCGGTCGTGGCCGGCCCACGTGTCGTTGACGAGGTCGACCGTGCCGGCGGCGGCGAGCGCGACCTCGGCCCGCCACGTGTCGAGGCTGAGGATGACGTCGGGGTGCGCCGCGCGGGCCCACTCGAGGAACGGCACGACCCGCCGGATCTCCTCGTCGGCGTCGACGACCTCACCCTCCTGGCCGGCCCGGACGCCACCGACGTCGACGAGGTCGGCGCCCCGCTCGACCGCGTCGGCGAGCGCCGCCTTGGCCGAGGCCAGGTCGGCGTGCCGGTTGCCGCTGAAGAACGAGTCGGGCGTCCGGTTGACGATCGCCATGACGGCGGGCGCGGCGGCGTCGAACCGCCTGCCGCGCAGCACGAGCGGGCTCGGTTCCGGCAGGTCGAGCGGGGCCAGCGCGCCGAGGATCTCGGTGGTGGACGGGCCGCGGTCCGGGCCGGAGGGTCTGCTCACACTGTCGTATCTCACGCGGTCCGCCGCAGGTCAACGGGTGTCAAGAGCATGGTTGCAGAACTGTTATGATTGCGGAGCAGGCCTCGTCCGCGGCCCAACCACGCTCCCGGTCGGGTCGCGGACGGTCTGCCGGTCCTGATCGTCCCGGAATGACGATCGACCACCGAGCCCCCAACGACGAATCGGCGGGGGCTTTGCCATGCAAGGAAACTGAATACCGCCATGTCGTACATCGTGTCGTTCTTCGCAGCGATGAACCGCCCGTCCCGCACCCAGCTGGTCGGTCAGTACAACTCCAGCACGACGTTCGAGGAGCGCCTCGGCCTCCTCTGACCACCATGAACGAAAGGGACTCCGGATCACCGGAGCCCCTTTTTTCATGCCCGGATGCCGCCGGCCGCCCCGACGGACCGCCACCAGCTCCGCGCCGAACCTGTCCCCAGCACGCCACCGCCGACGTACGCCGTCTCGTGGCGGTCCGTCGGTACGCGGATCCACGGCCGGCGGAGGGCGTGGGACTCCGCGCCTTCGGAGCCCTGCGCGGAGGGCGTGGGATTCGAACCCACGATGGGTTTGACCCCATAGCGGTTTTCAAGACCGCCGCACTCGGCCACTATGCGAGCCCTCCAGTGTCCGCGGAAGTCTAGCCGCGGAGCGCCCCGGCATCGGCACCGGTGGCACGACGAAGGGCCCCGACCTCGTGAGTCGGGGCCCTCGTCGAGCCGGGCGGGAGCGGCGCCGGCGGCTCGGGTCAGATGTAGATGGCGGGGTCGACCCAGTGGTCGGCGGGGTCGCGCCGGGGGAAGCGCACGACGGCAGGGATGCCGGTCGCGACCGCCCCGGCCGGCACGTCCTTGACGACGACGGAGTTCGCGCCGATCTGGACGTCGTCGCCCACGAGCACCGGCCCGAGCACCCCGGCACCGGCGCCGATCGTGACGCGGTTGCCGACGGTCGGGTGGCGCTTGACGTGCGCGAGCGAGCGTCCGCCGAGCGTGACGCCGTGGTAGAGCATCACGTCGTCACCGACCTCGGCGGTCTCGCCGATGACGACACCCATGCCGTGGTCGATGAAGAAGCGCCGGCCGAGCCGCGCGGCGGGGTGGATCTCCACGCCGGTCACGGCGCGGGCCGCCGTGGCGAGCACCCGCGCCGGCAGCCGACCACCTGGCCGCTTCCACAGCTCGTGGATGCCTCGGTGAGCCCAGATGGCGTGCAGGCCGGGGGAGGTCAGCACGACCTCGAGGCGCGAACCCGCCGCGGGGTCGCGCTCGATGGCGCCGTCGACGTCCTCGCGGACGCGGTCGGCCACCTTGCGCACGACACCTAACGGTCCGGCATACCTCGTCGGCGGCACCGGCCCGCCCGGCGCGGCAAGGGGCGTCTCGGTGACGGGTGGCGCGCCGGGCACCTCGGTGGGTCGCTCGTCACGCACGAGCGCCAACGGGGGCTCGGCGCGGTCGACGTCGCGACCCAGGGGTCGGGCGGTGCTCATGGGCGGTCTCCCAGCGGGCCGACGTCAGTCGACGAGCCCTTCGAAGAGGATGGTGGACAGGTAGCGCTCGCCGAAGGAGGGGACGATGACGACGATCGTCTTGCCCTTGTTCTCCTCGCGCTGGGCGACCTGGACGGCCGCCGCGATGGCGGCGCCCGAGCTGAGGCCGACGAGGAGGCCCTCCTCCGTCGCGGCCCGGCGCGCCCACGCCACCGAGGTCTCGGCGTTGACGTCGATGACCTCGTCGTAGACCTCCGTGTCGAGGATCTCGGGGACGAAGTTGGCGCCGATGCCCTGGATCTTGTGCGGGCCCGGCTGGCCGCCGTTGAGGATGGGCGACTCCTCCGGCTCGACCGCGATGATCTGCACGCTCGGCTTGCGGGCCTTCAGCGCCTGGCCGACGCCCGTGATGGTGCCGCCGGTGCCGATGCCGGCCACCACGATGTCGACCTCGCCGTCGGTGTCGTTCCAGATCTCCTCGGCCGTCGTGCGGCGGTGGATCTGCGGGTTCGCCTCGTTGGCGAACTGGCGGGCGAGCACGCCGCCACGCTCGGCGACGATCTCGTCGGCCCTGGCCACGGCGCCCTTCATGCCGGTCGACGGGTCGGTGAGCACGAGCTCGGCGCCGAAGGCGCGCAGCAGCGCGCGGCGCTCCTTGCTCATCGACTCGGGCATCGTCAGGACGACCTTGTAGCCGCGCGCCGCGCCCACCATGGCGAGCGCGATGCCGGTGTTGCCCGAGGTCGCCTCGACGATCGTGCCGCCCGGCTGCAGCTCGCCGCTCGCCTCGGCGGCGTCGACGATGGCGACACCGATGCGGTCCTTGACCGAGTTGGCGGGGTTGTAGAACTCGAGCTTGGCGGCGACGGTCGCCTCGGCTCCGTCGGTCACCTTGTTGAGGCGCACGAGCGGCGTGTTGCCGATGAGCTTCGTGACGTCGTCGTGGATCGGCATGGCTGGTGGCCCTCTCGTCGTGTGGCGTCTGGCGTCTGGGACGTGGACAGGTGCTGCGTTCCGATTGTCGGCGACAACCGGATACCCGTTATGCATATTCCAACATCCCGTTATCCCCGTCCACCGGCGCCCATGATCCGGGCGGGTCGACGACGGTTCGGGACGAGCGTCACGTCGCGACGGCCGTCACAATCACTAAGCGCTTGCTCACACGTCAGTAGACTCGCCGCCATGAGTGCCCTCCAGATCGTCGCCGCCGTCGTCTGCCTCGGCGTCACGGCCGTCGCCGTCGCCCTGCTCGTCCGGACGGTCAACCACTTCCTCGCGACGTTCCGGCTGGGCCAGCCCGAGGACCGCGGTGACGACAAGGGCGCCCGCACGCGCACCCTGCTGCGCGAGTTCCTCGGCCACACCCGCATGTCGCGGCTGCCGGTCGTGGCCATCGCGCACTGGTTCACGATGGTCAGCTTCGGCGTCCTCTTCTTCACGCTGCTCAACGCGTTCGGGCAGCTCTTCTCGCCGGAGTTCGTGCTGCCGGTCATCGGCCACTTCTTCCTCTACGAGTGGATCACCGACTTCTTCGCCTTCGCCGGCTTCATCTCGATCGTCGTGCTCATGGCGATCCGTCAGAAGAACCACCCGCGCTCGGCCGCCGGCGACGACGGCCGCCGCAGCCGGTTCTTCGGCTCCACCTGGTGGCAGGCGTACTACGTCGAGCTGACGATCCTCGGCGTCACCCTCTGCATCGGCCTGCTCCGCGCGCTCGAGTGGACGCTCGCCCGCAAGACCGGCACCGGCATGGACACCGCGCTGCACTTCCCGCTGACCGGCTGGATCGGCAACCTCTTCACCGGCCTGTCCGTCGGCGCCGTCGAGAACCTCATCGTCGTCATCGCGGCGATCAAGATCCTCATCTCCTTCGCGTGGATGATCACCATCGCGCTGCAGCCGACGATGGGCGTGGCCTGGCACCGCTTCCTCGCCTTCTTCAACATCTTCTTCAAGCGCCATGCCGACGGCCGCACGAGCCTCGGCGAGCTGCAGCCGATCAGGGTCGACGGCAAGCCGCTCGACTTCGAGGACGTCGACGAGCTCGACGAGGACGCCGCGCTCGGTGTCGGCAAGGTCGAGGACTTCACCTGGAAGGGCCTGCTCGACTTCACGACGTGCACCGAGTGCGGCCGCTGCCAGAGCCAGTGCCCGGCGTGGAACACCGACAAGCCCCTCTCGCCCAAGCTGCTCGTCATGACGCTGCGCGACCACGCGCACGCCAAGTCGCCGTGGCTGCTCGCCTCCGAGGAGGTGCGCGCCGGCGGCATCGAGTCGGCCGAGGGCTTCAGCGACGCCACGAAGGGCGCCGTCGCCACCGAGTCGCTCGTCGGCGAGACCGGCTACGACATCCGCCACCCCCTGCAGGCGTACAACCCGCACGGCCCCGACGCCGTCATCGACGAGGACGTGCTCTGGTCGTGCACCACGTGCGGCGCCTGCGTCGAGCAGTGCCCCGTCGACATCGAGCACGTCGACGCCATCGTCGACATGCGCCGCTACAAGAACCTCATCGAGTCGGCCTTCCCGGCCGAGCTCAACGGCCTCTTCAAGAACCTCGAGAAGAACAGCAACCCGTGGGGCCTCGCGCCGCGGCTGCGGATGGACTGGGCCAAGGACCTGCCCTTCGAGGTCAAGCAGGTCGGCCAGGACGTCGAGAGCCTCGACGAGGTCGACTACCTCTTCTGGGTCGGCTGCGCCGGTGCCTACGAGGACCGCGCCAAGAAGACGACCCGCGCCGTGGCCGAGCTGCTCCACACGGCCGGCGTCAGCTTCGCCGTGCTCGGCGACGGCGAGGCGTGCACGGGCGACTCGGCCCGCCGCGCCGGCAACGAGTTCCTCTTCCAGATGCTCGCGCAGCAGAACGTCGAGACCCTCAACGAGGTCGGCGCGACGAAGATCGTCGTCACCTGCGCGCACTGCTTCAACACCATCAAGAACGAGTACCCGCAGCTCGGCGGGCAGTACGAGGTGCTGCACCACACGCAGCTGCTCAACCGCCTCGTGCGCGAGAAGCGCCTGACGCCCGTGGCCCGCCCCGGCGACGCGTCGTCGGCCGGCACCCTGACCGGTGCCGCCTCGACGGGCGCCAAGGTGACCTACCACGACCCCTGCTACCTCGGCCGGCACAACCAGGTCTACGCCCCGCCGCGCGAGCTGCTCCAGATCCTGCCCGGTGTCGAGTACGCCGAGATGGAGCGCAGCAAGGAGAAGTCGTTCTGCTGCGGCGCGGGCGGCGCACGCATGTGGATGGAGGAGAAGCTCGGCACGCGGATCAACACGAACCGCACCGAGGAGGCCCTCGCGACGGGCGCCGAGCGCATCGCCGTCGGCTGCCCCTTCTGCAAGGTCATGCTCTCCGACGGGCTCAACGCCGCCATCCAGGACGGCAACGCCACCGACGCCGTCGAGGTCGTCGACGTCGCGCAGATGCTCCTCGCGGCCGTGCGCCGCGGCGACGACGGCGACGCGACCGCCGAGGCCGTCGCGCCCGAGCCCGAGCCCGCACCCACCGCCTGAGGGTCCACCCGGCATCCCGCCTCCGGGCAGGTATGCCGGGTGGCCCGCCCGGCCACGCTGCGCGCGGTCTGCGACCGTTGCGTGAGAACGCTCTCACCACCCCTTGACGCGGTGCCACGGCGGCAGCAGGGTCGGCTCATGACTCATCGACGAGATCGCACACACGGGCGCGCCCGGGCGGGCCGGCCCCTCGCCCTGCTGGCGCTGACGACGGCCCTGGCCACGGCGGTCGCCGCCCTCCCGGCAGCGGCCCTCCCGGCAGCGGCCCTCCCGACCGTCGCCCGCGCGGCCGACGGGACCGCGCCCACCGGGGCGGCTGCCGCGCACGCCGCGGCGCCCGCACCGGCTCCCCGGCCCGCCCCGGCCCAGCGCCCGAGCGGCGTGCCGGACCTCGGCCCCAACACCTACGTCTTCACCCCGTCGATGCCGCAGGACCGGATCCAGGCCACGGTCGACGCCGTCGCGGCCCGCCAGGTGGGCAACGAGATGGGCAGCGACCGCTACGCGCTGCTCTTCGCGCCCGGCACCTACGGGTCGGCCGAGAAGCCGCTCAACTTCCAGGTCGGCTACTACACCGAGGTCGCCGGGCTCGGGCAGAACCCGGACGACGTCACCATCAACGGCTCGGTCTACGTGCGCAACCAGTGCAGCGCCGAGGGCAGCTGCATCGCGCTCAACAACTTCTGGCGCTCGATGAGCAACCTGACGATCAACGTCACGACACCCGACTTCGGCTGCTACTCCGGGCAGTTCTGGGCCGTCTCGCAGGCCGCCCCGCTGCGCCGGGTGCACGTCAAGGGCCAGACGACGCTCATGGACTACTGCACGGGCCCGTCGTACGCGAGCGGCGGCTTCATCGCCGACTCCCGCTTCGACGCCACCGTCATCAGCGGTTCGCAGCAGCAGTTCTTCACCCGCAACAGCGAGCTCACGGGCTGGAGCAACGGCGTCTGGAACCAGGTCTTCTCCGGCACCGAGGGTGCCCCGGCCGAGTGCTTCCCGGCTGCGGCCGAGTGCGGCGGCCCCTACACCACGGTCGCCGAGACCTCGGTGAGCCGCGAGAAGCCCTACCTCTACCAGGACGCCTCGGGCACCTACCGCGTCTTCGTGCCGGCCGCCGCGACGGCGAGCCGCGGCACGACGTGGGCCGACGGCCCGACGCCCGGCCGATCCGTCCCGCTGAGCGACGTCTTCGTCGCCCGGCCCTCCGACTCGGCCCGCGCCATCAACCGGGAGCTGGCGCGCGGACGTCACCTGCTGCTGACCCCCGGGGTCTACCACCTGGACCGGACGCTCGAGGTGCGCCGGGCCGGCACGGTGGTGCTCGGCCTCGGGCTCGCCAGCCTGACCCCGACCCGCGGCCAGGTCGCCATGCGCGTCGCCGACGTGCCCGGCGTCGACGTCGCGGGCATCACCTTCGACGCGGGCCCGGTCTCCTCGCCGGTGCTGCTGCAGGTGGGCTCGGGGCACGGGGGCAAGGGCAACGGCCACGACCGCGACCGGTGGAGCCGGGCGAGCGACCCGACCGCCCTGCAGGACGTCTTCTTCCGCATCGGCGGCCCCTACCTGGGCAAGGCGGGCGTGAGCCTGCTCGTCAACAGCGACCACGTCGTGCTCGACGACATCTGGGCCTGGCGGGCCGACCACGGCAACGGCGTGGGCTGGACGCAGAACACCGCCGACACCGGTCTCGTCGTCAACGGTGACCACGTGACGGCCACCGGCCTCTTCGTCGAGCACTACCAGAAGACCGAGGTCGTCTGGAACGGCGAGCACGGCGAGGTGACCTTCTTCCAGAACGAGCTGCCCTACGACCCGCCGAACCAGGCGGCCTGGCGGTCCGCGCCCGGCCACGACGGCTACCCGGCCCTGCTCGTGACGAAGCGGGTCAAGCACTTCTCCGGCACCGGCATGGGCTCCTACAGCTTCTTCAACCAAGGGGTCGACGTCTTCGCCGAGAACGCGTTCGAGGTGCCCCGCACGCCGGGCGTGCGCCTGCACGACCTGCTGACCGTCTTCCTCGACCCGACCAACGGCAAGGGCGGCATCCGCCACGTCGTCAACGGCGTCGGCGGCTCCTCGACGACCGCCAACCCGAGCACACCGGTGACGGTCGTCGACTACCCCTGACGGGCACGCCGGGGCCGTAGGGTGAGGCGATGACCGCCGACCTCACCCCGGCCCCGGCCGACGTCGCCTCCGACCTGGCCCCCACGGGCGTGCTCCGTGCCTCGATCAACCTCGGCAACCCTGTTCTCGCGCAAGGCGACCCGTCCGATCCGCGCGGTGTCACGGTCGACATCGCGCGCGAGATCGGGGCCCGCCTCGACCGGCCGGTCGAGCTGCTGTGCTTCGACGCCGCCCGCAGGTCGTACGACGCGATGGCGAGCGGTGCGGCCGACATCTGCTTCCTCGCGGTCGACCCGGCGCGCGAGGAGGAGGTTGCCTTCACCGCGCCCTACGTCCTCATCGAGGGCGTCTACGTCGTGCGGGACGGCTCGCCGCTGCGCACCGTGGCGGACGTCGACGCGGTGGGGGTGCGGGTCGGGGTCAAGACCGGGTCGGCCTACGACCTGCACCTGACCCGAACCCTCGAGCACGCCGAGCTCGTCCGCGGCGACGAGGGCGTCGACGTCTTCGTCGGCGAGGGGCTCGAGGTGGGTGCCGGCATCCGCGAGCCGGTGACGGCCTTCGCCGCCGCTCACGACGGACTACGGCTGCTCGACGGCGCCTTCATGCAGATCCGCCAGGCCGTCGGCACGACCCGCTCGCGGTCACCGCAGACCGTCACCTTCCTCCGCGACCTCGTCGAGGAGCTCAAGACGACGGGGTTCGTCGAGCAGTCGCTGGCCCGCTCCGGCCAGGCCGGCGTGACGGTCGCCCCGCCGGCCTGACGCCGCACCCGGCACGCGGCACCCGGCAGCCGGCAGCCGGCAGCCGGCACGTCAGCCGACACCTCAGCCGACGCGCGGTGGCTCGAGACCGAGCGCCGCGCTCTCCTCGTCGGAGAAGAGCCGGGAGCGGATGAGGAAGCGCACGCCCTCGGGCGCCTCGACCGAGAAGCCGCTCCCCCGGCCGCGCACGACGTCGACGGTGAGGTGCGTGTGCTTCCAGTACGCGTGCTGTGCCACCGACATCCAGAACGGCACCGGTTCCGGCAGCCCGTCGACGACGAGGTCGGCGAGCCGCACGTCGGCCTCGCTCGTGCGGAAGTCGCCGGCGGGGAAGCACATCGGCGAGCTGCCGTCGCAGCAGCCACCGCTCTGGTGGAACATCAGCGGCCCGTGCAGGCCGGTGAGGCGGCGGAGCAGGTCCGCCGCCTCACCGGTCAGGTCGACCCGGCTGGGGGAAGCCGGGGGCTCACCGGGCCGACCCGTCTCGTGGGACACGGTCACGTCCCGGTCAGAAGAACCCGAGCGCGTCGGGCGAGTAGGAGACGAGGAGGTTCTTCGTCTGCTGGTAGTGGTCGAGCATCATCTTGTGGTTCTCGCGCCCGATGCCCGACTGCTTGTAGCCGCCGAACGCGGCGTGCGCCGGGTACTGGTGGTAGCAGTTCGTCCAGACCCGACCGGCCTTGATGCCCCGGCCCATCCGGTAGGCCCGCGAGCCGTCGCGGGTCCAGACGCCGGCGCCGAGGCCGTAGAGGGTGTCGTTGGCGATCGACAGGGCGGCCGCCTCGTCGTCGAAGCTCGTCAGCGACACGACCGGGCCGAAGATCTCCTCCTGGAAGATGCGCATCGAGTTGTCTCCCTCGAAGACGGTCGGCGCGACGTAGTAGCCCTCGGCCAGGTCGCCGTCGAGCACGTTGCGGTCACCGCCGGTGAGCACCTTCGCGCCCTCCTGCCGGCCGATGTCGAGGTAGGAGAGGATCTTCTCGAGCTGGTCGTTGCTCGCCTGGGCACCCATCGTCGTCTCGGTGTCGAGCGGGTTGCCCTGCTTGATCTTCTCGACGCGGGCCACGGCGTCGGGCACGAAGTCGCCGTAGATCGAGCGCTGCACGAGTGCGCGTGACGGGCAGGTGCAGACCTCTCCCTGGTTGAGGGCGAACATCGTGAAACCCTCGAGTGCCTTGTCGTAGAAGGCGTCCCGCTCCTGCGCCACGTCATCGAAGAAGACGTTGGGGCTCTTGCCGCCCAGCTCCAGGGTGACCGGGATGATGTTCTGCGAGGCGTACTGCATGATGAGCCGGCCCGTCGTCGTCTCGCCGGTGAAGGCGATCTTCGCGATGCGGGGCGACGACGCGAGCGGCTTGCCGGCCTCGACGCCGAAACCGTTGACGACGTTGAGCACCCCCGCCGGAAGGAGGTCCCCGACGAGCTCGACGACCTTGAGGATCGACCACGGCGTCTGCTCGGCGGGCTTGAGCACGACGCAGTTGCCGGCGGCCAGCGCCGGCGCGAGCTTCCACACGGCCATGAGGATGGGGAAGTTCCACGGGATGATCTGGCCGACGACACCCAGCGGCTCGTGGAAGTGGTAGGCCACCGTGTTCTCGTCGATCTCGCTGCTCGAGCCCTCCTGTCCGCGGAGGACCCCCGCGAAGTAGCGGAAGTGGTCGACGGCGAGGGGCAGGTCGGCGGCGAGCGTCTCGCGCACGGCCTTGCCGTTCTCCCACGACTCGGCCACGGCGAGCGCCTCGAGGTTCTCCTCGATGCGGTCGGCGATCCGGTTGAGCACGAGCGAGCGCTCACCGAGACTCGTGCGGCCCCAAGCGGGTGCGGCCGCGTGCGCGGCGTCGAGGGCGGCCTCGATGTCCTCCTCGGTGCCGCGGGCGACCTCGCAGAACGGCTTGCCGTTGACGGGCGACACGTTCTCGAACCACAGGCCCTTCTTCGGGTCGACCCAGTTGCCGCCGATGAAGTGGCCGTAGCGGTCGAGCACGGTGACGAGCGAGTCCGGCGAGCCGGGCGGGGCGTAGACGGTCATAGCGTTCTCCCAACATCCTTGGTGGTGCCCTCTGCGGAGGGGGTTGGCCAGACCGTAGGCAGGGCAACGTTGCAACCACGTTGCGTCACGGGCGAGCCGACGGCGCCGGGCGGCATACGGAAGCCGGCCCGCTGCGGGTCAGGGGGCGCCGAGCTCGAGGTCGAGGCGCTGCAGCTGATTCTGCACGAGGGGCATGAGGGGCGAGCCCGGGCCGAGCAGCCGGGCCTGCGCCTGCCACATGTCGTAGTCGTCGCTGCCGGAGGCCGAGCGCGTCCACGCCGACATCAGGTCGGCCCGTCCACTCGTCAGGACGGCCCGCCGCAGCGTGCCCTCGACGCTCTCGCGCAGGCGCACGACCCCGGGCGCGCTCGAGCGCGGCAGGAGGGGGCCGCGGTAGGCCCGCATGGCGCTCGCCACGTCGCCCGCGGCGAGGTGCGCCTCGACCCCCAGCCAGTCGCCCGCCAGCTCGGCCACGAGGCGGTAGGGCCGGGAGGCGAGCAGGTCCTCACCGAGGAGCCCACGCAGCCGGCCCATCTCGACGCGCAGGGTCGAGGCGCTGCTGTCCTCCTCGTAGAGCAGCACCGCGAGCTCGTCCCCCGAGAGACCCCGGGCGGCGGACGCGAGGAGCAGCAGGATCTCGCTGTGCCGCGGGCTGAGCCGGATCGTGCGCCGGTGACCGCGCCCGTCGTCGACCGTGAGCAGGGCGTCGGTGCGCCCGAGCGCCTCGATGAGCACCGACAGGCCCCCTGCCGACGGTGGTGGCGCCGGCTTCGAGCGGCTCCGGACGAGTAGCTCACGAGCCAGCTCCGACTCGGCCATCCGCGCGGCCGCCCGCACCATCGCCGTCGTCTGCGGCACGACGATGTCGTCGCCTCCGGTGATGTCGAGCACGCCGAGCACGCTGTGGTCGGTGGGGTCGTGGATCGTCGTCGCGGCGCAGCTCCACCGCTGCACCGACCGGCGGAAGTGCTCGGCGCCCACGACGTTGACCGAGCGGTCGAGCCGCAGGGCCATGCCGGGCGCGTTGGTCCCCGCGAGCCGCTCGTCCCAGTTGCTGCCCTCGACGAAGCCGATGGCCTCCGCGCGGCGCAGGACGCTCGGGGTGCCGCAGACCCAGAGCAGCTGACCGGCCGCGTCCGAGACCGCCATCACCGCGTCGCAGTCGCGGGCCGCCTGGCCGAGCACGTCGTCGAGGAGCGGAAAGACCCGGGCGAGCGGGTGCGCCTCGCGGTGGTCGCGCAGGGCGTCCGGGGGCAGCGTGATCGGGGCGTCGACGGCGTCGACCTGCACGCCCGCCGCGGCCGACCGCAGCCACGAGTCGGCCACGTGGGCACGGACCCCGGCGCTCTCGGCGTCAGCAGGCATGTGCTGATCAGGCATGTGCTGATTGTGCACACGGACGGGCCGGCGGTGGACGGGGTTGGACGAAGGGGTGGTCAAGTGCGGCGATGAGGCGCACCATGAAGGGACCCCGCCCACTGGTTCCCGAGGGAAAGTCCGAGGAGCGACGATGTCACGACGAGCCCCCTTCGTGCCCGACGGTGTGCCGGTCCTGTCGCGAGGCCGGCACCGGAGCGCGCGCAAGGGCGCCTGCTTCATGGAGATGGCATCCTTCCTCGCCGGTGAGCGCTGGAGCGACCACCCCGCGTGCACGCACCCCGTGCTCGCGACGATGGCCCGCTGCGTCAACGACCTGCTCGACGACACCCAGCGCCAGCGCCTCGTGACGATGATCCCGGAGGTCGTCGGGCTGCACCCGGACGACCGCCGCGTCGGCACCGCGCTCGTGCTCACGGCCGCGCGCGCCGCGCTGCCCATCTGTGCCGAGGAGCGCCAGAACGTCATGGCGCTCGCGATCCTCAACGCCGAAGGCGTGCTAGCCGAGCAGGACGGTCGCGCCGCCGGCCAGCTCTCCGACGCCTCGCGGGCCGCCCTCGCGACGGCCCCGGCCGCCGAGCGCTGGGCGCGGGTGCACCTCGCCCGCACCGGCTTCAACGCGATGGCCTCCCGGCCCGCGCACGCGGCCAAGGTCGTCGCCCTCGCCGTCGACGGCATCTCCCGGGCCTGCGTCGACGACACCGAGGACCGGCTCGTCGCCCTGCTGCGCGACGGCATCGACGTCGTGGCGACGTTCGACTCGCTGACCCCCGCACCCGTGCCGCAACCCGCCGCCGGAAGGCGTGTCGACGCCGACCACGCGCCCACCGCCTCGAGCACCGCCCGGGTTCCCCTGGTCTGACGCCGCCGGCTTGTGCCCTTATGTCGTGCACCGCACGACATGGGCGAGTTCGCCTGTGCCCCATGGTGATCGCACTATCCGCGTTCGCCGTACACCGACCTCCCCGGGTCGGGATACTGCCAACGCAGGGTCTTCGCCGATGGGGGTCACATGTCAATACCGGTACGCACCCACGCCCGCCGCCGCCGCCTCACCCGTGCCGGCCTCACCGCCTCGGCCGTCGCCGCCCTCCTCGCGGTCGGCGTGGCGCCGTCGCTCGCGTCACCACCGGGATCGGGCGGCCCCTCGTCGCCCGCGAGCGCGGTGGCGCCCACGTCGCCCGCCCCACCGCCCCCACCCGCGCCACCCGGTGCGGCCGGGACGACGCGCACGCCCAAGCCGGCGCACGCGACGGTCCCACCCGGCAGCTCGCGCACCGAGATCGAGGTCAAGTTCCGGGAGGGCTCGGGGCTGCGCCTGCTCGGCGGCGCACTCGTCGGGCTCGCGCCGTCGCGACTTCCCGCCGGCCTGGAGCGCCGCGGGCCGGCGGCCAACGCGTCCGACGTCGCCAAGGTGCGCGCCGTGCTCGGCCCGCGCGGCGCGACGATCCGGCGGCTCATGGCCAGCAGCGCGGCCGACCTCGACGCCGCCGCGGCCCGCAGCGCGGGCACCGCGAGGGCAGCCCAGTCCGACCTCAACCTCTGGCACCGCGTCACGCTGCGCCCCGGCACCGACGTCGCGGCCACGATCGACGCCCTCAACGCCCTCGACGTCGTCGAGATCGCGTATGCCGCTCCCCTCCCCGTCCGACCGCCCGTCACCCCCGACTACCGATCCCGCCAGGGCTACCACTCGCCGGCGTCCCTGTCGGGCATCGACGCCAACTACGCGTGGACCGTCGCCGGGGGCACCGGCGGCAACGTCCGGGTGCACGACATCGAGTACTCGTGGAACGGCACGCACGAGGACCTGACGAAGCTGCGCACGTCGTTCTACCCCAACGGCACCGCCGTCGACCCCTTCGCCGGGTCGATGGGGCTGCACTCGAAGGACCACGGCACCGCGGTCGTGGGCGAGATCGTCGGTGACTCCAACGCCTTCGGCGTGACCGGGCTCGTGCCGGCCGCGACGATGCAGGTCACCAACGCCTCGAGCACGGCCGGGTACACCCCGGCCAGCGCCATCGCGGTCGCGACGTCGGTGCTGCGCCCCGGCGACGTCATGCTCATCGAGCAGCAGACCGGTGGCCCCAACGGCTGCGACGCCAACCAGGTCGGGTGCGTCGCGCTCGAGTGGATCCCCTCGGTCTACGACGCGGTGCGCAACGCGACCTCCCGGGGGATCATCGTCGTCGAGGCGGCGGGCAACGGGTGGCAGAACCTCGACTCCTCGATCTACGGCACGACCTTCCCCCAGGGCAAGGCCGACTCCGGCGCGATCATCGTCGGGGCCGGTGGCGCCCCGGGATGCCACGGGGCCCGCACCCGGCTCGACTTCTCGAACTACGGCCGCCGGGTGAACCTGCAGGGCTGGGGCGAGTGCGTCACGACGACCGGCTACGGCGACCTCTTCGACGGCGGGTCGAACGCCTGGTACACCGCCACCTTCGGTGGCACCTCGAGCGCCTCGCCGATCGTCGCCAGCGCAGCCGCCGCGCTCTCGAGCGTCGCGAAGTCGCGCGGCCTGCTGCTCACCCCGCAGGACGTGCGCGCCCGCCTGCAGGCGACGGGCACGCCGCAGACCGCAGGGCTGTCGGGCTCCATCGGCCCGCTGCCCAACCTCCGTTCCGCCATCGCGGCCCTCGGCACGGCGGGCGACACCACGCCGCCCACCGTGGCCGCCCCGCGCTACTACACGTCCTTCGGCACCCAGCTCGGCACGACCGTCAACGTCACCGGGGCCTGGTCGGCGACCGACGCCGGCGGCATCGCGGCGTACAAGGTCTACGTCAGCACCAACGGGGGCGCCTGGGTGCCCCAGGCGCTGTCGAGCGCGACGGCGACGAGCAAGCAGTGGCTGCTGACGCCCGGCAGCACGTACCGGATCGCCGTGGCGGCGCAGGACCGCGCCGGCAACTGGAGCCCGTACCGCTACTCGCCGGTGTTCCGCGTGGCGGTCTTCCAGGAGAACTCGTCGTTCGTCACCTACAGCGCGGGCTGGCTGCGGGCGGCCTACGCCTCCGGCTCGGGCGGCTTCGTCGACGTGTCCGGCACGCGCAACGCCTCCGCGTCGTTCACCTTCACGGGGAGCTCGGTGGCCTGGATCGGCACGCGAGCCACGACTCGGGGTCAGGCGCGGGTCTACCTCGACGGCACGCTGCGCAGCACGGTCGACCTCTACGCGGCGAGCACGCTCCCGCGGTCGGTGGTGGTCTCCTACTACTGGCCCACGCCGGGCACCCACACGATCAAGGTGGTCGTCGACGCGACCGCGACGCGGCCGAAGGTCGACGTCGACGCCTTCACCCTGATCGGCTGACCACGCGAACCGGCCCGCCACCCTCTGCGTGCAGAGTGACGGGCCGGTCGGGACGCCGTCGCGTCAGCGGGTCTCGCGGAAGTCGACGTGCTCCCCGGCCACCGGGTCGAACTTGCGCAGCACGAGCCGGTCGGGCTGGGTGCGGCGGTTCTTGGTGGTCACGTAGCGGAAACCGGTGCCGGCGGTCGACTGCAGGGTGACGACGGGTCGCAGGTCGGTGCGCTTGGCCATGCATGCTCCTCGGGTCTGGGATCGCGCACGATGCGCGACACTGATGAGAACCGTTCTCGGGACGCCGGCATTCCCGGACGCGACGGAGCCCCCGCCCATCGGGACGGGGGCTCCGCTGCAGGCGGGCGGTCGGCGGCTCAGGCCAGGCCGCTGCTCGCGAGCCAGGTCTTGGCGACCTCGCTGGCGTCCTTCTTGTCGACGACGACCTGCTTGACCATGTCGGCCAGGGACGTCGTGTCGAGCTTGGCCGACACCGCGTTGAGGGTCGCCTTGAGCGCGTCGGCCTTGTCGGACCGGACGAGCGGCACGACGTTGTCGGAGCCGAAGAGGCTCTGCGGGTCGTCGAGGACGACGAAGCCGTTGGCCGCGATCGACGGGTCGGTCGTGAAGATGTTCGCGGCCTTGATCTGGCCGTTCTTGAGGGCCTCGACCGTCGCCTGGCTCTGCAGCGGGCGGAACTGCGAGGGCACGACGTTGTAGACCGACTTGAGGCCGACGAGGCCGCGCTGTCGCGTCTTGAACTCCGGGGGCGCCCCGAGGGTGAGCTCGCTCTGGTGCGCGGCGAGGTCGGGGATCGCCTTGAGCGACCACTGCGACGCGGTCTCCTTGGTGACGGCGATGGAGTCCTTGTCCTCGGCCACCGACTTGTCGAGCACCGTCAGGCCCTGGGGCACGGCCTTCTGGAGTGCCGCGTAGACCTCGTCGGGCTGCGTGACGGTGGAGGCCTTGTCGTAGTACGTCAGCAGGGAGCCGGTGTACTCGGGCAGCACGTCGACCTCGCCGCCGCTGATCGCCTTGAGGTAGGTCTCGCGGCTGCCGATGTTGAACTGGCGCGCGACCGTCGAGCCCTTTGCCTCGAGGGCCTGGGCGTAGATCTCACCGAGCAGGGCCGACTCGGGGAAGTCGGCCGAGCCGATCTTGACCGAGCCCGCGGCGGAGCCGCCCGTCGACCCGCCGGTCGAGCCGCCGCCGGCGCCGGTGGCGGGGGCGAGCGGGTCGCTGCCACCCCCGCACGCCGCGAGGGGGACGGCGGCGGCGAGGAGCAGGCCCGCGGCCAGGAAGCGGGTGCGTGTCATGTTCGGTCCCTTTCGGATGGGGTGCCCGCCGAGGCGGGCGCCTCGTCGGGGACGGCGCCACCGGAGCCGACCAGCGCGGCACGCCGCGGGTCGGGGTCGTCGTGGTGCTCGCCGTCGGGGTCGGGGTCGGACCGGGTGTCCGAACCGGGGGGCGTGTGGTGGCGTGCTCGGGCAACGCGCGCGCCTCGCCCGGAGATTCCCGGGGAGACGGCGCGCGTCTCGAGCAGGGCCAGGGCGCCGTCGGCCACGAGGGCGAGGACGGCGACGAGGATCGAGCCGCAGAGCATCTGGAGGTAGTCGCGGGAGGCGAGTCCGTCGATGAGGTAGCGGCCGAGCCCACCCAGGCTCACCGAGGCGGCGATGGTCGCCGTCGCGATGACCTGGAGCGCGGCGCTGCGCAGGCCGCTGAGGAAGAGCGGGAGCGCGCACGGCGCCTCGACCCGGGTCAGCACCTGCCACCCCGTCATGCCCATCCCCCGGGCCGCGTCGCGGGCGGCCGGGTCGACGCTCTCGATGCCGGCATACGTGCCCGAGAGGAGCGGCGGCACGGCGAGGAGCACGAGCACGGCGATGCTGGGGATGACGAAGGCGAGGTCGCTGGTGATGAGCGGGCCGACGATCATCGAGACGGCGAAGAGCAGCCCGAGCGACGGCACGGCGCGTGCCGCGTTGGCACCGGTGACGAGCCACCGCATGCGGCCGCTGTGCCCGACCCACGCGCCGAGCGGCACCGCGATGACGAGGGCGATCACGAGGGTGATCCCCGTGTAGAGCAGGTGCTCGAGCACGCGGTTGGGCACGCCGTCGGCGCCCTGCCAGTTGGCGGGGTCGGTGAACCAGCCCCAGATCCTGTCGAACGTCATGCGGCCACCGCCCGGGTCCAGGGCGTCAGCAGCCGCGAGGCGAGCTGGATGAGCAGGTCGAAGAGGAGGGCGAGCACCAGGCAGGCGATGATGCCCACCCAGACCTCGGTCGGGAAGGTGCGGGCGTAGCCGTCGGTGAGGAAGTAGCCGAGCTGCGAGACCCCGATGAGCGAGGCGACGCTGACGATGCTGACGTTGCTCACCGCCGCCACGCGCAGGCCGGCAGCGATGACCGGCACCGCGAGCGGGAGGTCGACGCTGCGGAAGCGGGCCACCGGCCCGTAGCCCATGGCGATGGCGGCCTGGCGGGTCGAGCCGTCGACCGAGGAGAGGCCGTCGGCGACCGTGCGGGTCAGCAGCGCCACGGTGTAGACCGTCATGGCGACGATGACGTTGACCGAGTCGAGGATGCTCGTGCCGAGCAGCGGTGGAAGCAGGATGAAGAGGGCGAGCGAGGGGATCGTGTAGAGCAGCCCCGTCGTCGTCAGGAGCACGGTGCGCAGTCGCGGCTGGCGGCTCGCGAGCCACCCGAGCGGCACGGCCAGGACGAGCCCGAGCACGAGCGGCAGCCCCGCGAGCCAGGCGTGCTGCCCGGCGCGCATGAGGATGTCGCCGAGGTGGTCGAGGGCCCAGGTCACCGCGCGGTCGCCCCCTCGGCCGGGGCCCGGTCGCGGCGGGCCTCGATGACGGGCACGACGTCGGCGGCCCGGATCGTGCCGACGAGCCGGCCGTCGGCGTCCGCGACGACGCCGCGGCCGCTCGGCGAGGACAGCGACGCGTCGAGCAGCTCGCGCAGCGACCCGTTCGTGGCCGCGACGGTGCCGCCCCGGTGGAGCAGCTCACGGGTCACCTCGCGCTCGACGGCGGCCGCGCGCACCCACCCGAGGGGCTCCTCGGCGTCGCCGACGCAGAGCACCCAGACGCCGCCGACCGCCTGCACCTCGGCGGCCGTCGCGCCGAGGCGCACCGTCGGCTCGTCGGTGAGGGTCAGCTCGGGGGCCGCGGCGAACGACAGCGCCCGGTAGCCGCGGTCGCGACCGACGAAGCCGGCGACGAAGTCGTCGACCGGGTCGGCGAGCAGCTTGGCCGGCGAGTCGAGCTGGGCCAGCACGCCGCCGACGCGGAGCACGGCCACCTGGTCGCCGAGCTTGACCGCCTCGTCGATGTCGTGGGTGACGAAAAGGATCGTCTTGCCGAGCTCGGACTGCAGCCGCAGGAACTCGTTCTGCAGCTGCTCGCGCACCACGGGGTCGACGGCCGAGAACGGCTCGTCCATGAGCATGACGGGCGGGTCGGCCGCCAGCGCGCGGGCGACGCCCACGCGCTGCTGCTGGCCTCCGGAGAGCTGGGCGGGGTAGCGCCGCGCGAGGGCGGGGTCGAGGCCCACCCGTTCGATGAGCTCCATGGCACGTGAGCGCGCGGTGCGGCGGTCGGTGCCGAGCAGGCGGGGCACCGTGGTGACGTTGTCGAGCACCGTGCGGTGCGGGAAGAGACCGGCGTGCTGGATGACGTAGCCGATGCCGCGGCGCAGCTCGGCCACGTCGAAGGAGGCGGTGTCGCGACCGTCGATGGAGATGGTGCCCGCGGTCGGGGTGATCATCCGGTTGACCATGCGCAACGTCGTCGTCTTGCCGCAGCCGGACGGGCCGACGAGCACCGTGATGCGCCCGGTCGGCGCCTCGAGCGTGAGGTCGTCCACAGCGACCGATCCCCGCCCCGGGTCGGAGTCGGACGGGTCGCCGTAGCGCTTGGTCACGCCCTCGAAGCGGATCATGTCCATCAACGTACCCGCCCGGGCCCACACCGCAGACGCCCCCGACCTCACGGTCAGATGTCGATCGTGGCGCCCCCGCCGTGCACGACCTGTGCGACCACGGCGCCGACGGGTCCCGAACGGGGTTCGCCCGAGCCGCCGAGCTCGCGCGCGAAGGTCGCCGCCACCACCTCGGTCACGAGCGCCGTCCAGAGCCGGGCACGCACGAGCATCGCGTGGTCGGCGCGGGCGACACGCACGAGGGAGGCGTCGAGGCCCTCGCGCTGCATGGCCTCGACCGCCTCGCGGGTGCGCGCGAGCGAGCAGATGACGTCCCGGTCGCCGTGGACGAGCACGGTGCGCCGGCCGGCGCCGGGCCGCGGGTCCCCGGGCTCGACCCACGGCGCGAGCCCGACGACGAGACGCACGTCGGCCTCGTCGCCGACGTGCATCGCCACGCGCCCGCCCATCGAGTGCCCCACGAGGGCGATGGGCACGCCGGGGTATGCCGCCCGCACCTGTCCCAGCGCCCACCGGGCGTCCTCGACGGGCATCGCGTCGCCGTTCCACCCCCGCACGCGGAAGCGCAGCCGGGCGACCGCCAGCGGCCCCGGCACCCGCTTGAGCGCGCGGGCGAAGGGGACGAGCCGGGCGACGTTGTGCGACCACGGCCGGTTCGGCTCGTGGCCCTCGACGGCGCCCCCGTGCATGACGAGGACGACCGCGGCGGCCGCGGCCGGCTCGGCGTCCCACACCAGGGAGGCGACCGGCGTCCGGTCCACGTCGGTCTCCGGTGCCGTGTGCAGCGCGCTCACACCGGGGTGCGGTGGAAGTTCGCGAACGACCGACTGGCCGTCGGTCCCCGCTGCCCCTGGTAGTGCGAGCCGTATGCCGCTGAGCCGTAAGGGTTCTCGGCCGGAGAGCTGAGGCGGAAGAAGCAGAGCTGGCCGATCTTCATGCCCGGGTAGAGCATGATCGGCAGCGTCGCGACGTTGGACAGCTCGAGGGTCACGTGCCCCGAGAAGCCGGGGTCGACGAAGCCGGCCGTCGCGTGGGTGAGCAGCCCGAGCCGACCGAGCGAGCTCTTGCCCTCGACGCGGGCGGCGAGGTCGTCGGGGAGGGTGACCGCCTCGAGCGTCGAGCCGAGGACGAACTCACCCGGGTGGAGCACGAAGCCGTCCTCCTCCGGACCCACCTCGACGAGCCGCGTGAGGTCGGGCTGCTCGGCGGCCGGGTCGATGTAGGGGTACTTGTGGTTGTCGAAGAGCCGGAAGAACTTGTCGAGGCGGACGTCGACGCTCGACGGCTGGACCATGGCGGGGTCCCACGGCTCCAGCACGACCCGCTCGGCGGCGATCTCGGCCCGGATGTCCTTGTCGGAGAGCAGCACGGGACGAGGCTATAACGAGCGTCGGCGAAGAGCCCCGGCCGCTTGCCCGCCGGATGTCGCCGCGCCGCCCTATGGTCGCTCCATGGATCCGACGACGGACGGCAGCACGGGCGGCGCAAGCGGCCTCCTCACCGACTTCCGCACGCTCGTGCGGCGGCTCATCGACGAGATGCCCGCGCACGACGGCGGTCCCCTGCTCGTCGACGCCCTGACCCGCCACCTCGGCACCGAGCCGCACCGGCTCGCCGTCGTCGGGTTCCCCGTCCCGCTGCACCGGCTCGTCGACGCCGACATCGCCCTCGCGGAGGTGAGCGCGGTCGACCCCGGTGCCGAGGTCATCGGGATCGCCGGCGACGCCCGGCACCACATGACGCTCGGCGACCTCGTCCACGAGCGGCACGGTTTCGGCTCGCTCGTGGGCCAGGTCGACTACGACCGGATGCCGACCGGCCCGGGCCCCGACGACCGGCGGCAGGTCGTCACCTCGGGTCTGCGCCTCTTCCGCCTCGACGGCGTCCCCGTCGCGGTGCGCCAGCAGGGCGCGAACCCGCAGTTCGGTCGGGAGACCGGCGCGGTCGAGGTGCTGGCCGTCGACCGCGAAGTCGCCGACGCGCTGATCAGCCGGGTCCAGGAGCTCATGGACGCCCGCAGCGTGCTGCGCGGCCAGGTGCTGACGTTCGGCGCCGACCCCTACGGCCGGGGCATGGCCGGGCTCACCTTCCTCGAGCGGCCCCGGGTCGCCGCGGAGTCGGTCGTCCTGCCCGCGGGGGTGCTCGAGCGCGTCGTGCACCACGTCATCGGGATGGGTGAGCAGCGCGAGCGCCTGCTCGCCCACGGGCAGCACCTCAAGCGCGGCGTGCTGCTCTACGGCCCCCCGGGGACGGGCAAGACGCACACGGTGCGCCACCTGCTGTCGGCGACGCCCGGCACGACCGCCGTGCTGCTGAGCGGGGGCGCGCTCATGCACATCCACGCCGCCGCCAAGGTGGCCCGAGCGCACCAGCCGGCGATCGTCGTGCTCGAGGACTGCGACCTCGTCGCGGAGGACCGGTCGATCGGGATGGGCAGCTCGCCGCTCCTCTTCGAGGTGCTCGACGCCCTCGACGGCCTCGACTCGGACGCCGACGTTGCCTTCGTGCTCACGACCAACCGCGTCGAGGACCTCGAGGTGGCCCTGTCCCAGCGCCCCGGCCGGGTCGACCTCGCCGCGGAGGTGCCGCTCCCGGATGCCGACGGCCGGCTCGAGCTGCTCCGCCTCTACGGTGGCCACCTCTTCGGCGACGAGGCGATGTCCGCGGCCGCCGCCCGCGCCGAGGGCACGACGGCGTCCTTCGCCAAGGAGCTGGTGCGCCGGGCCGTGCTGGCGGCAGCGCTCGCCGACGAGCCACCGGCTGACGACCACCTCGGCCTGGCGCTCGACGGCCTGCTCTCCGACGCGCAGCGCCTGACCCGGAGCCTGCTCGGCGTGCGGGCCGACGGGGACGACGTCGACGGCGGGGGCCCGGACGACGGGGCGCCGTTCGGGCGTCCCGGGCGGGCGTCCCGTGTGCCCGGCTGGTTCGCCTACGCGCCGTCCTCGGGATCGATCCACCCCGGCTGAGGGCGCCGTCGGCGCCGGACCACCCGCACCCTCTCGCCGGACTCGCCGGACTCGCCGGACTCGCCTGCGCGTCGCCCGCCTCAGCCGGCGAAGGCGCGCACCGGCACCCCGGGCACGGCGACGCGGGCGCGGAAGAGGGCGCCGGCCGCCGGCTCCGGGTCGTCGAGGTCCTCCCGCGAGGTCGTGACGAACAGGTCGCGGCCGTCGGGGCCACCGAGCGTGCACGCGGTCACGAGCCGCACCGGCAGCTCGACCTCGTCGACGACCTCGCCGTCGGGGGCGTGGCAGCGCACCCGCCCGGCCCCGTTGAGCGCGACCCACACGTTGCCGGCGGCGTCGACGGTCAACCCGTCGGGGTGGCCCACGTCGTGCGTGACGAACGGCCGCCGGTCGACCAGCTCGCCGTCGACGACGTCGAAGACGTCGGTGCGCCCGGTCGGGGTGTCGTCGTAGTAGGCGAGTCGTCCGTCGGGCGAGAAGTCGATGCCGTTCGAGATCGTCACGCCCGGCAGCACCGTGGTGACGCCACCGTCGGCGTCCACCCGGAAGAGCCGCGCGCTGCCGGGCACGCGGTCGTACCCCATCGTGCCGGCCCACAGGCGGCCCTCGCCGTCGACACCGCCCTCGTTCATCCGCACCGACGGGTCGTCCCAGAGGTCGAACCACGGCGTCGGCAGCGCGTCCGCCTCGTCCGCGCGGGCGAGCCCGCGCTCGGTGGCCACGACCCAGCCCCCGGCGGTGCGCGGTCGCACGAACGCCGCGACGTCGCCCACGTGCAGGCGGTCCACCGAGCCGTCGGCCCGCAACGTCAGCACGTCGCCGGCGAGCATGTCGACCCACCGGAGCCCGCCCCACGCATCCGCCCAGACCGGTCCCTCGCCGTGGTAGCAGAGCGCGTCGGTCAGCTGCTCCGCCCGCATCAGTCCCACCACACCCCGACGTAGTGGTGCCCCGTCGGCACGCCCGGGGCGTCGACGAGCCAGTCGGCCCCCGCTGCCGGTCCCCCGCTGCTCTCGGTGTCGGCCTCGATCGTCAGGCTGTCGACCTCCTCGGGAAGCAGCGTCGTAACGACGGCCGCGCCACTGGCATACGGCCACTCGTCGTCGGGGAAGGTGTCGAACTCCAGGACGTCGAGCTCGATGCGCACGTCGTGCACCTCCGGGTGCGAGCGGAGGTCGAAGAGCACCCGGCGCACCACCTCGAGGGGCACGTCCTCGGGTCGGTTCGGCGCGATGCACCACTCGCAGTCGTTCCCGTCGAAGAACTGCTCGAGCGTGACGGCGACCTGGGCGCTCGCGCCACCGCGTCCCCGGACGTGCTCGACGAAGGCGGTCTGCTTGGCGTGGTCCATGAAGGTGTCGGCCCCTGGGGTCGCGGTCATTGCATCGGCCGGGCGTCGGCTACACTGACGCCGCGTGCCACCGTGCAGGTCCCTTGCGGGCATCCTCCGGCGGCCCGTGCGAGCGTAGCTCAATGGTAGAGCGCCAGCTTCCCAAGCTGGATACGCGGGTTCGATTCCCGTCGCTCGCTCCGACTCACCTCGGGCGAGACCGCCGCGTCACGCCGGCGACGCCCCTGCACGACCGTCGGGACAGCGCCGCGGCACGGCCCGGGAGCCCCGCCGCGGCGCCGACCGTCAGGCCATCCGGCCCGCGACCCAGCTCGTCGTCCAGATCTTCGAGAGCTGCACGCGCTGACCCGGCTTCGGCGAGTGCCACACCTTGCCGCTGCCGGCGTAGATGCCGACGTGGTAGGCCCGGCCGCCCGACATGAAGAAGATGAGGTCGCCCTGCTGCAGGTTCGACTTGCCGATGCGCACGGCCGCGAGGCGCTGGGCGTTGGCGGTGCGGGGGACGCCGACGCCGAGGCGGGTGCGGTAGGTGTAGTAGATGAGGCCGGAGCAGTCGAACGCGGTCGGGCCGGCGGCACCGTAGCGGTAGGGGTCGCCTTGCTGGGCGGCGGCGACCTTGACCGCGGTGCGTCCTCGGGCGGCACGCACGGCCGGGCTCACGTAGGCCACCGGTGCGGCGTCGATGGTGACCGGACCCGAGGCCTCGGCGGCCTGGGCGGCCGCCTGCGGCGCTCCCCGGTCCGCGACCGACGACGTCGGCGCGCCACCCGTCCCGAGCACCAGGGCCGCTGCGAGCAGGGGCGTGACCGTCAGGGACTGCCAGGGGATCCGACGAGCGAGGGCAGAAATGGGCATGGTGAAGTCCTTCCCACGCCTGTGAGGTGAGCTGTCGGGTTCGGGCGGAAGATGCCCGGCCGCAGATGCGGCTTCACCCCGAGGACCGGCGAACCGGCCCGGAAGTGGGTCCCCCACTCCTGTCCGTACGTGTTGCAGGGGCTGCCCCACCGGTGGACAGGATTCGGCGTCCGGTGGGCCACCCGGGGGTGCCCGGGGCGATGACCATCCCACAGACGGTGACAGATTGGTCACGGGAAGGTCGCGAAATGACAGATCTTGGCAACAGTTGCCCAACGAATGGGGTAGTGGACCGACCCCCGTCGACAGACAGTGCCACGGTTTCGGGCCGTCTCCCGGACCCCGACGGGGTAGAGCGGTGGACCGGGCTCCGCCCCGCGGCGCCTGCGCGACGGCCGTGTCAGGCACCTGGGCGCGTCGGTTTTGGACCTGGATGCCCCGGTGTTGCTACGGTAGGCGACGCCTCGCAGGCGTAGTTCAGTAGCAGAACAGCCCTCTTCCAGGGGGAAGACGTACGTGCAATTCGTGCCGCCTGCTCCAGATGCAGTACTCCAGATGCAGAAGGGCCCGGTCACCACGACCGGGCCCTTCTGCCGTCCCCGGGGCGCCCCCACTCCCGCCCGCGCGGCGTCACCGGGCTCGACGCGCATTCGTGACCTCATCGCCTTGCCTTCGTTACCGGCCAGTAGCATCATGGAAGTGACCGGCCAGTAACGTGACGCGCCCGCGGCCGGAACGCGCGGACGCACGACGAGACACAGAACGCGGAGGGTCCCCATGGGCCACTACAAGAGCAACGTGCGCGACCTCGAGTTCAACCTCTTCGAGGTGCTGGGCCGGCAGGAGGTGCTGGGCCGGGGGATCTACGCCGACGTCGACGTCGACGCCGCCAAGGACATCCTCGCCGAGGTCTCGCGCCTCGCCGAGCACGAGCTGGCCGACAGCCTGCTCGACAGCGACCGCAACCCGCCGGTCTACGACGCGGCCACGCAGACGGTGACGATGCCGCCGTCGTTCCACCGCTCGTTCCGCGCCTACGTCGACGGCGACTGGGGCAACCTCGACGTGCCGGCCGAGCTCGGCGGCATGGTCGTGCCGGCCTCGCTGCGCTGGTCGGTCGCCGAGATGGTCTGTGGCGCCAACCCGGCCGTGCACATGTTCACGGCGAGCTACTCCTTCGCCAACCTGCTCTTCCACCTCGGCACCGACGACCAGAAGAAGCTGGCCAAGCACATCGTCGACAAGGCCTGGCACACCACGATGGTGCTGACCGAGCCGGACGCCGGCAGCGACGTCGGCGCCGGGCGCACCAAGGCCGTGCAGCAGCCCGACGGCACGTGGCACATCACGGGCGTCAAGCGCTTCATCACCTCGGCCGAGAGCGACCTCGTCGACAACGTCGTGCACTTCGTGCTCGCCCGCCCCGAGGGCGCCGGCCCCGGCACGAAGGGCCTCAGCCTCTTCATCGTGCCGAAGTTCCACGTCGACCTCGAGACCGGTGATCTCGGCGAGCGCAACGGCGCCCACGTGACGAACGTCGAGCACAAGATGGGGCTCAAGGTCAGCACGACGTGCGAGGTGACCTTCGGCGAGCACGAGCCCGCCGTCGGCACCCTCCTCGGCGACGTCCACGACGGCATCGCGCAGATGTTCAAGGTCATCGAGAACGCGCGGATGTTCGTCGGCACCAAGGCGATCGCGACCCTCTCGACCGGCTACCTCAACGCGCTCGAGTACGCCAAGGAGCGCGTCCAGGGCGCCGACCTCACGCAGATGACCGACAAGTCGGCCCCGCGCGTGACGATCACCCACCACCCCGACGTCCGCCGCTCGCTCATGCTCCAGAAGGCGTATGCCGAGGGCCTGCGCGCGCTCGTGCTCTACACCGCGAGCCAGCAGGACACCGTCAACCAGGCCCAGGCCGGCAACCCCACGGTCGCGCTCGAGCGCGGCTCGGACGCCGAGCTCGCCAACCGCCTCAGCGACCTCATGCTCCCGCTCGTCAAGGGGCTCGGGTCCGAGCGCGCGTGGGTGCTGCTCGGCACCGAGTCGCTGCAGACGTTCGGCGGCTCCGGCTTCCTGCAGGACTACCCGATCGAGCAGTACGTCCGCGACGCGAAGATCGACACGCTCTACGAGGGCACGACCGCCATCCAGGGGCTCGACTTCTTCTTCCGCAAGATCGTGCGCGACAAGGGCCAGGCCCTGCAGCACGTGGCCGGGCAGATGCAGGAGTTCGCCAAGAACCTCGGCGGCTCGCTCGACACCGAGCGCGAGCTGCTCGGCCGGGCGGTCGAGGACGTGCAGGGCATCGTCGGCCACATGATCGGCGACCTCGTCAAGAGCGACCCCCGCATGGGCGGCGACGCGGCCAACCTCTACAAGGTCGGCCAGAACACCACGCGCCTGCTGCTCGCCGCCGGTGACCTCGTCGTCGGCTGGCTCCTGCTGCGCCAGGCGGAGGTCGCCCAGGCGGCGCTCGACGGCGGCGCCTCCGGCAAGGATGCCGACTTCTACCGCGGCAAGGTGGCGGCCGCCTCGTTCTACGCCAAGAACGTGCTGCCCAAGCTCGCCGCCGAGCGCGCCATCGCCGAGGCCACAGACAACGACCTCATGGACGTGCCCGAGTCGGCCTTCTGACCCGGTCCCGGGCAACACACCGAGAAAGACGCAACCCACCGGCATCCGTTGCCGGTGGGTTGCGTCTTTCTCGGTGTGTTGCCGGGCCGGCGGGTCGTCAGAGGGTGCGCTGGTAGGAGGGGCTGAGCTCGACGACGCGGAAGCCGAGCTCCTCGTTGATCGAGACCATCCACGCGTTCGTGTCGTCGTTGCCGGTCACGACGCGCCGGCGCCCCGGGTGGTCGCGCTGCAGGCGCCGCAAATTCTCGAGCTTGACGGCCATGCCGAGGCGGTGGCCCCGGTGGTCGCGGTGCACGAGCGTGCCCCACTGCCAAGCCGTTCCGGGCGCGCCCGACGGCAGCACGAGATCCGTGTAGGCGACGACCTCCCCGCTCGTCCGGTGCACGGCCACGGTCGTCAGCCGCACCCGCCCCTGCGCCCGGAACACCTCGAGGTGCTCCTCGTAGCGCGCCGGCGTCAGCGACTCCTCCTCGAAGTCGATGTCGCCCGTGGGCGCGTCGACCGCCAGCTGGTTCATGAGGGCGCACAGCGAGGGCCGCAGCGCGGTCGGCACGCCGCCCACGTGGGTCTCGAGCACGTATGCCGCCTCGCACCTCTCGCGGGCCCGCTCGGCGTGCCGGTCGAGCACGTCGTCCGGCACCGGCAGCTCGAGGTGGCGCATGATCTCGGTGTTGTTGAGCGAGAAGCCGTGCGCCTCGGCGAACCGCCGCGAGGGGTGGCCGTCGGAGTCGGGCGGCACGAGGAAGTCGACGATCACCGTCGAGCGGTCCTCCTCGCGGACCCGCGCCATGAGGCGCTCGACGAGGGCCGAGCCGGCCCCGCGACCCCGGTGGGCCGGGTCGACCGCGACGTCGACCCAGGCCATCGTCGTGTTGTCCTCCATCGGCAGCCACAGCGTCGCGATGCCGACGGCCTGCCCCTCGTCGACCGCGGCCCACATCTCCATCGGCTCGGCCGCGTCGACGTGCCGCCACTCGACGACCGTCTCGGCCAGTGAGGGCGGCTCGTTCCACGGTCGCTCGTGGCCCTTGCTGGCGCAGAGCACCTCGTGGGCGCGGGCGCACACGGCGTCGTCGTGGACGTCGACGAGGATCGTCTCCATGCCTCGACGGTAGGGGGCCGGATCCGCGGAGCACCAACGAGTTTCGGCGCCGGAGCGCACCAGCCGACGTCAGCACCCGAGGTCACCGGGCCTGGGCGTCTCCCTGAGGTCGGGTCGCCCGCAGCAGGACCAGGCCGAGCCCGAGCACGGCGAAGCCGACGAGCGGGGTGACGTCGGCGACGAGGAAGAAGACGGGCCGGTTGCCGAGCACGTCGACCCCGACGATCGAGACGACGAGGATGCCGAAGAAGAGCACGGCGGCCGCCACGGCAGCCAGCGGGTCGGCCCACGGTCGCGCCGGGGTCCGCGGGCGCGCCGCGCGCGACGGGCCGGCCGGGCGCGACGGGCCGGCCGGGCGCGGGCTGCGGTCGAACCGCACGAACACCGCGACGAGCACGGCCGTCACGGTCGCGAGCACGGCGAAGAGCAGCGGCCGCGTCAGCCACCACGCGAGGGTGCCCGTCGCCGGCTGCGACACCCCGACGGCCCGCGTCACGAGCAGCACCGTCAGGAGCGCGGTCAGGTGCCAGAGGAACGCCGTCATGGCGAACGGTCCGGCCACCACCACGGCGCGCCAGGCCGACGGCCGCGCGAGCACGCGCGTCATGAGCGGGCGCAGCAGCACGGCGAGGCCGCAGATGCCGAGACCCTGGGCGAGCAGGGCGACGGTCGGCGGCGCCATGTTCGAGACGGCCTCACCGGGCAGCCCGACCATCGAGACCGGGTAGGGCCCGAGGCCGACGAGCAGGCCCATGGCGGCGAACCCGCCGACCGCCATGCCCCATCCGCGTCTGATCGTGAGCAGGTCGTCGCGCCAGGCGAATCCGAGCTGGTGCAGCGCGAGCCACACGAGGGCGAAGTTGAGGTTGCCGACGAGCTCGGGGCCTCCCCCGAACCGCACCAGGTCGACGAGGCAGGCGGCCGTGACGAGCCCCGCGACGACGCCCAGACCCCAGCGCCGGTGCAGGTCGCGCATCAGCGGGGCGAAGGCGCACGCCCCGAGGTAGATCCCGACGAACCAGAGCAGCTGCGGCACGAGCACGAGCGCCTCGCGGGCGATCCGGCCGGCGTCGCCCGGCCGGGAGGTCAGTCCCGTGAGGTCGGCCGCGGCGCCGATCGCCGCCCAGACGACGAGGAACGCGAGGGTGGGGCGCAGCAGGCGCAGGGCGCGCGCCCGGAAGAACGCGGCATACCGGCCCCGGCCCACGGGGTGACGGCGCTCGAGCGACTCGAGGGTGTGCGCGTGCGCCACGCCACCGACGAGGAAGAAGAGCGGCATGACCTGGAGCAGCCAGGTGAGGGGCTGCAGCGCGGGGACCTCGGCCAGGGCGTTGGCGATGCGCCCGTCGGGAGTGATGTCGACCATGAGCCAGTGCCCGAGGACGACGACGAAGAGCGATCCGACCCGGAGCAGGTCGACCCAGCGGTCGCGCCCCTCGGGCGTCGCGGCGGCGATCGCCTCCGCCGAACCCGGCACGGCACGTGCGGGGTCGGACGCGCGGGACCGGGGGCGGGTCTGGCTCACCCACCCATCGAAGCACGGGTGGCGGCCCGGGCAGGTGAGTTCGCCTGCTCAGGACGTCGTCCACCCGATCGCCTACGGCCGCACCGCGCTCGGGTCGGCCGGCAGCGCGGCGCGGGGCCGTCAGAGGGCGCCGTCGCGCCGCTCGACGCGCTGCTCGACGACCTCGTCACCGTCCCCGTCGACGTGACGCTCGACGCGGCGCTCCACGACGTCCGGGGCGCCCCGGCGCTCGGTCACGGTGGTGTGCTGCGTGCGCGTGCGCTGGGCGTTCATGACGAGCGCGAGCACGATCGCGAGCGCGCCGCCCAGCATGAGGATGAGGCCGATCGTGTTGCCGGTGCTGCGCGAGAGGTCGAGCACGCTGCTGTCGACGTTCGTGAAGTAGAAGATGGCGCCGACCACGAGCAGGAAGATGCCGAGTCCGATTCCCATGACCACTCCTTGACTGGGGGCACGCCACGTCGCGAGCCTGGGCAGGACATACCCGCCCGGGGCGGGGCCCGCTCCCGAGGTGCCGCTCGGGTGTTCGATCTGGGTGTTCGACCTGGGTGTTCGACCTGGGTGTCCGACCGCTCAGGCGGGCCGGGAGGCGCGACGGCGCCCGACCACACGGCTGACGCCCGCGAGCAGCAGCAGGACGAGGCCGGCACCCACCGCGACGCCGATCTCGGCGTAGAGGTTGCGGGCCGCGAGGCCGTAGGCGGTGTCGGCGATCGTGCGCGCGACGGGCGGGGTCACGCGTCGCATGAGCGGCTCGCGCGCCACCATGACGCCGAGGGCGAGGCCGAGCGCGAGCACGACCCAGCCGGCACCGACGGCGGCGGCCACCGCGCGCCGACGCCGGGCGAGCGCGACGGCGAGCAGCGCGAGGACGGCCACCGCGGCAGGCGCCCACGGCCCCACGGCGTCGGCGAACCGGTAGACCTGCTGGGCCGTGCGGAGGTCGTCGGCCCTGACGAGCGGGATCGTCACCACCGGGGCGAGAGAGGCGGCGTCGGTGACCCCGAACCGCTCGAGCGTCGAGGTGAGCGCCGGGACGGGGATCGCGACCCGCACGGCGACCCGGCCGTCGGCGTCGAGCTGTGTGTCGGCGCGGCCCTCCATGACGGCGAGGAGCTGGGTGTGGACGGCACGGATCGCGCTCGTCCAGGCCGCGGCCACCTGCGGGCTCGCGACGACCGTCGCGGCCTGCGTGCGCAGCGGTCCCTCGAGGGCCTGCTCGACGGCGGGTCGCAGCTGCACGGCGCCGAGGACGCCGTCGACGATGCCGTCGGTCAGCGCCTCCTGCACCTGGGGCGTGCTGACGACGGGTTTCAGCTCCTCGACGAAGACGTCGGTGCGGGTCAGCAGCACCGACGCCCAGAAGGCGACGAGAGCGACCGGCAGCAGCACGACGGCGAGGACACCGCACAGGCTCGACACGACGGAGCGGCCGGCACCTCCGGGACGCTGCGACACCATGGCTGCCTCCTCGTCACACCTCCGCGGAGCTGGTGGCCGGGCCCGGCGCGCCGGGCACGACCCCACGCAGGTCGAGAGCCAGTGTGGCAGGCGCACCGGGCGCCACCGTGACGGGGATGCCCCAGTCCTGCTGGAAGAGGTGGCACGCGGCGTGCTCCGGCACCTCCCCCGTGTCGGGGTCGCCGTCGCAGGCGGCCGCCTGCACCGAGACGTGCAGGGTCCCCGTCCGGATGCCGTCAGCCAGGGTCACGGTGCGGCGCAGCCCGCGCGCGCGGCCCCCACCCGAGACGAGCAGGCCCTCCGGGCTGGCCGAGACGTCGAGCATCGTCGGGTCGCCCCAGCGGTCGTCGAGCTTCTGGCCGGCCGGGGGCACGAAGGTGACCTCCAGCTCGACCGCCCCGGGGGCCAGCGGGGTCGCCGGCCGCTGGGTGCGCCGGGCGGGGCCGTCGACGCGCTGCGCGTCGGCGGGCAGGGCGACGCGCGTCAGCCGGTGGGCCGCGGACTCGACGACGACGAGGCGCGTCTCCCCCGTCTCGGGGTCGGGCTCGACGACGGCGTCGCTCGGCTCGGCGAGGCCCTGCGCCAGGGTCGACACCTGCCCGGTCGACGGGTCGTAGCGGCGCACGGCGCCGTTGTACGTGTCGCTCACGGCGACCGAGCCGTCGGGCAGCGTGGTGACGCCCAGCGGATGCTGCAGGAGCGCCTGCGCGGCGTCGCCGTCGCGGTGGCCGAAGTCGAACAGGCCGGTGCCGACGTGGGTCTCGACGACGAGTTCGCCGTCGTCGCCCGTCGTCACGGAGCGCAGGGCCGAGGTCTCGGAGTCGGCGACCCACACCCGGGACCCGTCGGCCGAGGTCGCGAGGCCGGAGGGCTGGGCGAACCAGGCGTCCGGGGCGGGCCCGTCGCGCAGCCCCTCGTTCGTCGTGCCACCGACGACCTCGACGACGCCGTCCTCCGGCGTGTCGCCGGGCGTCCAGGCCCACAGCTGGTGGGTGCCCGCCATCGCGACGAGCACGCGGTCGCCGAGCCAGGCGAGGTCCCACGGGGTGGAGAGGGCCTGCTCGAGCGCCGGCCCACCGCCGGAGCGCTCGCGCAGCTGCGCGCCGGTGCCGGCCAGCACGCGGACCGCTCCGTCGCAGAAGCGGATCCCCTTGAGCTGGTGGTCGACCGAGTCGGCGACGACGAGGTCCACCCCGAGCCGGGCGGCCACGTCCGGGGTGGCGAGCAGCACGCCCTGCGGCTCGTGCAGCACCCCCGGGCCTCCCCAGCGCGCGCGCTCGGTCTCGAGGTCGGCCTCGAGGTGCACGACGGCGTGGTTGGCCGTGTCGGACACGACGAACGACCCGTCGGGCAGGCCGACGGCCTTGCCGGGAAAGCGCAGCGCCGTGTCGGGCGGGGGCGGCGCGACGTACGGGTCGTCGCCCGGCTGGAGGGTGCCCTTGGCGCGGTGCTCCTCGACGAGCTCCGCGACGAGCGCGGCGAGGCCGGGGCCGTGCCCCTCGCCCGACATCGACGCGACGACGAAGCCCTCGGGGTCGACCACGACGAGGGTCGGCCAGGCCCGCGCGGCGTAGGCCCGCCACGTCGTGAGGTCGGGGTCGTCGAGCACGGGGTGGTGCACGGCATACCGCTCGACGGCGGCCGCGAGCGCGTCGGGGTCGGCCTCGTGCTCGAACTTCGGGGAATGCACGCCGACGACGGTGAGCGCGTCGGGGAACTGCTCCTCGACGGGCCGCAGCTCGTCGAGCACGTGGAGGCAGTTGACGCAGCAGAAGGTCCAGAAGTCCAGGACGGTGACCCGACCTCGGAAGTCCTTGATCGAGTACGACCTGCCGCCGGTGTTGAGCCACCCGCGGCCCACGAGCTCCGGTGCACGCACCCGCACGCGCGAGCGCAACGACGGCGGTGCGTCGGCCGCCACCGGCGCCCCGGAGGACGGCGTCGTGGCGGCGGTCATGACAGCCTCCGGTCGGACAGGACGGGGAAGGCCTCCCGCCAACGCGTCGTGGCCGTGGTGTCGATCTCGATGCTCAGCACGTCCTCCTCAAGGCCGGCTGCGGCCAGAACCTTCCCGCTCGCGTCGACGACCTGGCTGTGGCCACCCATCTCGTGACCGGCGTGGGTGCCCGAGGTGTTGCACTGGAGCACGACGCACTGGTCCTCCACGGCCCGCGCCCGGCCCAGCAGGGTCCAGTGCTCGACACGGCGTGCCGGCCACGCGGCCGGCACGACGAAGACCTCGGCTCCCCGGTCGAGCAGGCGGCGGTAGAGCTCGGGGAAGCGCAGGTCGTAGCAGGTGGACAGCCCCACCGGCACGACGCCGCCGCCGGCGACGGGCACGTCGACGACGACCGTCTCGTCGCCGGCATCCATGAGCGACGGCTCGCCCTCGCCGAAGCCGAAGCGGTGGATCTTGCGGTAGGTCGCGACGAGGTCGCCGGTCGGGGCGAAGACGAGGCTCGTGTTCCACAGGCCGCGCCCGTCGTCGTCCGACGGCGCCCCGCGCTCGACGATCGAGCCCCCGTGGAGGGTGACCCCGGCCTCGCGCGCGGCTGCCGCGAGGGCACCGGCCGTGGGGCCGTCGAGCGGCTCGGCGCGGTCCGCCCACTCGCGGTAGGAGAAGCCGCCCGGCGCCCACAGCTCGGGCAGGACGACGAGGTCGTGGTCGGCCTGGGCCCGGACGAGGTCGACGACCCGCTCGGTGCGGGCGGCGACCGTCTCGTCGTCGCCGTAGGCCAGCTGGATGAGCGCCACCTTCATGGACCAACTCTCACATGCCGGCCGCCGGAGCCGCGACACCGGACGTGGCCCTCGACCCCAGGGGAAGGTCGACGGGCCACGCCCGGGTCAGCCGACCCGCGCGCAGCGGCACCCGTGGCGGTGAGCCGCGGGCTCCGCGCGGCTGCGGATCGCTCGGGACGAGGGGGACGTGCTCGCGGTCCTGCGGGCCGCGTGCTCCGGGACGGCACGACGCGCCCGGCACGCCGGCACCGGTGGGGCACCGGTTCTCGGCGGGCTCTGCGGCATGTCACCCCTCCTCCCGACCAATACTACATGAAGTAGTAGCGAGTCCCGACCATTCGGCCGTCAGGCGGTGGGACCCCCGTCACGGCGCGCCATGGCCGCGAGCCGTGCGTTGTAGGCGGACAGCTCGACGTCGCCGTCCCGATCGGCGCGCCGGTCGGAGCGGATCGACTCCGCGCGGTCGGTGCGGAACCACTGGAGGGCGACGGTCAGCGCCAGCACGAGGCTGGGCAGCTCGCCGATAGCCCAGGCCACACCGCCGCCGTAGCGCTGGTCGGCGAGCACGTCGCCGACCCACGGGATCTCGATCGTCCGGAAGAAGTCGCCGCCGAGGATCGTCGTGCCACTGATCATCGCGACGCCGAAGAAGGCGTGGAACGAGACCGTCGCGAAGAGCACGACGAGGCGCAGCGGCGGGCTCCACCGCCTGGGGCCGGGGTCGATGCCGACGAGCACCCACGCGAAGAGGTAGCCGGTGAGCACGAAGTGGGCGGTCATCAGCAGGTGACCGGTGTGCGTGGAGAGGGCTAGCTCGAACAGGCCCGAGTAGTAGAAGACGACGAGGCTCATGAAGAAGAAGGCCGCCGCGAAGATCGGGTTGCCGAGCACGCGGAAGAGCGGCGAGTGCACGGCCGCGAGGATCATCTCGCGCGGCCCGAGGGTGCCGTCCCGGCGGGGGCGGACGGTGCGCAGCGCGAGGGTGACGGGGGCGCCGAGCACGAGCAGGATGGGCACCACCATGGCCTCGGTCATGTGCAGCGTCATGTGCCACGAGAAGGCGACCCGGCCGTAGATGCCGAGGACGCCGTTCGTCGCGTAGGCGAAGAGCAGCCAGCCGCTCACCCAGCCGACGGTGCGCAGCACCGGCCAGGCGTCGCCGCGGCGGCGCAGGCGCACCACGCCCGCGACGTAGACGCCGATGGCGACGACGGACGTGGCGAGGAAGAGCCACTCGACCTGCCAGGCGGTCAGCCACGACATCGCCGTCGGCGGGGGCGGCGCCGGGAAGCCCGTCAGCGCGAGCGCCGGGCTCGGGTCGGCGACGGTCTCGGGCACCGGCGGCTCGCTGCGGGCGAGGGCCGTCGCGACGCCGACGGCGAGGCCCATGAGGAGGGTCTCGGCGGTCGCGAGGCGCAGGAAGAGCCGACCGCGGCCGTCCGCCGCGCCCCCGTCCTGCGACGACCGTCCGGTGCGGGCGCCGGTGGTGGCACCGGCGGAGGAGGTGTCGACGGTGTCGACGGTGTCGATGGCGTCGATGCGGTCGAGGGTGGTGCGACGGTGCCAGGCGCCGGCGGCGCCGAGCGCGACGAAGGCCGCGACCTTGACGAGCACGAGCACGCCGTAGGGGGTCGCGAGGTCCGACCAGCTGCCCAGCCGCGTCGAGGCCGACATGACGCCGGAGAGACCGAGGGCGACGAAGCACCAGAGCGCGACGGCCGAGTAGCGGCGGGCCACGACGGCGAGCGCGCCGCCGAGGCGGCGGTGGAGCAGGACGAGGGCGAGGAGGCCGCCGACCCAGACCGTCGCGCCGAGCAGGTGCGCGGCGATGGCGTTGACCGCCGTCTCGTGGTCGGACGAACCCCCCGCATGGCCGGCGAGACCGAGCACGAGCACCCCGAACGCCGACACCACGGTGAGGGCCACGGCCACGGACCGGGCCCGCGACACCGCGGCCACCGACGCCACGACGAAGGCTGCGACCGCGCTGATCAGCCCGACCCGGAGCGGCTCGATGGCCCAGACCGAGTTCGCGAGGCTCGGGCCGAACGCCGGGTCGCCCAGCGGCATGCCGGCGGCGTCGGCGAAGGTGAAGACGACCCCGACCGCCCCGGCCACGGCCCAGACGAAGGCCGACGTCGTGGCCAGCCGGAACGCCGCGGCCCGCCGGGGCTCGTCGAGGGCCGCACTCTCCTCGCGCGTGCGCCCGGGGATCATGGTGCCGGCCAGCAGCAGCGCGCCGATCGTCAGCGACGCCGCCAGGTCGTGGACCACCCGGACGAGCGGGAGCGACCAGCGCACGACGGGACCGGCGTCGCTGAGGCCGCCGGTCAGCGGGTCGGCCGCGCCCGTGAAGCGGGCCGCGACGACGCACGCCAAGAGCCCGACGATCACGGCACCACCCACGGCGATCCCCGTGGTGACCGCCCGCCCGCCCGGGTCGCCCGTGCTGCGGCGGGGGCCGACGAGACCGTCTCGCTCGAGGGTTGCCATGCCCCAAGGGTAAGTAGTGTGGCGTCATGCCCATGCATCCGGCCGCCCCCGACGACCGCAACGGACTCATCGACGCGTTCGACCTCTGTGTGCAGTCGATCATCGACCTCGGCTACTCGTGCCGCGACGAGGACTTCGAGGTGCAGACAGAGTGCCCCGGCTGGACCGTCAAGGACCAGATCGCCCACGTCGTGGGGGCCGAGAAGTCCTTCGCCGGCATCGCCCGCCCCCCGGTCACGGTTCCGGACTACCCGCACCTGACGAACGACTACGCCCGTTTCGTCGAGGTCGACGTCGAGGCCCGGCGGGGCGTCACGGGCCGGCAGATCGTCGCCGAGCTCGCGGAGTTCCACCCGCAGCGGATGGCCCAGCTGCGCGCCTCGGACGCCGACGTCGACACCGTGGTGGGGGGTTTCTTCGGACCCGACACCACGTTCGGCGAGCACCTGCGCCGCCGGATCGTCGACGCGTGGGTGCACGAGCAGGACCTCCGCGCCGCCCTCGACCGCCCCGGCAACCTCGACTCCGCAGGGGCCTCGGTGTTCACCGCGGAGATCCTCGGGGCGCTGCCGCGGATCATCGCGCGCGTCGCCGGCGTGGGTCCCGGACACGCCGTCGTCATCGACGCCACCGGCCCGGTGCTCGCGCGCGGCGGCGTGCGGATCGTCACCGGTGAGGACGGGCGCCCTTACGGCGAAGCGCTTTTCAGCGGCAACGACCGTCCCGAGGGCGAGGAGCAGCTCGACGTCACGTCGATCCACCTGACGACCGACGCCCTGACGCGGCGGGCCGCCGGGCGGCGCCCGGTCGACGAGATCCACTACTCCGTGACCGGTGACGAGGAGACCGCCCGTCGCGTCCTCGAGGCGCTCGTGGTGGTCACGCACTGAGCGACGGGCGCGCGCCCGCGGGACACGCGCGATACACCCGGAGGCTGTCGAACGTTGATCGACGCCACCTTGTGCATCGGGAGGCAAGCGCCTAGCGTCGAGAGAAGTCGGTCAAGCCAGTGCCGCATCGGGGATCCGATCCATCGGAGAGACCATGACCGACCCATCCACGGGTCCGCGCAAGGATGCGCGAACCAGAGAACTCATCCAGCAGCTGCGCACCGACGACAGCGAGACGGTGCGCGCCGCGGCGCTCGAGACCGTCACGGTGCTGCACATGCCCCTCGCCCGTTCGCTCGCCCACCGCTACTCCGGCAAGGGCCTCGACCGGCAGGACCTCGAGCAGGTGGCCTTCCTGGCCCTGCTCAAGGCGATCCACCGCTTCGACCTCGCCAAGCCCACGGAGTTCGGCGCCTACGCCACCCCGACCATCACGGGTGAGCTCCGACGCCACTTCCGCGACCACGGCTGGCTCGTGCGCCCGCCCCGCGAGCTGCAGGAGCGGCGGCAGCTCGTCACCGACACCCGCTCGCGCCTCGAGCAGCGGCTGGGCCACGACCCGGACGTCGACGAGCTGTCGCGCGAGCTCGAGATGAGCCCGGGCTCGGTGCGCGAGGCCCAGGTGGCCGCCACCAACCTGCGGCCGGCCTCGCTCGACGCCACCACCGCCGACGGCGGCCGGCCGGTGCTCGACCTGCTCGAGTCCCGGTCCGAGGGCGGGTCCGACCCGGCCCTCGACGAAGGCATCGTCGTGCGCACCGCGCTGCGCCGGCTGCCGGCCCGCGACCAGGAGCTCGTCGAGCTGCGCTTCGGCGGCGACATGACCCAGGCCGAGATCGCCGAGTCGATGGGCCTCTCGGCGATGCAGGTGAGCCGCCTGCTGCGCCGGGTGCTCGACGAGCTGCGCACGCAGCTCTCGGCGGAGGGCATGGCCTCGGCCTGACCTCCCCGCCCGGACCGCCGGCCCCCCCTCCACGGGGTGGGGGCGGGCGGCCCCGCGGCTCAGGCCTCGAGCGCCTCGTCGCGGTCGCGCGCGTCGCGCCCGCCGAACTGCGACTCCTGCCCCTCGATGATCTGCGAGGCGACCTGGGTCAGCTTCATGTTGAGCTCCTGCGACGTCGAGCGCAGCATCTCGAACGCCTCGTCGCCGCCCACGTGGTGTGCGGCCATGAGCAGGCCGACGGCCTTGCCGATCTCCCGGTTGCTCTGCAGGCCCTGGCGCAGGGTCGCCGCCTGCTCGCGCGACCGCATCGCCATCAGGGCGACCGAGGCGAACGAGGCGATGACGGCACCGACGTCGGCCGACTTCTTCGTCAGTCCGCCCGGGGTGTCGGAGAAGAGGTTGAGGGCTCCGACCTTGTCGCCGTCGAGGAGCAGCCGGTAGCCGATGGCCGAGCGCACCGGGGTCTCCCGGACGATCCGCTCCGTGAAGCGCGGCCAGGGGGTGTGCGCGTCGGTGAGGTCGGGGTCGTGCTGGTAGGCCTCGTCGCGGATGGCGTCGACGCAGGGACCCTCGCCGACCTCGATCTCGATCGCGTCGATGCGCCGGGCGACCTCGTCGGTGCTCGCGGCCGTGACGAAGCGGTCGCGCGTGCGGACGAGGAGCGAGGCGCGGTCGCAACCGGCGACGAGGCGACGCGAGGCCTCCACGAGCGCGTGGTGGATCGAGCCCGCGTCGGCACCGGCGTAGATCAGTGCGGACAGCTGGCGGAAGGCATCGTTGACCGTCGGGTCGATCTGTTCGTTGCTCGACATGGCACTCCTGCTGCTCGGGCTCGCCGGTCCGGTCACCCGTGGGCCCGGTCCAGCGCGTCAGTCATCCTCGCACCTCCCCCGAGGGGCGCGAGCACAGAGAACCACACGATCGCGCGCCGAGGCCAACCCGGACCCCTCGTGTCTCGCCCCAAGGCTGGACACGCCGGTTGACAAGACCCTCGTTCCAGCCAAATACTTGCTTGCTGCAAACAACGAGTTCGCCGAGCGAGGGAGGGGCAGCCATGGCGGTCAGCCCGGACGAGGCGAACGACCTCTTCCTCGGCCTGCTGCGCGTGCAGAAGCTGCTCGTGGCGGCCAAGCACGCGGCCCCGCGGCTCGAGGAGGGCGTCGACGTCGCCGCCTACCCCGTGCTCTTCGTCGTGGCCGGCGCCGGCACCGTGCGGATCTCCGAGCTCGCCACGACCCTGCACAACGACGTCTCCACGGTGAGCCGCCAGGTCAGCGCCCTCGTCACGAGCGGGATGCTCGACAAGAGCGCCGACCCGAGCGACGGCCGAGCCCTCGTCGTGTCGCTCACCGAGCGCGGCCGCACCGTGCTCGACCAGATCCAGACGAACCGGTCACGGTGGTTCCAGGGCCTGCTGGCCGAGTGGGAGCCCGACGCCACGGCCGAGTTCGTGACCAGACTGCGCGAGCTCGGTGATGCGCTCGACGCCAACCTCCGGGCCAGGGGTGCGACGACGCCCCCCATGCCCTTCGACTCCACCCGAGACCAGAAGCAGAAAGAGGACTGACATGTCCGACACCACCGCCGAGCCGTCGCGCACCGACGCGCGCCCGGCCAGCGCGAGCGGCGCGCCCGGCGCGGACGCCGGCCCGCTGCTCTCCCACAAGGAGATCATCACCATCCTCATCGGCCTGATGATGGGGATGTTCCTCGCGGCGCTCGACCAGACCATCGTCGCGAGCGCCATGCGGGTCATCGCCGACGACCTCAAGGACCTCGCCGGACAGGCCTGGGTGACGACGGCATACCTCATCACGAGCACCATCGCGACGCCGCTCTACGGCAAGCTCGGTGACATCTACGGGCGCAAGAAGCTCTTCATCTTCGCCATCTCGATCTTCACGATCGGCTCGATGCTCTGCACGCTCGCCTGGTCGATCCCGTCGCTCGCGGCCTTCCGCGCGGTGCAGGGCATCGGCGCCGGCGGCCTCTTCTCGCTCGCCCTCGCGATCATCGGCGACATCGTGCCGCCCCGCGAGCGCGCGAAGTACCAGGGCTACTTCCTCGCCGTCTTCGGCACCTCGAGCGTCATCGGCCCCGTCGTCGGCGGCATCCTCTCCGACCAGGACTCGATCCTCGGCATCACCGGCTGGCGCTGGGTCTTCCTCGTCAACGTGCCGATCGCCGTCGCGGCGCTCGTCGTCGTGACGCGCACGCTGCACCTGCGCCACACCCGCCTCGACCACCGCGTCGACTATTGGGGCGCGCTCAGCCTGTCGGTCGCGCTCGTGCCGCTCCTCATCGTCGCCGAGCAGGGCCGCGAGTGGGGCTGGGGCTCGGCCACGTCGATCACCTGCTACGCCATCGGCCTCATCGGCCTCGTCGCGTTCTTCGTCATCGAGCGCTCGATGGGTGAGGAGGCGCTCATCCCGCTGCGCCTCTTCCAGAACCGCACCATCGCGGCCGCGTCGGTCAGCTCGGTCTTCATCGGCATGGGCATGTTCGGCGGCCTCGCCGCGATCCCGCTCTACCTGCAGATCGTCAAGGGCTCCTCGCCCATGGAGGCGGGCCTCCAGCTGCTGCCGATGACGCTCGGCATCATGAGCGGCTCGATCTTCTCCGGCCAGCTGATCAGCCGCACGGGTCGCTACCGCAAGTTCCCGATCATCGGCGCGGCCATCCTCGTGCTCGCGCTCTACGGCTTCCACTTCGTCGGTGCCGACACCCCGCTGTGGAAGACGATGATCGGGATGTTCTTCTTCGGCATCGGCCTCGGCTTCAACTTCCAGCCGCTGACCCTCGCCGTGCAGAACGCCGTCGACCGCCGCGACATGGGCGTGGCGACGAGCTCGGCGACCTTCACCCGCCAGATCGGCGGCACGCTCGGCACCGCGGTCTTCCTGTCGATCCTCTTCTCGCAGGCCGGCTCGAAGATCTCCGACGCGTTCGCCAGCATCGCACCGACGCCCGCCTTCCAGGCGGCGCTGCGCAACCCCACCGGCGGCGACCCCGCGGCCAACAAGGCGTTCATCAGCCAGCTGCAGGCCTCCCAGCAGGCGGGCGGCTCGGGTGCGGGCGCGGGCTCCTCGGCGCTCTCGGACAGCTCGTTCATCAACCAGCTCGACCCGCAGCTCGCCCGGCCGTTCCTCGTCGGGTTCTCCGACGCGATGTCGGTCGTCTTCATGGTGGCCGCGGGCGTGCTCGTGCTCGCCTTCGTCGCCTCGCTTTTCCTCCCGCACGTCGACCTCGGCCCCAAGCCGGGCCAGGAGGCCGCCAAGGGCGACGACGTGGCGGCGGTCCCCGCCGGCCACTGACCCCTGACCGTCGAAAGGCCACTTCTTGTGGCTCCCGCGTCGTCGAAAGGCCACTTCTCGTGACGAGAAGTGGCCTTTCGACGTGGGGGCACCCGCGAGAAGTGGCCTTTCGACGGTGCTCTGAGGGCGTATGCCGGGTGGCGCGGGTGCTCAGCGGAGGTTGTGCAGCTCGCGGCGGGTGAGGAAGGCGCGGGTGCCGAGCGCCATGACGAAGGCGAACGACCCGGCGATGATCGCCACCCAGTAGCCGTGCTGGGCCCCCACGCGGTCGACGACCGCGCCCGAGACCGCCGAGCCGGCCGCGATGCCGACGATGAGCCCGGTCAGCACGATCGTCATGCCCTCGTTGAGCTGGGCCTTGGGCACGATCCGCTCGATGAGGTTCATCGTCGTGATGAGCGTCGGGGCCGTCGCCATGCCGGCCACGAGCATGAGCCCGGCCAGCGCCCAGAGGTTGCTCGCGAAGAGCACCGGCAGCTCGAGCACCGCCATGCCGAGCGTGCCGACCATGAGCAGCTTGACGAGGTTGCGCCCGTGCGAGACGTGGCCGAAGACGAGGCCGGCGCCGGCGGATCCCACCGCGTAGAGGGCGAGGATCGCCCCCGCGGCGCTCGCCGCGCCGGCCTCCTGCGAGACGGCCAGCGTCACGACCTCGTTGACCCCGAAGATCGCACCCGTCATGACCATGATGAAGGCGAGCGGCACGAGGCCCGGCACGGTGTGCGCGTGCTCGGTGGGCCGCTCGTGGTGGGGCACGACCGGCGGCTCGGTCGAACGGGCCGAGATGAACACGAGGACGCCCACGGCATACGCCAGCGTCGCGAACGCGAAGCCCGCCTCGGGGAAGAGCGTCGTCGAGAGCCAGATCGCGAGCACCGGACCGATGACGAAGGTGACCTCCTCCATGACCTGCTCGAACGACATGGCCGAGTGCAGGTTGCGCGGGTCGTCGGCGAAGATGTGCGACCACCGCGCGCGCGCCATGGTGCCGAGGTTCGGGATGGCGCCGCACAGCGGGAAGGTGATGAAGAGCAGCCACGTCGGCCAGCCGCGGAGCGAGGTGAGCACCGTCATGACGGCCCAGAAGCCCGACCACAGGAAGAAGGGGATGGCGATCCGGCGCTGCCCGTAGCGGTCGACGAGGCGCCCGAGAAAGGGCGCGAAGAGGGCCAGCGAGACCATGCCGACGGCGACGACGGCGCCCGCGGTCTCGTAGGAGCCGGTGCGCGCCGAGACCATCGCCACGACCGAGACGGCGAACATCGAGCCCGCCGAGCGGGCGATCATCCCGCCGCTGATGAAGACGCGGGCCCCCGGCACCTCGAACAGAGGTCGGTAGGACGCCAGCACGGGATCTCCTTCTCGGTGGGGCCGGTCAACCTCCCCATCCTTGCACCATGGGCCGCGTGACGCCGAGGCGGCGGGTCGCGCACCCGGCCGGTGCGTGCTGCGCTCAGGCGCCGTGCTTGCGGCGCAGCGACCACATCTGCGGGGAGCGCTCGAGCTCCACCGCGACGTCCCACGGCACCCCTCCCGGGGCCGTCTCGCGGCGGAAGCTCGCGACCGTGCGCCGGGCGAGCGGCGGGTCGGCCGCCACGCGCGCGGCGAGCGCGAGGGCGCGCTCCTGCACCTCGCCGTCGTCGTATGCCGCCCAGGCCAGTCCCAGGGCCACGGCGCGCTCGCCGTCGACCTCGTCGCCGAAGAGGCCGAGCGCGGCAGCCGCCTCGCGGCCGGCCACGCGGTCGAGGAGGGTGAAGTGGCCGCCGCCCGGGTGGATGCCGATCTGGGCGAAGCCGGGCAGCAGCCGCGCCGAGCGGGAGACGATCCGCAGGTCGGTGGCGAGGGCGAGGTTGAGTCCCGCCCCGACCGCCGCCCCGCGCACGGCGGCGATGGTCGGCACGCCGATGGAGCCGACGGTCGTGAACGCGGCGTAGACCGTCTCGAGGTTGCGGTAGGCGTCGTCCTCGACCGGGTCCTGGCCGGTGTCGGCGAGCACCGAGCGCACGGCGCCCGCGCAGAAGTGCGCGCCTCCGGTCACGACGACCGCCCCGACGGCCGGGTCGGCCTCCGCCGTGCGGGCGGCGTCGATGAGCTGGCGCGACATCGGCACGGAGAGCGCGTTGCGCCGCTCGGGGGCGTCGAGCGTCAGCAGGGCGACGCCGTCGCGGACCTCGTAGCGGACCTCGTCCCGGGTCTCCTGCCGGGTTGCGTCCCGGGTCTCTGCGTCGGGGGTGGTGGGGGTCGGGTCGCTCATTCGGCGGTTCTCCTTCGCGCGGTGGCCCGCCCGGTGGTCATGAGGTTCCAGAGCCGGTCGTGCCCCGCGGACGTCGCGAGCGCGGTCAGCGTCTCGTCCCACTCGTGGAGCGACCCGAACTCGGTGCGGCGGGCGAGGATCGGCTTGGTCAGGGTGTGCAGCTCGTGCTCGAGCGTCGTGCCGATGGCGCCGAGCACCTGGTGGGCGCCGCGGACGACCACGGAGGCCGAGTGGCCGACGCACGACTTGGCCACCGCGACCGCGAAGAGCATGCCGCCGTCCTGCCAGTCGGACGCGGCGGCCCGGGCGACGGCCGCGTCGGTGGCTGCGCGCGCGAGCGCCGTCTCGGCGGCGATGTCGGCGACGAGGTGCTGCACCGCCTGGAAGCGCGCGATCGGGCGCCCGAACTGCACGCGGTCGTTCGCGTGCGTCAGCGTGATCTCGACGATCCGCTCCATCGCGCCGACGACCTGCGCGCACCGGGCCAGGGCCCCGCGGAGGTGGAACTGCTCACCGATCGCGTGGTCGACGACGACGCCCGCCTCGAGGTCGGCGAGGTCGAACTCGACCGTGTCGCTCGGCTCGCCGGCCAGGTTGCGGCGCTCCTCGAGCCCGACCCGGCCCAGCGGCACGTCGGCGACGCGCCACTCGTCCCGGTCCTCCCACAGCGCGACGATGCTGCTCGCGTCGCGCGCCCACGTGACGTTGAGGGCCACGCCGGAGGGGTCGGGGCGGCACACGGCGCGCAGGCCGCCGTCGTTGGGCAGGCCGGCGGCCTCGAGCAGCCACCCGCCGAGCAGGTCGTGCTCCGCGAGCGGGACGGGCGCCGCCGCACCCGCGGCGAGCCCCAGCAGGGCGGCCGCCTCGACCCAGCCGGCCCCGCTGCCGCCCGAAGCCTCCGATCCGGTGAGCCGGGTGAGGCCGAGCTCCTCGAGCCGGTCCCAGAGGGCCCGGTCGAGGTCGACGACCGCGGTCGGCGTCGGCCGCGAGGCGCGGTGGTCGGCGAAGAGCCCGGTGAGCAGCTCGACGAGGTCGGGGTCCGCGGTGGTCGGCGCGGCGAGGTGGCCGGTGTCGTCGGCGTGGTCGGGGCGTCGGGTCGGGTCGGCCATCAGCGCATCCCTAGGCCTCGGGCGACCACGCCACGCAGCACCTCGTTGGTGCCGCCCCGCAGGGTGAACCCGGGCCGCTGGAGGATCGCCGCGTGGAGCAGCTGCGACAGGTCGTCGTCGAGCGCCCAGCCGCTCGCCGTCAGGGTGTCGACGTAGTCGGCGATGTCGCCCTCCTCGCTCGTGCCGAGCAGCTTGACGACCGCGGCCGCGGTGTCGGCGTTCTCGTGCGCCTCGAGCGCCGTCGAGACGGCGAAGGACATCTGGTGCAGCGCCGCGACGCGCGCGACGTGCCGGCCCAGCCCCGGGTCGGTGGGCAGCCGGGCGTCTCCCATGGCCTGCGCGGCCGCTGCGAGCAGCTGGAAGGTCGAGAGCACCCGCTCGGGACCGCTGCGCTCGAAGCCGAGCTCGGAGGTGACCTGCGACCAGCCGTCGCCGACCTCACCGAGCACCCGGTCGTCGGGGATGAGGACCCCGTCGAGGTGCACCTCGTTGAAGTGGTGGTCACCGCCCATCGAGATGATCGGCCGGATCGTCACCCCGGGCGCGCGCAGGTCGACGATGAACTGGCTGAGGCCGTCGTGGCGGTGCGCGGGGTCGAGCGGCGCCGAGCGCGCCAGCGCGAAGAACGCATCGGCCTCGTGGGCCCCGGACGTCCACACCTTGGTGCCGGTGAGCCGCCACCCGCCCTCGACCCGCTCGGCGCGCGTGCGCACGCTCGCGAGGTCGGAGCCCGAGTCGGGCTCGCTCATGCCGATGCCGAAGACGACCTCGCCGCGGCTGATGCCGGGCAGGAAGGCCTGCTTCTGCTCCTCGGTGCCGTAGCGCAGCAGCGACGGCCCGATCTGTCGCTCGGCCACCCAGTGCGCGGCGACGGGCGCACCGACGACGAGCAGCTCCTCCGTCACGACGAACCGCTCGACGTAGCTGCGGCCCTGGCCGCCGTACTCCGTCGGGATGACCATGCCGAGCCATCCCCGACGGCCGAGCTCGCGGGTGAAGTCGCGGTCCCACCGCGTCAGCCAGGTGTCGACGTGCGGCACGAAGACGCCGGCCGCCACCTGCTCGGCGAGGAAGGCCCGCACCTCGAGCCGCAGCTCGGCCAGGGCCGGACCCTCGGTCGCCACCGGGGGCACCAGACGGTGGTCCACTCCCACTCCCTCGCGACGTCGCAGCAGTTCGTGCGCCACTCTCCCACACGGCGCCGGAGCCCGCTCCGCCACACCGGTCGGGGTGCGCGCAGGCCGCGGCTCAGAGACTCGTGGCGACGAGGTAGCCGCACAGTCCGACGATGACGGTGGTGATGACGGCGGCCGCGGCCGTGGTGAGCCGGTGGTTGACGAGCACCCCCATGACGGTGCGGTCGCGGGTGAAGAGCAGCAGCGGCACGAGCGTGCCGGGCAGGGCGAACGAGAGCACGACCTGGCTCCAGACGAGCGCGGACGTCGGGTCGACCCCGAGACCGAGGATGACGAGCGCGGGCACGACGGCGAGCAGCCGGCGCAGCAGGGGCGGGATGGGACGCCGGCCGAAGCCCTGCATGACGACGTCGCCGGTCTGCACCCCGACGAGCGTCGACGCGAGGCCCGAGGCGAGCAGCGCCACGGCGAGCATCGTGGCGGCGAGCTGGCCCGTGTGCGCGCCGAGGGCGGCGTGGGCGCTCTCGATGCTCGCGCCCGCCTCGGCGGGCAGCGCGGCGGAGAACACGACGAGGCTGACGTTGGCGAAGCCGGCCACGGTCATCGCGAGCACCACGCTGCGCACGGTGCGGCGGCCGCTCCGCAGCCGGTCGGCCTGGCTGGCGGGCGCCGAGCCGTCGTCGTGGCCCCGCGACGCGGCGGAGTGGAAGTGCAGGGCGTGCGGCATCACGGTCGCCCCGACGATGCCGACCGCGAGCAGCGCGGCCGACCCGTCGAGCGGCCCGGGCACGACGGAGGCGAGCAGGGCCGCGCTGTCGACCTCGGCGACGAGGACCTGCCAGAGCAGCGACGCGATGATGACGACGAGCAGCACGAGCACGACGGAGTCGAAGTGGCTGCGCCCCCGCACCTTGAGCGCGAGCACGACGAGGCTGAAGAGGGTCACGCACACCGCCCCCGCCGTCAGCGGCATGCCGAAGAGCAGGCGGAGCGCGATGGCGCCGCCGACGATCTCGGCGAGGTCGGTCATGACGACGACGAGCTCGGCCTGGCCCCAGAGCAGCAGCCGGCCGACGCCGGGGAACCGCTCGGCGCTGTGCTCGGCCAGGCTCTTGCCGGTGACCATGCCGAGCTTGGCCGCGAGGTACTGGATGACCATGGCCGAGGCGCTCGCGAAGACGACGACCCAGACTAGGGCGTAGCCGTGCTGGGCGCCGGAGCTGATGTTGACGCCGAAGTTGCCCGGGTCGACGTAGGCGATCGCGGCGAGCAGCGCCGGCACGAGCGTGCGGGGGGCGCGCAGCGTGCCGCCGAGGCGGTGGTCTGCCGGCCGGCCGTCCGTGCGGCGCGGCCGCTGCGCCACCTGCTCGTCCATGGGGACAGCATCGAGCCTCGTGGACCCGGGCGCCAACCCCGGGCGCCGGAGCGCGGCCGTCAGCGGGCCGAGGCGAGCCCGAGCAGTGCCGCGAGACCCAGGGCGCTGCGCGGGTCGTAGGCCGTCGTCCACAGCCCGCCGTGCGCGGCGGCGTGCGCCTCGTCCTCCCACGGCGCCGGCCGGGCCGGCGCGCCGGTGCGCAGGTCGTGCACGAGCAGGGCCGCCATGAGCGTGTTCGCCGTGCCCGGCTCGAAGACCTCGATGCCGAAGCGGTGCGCGCCCGCGTAGGCCGCGGCGAGCGCGCGGTTCTTGACGACCGAGCGCGTGCGCGTCGGTGGGGCGACCTTGAACGAGACGAGCCCGCCGTCGTGCCGGTATGCCGTCGCGCGCCACCGCTGCAGCCGCTTGGCGAGCAGGTAGTTGGGGCCCTGCTGGAGCACCACGCTGTCGTTGATGCCGGGGTCCTCGCCGGGCACGTAGTTGCGGCGCAGCAGCCGCCCACCGCTCACCGTGCGTAACGGCACCCGCAGCACCTTCGAGATGCGCCGGTGCGCGTAGCTGTCGACGGAGCGCGCGACGGCGCTGCCCGGCACGGCGAAGACGTCGGTGGGGGTGGCGAGGAAGGCGAGGGCGACGTCGTCGCGGCCCTTGGCCCCGACGACGTGGCGGGTCAGCGCGTCGACGGCGGTCGAGACGCGGACGTTCGTCTCGCCGTCGGCGTAGACGTAGTTGCCGAGCACGAGCGGGCCCTCGAGCGCGGCGACCCAGCGCGCCACGGCCCCCACGTCGTGCACGAGGTCACCCCCGGCCCGCTCGACGAGCGGCCCGTCGCCCGGCCGGACCGGCACGGTGACCGACCCCGCGAGGTGGGCGGTGTCGGTGAAGAGCCTGTCCCACAGCTCCTTCCGTGGCAGGTCGACGGCCGCCACGTCGGCTCCCCAGCGCAGCAGCGACCGCAGCGGGCCCATCTCCGCGGCGGCGCCGAGCACGACGACGGTGCGGTCGGAGAGGTCGAGCCAGTCGGGGTTGTCGACGACGAGCCCGACCGCGGCCGCGCACGACGGCTCGACCACACCCGCCTCGACCCACCGGTCGAGCTGCCGACGCAGCTCGTCGCCGGCGAGGCGGCGGCCGGCATACGGGATCGTCAGCGTGCGGTCGGGGCGTCCACGCCCGCGCACCGTCTCGGAGCCGAGCGATGTCTCCCCGCCGGCGGGTCCGAACGCGTCGTCGAGCGGGCGCTCCTCACCGCCCGGGGCCACCCACCGCATCCGTGAGGTCAGGGCGTCGAGCCCGCCGTGGGCGATGGTGCGCGCCGACTCGGGCGAGGTGAGCCCGGCCTCGACGAGACGGCGGAAGTGCGGCAGGTAGCCCTGGCGCCAGTTCGTCTCGCGCTGGGCCGAGGCGGCACCGACGGGGTCGACCGCGCGGAGGGCGTCGGCCACGACGGCCCGCCCGGTCCCGGTCGTGCTCCGGCGCCCGGAGGCCGGGTCGAGGGGGAAGACCACTCCGCTGGGGTCGCTCATGCGCCCATCCTGCCCGAGGGGTGGGGTGCGCCACTCGGCGCCGCCGACCCGTGGCAACCGGAGGACGATGGAGACATGAGCACGCAGACGGCCGCCCACGCGGCAGACCTGGCCCGGGACCGCGCCGACGAGGTCGAGCGCATCGCCGGGTTGCGCCGGGAGTTCGACGAGGTCGTCGAGGCCTCGGAGGCCAACGTCGCCGACGACGAGCACGACCCCGAGGGCTCGACCATCGCCTACGAGCGCACTCAGATCGACGCGCTCATCCGCCAGGCGGAGGCGCACCTCGGGGAGATCGACGCGGCGCTCGCCCGCCTCGCGGACGGCACCTACGGGCGCTGCGAGGTGTGCGGCGACGAGATCCCCGCCGAGCGGCTCGAGGCCCGGCCGACCGCGCGCACCTGCGTCGCGCACGCCGGGGCGGCGTCGCGCCGCTGACCCCGTCGGTCGCCGCGCCGTGCCTCTCGGCTGCGGCGGCGACCGGGACCGCGGCTCAGGACACGGCTCAGAACACGGCTCAGCGCAGGCCGGCCGCGATGCGGTCGAACGCCTGGTCGATGTTGCGCTCGAGGCGGCCGGAGCCACCGTTCTGCTGGTGCTCGATGCACGCGCGCACCGCGGCGATGGCCACGGCGACGGTGAGGCGCGGCTCGAGCGAGGCGCCGGCGCGCACACCGGTGCGGCGCTCGAGCGCGGCGGTGAGCGCGTTCTCGATGCGGATGTTGTTGCCCACGAGGGCGGGGGCGAGCGAGGGCTCGCCGAGCAGGATGCGGCGGCGCTTGGCCCGCAGCTCGCGGTCGATCGAGGCCGGCGCGAGCATGCCCGCGAGGATGCGGCGGAGGGAGTCGAGCGGTGACTCGCCCTCCACCTCCTCCTCGAGCGCGGCGGCGTACGACTCGAGCTCCTCGGCCGTCGTGCCGATGACGGCCGCCTCCTTGGACGGGAAGTAGTTGAAGAACGTGCGGGCGCTGACACCGGCGCGCGTGGCGATCTCCTCGGTGGTGACGGCGGCGAAGCCGCGCTCCTCCACGAGGTCGAGGGCCGCGAGGTTGAGCGCGCGGCGCGTCTCGCGCTTCTTGCGCTCACGCAGGCCGCAGGACTCGTCGGTCAGCAGGTCCGTGCTCATGCACCCATGGTGACACGCTCACTGCATGGACTGCAATTTTGCAGTCACTGCACAATCGGCGTACCGTGGCTCGCATGCCACAGACGACCCAGGGGGTAGCTACGAACTCCGCCACCGACCCCAAGCCGCAGACCCGCGGTGCGCGCCACGAGGCCAAGCACGCGGCGAAGCCCGCCGGCCTCGACCGCTCGACGCGCAACATCTTCATCGCGCTCATGCTCGGCATGCTCGTCGCGTCGATCAGCCAGACGATCGTCGGACCCGCCATGCCGCGCATCGTCGCCGAGCTCGGCGGCATCGACCACTACTCGTGGCTCGCGACCGCCGCGATGCTCGTCAGCGCGATCACCGTGCCGATCGTCGGCAAGATGAGCGACCTCTACGGCCGCCGCGGCTTCTACCTCGGCGGGCTCGTGGTCTTCATGGCCGGCTCGATCCTCTCCGGCTTCGCGCAGAACTTCTGGTGGCTCATCGCCGCCCGCGCCATCCAGGGCGCCGGCATGGGCACGCTGATGCCGTTGTCGCAGACGATCATCGGCGACATCATCCCGCCGCGCCAGCGTGGCAAGTACCAGGGCCTCATGGGCGGCGTCTTCGGCCTTGCCTCGATCCTCGGACCGCTCGTCGGCGGCTTCGTCACCGACAACTGGGGCTGGCGCTACCTCTTCTTCATCACGCTGCCCGTCGGCGTCTTCGCCTTCTTCGGCATCAGCCGCTTCCTCCACCTCGAGCACACGCCGCGCGAGACCGTCGTCGACAAGGCCGGCATCGCCGCGCTGTCGATGACGCTCATCCTGCTGCTCGTCCCCACCTCGCTCGGTGGCACGACGCTCGACTGGGGCTCCCCCGCCATCATCGGCATGTACGTCGCCGGCGTCGTCATGCTCGGCGTCTTCATCTCCATCGAGCGCAAGGCCGTCGAGCCGGTGCTGCCGCTCCGGCTCTTCCGCAGCCCGCTCTTCACGCTCTCGAACATCGCGGCCTTCATGGTCTCGGTCATGATGTTCGGCGCGATGATCTACCTGCCGGTCTACGCGCAGGGCGTGCTCGGCGCGTCCGCCACCAACTCGGGCCTGATCCTCATGCCGATGTCGGTCGCCATGATCGGCCTGTCGATCATCTCCGGCCTCGTCATCACCAAGACCGGCCGCTACAAGCTGCAGACCATCGCGGGCATCCTCATCATGGGTGTCGGCTTCTGGCTGCTGACCCAGCTGCACTACGGCTCGAGCCAGGTCGACCTGACCCTGTCGATGATCGTCTTCGGCGTGGGGCTCGGCATGGCCCTGCAGGTCTTCACGCTCATCATCCAGAACTCCTCGCAGCGCAAGGACCTGGGCGTCGCCACGGCCTCGACCCAGTTCTTCCGCAACGTCGGCTCGACCGTAGGCACGGCCGTCTTCGGCACGATCATGACGAGCGGCCTCGCCGGCAACATCGCCTCGCACCTGCCGGCCTCGGTGGTCAAGCAGATGCAGGCCTCGGGCCAGGAGATCAGCGCCGGCTCGGTGCTCGACCCGTCGGCGCTGGCCACGCTGCCCCCGCAGGTCGCGACGGGTGTCCAGCAGGGTCTCGCCGACTCGCTCCACACCGTGTTCGTCTGGGGCCTCGTGCCCTTCGCGTTCGCCCTGCTCGCCGCGCTCTTCATCAAGGAGGTGCCGCTGCGCGACACCGTCCACACCCCCGACGAGGCAGGCATCGAGCTGCTCGACACGATGTCGCAGTCGGCCGTCGACGACGAGCTCAAGGTGCCGCTCGGCCGCGAGGCCGGCAACACCCGCACCCACGAGCGGCTGCTCGGCCTGCGGCTCGGGCTGCTCGCCGACTCCGCGCTCCGCGGTGACCGTCCGTTGCTGACCCGGGCCGTGACCCGGCTCGGCGAGGGTGACCTCGACGCCGGGGCAGCGCTGCTGCACCGCACCTCGCGGATGCTGACGACCGAGGACGCCACGCTCGCCGCGGAGACCGAGCGGTTCGCCGTCGAGGTGGCGGCGCGCGCCAAGGTGCCCGGCGGCATCCTCGACGAGGAGCTGAAGCGCGAGCTGACGACGGCCGTCGCCGAGCGCGACGCGGACACCGTCATGTCGACCCGCGAGCCCACGGTGGCCGAGCGGCACGAGGCCGTCGACATCCGCCTCCTCGCGGCCGTCGGCGACGACCTCACGGCCGCCTACCTCGTCGACCGGCAGAACGCGCGGGTCGTCGAGCAGGCGGAGGCCGCCATCCGCTGACCCGCCGTCGTCCCAACCGTCGAGAGGCCACTTCGCGTGGGTCTCGGTCGGTCGAAGGGCCAGGACTCGTCACGAGCTCTGGCCCTTCGACGTCGGCGCACCCGCAAGGGGTGGCCTCTCGACGGTTGGCGGGCCGTGGGTGGGGGGCCGGGCGTGGGGGCGGCGCGCAGGGGGCCGGGCGTGACGGCATACCGTGTCGGCATGACCAAGGTCGCCCTCGTCACCGGCGCGTCGTCCGGCATCGGAGAGTCCATCGCCGTCCACCTCGTCGAGTCGGGGTGGACCGTGTATGCCGTCGCCCGCCGGGTCGAGCGGATGGCGGGCCTCGCCGCGCGCGGGGTCACGACCTTCGCGATGGACGTCACCGACGACGCCTCGATGGTCGCCGGCATCGACCGGATCATCGAGGAGCAGGGCCAGATCGACGCCCTCGTCAACAACGCGGGCTACGGCTCCTACGGACCGGTCGAGCACGTGCCGATCGACGAGGCGCGCCGGCAGTTCGAGGTCAACGTCTTCGGCCTGGCGCGGCTGACCCAGCTCGTCACGCCGCACCTGCGCACGCGGCGGCGCGGACGGATCGTCAACATCTCCAGCATCGGCGGCAAGATCTACGAGCCGCTCGGTGCGTGGTACCACGCCACGAAGTTCGCCGTCGAGGGCTTGAGCGACAGCCTGCGCATCGAGCTCGCCCCCTTCGGCATCGACGTCGTCATCGTCGAGCCCGGGCCGATCGTCTCGGAGTGGAACGCCATCGCGCGAGAAAGCCTCGTCGAGCGGTCGGTGGGCACCGTCTACGAGGACGCGGCCCGGCGGATGGCCGTGCTCCTCGAACGCGTCGACAGCTCGCGGATGACCTCGGGGCCGGAGGCGGTGGCCGAGAAGGTGCTGACGGCCCTCGAGGCGACGAACCCGGCCGCGCGCTACCCCGCCGGACGTGGCGCCCGGGCCGCCGTGGTCGCCCGTCGACTGCTGCCCGACCGGGCGATGGACCTCGTCGTGCGTCAGGCGTTCACGAGCTGACCGAGCCGGCGCGCCGTCGCGACGAGGTCGCCGGCGGGCCCGGTCGGCCGACGCGGCTCACGCCACACCGCCCGCAGGCGCCGGGCCAGCACGAGGCCCTCGACGTCGACGACGCGCAGCGTTCCCGCCTCGACCTGCTCGCGCACGGCCAGGATGCTGACGACCGCGGGGCCCACGCCGGCGAGCACCGCCGCCCGCACGGCGGCGCCGCTCGACAGCTCGAGGAGCGGCTCGGGGCGCGCGAGGTCGCGCAGGGCGTCGTCGAGGGTGGTGCGGGTGCCGGAGCCCTGCTCTCGCACGACCAGGGCCGTGGCGGCCAGCTCCTCGGCCCGGAGCGGCCGCCGCCGACGCGCCCACGGGTGGTCGGGGGTCACGACGACGACGAGGCGGTCGTGGGCCACCGTCGCGCTGTGCAGCCCGCGCGGGACGCCCGGGGACTCGACGAAGCCGACGTGGCACCGGCCGGCGAGGACGAGCTCGACGACCTCGCTCGAGTTGTGCACCTGGAGCTGGATGCGCAGCTCGTCGTGCCGCCGGCGCAGCTCACCCAGCCAGCCCGGGACGAGGTGCTCGGCGATGGTCATGCTCGCACCGACCGACAGCTCCGAGCGGTGCTCCTCGCGCAACGCCTCGGCCGCGTCGAGCAGGTGGCCCGCGCCGGCGAGGACCTCGCGCGCCCAGTGCACGACGACGGTGCCCTGCGGGGTGAGCAGCGAACCACGCGGCCCCCGACGCAGCAGCGGCACGCCGAGCTCGGCCTCGAGCCGACGCACCGCACGGCTCGCGTTGGGCTGCGCCATGCCCTCGCGGCGGGCAGCCGCACCCAGGCTGCCGAGGTCGTCGACGCCGACGAGGACGGCCAGGACCGCGAGGTCGGGCCACGTGCGGGACATGCGCCGAGCATATGACTCGTCGCACCGGCATATCCGATCGATATGGATGAATGCGGAGGCGACGGCTACCGCGGTCCCGTGCCGCACGCGAGGCTGGGAGCATGGCCATCGCGCGCACGACACCCTGCACCTCTGCTCCGGAGCCCGGGGCAGCAGAACCGGCGGCGGCACCGGCTGCGGTGCCGGCTGCGGTGCCGGCTGCGGTGCCGGCGGCGCGGGGCGTGCAGGACGGGGCGCGCCGGGTCGCGCCCGGCCTGCTCGTCGCGGCCGCCGTGTCGGCACTCGCCCTCGGCGTGGCGCAGCTGCTGCCCTCGGTGAGCCCGCTGCTGCTCGCCATCGTGCTCGGCGCCGGGCTCGCGAACCTCGGCGCGCCCGGTGACCGTGTCGTCCCGCGCCTCGAGGCCGGTCTCGCGGTCGCGGCCCGTCGGCTGCTGCGGGTCGGCGTCGCCTTGCTCGGGCTCCAGCTCGCCCTGTCCGACGTGCTCGGCCTGGGCGCGGGCGTCATCGCCGTCGTCGTCACGGTGGTCGTGCTCGGCATCGTCGGCACCGTCGTGGCGGGCCGGCTCCTCGGGCTCAGCCGCACCCAGACGCTGCTCGTCGCCGGTGGGTTCTCGATCTGCGGGGCCGCGGCGGCGGCAGCGGTCGACGGGGTCGTCGACGCCGACGACGAGGAGCTCCTGACGGCCGTGGCGCTCGTCGTGCTCTTCGGCACGGCGATGATCCCGCTGCTGCCGATCCTCGCCGGGGCGCTCGGCCTCGACGCCACGCTGGCCGGGATGTGGGCCGGCGCCTCGATCCACGAGGTCGCCCAGGTCGTCGCGGCATCCGGGGTCATCGGCGGCGGGGCCCTGGCGGTCGCGGTCGTCGTCAAGCTCGGCCGGGTGCTGCTGCTGGCCCCGGTGCTCGCCGCGATCAGCGTGCACGAGCGTCGCGTCGCCCGCCGGCAGGTCGCCCAGCAGGGTGGGCCGCAGGGTGGGGCGCCGGGTGGGCCCGGTGCCGGCCGGCGTCAGCCGCCGCTCGTGCCGCTCTTCGTGGTCGGGTTCGTCGCGCTCGTGCTCGTGCGCACGACGGGGTTCGTGCCGCAGGGCGTGCTGACCGCGGCGCGGCTGTCCGAGACCGCCCTGCTGACGATGGCGATGTTCGCCCTCGGCACGGGCGTGCGCGTCGCCGCGTTGCGTCGCGTGGGCGCCCGCCCCTTCGTCCTCGCCGGGCTCGCCACTGCCTGGGTGTCGACCCTCGCCCTCGGCGGGATCCTCCTGACCACCTGACCCGCCGCCCCTACACCGTCGAGTGGCCAGTTCGTGCGGGTCCGAACACGTCGAGAGGCCAGTTCCCGTCACGAGAACTGGCCTCTCGAGCGCGCCACACCCGCAGGGAGTGGCCTCTCGACGGTTGAGGTGGTGGTCAGCCCCAGACGAGGGCCTGCGCGGGGTCGGCGAGGATCGCGGCCAGCTCGCTGAGGAAGCGGCTGCCGAGCTCGCCGTCGATGAGCCGGTGGTCGAAGCTGACCGCGAGCTGCGTGACGTGGCGGATCGCGATCTCGTCGTTGCCGTCGGCGTCGGTGACGACCCACGGCTGCTTGCGAATCGCACCGAAGCACACGATCGCCGACTCCCCCGGGTTGATGATCGGGGTGCCGCTGTCGACGCCGAAGACGCCGACGTTGGTGATCGTCATCGTGCCGCCCGACATCTCGGCGGGCTGCGTGCGTCCCTCGCGGGCCGTCGCCGTGAGCTGCCCGATGGCCTGGGCCAGCTCGAGCATCGTCAGGGCGTGGGCGTCCTTGATGTTCGGGACGATCAGGCCACGCGGGGTCGCCGCTGCGATGCCGAGGTTGACGTAGTTCTTCTGGACGATCTCCTGGTTGGCCTCGTCCCACGTCGCGTTCATGCCGGGGTTGCGCTTGACCGCGAGGACGAGCGCCCGGGCGAGCACGAGCAGCGGCGTGACCTTGACGTCCTTGAACTCGCGGCTGCCCTTGAGCCGGTCGACGAGCTCCATCGTCTTCGTGACGTCGACGGTGATCCACTCGGTGACGTGCGGCGCGGTGAACGCCGAGCCGACCATCGCTTGCGCGGTCATCTTGCGCACGCCCTTGATCGGGATGCGCTCCTCGCGCTCACCCGCACCGAACGGCATTCGGTATGCCGTCGCGGCCGGTGTAGCCGTCGAGTCCGCCTGCGCTGCAGCGCCGTTCACGGACGCACCACTCGCGTGGTTCGTCACGTCGTCACGCGTGATGACGCCGTCGGCGCCCGTCGGGGTGACGCTCGCGAGGTCGATGCCGAGGTCCTTGGCGAGCTTGCGCACGGGCGGCTTCGCCCGGGGGCGTCCACCCGCGGGCACGACGGACGGCGCGGCAGACGGCACGGCCGGCGCCGGCGACTCGACGCGGGGAGCGGGAGCGACCGGCTCGGCCACCGGGGCGGCCGCCGCGATCTGCTCGGTCTCGGTCGGGGCCGACGACGCGGCCGGAACGGCTGCCTGCCCCTTGCGGGGACGGCGTGCCGTCGCGCCGGCCTTGGCGCCGTAGCCGACGAGGATCGCCTCGGATCCCTCGGCCTTCTCGCCGGGGATCGAGGGCGCGACCGGGGCCTCCTCGCCGCCCAGGCCGTCGTCGACCGAGATGATCGGCGTGCCGACGTCGATGGTCTGGCCGACCTCGACGAGCAGCTCCTTGACAGTGCCGGCCCACGGGATCGGCAGCTCGACGAGCGACTTGGCGGTCTCGATCTCGAGCACCATGTCGTTGACCTTGACGGTGTCGCCGGGCGACACCTTCCACTCGACGATCTCGGCCTCGACGAGGCCCTCACCGGGGTCGGGCAGGTTGAACGTCTTGATGGCCATGTGTGGCAGCCCTTCTCAGTACGCGAGCGCGCGGTCGACGCCGTCGAGGATGCGGTCGAGGTCGGGGAGGAACTCCTCCTCCATCCGGCTCGGGGGGTAGGGGATGTTGGCCCCGTTGACGCGGATGACCGGGGCCTCGAGCTCGTAGAAGCACTGCTCGGTCACCTGCGCGGAGATCTCCGACGCCATGCCGAGGAAGCTGCTCGCCTCGTGGACGACGACGAGCCGGCCGGTCTTGCGCACCGACGCGACGATCGCGTCGATGGGCAGCGGGGAGAGCGAGCGCAGGTCGATGACCTCGATGCTCGTGCCCTCCGCCTCCGCCGCGGCGGCTGACTCGACCATCGTCTTGACGACGGGCCCGTAGCCCACGAGCGTCACGTCGGTGCCCTCGCGGATCACGTTGGCCTCGAAGAGCCCCCGCGGGGCCGACGTCGCCGACGTGTCGTACTCGGCACGGTCGTGGTAACGCCGCTTGGGCTCGAAGAAGATGACCGGGTCGTCGCACGCGACGGCCTGCCGGATCATCCAGTGGGCGTCCTCGGGGTTGCTGCACGCGACGACGCGCAGGCCCGCGGTGTGGGCGAAGTAGGCCTCGGGGCTCTCGGAGTGGTGCTCCGGACTGCCGATGCCGCCGCCGAACGGGATGCGGATGACCATGGGGATCTTCACGGCGCCGAGGGCACGAGCGTGCATCTTGGCGACCTGGCTGACGATCTGGTCGAAGGCCGGGTAGACGAAGCCGTCGAACTGGATCTCGCAGACGGGCCGGTAGCCGCGCAGCGCCATGCCGACCGCGGTGCCGACGATGCCGGACTCCGCGAGCGGGCTGTCGATGACGCGGTCCTCGCCGAAGTCCTTCTGCAGGCCCTCGGTGATGCGGAAGACGCCACCGAGCTTGCCGATGTCCTCACCGATGAGCACGACCTTGGGGTCGGCCTCCATGGCCTTGCGCAGGCCGTTGGTGATGCTCTTGCCGAGCGTGACCTTCTCGAGCTGGCCGGCCATCAGTTCGCCTCCTCGAAGCTCGCCTTGTAGGCGAGGTAGGCGGCGCGCTCCGCCTCCATGACGGGGTGGTCCTCGGCGTAGACGTGGTCCCACATCGTCGCGCCGGGCATCGTCTCCATCGTCACGCAGCCCTCGCGCAGCTCGGCGGCGAACCGGTCGGCCTCCTCGTCGACGGACGCGAAGAAGGCCTCGTCGGCCATCCCCTCGTGCGCGAGGAGGGTCTTGAGGCGCAGGATCGGGTCGCGGAACTTCCACTCCTCGACCTCGGCCGAGACGCGGTACTTCGTCGGGTCGTCGGCCGTCGTGTGCGCACCCATGCGGTACGTGTAGGCCTCGATGAGGAGCGGGCCGTTGCCGTTGCGCGCCTCGTCGAGACAGTGCTGCGTGACGGCATACGTCGCGAGGATGTCGTTGCCGTCGACGCGCACGCCCGGGAAGCCGAAGCCGCGCGCCCGCTGGAAGAGCGGGATGCGGGTCTGCTTCTCGACGGGCTCGGAGATGGCCCACTGGTTGTTCTGGCAGAAGAAGACGACCGGTGCGTCGAAGCTCGCCGCGTAGACGAACGCCTCGTTGACGTCGCCCTGCGAGGAGGCGCCGTCACCGAAGTAGCAGATCACCGCGGTGTCGCGGTCGGGGTCGCCGGTGCCGACGTTGCCGTCCATCCGCACGCCCATCGCGTAGCCCGTGGCGTGCAGCGCCTGGGCCCCGATGACGATCGTGTAGAGGTGGAAGTTGTTCTCCTGCGGGTCCCAGCCGCCCTGGCTGACGCCGCGGAAGAGCTGCAGCGAGCTCTGCGGGTCCATGCCGCGCACGAAGCCGACGCCGTGCTCGCGGTACGTGGGGAAGACGAAGTCGTGCGGCTTGAGCGCCCGACCCGATCCGACCTGCGCCGCCTCCTGGCCGAGCAGGCTCGGCCACAGGCCGAGCTCGCCCTGGCGCTGCAGGGCGTAGCCCTCGGCGTCCAGGCGGCGGATGAGGACGAGGTCGCGGTAGAAGCTGCGCAGGTCCTCGGGGGTCAGGTCCGCGACGTACTTGTCGTAGTCGGGGTGGGACACGCGCTGACCCTCGGGGGTCAGCAGCTGGATCATGTCCGGGCCACCGTCGCCGACCGCGGGGGTCGGCTCCTGCAGCTCGGCGACAACCTTGTCGCTCACTGGGGCTCCTTCGCCGGTGAGACCGGCCTACTCGTTCGGCCCGCGGACGGGGGTCACCCGCTCGTCGGCTTCTGGGGCGCAGGCCCGCCGTTCGTGACGACGGACACGTGCCTGGTCCTCGGACCGGAACTTACCGGAGAGGCCTGCGAATCTCACAATGCGGGACGCGGGCGCTTCCCGAAGCCGTCCCGCTCCCCGTCCGGCAACCGCCGTCTCCGTATGCCGTCGCCGTATGCCGTCCGCCACCACCGCGCCCGCCTCCCGACGCGCCCGCCCGGGTCAGCGGCGGCTGCCCCACGTCCACGGCGGGGTCGTGAGCAGGCCCTGGCCCTGCACGAAGGTCTCGCCGAGGTCCTTGACGAGGGTGACGCCGCGCGGCGCCGTGCCGAGGCCGGCGGGGCGGTCGTCGCCGTCGGGGTCGGCGTCGTCGGGCACCACCCCGAGCGCGCGGATCAACTGGTCGGAGTGCGAGACGACCATGACCTGGCTCCGCTCGCCCGCCGCCCGGACGAGCCGGGCGAGCGGCGCCAGCAGGTCGGGATGGAGCGAGGTCTCCGGCTCGTTGAGCACCACGAGCGGAGGCGGGTCCGGGGTCAGCAGGGCCGCGACGAGCAGCAGGTAGCGCAGGGTGCCGTCGGAGAGCTCGGCCCCGGAGAGGGGGCGCAGCATGCCGGGCTGGTGGAGGGCGACGTCGAAGCGTCCGGAGTCGACCGTGACGTCGAGGATCGCCCCGTCGAAGGCGTCGGCGACGGCCCGGTCGAGCTCGCGACCGCCCTGCTCGCGGATCGTCTGCAGCGCGGCCGCCAGGTCGCGGCCGTCGTCGGCGAGCACGGGCGTGCGCGTGCCGACCTGCGGCGTGCGCGCGGGTGCGTCGGCGTCGGCGCGGAACCCGTCGTAGAACCGCCAGGCCCGCATCGTGCGGCGCACCCGGAGCAGCTCCGGGGCGCGCTCTGGGTCGGCGAGCTCGGTGAGCATGCTCTCCCACGGCCGCAGCGACCGGGTCAGCTCGGTCCAACCCGCGCGCGCCCCTGCGCCGGCCTGCGCGCCGCGGGCCCCGCGGCTGCGAACGCCCTTCCCGTCGCCGGCATCCGGGGTGCCGGTGTCGCGGTAGGCCGCCCGAGACCCGGTGCGCGACCCCGGCGTCTCGGCGGGGTCGGACTCCCACTCGTCAGCGTCGCCGCCGCCGTCGCCCCAGGGCGAGTCCCATCCGTCGTCACCGGCCGGCGCACCGCGCGTCTCGACGACGCCCCAGCGGCGACGCACGAGGACGGAGCCGGGCCGCATGACCGGGCCGGCCCAGACGACCTCACGCTTGATCTCCGGGTCGCGCAGGAACGCGGACGCAGCGCCGGCCTCGGCGCCGGACGACTGCTGCGGCAGGCCGAGGTCGACGAGGTAGCCGAAGTCGTCGGAGGCGAAGCCGAGCCGGAGGCTGATCGGACCGCTGCGCCGGGTGCCCTGCACCGCGTGGCCGCGCTCGCGCGCGCCACCGAGCGTGGCGGGCCCCGCCCAGAGCGCCGACTGCAGGCCTCCCTCCCGCGCGAGCGCGCCCACGACGTCGCCGCGCCCGCACCCGGCGAGCAGACGCAGCGCGCGGTAGAGGCTCGACTTGCCGCTGCCGTTCGCGCCCGTGACGACGTCGAGGCCGTGCAGGGGCACGACCACGTCGCGCAGCGATCGGTAGCCGGACACGGCGACGGCGGTGAGCATGCGACGACCGTAGGTGCCCGCGCCGACACCGCCGCCGGATCAGGCGGCGGTCGGCCCCGGAGGCGTGGGTGCCGCGTCGGGCCCGCGACGTCGACGCACGAGCAGACCGAGCATGACGACGAGCGCCAGGCCCCAGAGTGCCACCACGGCCGGGGGCAGGGCGGCGACGACGGTCCGGCTGAAGACCGGTTGCCCGGCCACGGCCCACCACCCGACGTCGGTGTCGGTGGTCGCGAGGCTCACGACCAACGCCCCCAGCGCGACGGCGGCCAGCACGACGGCGACGGTGACGGCCGGAGCCACGCGATGCCGACGACCCGCGCGCAACCAGAGCACCCCGGCCGCAGCCGCTGCGAGCGCACAGGCCGCCAGGGTGACGAGCACCGCGGTCGAGCCCCGGCCCGAGACCTCGGCGAGGTCGCCCGTGACGCGCACCCGCCCCCACAGCCAGATGTCGACGGCCGGCACGAGCCCGCCTCCGGGCAGCTGGACCTCCATCCGCTGTGTCGGCCACACGAGCGCCGCGACGAGCAGGGCCGACCCCAGGGCGAGCAGGAGGGCGACGAGCCGCCGCACGTCAGTCGTCCCCGCCGGAGCCGCCGGAGCCGCCGGCGGACCAGGCGGGCAGCTGCTGGAGCGTCCAGCGGTTGCCGTCGGGGTCGCTGAAGCGGACGAAGCGCCCCCACGCCTGGTCGTCGACCTCGGAGGCGTCGATCCCGCGCGCGACGAGCTCGGCCCGGGCGGCGTCGGCGTCGGCCACGACGACCTGGAGGTTGTCGAGGCCACCGGGCAGCATCTGCGTCAGGCCCTTGCCGATGGCGATCGAGCACGCCGAGCCCGGCGGGGTCAGCTGCACGAACCGCACCTCGTCGCTGACGGCGTGGTCGTGGTCGGCGACGAAGCCGACCTGGTCGACGTAGAAGTCCTTCGCCCTGTCGACGTCCGTCACGGGGACCATCACCAGCTCGAGTCGCATCTCCATGGGCAGACCCTAGGACCGCGGCGCCGCCGGAGGGCCCGGATCAGGCGGTGGATCCGAGAAGCCGACCGCCGGGCGCGTCCCGCCCTCGTCGCCGCCCGCGCCCGGGACCTCGCGCAGCGTGGCCCGCGGTCGCGGGGGTGCGGGCACCGCGCCGGCGCCTCCGGCCGGCGTCCGGACGACGCCCACGCGGGCCTGGGTGGTCCGCGCGGTCAGGCGCCGCACCCCCACGACGGCTGCGGACGTGGCCCCCGGCAGGAGCAGCGGCACGACGAGCAGGCCGAGCGCCACGAGCAGCAGCGCCACCGCCACCACCTCGAGCCATCCCGCGGTCGTCGTCACCGAGACGAGACCGGGCTGCAGCCCGATCGTCCGGTCGTCGAAGGAGACCCGCTGCACGACCGACGACCCGACGGTCCCCACGGCGGTTCCGAGCCCGACCCCCGCGCAGACCTCGCCACGCCGTCCCGGAACGACGAGCCACGTGACGAGGCCGACAGCCGCGACCACGAGGACCGCCACGAGGAGGACGAGACGGGCCACCGGCTGGGGACCCGGGTCGTCGGCGAGCACGAGGCCGTGGGTGACGTAGTGGACGACGTCGCGGCCCCACGACCAGAGCCACTGCTCCGAGCCCCGGGTGAAGTCACCGACCTCGGGCACCCGCAGCGCCAGGATCTTCGTGGGCCACACGGTCGTCGTGGCAGCCAGGGCGACCCCGACGAGGCCGGTCGCGGCACCGCCGACGCGCAGGGCACGCGCCACCCCGTCGGGCAGCGCGGAAGCGCGGCGGGCTGCCTCGGTCATCGTGGCGGTCGGAACCGGCCGGAGTCGGCGCCGGGATCCTGACGGGTGCCACCGGCCTGCCCGTCCCGCCCGGCGTCCGGGCCGGCGTCGGAGAAGCCGACGCCCGACGGTGACCCGCCCCAGCGCGTCGCGGCAGGCTGTCCACCACCGTGGCCGGAGCCGGGTGCGACGTCGCGGATCCTCGCGATGCCGACGCGGGGCGTCTCTCGCGCGGGCAGGTCTCCCGCACCGGGCTCCTCGGCAGCCGCCCCTCGACGCGAGAGCCGCCGCACGCGGGTCACCCCGGACCGCACGACCGCGGCGAGCGGCCGCAGCACGACGAGGAGGGTCGCGACGACGAGGAGCACGGCCGCCACCACCTCGAGGACGCCTGCGGGTCGGGTCTCGAGGGCGAACTGGCCCTGGCCGAAGAAGCCGAAGATCGTGTCGCCGAGCCGACGGGCGGTGCTCCCGACGAGCTGGGACGCGGCCCAGGCGAGTCCGGCCGCACCGAGGACCCTCCCCTCCGTGCCGGGATGGAAGGCGTAGGCCGCGGCACCGGCGAGTCCAGCGGCGAGGGCGAGGACGAGGACGACGAGGCCGCCCACGTTGCCGATGGTGACGGCGTCCTCGAGCCCAGGGGTCGTGTCGGCGACGCGTCCCCAGCTCCAGTACGACTGCTCGAAGTCCGGCACGGTGAACGAGCCGGCATCCCCCGCCGGGTTGTTGGTGATGGCCTGGGTCGGCAGCACGACGGTCGGGACCGCGGCCAGCACCCCAGCCAGGCCCACGAGGGCGCCCACGAGCCGCCCCGGCACCACCTTCCCCCTCACGTCCGTCACGAGCGTCCCCCTGTCCTGCCGGGCGGGCCCGACGTCGGCGTGCGGTCCGACGAGTCTGCCGCGCCGGCCCGCGTCTCGTCGAACGACACGGGCGGCGTCGTCAGGTGCTCACCCGCGGGCCGGAGCCCGGCGACGCCGGCACGGGCACCGGCGGGGCCGGCATCGGTTTCGGGCGCCGCGTTCGGCCCGGACGTCGCGCCCAGCCCGGGCGGCGTGCGCCCGGGGTCGAGCACGGTGGCCGTCACGAGGAGGGCGAGGGCCACGACGAGGACGACCGCGGCCGCGCTCTCGAGCGACCCCGCGGAGGTCATGTCGGTCCGGACCGTGAGACCGGCCGCGCCGCGGTCCACCTCGTTCAGGGAGCGCCCGATCCGCGCCGACACGGTCGTCAGCACGCGGCCGGCGAGCAGGCCGACGGCGACGAGCGCGACGGCCTGGCTCCACGACGAGCGGCGCACCGCCCAGGCGGCGACTCCGACGACCGCTGCGGCGAGGACCAGGAGAAGGACGGTGAGGCCGACCGGGTTCCACTGGTCGCTCAGCTCGACGCCCTCGAGCCCGGTCAGCCGCACCCGACCCCAGCTCCACTCCCACTGGCGCGAGAGCAGCGAGCCGTGCTCGCGGTCGGCCACGGCCATCTCCCACGTGGGCGACGCGACCGACGGCACGACGAGGAGGACGCCGAGCAGCGCGGCACCCGCGGCCGGCCGGCGACCGGCGAGCGTGTGACGCGCCGTGCCCATCCGCGACCTCCGTCAGCGGGCGCCGAAGCGCTGGGCCACCTCGACGAGCCGTGAGTTGGCCTCGACCTCGCCGATCGTGACGCGCACCCCGTCGTCGCCGTACTGGCGAACCATGAGGCCGGCCTCCTGGCACGCCTGCGAGAACGCGGTGGAGTCGGCGCCGAGCGGGAACCACACGAAGTTCGCGTCCGACCGGGGCAGCGTCCACCCCTGGTCGGTGAGGGCCTGCACGACCCGGTCGCGCTCGGCCACGAGCGACTCGACCCGCTCGGTCAGCTCGTCGACCGCGTCGAGCGAGGCGATGGCAGCCACCTGGGCGAGCGAGTTGACGCCGAAGGGCGTCGCCGTCTTGCGCAGGGCGGCGGCGACGGGCGGGTGCGCGACGGCATACCCCACGCGCAGCCCCGCGAGCCCGTACGCCTTGGAGAAGGTGCGCAGCACGACGACGTTGGGGCGCTCGCGCCAGACCTCGAGGCCGCGCACGGCCTCGGGGTCGCGGACGAACTCGACGTACGCCTCGTCGACGACCACGACGACGTCCTTGGGCACGCGGTCGAGGAAGGCCTCGAGCTCGGCCTGGTGCACGCACGGCCCGGTCGGGTTGTTCGGCGTGCAGACGAGCACGACGCGGGTGCGGTCGGTGATCGCCGCGAGCATGGCGTCGAGCCGGTGCCGGGCCCGGTCGTCGAGGCCCACCATGACCGGCTCGGCCCCGGCGAGCTGGGTGACGATGGGGTAGGCCTCGAAGGAGCGCCAGGCGAAGACGACCTCGTCGCCGGCGTCGCACGCGGCATCGATGATCTGCCCGAGCACGGCGACCGACCCGGTGCCCGTCGCGATGCACTCGGCGGGCACGTCGAGCGCTTCCGCGAGTCGCTCCGTCAGCGCAGTCACGGCCATGTCGGGGTAGCGGTTGACCGTGGTCGCGCCGTCGCCGATCGCCGCCAGCACCGAGGGCAGCGGACCGTACGGGTTCTCGTTGGAGCTGAGCTTGTACGCCGTCACGCCCGCGGGCGCCACGGCAGCCTTGCCCGGCTTGTAGTCGGGCATCTGCGCGAGCACCGCGCGCAGGCGCACGGTGGACTCCGGCGCGGCATACGCCTCCCGCGGGGGCGCGCTCTCGGTGACGCGCTCGCTCGGGCTCTCGGCGGTGTCGACGGTCTCGCTCATACTCGAACTGTAGAGGCAGTGTCCACGGGGACGACCGCCCCATGGACGCTTGCCTGACGCCGCGGCCCCGGTGTGGTTAGGCTCACACCGTCGTGTCAGCGCCGCCTCGACATCCTGCTCGCCCACTCTCCCGAAAGTCAGACCATGCGCATCGGCATCCTCACCGGGGGCGGAGACTGTCCCGGCCTCAACGCCGTCATCCGCGGCGCCACCCGCGCCGCCGAGGTGACCTACGACAGCACCGTCATCGGCTTCCGCAACGCGTGGCGCGGCGTCATGGACAACGACTACGAGATCCTCGACGTCGACCGCTGCCGTGGCATCCTGCCGCTCGGCGGCACGATCCTCGGGACGAGCCGCGACCAGCCCTTCGCGCACGAGGACGGGTTGAAGCGGGTGCGCAAGGCCTACGACCGCCACGGGCTCGACGCCATCATCGGCATCGGCGGCGAGGGCTCGATGGGCGTCGTCAACCGGCTCCACGAGAACGGCTTCCCCGTCATCGGCGTGCCGAAGACCATCGACAACGACATCTCCCTCACCGAGATGACGTTCGGCTTCCAGACCGCCGTGCAGATCTGCACCGACGCGATCGACCGGCTCCACACGACCGCCGAGTCGCACCACCGCGTGCTCGTCGTCGAGGTGATGGGTCGGCACGTCGGGCACATCGCCATCTGGTCGGGCCTGGCCGGCGGCGCGGCGATCACGCTCGTGCCGGAGGAGCCCTTCGACATCGACGAGGTGTGCGAGCGGATCGTCCACCGGCACAAGAAGGGCCGCTTCGCGACCATCGTCGTCGTCGCCGAGGGCGCGCTGCCCAAGGCCGGCACCATCGACATCCCCGCACCCGAGGTGGACAAGTACGGCCACCAGATCCTCGGCGGCATCGGCTCGATCCTCGCCCGCGAGATCCAGGGTCGCACCGGCATCGAGAGCCGCATGACGGCGCTCGGCCACATCCAGCGCGGCGGGTCACCCGTCGCGTTCGACCGCGTGCTCGGCACCCGCTTCGGCGTCTCCGCCGTCGAGGCCGCCCTCGACGGCGCCTGGGGCCAGATGGTCGCGCTGCAGCGCGGGCGCATCGAGCGCGTGCCCGTGGCCGAGGCGGTCGGCTCGCTCAAGATGGTCGAGCCCGACCTGCTGCGCCTCAACGCGATGTTCCAGCCGCGGATCCCCGGCGACGAGCACCCCGGGCTTCCCGACGGCGTGCCCGAGGCCGTGGAACACTGAGCGCATGCTCCTCAACTTCGCGCTGCAGACGGTCATCAACGCCGTGGCCCTGTGGGTGGCGGCCTGGGCGCTCCCCGGCATCTCGTTCGGGGAGGGCCGCACGGGCAACATCTTCTGGACGGTCGTCCTCGTCGCGCTGATCTTCGGGATCGTCAACGCCTTCATCCGGCCGGTCGCCAAGCTCCTGTCGATGCCGTTCATCATCCTGACGCTCGGCCTCTTCGTCTTCATCGTCAACGCGCTGATGCTCGAGCTGACCTCGTGGCTGGCCGGCAAGCTCGACCTCGCCTTCCACGTCGACCACTTCTTCTGGGACGCCGTCTTCGGCGCCCTCATCGTCACGTTCGTCTCGATGATCCTCAGCTTCGTCAAGTCCGACTGACCTCTCCCGCACACCGCCGTGCCGGCGATCGCACGCCGGCCGGGGTGTCGGTGAGGAGGCTGTCGGCGGGTGCGCCTACCGTCGAGTCATGCGGTTGCTCCACACCTCCGACTGGCACCTCGGGCGCACGCTCCACGGCGTGAACCTGCACGAGGCGCAGACGGCCGTGCTCGAGCGCCTCTGCGAGCTGGTCGAGGACCCGCCCGACGGCGTGCCCGTCGACGCCGTGCTCGTCGCGGGAGACGTCTACGACCGCGGCGTGCCGCCCGTGGAGTCGGTCCAGCTCTTCGAGTGGACGCTCTCGCGGCTCGCGGCGGTCACCACCGTCGTCGTGACGTCGGGCAACCACGACTCGGCCATCCGGCTGGGCTACGGCTCGGCCCTCTTCCGCGACCGCATCCGCATGGTCACCGACCTCGGCCGGCTCGACCTGCCGCTCCTGCTCGAGGGCAGCGACGGCGTGCGGGCCGCGGTCTACGGCATCCCCTACCTCGACCCCGACCACGCCCGGGTCGCGCTGTCCGGTGGTGGCGAGCCGCTGCCGCGCTCGCACCAGGCCGTCGTTGGGGCGGCGTGCGACCGCATCCGGGCCGACCTCGCCGGGCGGCCGGGCGTGCGCTCGGTCGTGCTCGCCCACGCGTTCGTCGCCGGCGCCGAGCCGAGCGACTCGGAGCGCTCGATCATGGTCGGCGGCGTCGACCGCGTCGCGGGCACGGTGTTCCGCGGCATCGACTACGCGGCCCTCGGCCACCTGCACGGGCCGCAGGCGCCCGAGTCGGCCGATGGGTCGGTCGTGCGCTACTCGGGCTCGCCGCTGCGCTACTCCTTCTCGGAGCAGGAGCACCAGAAGGTCGTGCTGCTCGTCGACCTCGACGCGACGGGGCCGGCCCGCGTCACGCCCGTCGAGGTCGTGCAGCCCCGGGCCATGGCCACCCTGCGCGGTCGCCTCGACGAGCTGCTCGAGGCGCCGGAGCACGCCGCGGCGGAGGAGGCGTGGGTGCGGGTGACCGTCACCGACCGGGTGCGCCCCGACTCGCTCATGGACCGGCTCCGGTCCCGCTTCCCCCACGCCCTGCAGGTCTTCCACGAGCCGGCGGGCGCCGTCGACCGCGGCCGCGGCGGCACCACCGTGGTCAGCGAGCGCGACCCCCGCGAGCTCGGCTCCGACTTCATCGCCTACGTGACCAAGACCGAGGCGAGCGGCGGCGAGGTCGACGTCTTCGAGGCCGGCTACGAGGCGGCCGTGGCCGCCCAGCACCGGGCCGAGGCGCAGGAGGCGAGCTGAGATGCAGCTGCACCACCTCTCGATGACCGCCATCGGGCCGTATGCCGGCACCGAGGTCATCGACTTCGCGACCGTCGGGCGCGCCGGCCTCTTCCTGCTCGAGGGGCCCACGGGAGCCGGCAAGTCGACGATCATCGACGCCATCACCTTCGCCCTCTACGGCAAGGTCGCGCAGGCCTCGGCCGACGTCGAGCGCATCCACTCCCACCACGCCGACCCGCGCACCGTGCCGGTCGTCGTGCTCGTCTTCGAGACGCAGTCGGGCCTCTACCGCGTGCAGCGCACGCCCCGCTTCGAGCGCCCGAAGTCACGGGGCACCGGCACCACGGTGCAGCAGCCGACGATCAAGCTCTGGCGGCTGCAGACCCCGGACGACCTCGTCGGCGGCGAGCTGCTGTCGACGAACATCGGCGACTGCGACGACGAGATCACCCGGGCGGTCGGGCTCACCCGCGACCAGTTCGTGCAGACCGTCATCCTCCCGCAGGGTGAGTTCGCGACCTTCCTGCGGGCAAAGTCGGAGGACAAGGGCAAGCTGCTCGAGAAGGTCTTCGGCACCGCGTTCTTCCGGCGCGTGCAGGACGAGATCGTCGAGGTGGGCCGCGCGGCCACGGCGCGCCGGCAGTCCGCCGTCGACGAGATCCGCCTCGCCGTGCACGCCCTCGCGGTGTCGGCCGGGCTCGAGCCGGAGCGCCGCGACGTGCTCGAGGCCCTGAGCCGGACGGCCCCCGAGACGCTGACCGGCGAGCTCGCCCAGGTGGTCGACGAGCTGACGACGCGGGAGCGGCACGCCGGCAAGGCCAGCCGCGAGGCCATCGAGACGCACAAGCAGATGGCCGACATGGTGAGCGACGCCCGGCTGCGCATGCAGCGGCGCGAGCGCCTGTTGCAGCTGCAGCAGCAGGAGCACGACCTCGGCAAGCAGGCGGTGCGCTTCGCCGAGCTGGCCGCGGAGGTCGACCGGGCCAAGCAGGCGCAGCCCGTGGCCGGGGCGGTGCGCACGCTCGCGCAGTCCGAGGGTCACCTGCGCTCGGCCGAGCGCGAGCTGCGGCGCGCCCGAGACCTCGTCGAGGCCGGGTTGCGCGACCGCGGGCCGGCCGCCCTGCGCGAGGCCGCGGCGCAGGCGCGCGAGGTCGTCGGCTCGCTGGCCGGTGCGCTCGCGCTCGAGGCCGGTCTCGCGGCCCGCGCGGCCGAGCTCCTGCGCCTGCGCGCGCACCGCGACGGCATCCTGCGCTCGGCCACCGCCGTGACGGCCGAGCTGGAGGCGCTGCCGGCGACGATCGCCGCCCACGACGAGGCCCTCACCGAGTCGCGCCGGGTGGCCGCGCTCCGCGGGGGCCGGGCCGAGGAGGGCGAGCGCGCCCGGGCCCGCCTCGACGCGGCGCTCGCCCACGAGGCCGCGGCGGCCAGGGTGGCGGCCCTGGAGGCGAGCGTGACCGACGCGCTCTCCCACGTGGCGTCGGCCGAGACCTCGCTCGCGAGCCTGCGCCTGGCCCGCATCGACGGCATCGCCGGTGAGCTCGGCCTCTCCCTCGTCGGGGGCGAGCCCTGCCCCGTCTGCGGGTCGGTGGAGCACCCCTCCCCGGCCCGCCCCACCGACGACGCGGTCACGCCGGAGCAGATCGAGGCCGAGGAGGCGCGCGTCAGGGGGTTGCGGCAGCGCGCGACGCAGGCCGCCGAGTCGCTCGGCGCCCTCCGGTCGGAGGTGCGCGAGCTGGCGGCCCGGAGCGACGGGCTCGACGTCGACACCGCCCGCGACCGCGCCGAGGTCGCCGCGCGCGAGCTCGCCGCCTCGGCCCAGGCCCAGGCCGACACCGAGAGCGGGTCACGGCGTCTCGCCGAGCTGCGCGAGCGCGTCGACGCGCTGACGACGCAGGCCGGGCTGCTCGGCGCCGACCTCGCCCGCACCGAGCAGGCCGTCACCGACCTCGAGGCCCGCCTCGCGGAGGAGACCGCGGCCGTCGACGCGGCCCGCGACGGCCACGAGAGCGTCACCGCCCGGCGCGACGCGCTCGTGCTGGCGGCCGCCCGTGTCGACGCGCTCGTCGACGCCCTCGGCCGACGCGACGTGGCCGCCGCCGCGGTCGCGGAGGACACCGCCGCCCGGGACGCCGACCTCGCCCAGTTCGGCTTCGCCGACGTGGAGCAGTGGATGGCCGCCGACCGCGGCAGCGAGTGGATCCGGGCGCGCACCGAGGAGATCGCCGCGTTCGAGCGGGCCTGCACGCAGGTGCGGGCCGGGCTGACGGGTCCCGAGCTGGCCGACGTGCAGCTCGACGCGCTGTTCGACGACATCGAGCAGCTCGAGGCGCTCGCGGCCGCCGCCAAGAAGGAGATGGAGGCGGCGACGAACGAGCACGGCAGCCTGCGCGACCAGGTCGCCCGGACGAAGCGCCGCGTGGCCGACCTGCGCGACGCGCTGGAGCGCAACGCGGCCGTCATCGCCGAGACCGCCGACGCCGTGCGCGTCGGTCAGCTCGTCGCCGGCAACGGCGACAACCAGCTCAACCTCGACCTCGCCAAGTACGTCCTCATCCGCCGGTTCACCGAGGTGCTCTCGGCCGCCAACACCGAGCTCGGCCGCTTCTCCGGCGGGCGCTACACGCTCGAGCACACCGACGCGAAGAAGGGCAACGCGAAGTCCGGGCTCGGCGTGCGCGTGCACGACATGCACACCAACCAGGTGCGCGACGTGGGCACGCTCTCCGGTGGCGAGACCTTCTACGTCTCCCTGTCGCTCGCCCTCGCGCTGGCCGAGGTGGTGCGCGCGGAGTCGGGCGGGGTCGACCTCGGCACGCTCTTCGTCGACGAGGGCTTCGGCACGCTCGACCCCGACGTGCTCGACGACGTCATGCACACCCTCGAGGGTCTGCGCGAGGGTGGCCGCACGGTCGGCATCGTCAGCCACGTCTCCGAGCTCAAGTCCCGCGTGGCCGACCGCATCGAGGTGCTCGTCAGGCCCGACCGCACGAGCACCCTGCGCGTCACCGCCTGACCCCCGCCCCCCAACCGTCGAGAGGCCACCCTTTGCGGGTGGGTGCCCGTCGAGAGGCCACCCTCTGTGGGTGCGTAACCGTCGAGAGGCCACCCTTTGCGCGTGGGTGGCCGTCGAAGGGCCGGAGTCTGTGGGTGCGTGCCCGGCGAGTCCGTGGGCCCTACGATCCGAGCATGAGCGTCGTCGCGAGCGTGTTCGTCGGTCTGGCCGCCCTGCTCCACCTCTACATCTTCTGGATGGAGAGCCTGGCCTGGACGCGACCCGAGATCTGGCGGCGCTTCGGCGTCGCCGACCAGGCCGCCGCCGACGTGACCCGGCCGATGGCGTACAACCAGGGTTTCTACAACCTCTTCCTCGGGCTCGGCGCCGCCCTGGGCGTCGTGCTCTGGTGGGCCGGCCACCCCGAGGTCGGCAGGACCCTGGTGCTCTTCAGCACCGGGTCGATGGTCGCCGCGGCGACGGTGCTCGTCACGACCGGCCGCAGCTACCTGCGAGCCGCGCTGTCACAGGGCACCCTCCCGCTCATCGGCTTCGTGCTCACCCTCTTCGCCTGACGACCCGGCAGGGGCGCAGGCCGCGCCCACCTCGGCCGTCGGGTGCCGCTCGTACCGGTCAGGCGGCAGCGTCGGCGGGCCGCACGCGGGCGGCACCGACGACGAGCACGAGGACCCCGACGACGGCCGCGCCGGAGGCGAGCGCCGCATAGCCGAGCCCGCCGATGACCACGCCGGCCACCACGCCCCCACCGGCTCCCGCGAGGCCCATCAGCACGTCCGCGAGCCCCTGCGCGGCCGGCCGCTCCTGCGTCGCGACCGACGAGGTCAGCAGCGTCGAGCCCGAGACCAGCGTGCACGACCAGCCCACGCCGAGCAGGAAGAGGGCGACGAGCAGCAGCCCGGACCAGCCGGCCTGCGAGCGGGCCGCGAGCGCCGACGCGACCGTCAGCACCACCCCACCGGCGACGGCGACCGACGCCGGTCCCCAGCGGTCCACCGCGGCGCCGACGAGCGGCGAGAGGGCGTACATGCCGAGGATGTGCACCGAGATGACGAAACCGATCACCTCGAGCTCGGCGTGGCCGTGCTTCATGTGGATCGGGGTCATCACCATGACGCTGACCATGACGAGGTGACCGAGCGCCATGACGACCATGGCCTGCAGGGCTCGGGGGTTGCTGCGCGCGATCCGCAGCCCGCGGCGCATCGAGCCGTCGTGGTCGGCGAGCACCGCCGCGGGAGCGGCGTCACCGGCTCCCGCGGGAGCGGTGTCACCGGCTCCGGCGGGCGCCGCTGCGGCGGCCGCAGTCGCAGCGGGGACCTCGGCCGCGGCGCGGCCGGCCTCCGCGTCGGCGGCCGCGTCGAGGGCACGGGCCGTCAGGAGCGGGTCGGGCCGCAGCAGGCGGTGCACGACGACCCAGGCGAGCGCGAAGCCGACGAGGGAGAAGACGAACGTGCCGACGAGCTCGGGCAGCCCGACGGCGCGGGCGAGGGCCCGACCCGGGCCCACGAGGTTGGGGCCGGCCACCGACCCGATCGTCGTCGCCCAGACGACCGTCGACAGGTCGCGCCCGCGGCGCGCGGGCGTCGCGAGGTCGGCAGCGGCATACCTCGTCTGGTTGTTCGCGGTGGTGCCCCCGCCGAAGAGGAACATCCCCACGACGAAGAGCGGGAACGAGCGCACCACGGCCGCGACGAGCACGAGCGCCGCCCCGAGGAACGCGACCGCGAGACCCCAGCGCAGGCCGACGCGGCGACCGCGCGCAGCGGTGGCCCGCGCGACCGGGATGGTCAGCAGCGCCGTGCCGAGCACCTGCGCGGTCGTGCCCACCCCTGCGAGCGCCTCGCTGCCGCTGAGGTCCTCGGCGAGGAGGGCTCCGACGGCGATCCCGCTCGCGAGGCCGACCCCGCTGAGGACCTGGGAGCCGACGAGGGTGCGCACGACCCGGCGCTGCAGGGTCGAGCGGTCGACGGAGGTGGGCGCGAGGACCACCGGTGCTCAGACGTGCCGACGCGACGTGATGACGCGGAAGCGGTTCGCGACGAAGGCGGCGTCGGTGTAGGCGGCGTTCGCGGCGGGGTTGGCGCCGGTGCCGTGGTAGTCCGAGAAGGCCGCCGTCTGGTTGACGAAGATCCGGCCGGTGAGGTTCTCCGAGAGGGCCACGCCGCCCTCGGCCGCGGCGTCGCGGGCGGCCTCGAGCACGGCCTCGTCGGAGGAGTAGACGGCGGCCGTCATCGCACCGTGCTCGCGCACCGTGTCGGCGAGCTGCGCCAGCGACTGCTCGGTCGAGCTCGTGCGGATGAGGAAGCCGACGGGTCCGAAGCACTCCTCGGTGTAGACGTCCTCCCGGGCGACGTCGAGCGCCACGAGACCCGGCGCGCGCACGACGGCGTCGGCCCACGTGGGGTGGGGCACCCGGCGCGACTCCAGCACGACCCGGCCGTCCGCGCCCGCGGCGAGCGACGCGAGCGACTCGGCGTTGCTGCGCACCTGGTCGTTGACCGTGGCGCCGAGCAGCTCGACCGCCTTGGCGTCGTCGCCGGTGAGCCGGGCGACGGCGCCGGCGAGCCGGTCGCCGAACTCGTCGAAGCTCAGGTGGCCCTCGTCGGTCTCGATGCCGCCCTCGGGCACGTAGACGTTCTGCGGCGCCGTGCACATCTGGCCGGAGTAGAGCGTCAGGCTGAAGGCGAGGTTGCCGAGCATCCCGCGCAGGTCGTCTGTCGAGTCGACGACGACGGAGTTGAGGCCCGCCTTCTCGGTGTAGACGAGCTTGCCGTGCGCGGCCGCCGACTCCTCGAGCCACGCCCCGAAGCCCGGGCCGCCCGTGTAGTCGATGATCGCGACCTCGTCGCGCTCGGCGAGGGTCCTGGCCAGGCCCTGCCCGTCCGCCTCGGCGGCGAGCTGCACGAGGGCGGGGTCGAAGCCGGCCTCCGCGAGCACCTCGCGGGCGACCTCGACCGAGATCGCGAGCGGCAGCACGGCCCGCGGGTGCGGCTTGACCACCACGGCGTTGCCCGTGACGAGCGAGGCGAAGATGCCGGGGTAGGCGTTCCACGTCGGGAACGTGTTGCAGCCGATGACGAGCGCCACGCCACGGGGCACGAGGCGGTAGTCCTTCTGCACGCGCGTCGGCGCCGGGTTGCCCTCGCGGTCCCGGCCCGGCTTCTCCCACACGACGGACGTCGGCACCCGCTCCTGCTCGACGAGCCCGGCGGCGACGGCCTCGAGGGCGCGGTCCTGCGCGTGCGGGCCGCCCGCCTGGAACGACATGACGAAGGGCTGCCCCGACGTGTGCATGACCGCGTTGGCGAGCTCGAAGCTGCGGCGGTTGATCCGGTCGACGATCTCGACGCACACGGCCGCCCGCAGCTGCGGGCCCGCGTCGCGCCAGGCCGGCATCGCCGCGCGCGCCGCCGCCAGGCCGGCGTCGACGTCGAGCGCCGGGTAGGTGACCCCGAGCGTCGGTCCGTAGGGCGAGACCTCGCTGCCCACGACGGTCCCGTCGGTCGGCTGACCCGACAGGGCGGCATACGGGCGGCCGAGGTGCGCCTCGTGCGCGGCGAGCCCGTCGGCGGCGGCGGTCTCGCCGTAGACGCGCGGGCTGGGCGACTCGGGGTAGCGGGAGAACCAGCCGCGGCTCGCCAGGGCCTGACGGATCTCGTCGAGGACTCCCGCGTGCGCGTCGAGCAGGGGGTGGGTGGGCGTCGTTGCCGGTGCAGTCACGGGGTCGATGCTAGCCCCGGCGCCGCACGCCGCCGTATGCCGTCGGGTGCCCTCCCGTGGCCGCCCGCCGCGCGCCCGGGGCGGGCGAGGCGGCAGGATGGCGGGCATGGACACGGACGTCACCGAGCCCGACCGCACGCCGCCCGACCGCACGCCGGCCGACCTGCCCGAGCAGGCCGGGCCCGACACCCACGAGGCGTCCGCGTTCGGCCCCGTCGGCGTCGTCGGGGCGGGGGCCATGGGTGCCGGCATCGCCCAGGTGGCGGCGCGCGCGGGCCACGCCGTGACGCTCGTCGACGCGGTGCCGGGGGCGGCCGAGCGGGCCGTCGGTGGCATCGGGTCGGCGCTGCGCCGACTCGTCGACAAGGGACGGCTCGGGGCCGACGAGGCGGACGCGGTGCTCGGGCGGATCACCCCGGCAGGCTCGCTCGACGCGCTGCCCGAGTGCGGCCTCGTCATCGAGGCCGTGCCCGAGGACCTCGACCTCAAGCGCCGGATCTTCGCCGAGCTCGCCGACCTCCAGCCCGCGACGACGGTGCTCGCGACGAACACGTCGAGCATCGACATCGACGCGATCGCCGACGAGGTCGCCGAGCCCGAGCGGGTGCTCGGGCTGCACTTCTTCAACCCGCCGCCCGTCATGGCGCTCGTCGAGGTCGTGCACGGCGCGCGCACGGCCCGGGCCTTCGTCGAGCACGCGACGATGCTCATGACGGCGTGGGGCAAGACCCCGGTGCGGTGCAGCTCGACCCCGGGCTTCATCGTCAACCGCGTGGCGCGGCCCTTCTACGGCGAGGCGCAGCGCATCGTCGAGAGCGGTGTCGCCGACGCCGCGACGGTCGACTGGATCCTGCGTGAGCGCGGGGGCTTCCCGATGGGTCCCTTCGAGCTGACCGACTTCATCGGGCAGGACGTCAACCTCGCCGTCGGCACCTCCGTCTGGGAGCAGACCGGGCACGACGAGCGGTACGCGCCCACGCAGCTGCAGCGCGACCTCGTCGCGCGCGGCCGGCTCGGGCGCAAGTCCGGTGGCGGGGTCTACGACTACGCCGACGGCGCAGCGGTCGGGGCCGAGCCGGACCTCGCGCTCGCCGAGCGGCTCGTCGGCGGTCCGGTCGAGACCGACCCGCTCGCGCGCACGCTGGCGATGCTCGTCAACGAGGCCGTCGACCTCGTCGCGCGCGGCGAGGCGGGAGCCGAGGACGTCGACACGGCCATGCGGCTCGGCACCCGCTACCCGCGTGGCCCGATCGAGTGGGGGCGCGAGATCGGCCTCGACGTCGTGGCCCGGCAGCTCGCCGAGCTCGACGCCGCCTTCCCGGGCGGCCGCTACCGCCCGAGCCCTGCACTCACCGACGGGAGCCTCGGGTGAGCGACGGCGACGGGATCGCCTTCGCGCGCCGGATGTGGGCCGACGACGCGGCCTCGCGCGCCCTCGGCATGGAGGCGACGACCGTCGAGGGCGACCACGCCGTCGTGACGATGACGGTGCGCGACGACATGGTCAACGGCCACGGCATCTGCCACGGCGGCATCGTCTTCACCCTCGCGGACTCGTGCTTCGCGCTGGCCTGCAACTCGCAGGGGCGCCTCACGGTGGCCGCGGGGGCCGACGTCTCGTTCACCGCACCGGCGCGCCTCGGCGACGTGCTCGTCGCCGAGGGCCGGGTGCGGTCGACCTCCGGGCGCAGCGGCATCACCGACGTCACGGTGACGCGGGCGGCCGACGGTCAGGTCGTCGCCGAGTTCCGCGGCCGGAGCCGCACCCTCGAGCGCACCTGACCTCCCCCACCCCGCCCTCTCAACCGTCGAGAGGCCAGATATTGCGGGTCTCCCGACGTCGAGAGGCCAACTTTCGTGGGTCCCACCCCGTCGAGAGGCCAGGTTTCGTGGGTCCCACCCCGTCGAGAGGCCAAGGTTCGTTCGCGACCAGCCTCGGCCGCTCGGCGCCCTGGACCCCGCGAACTGTGGTTTCTCGATGGGTGGGAGGCCTCAAACGTTGGCCCCTCGACGGTGGGGAGGCCTCGAGCTTTGGCCTCTCGACGGTTGAGAGGCCGCACACTTTGGCCTTTCGACGGTTGGGGTCAGCGGGAGCGGCGGTTGCCGGCACGCGTGCCGGCGGAGAACGACGCGGCGCTGCCGCCGCTGCTCGTGGAGTAGACCGTGGCCGAGCCGCCGCGGCGGGCGCCGCCGGAGCGGGCACCGCCCTGGCCGCCGCCCGAGGCCGAGCCGGCGGACTGGCCGCCGGCACCCTGACCCGCACGGCCCCGCCCGGAGCCACGGCCGCCGGAGCGTCCGGCTCCTGCACCGGAGCCACGGCCACCGGCAGCACCGGCCCCCGCGGCGCCGCCGCTGCGGCCACGACCGCGACCGCGGCCACCACCGGCGCCCCCGCCACCGTTGCCACCGCCGTTGCCGCCGCGTCCGCCGCCGGCACCCGCGGGCGCCTCCTCGCGGACGAGGCCGCCGGCGTAGGACCGGTCGCCGGGGGCGAGCTCGGTCAGCAGCGGGTGGCCGAGCTGGACGCGCGTCGTCGTCGGCTTGATGCCGGCCTTGCGGGTCAGGTCGCGCACGTCGCGCACCTGCTCGTCGAGCATCATCGTGACGACGGTGCCGTCGTTGCCGGCACGCGCGGTGCGACCGGAGCGGTGCAGGTACGCCTTGTGCTCGACCGGCGGGTCGGCGTGGATGACGAGCGCGACGTCGTCGACGTGGATGCCACGGGCGGCGATGTCGGTGGCGACGAGGGTCTGCGCGCGGCCCGAGTGGAAGTCGTCCATGTTGCGCGTGCGCGCGCCCTGGCTGAGGTTGCCGTGCAGCTCGACGGCCGGCACGCCCGAGGCGTTCAGCTGCTTGGCGAGCTTCTTGGCGCGGTGCTTGGTGCGAGTAAAGACGACCTTGCGGCCGGGGGCCGCGGTGAGGTCGAGGATGACCGGCAGGTGCGAGCCGTTGTCGACGTGGAGCACGTGGTGGCTCATCGTCGAGACCGGCGACTGGGCCGAATCCGCCTCGTGCGTCACGGGATCGGTGAGGAAGCGCTTGACGAGGACGTTGATCGCGCCGTCGAGCGTCGCCGAGAAGAGCAGGCGCTGGCTGTCGCGCGGCGTCTTCTCCATGATCCGGCGCACGCCGGGGAGGAAGCCGAGGTCGGCCATGTGGTCGGCCTCGTCGAGGATCGTGATCTCGACGGCGTCGAGGAAGACGTGGCCCTGCTGCATGAGGTCCTCGAGGCGGCCGGGGCAGGCGACGATGACGTCGACGCCCGCGCGCAGGCCCTGGACCTGCGGGTTCTGGCCGACGCCACCGAAGATCGTCTGCGACGTCAGGCCGAGGGCCTTCGCGAGCGGCGCCATGGCCGTGTCGATCTGGGTGACGAGCTCACGCGTCGGCGCGAGGATCAGGGCGCGCGGCCGGCGGGCCTGTCGGCGACCACCGGACTGCGACAGGCGGGTCAGCAGCGGGAGGAGGAAGGCGTACGTCTTGCCCGATCCGGTGCGTCCGCGGCCGAGCACGTCGCGACCCGCGACGGAGTCGGGCAGCGTGGCGGCCTGGATGGGGGTGGGCGTCGTGATGCCGAGCCCGTCGAGGATGTCGACGAGGCGGGCGGGCACGCCCAGGGCGGCAAAGGTCGTGTCAGTGGACACAGGCGAACTCCAAGTACGTGGAAGAGGTCGTTCTGCCCGGCGCGAGCCCGATCGGCTGTGGACGGGGTCGCGGCGCAAGAGCGAATCGACGGGGTCGGCGTGAGAAGCCGGACCAGAAGAAGCAGCCCGAGGCAGAACTGGGCGGGCCGCTACCACCACCCTACCGGACCCTCTCCGAAACCCCACATCGGCCCGGCCCGCAGGAATCTTCTTCGTCTTTGCGGACAGACGGGGCCAATCCCCCGGGTGACGTGCAGAAATGACGTGACGCGCGTCACAGCCGTCCCTACCGTCGGAACAGGCGCCCGACGGGCGCCGCCGGGGCGCGAGGGAGGTCGGGGAGCCCCGAATCGTCAACAGGGAGAAGACGCACATGAGCAGGAGACTCCGCACCACCACCGCTGTCGTGGCCGCCTGCGCCACGGCGGCCCTCGGACTCACGACCGCCGTGGGCGCGTCGGCGTCCACGTCGAGGGCCGCCACCGCGGCCGCGACGAAGGCCTGGTCGCAGACGCTGGACGACACGGTCGGGGCGCCCTTCGCCATCGCCCTGGCCAAGGGGGACGTCTGGTACACGGACGGCGCCGCCAGCACCGTCAACCGGATCCACCACGGCAAGAGCATGGTGGTGGCGCACGGCCCGATGCCGGGCGAGGTCGCCGGGCTCGCCGCGAGCGCCGACGGGAAGTCGTACGCCTACACGACGACCGACTACTCGAACGGCGCGACGACGCTGACCATCCGCACCGCGGGCAAGGCGCCCGTCGTCGCGGACCTCAGCACCTACGAGCAGCGCCACAACCCGGACGGCTGGCGCACCTACGGGATCGTCAAGAACGAGAGCAGCGACCCGCAGTGCGCGCGCGACGTCCTCGGCGGCCTGACCGGCGGCCAGGCGACGTACAAGGGCGGCATCGACTCCCACCCGTATGCCGTCGCCTCCCTCGGGAACGGCGCGTGGGCCGTCGCCGACGCGGGCGGCAACGACATCCTCAAGGTCGACCGGCACGGGAGGATCTCGGTGATCGCCGTGCTGCCGCCCCAGCCGATCCTGCTGACGGCCGAGATGGTCACGGCTGCCGGCCTGCCGCCCTGCGTGGCCGGCGTCACCTACGCGTTCGAGCCGGTGCCCACCGACGTCGAGCGCGGCGAGCGCGGCATGCTCTGGGTGTCGACGCTGCCGGGCGGGCCGGAGGACCCGAGCCTCGGCGCCCGCGGCTCGGTCTACATGGTGAACCCGTGGAACCACTCGTCGACGCGGCGCGCCACGGGCTTCCTCGGCGCGACGGACCTCGCGCTCGGCTCGCACGGGGCCATCTACGTCACCGAGCTCTTCGCCGGCAAGGTCTCGAAGCTGCAGAACGGCCGCATCACGACCGCGGCCGAGATCAGCTCGCCCCTGTCGGTGGAGGCGTGGGGCGGCTACCTCTACGTCGGCTCGATGGGACAGATCGACCAGCAGACGGGTGAGGTGAAGAGCCCCGGCGCGATCACGAAGATCCGCCCCTGAACGAGGGGCACGAACGGCCACGGCACCCCGGTCGACACCGGGGTGCCGTGTCGTGCCTAACGGTTCGGTCGCAGCCCTGCGCGGCGTCGAGGAAAGGTGGCAGTATCGGCGGATCAGCCGGGGCACCGTCGCGCCGGCCCGCCAGATCGTCCAGCACGTTCGGAAGGACCCTTCATGCGTCGCCTGTCCCTCATCGCCGTGACCGGCATCGTGGCCGCCGGCCTCAGCCTGTCCGCCTGCGGCTCCGACTCGTTGTCGACCAACCCCGGGTCGGGCGGCGGCAGCACTCCGGCCGGCAGCTCGGCGGCAGGGGGCGGCGTCGACCAGGCTCTCGCCGCGAAGGTCCCCGCCAAGCTCAAGTCCGCCGGCAAGATCGTCGTCGGCACCGACCCGACCTACGCCCCCAACGAGATGCTCGCGAGCGACGGCAAGACCGTCGAGGGCTTCGACGTCGCCGTCTTCGACGCCGTGGCCGCCAAGCTCGGCCTCAAGACCGAGTACGTCCCGGCCGGCTTCGGCACCATCATCCTCGGCGTCACGAGCGGCAAGTACGACGTCGGCGTCTCGAGCTTCACCATCAACCCGGACCGCAAGAAGCAGGTCAACATGGTGAGCTACTACAGCGCCGGCACCCAGTGGGTCGTCGCCAAGGGCAACCCCGAGAAGGTCAACATGGACGACGTCTGCGGCAAGAGCGTCGGTGCCCAGAAGGACACCGTCCAGGCGGAGGACCTCGCGGCCCGCAGCAAGAAGTGCACCGACGGCGGCAAGCCGGCCATCACGCAGGTCATCCAGACCGGCCAGGACCAGGTGACCGCCGACGTCGCGAGCGGCAAGACCGTCGCGATGCTCGCCGACTCCCCGGTCGGTCTCTACGCCGTCAAGCAGACCGGCACGCTCGAGGCCCTCGGCGACATCTACGACTCGGCCCCCTACGGCTACGTCATCCCGAAGGACCAGACCGACTTCGCGAACCTCGTCGTCGACGCCCTCAAGGCGGCCAAGGCCGACGGCAGCTACGAGGCCGCCCTCAAGAAGTACTCCGTCGAGGCCGGCGCCATCGACGACTTCGCCGTCAACCCCTGAGCGTCGCGATGACCGACACGACCTCAGAACGGCCGGGCGTCATCGACGCCCGGCCGGTGCGGCACCCCGGCCGGTGGGTCGCGCTCGCCGTGATCCTCGTGCTCATCGGCATGATGGTCAGCTCGTTCGTCACGAACGAGCGGTGGAACTTCCCCAAGGCGCTCGAGATCATGCAGCAGACGCCGGTGCTCGAGGGCCTGTGGAAGGGCACGATCATCGGCACGGTCGGGTCGATGGCCATCGGCATCGTCGGCGGCGTGATCATCGCCGTGCTGCGCCTCTCGGACAACCCGATCCTGCGCGGCGTCTCGTTCGTCTACACGTGGTTCTTCCGCGGCATCCCGCGCCTCGTGCTGCTCGCCATGATCGGCAGCGGCGTCGGCTTCCTCTACAACAAGATCGACTTCGGCGTGCCCTTCGGGCAGCAGCTGGCGTCCTTCATGGGACTGTCGAGCGACTTCACGTTCTTCACCCTCAACGTCAACCAGTTCTCGAGCACGCTGCTCGCCGGCATCATCGGCCTCGGGCTCTCCGAGGCGGCCTACATGGCCGAGATCGCGCGCGCCGGCATCCTGTCGGTCGACAAGGGGCAGGGCGAGGCGGCTGCCGCGCTCGGCATGAACCGCGGCCAGGCGATGCGCCGGGTCGTGCTCCCCCAGGCGATGCGCGTCATCGTCCCGCCGACCGGCAACGAGACGATCGCCATGGTCAAGGACACCTCGCTGCTCTCGGCGATCCCGGTCATCACCGAGCTCTTCTACCAGACGAGCGCCATCGGCAACCGGACGCTGCTCATCATGCCGGCGTTCGTCGCCGTGACGGCGTGGTACCTCATCGTCGGGTCGGTGCTCATGGTCGGGCAGTACTTCCTCGAGCGGCGCTTCGGCCGTGGCTTCGGCACCGGGGCACCCACCAAGCGCTTCGCGCGCCCGGCCGGGGCGGGAGGCGCCTGATGAGCAACGACGTCACCGGCACGACCGGCATGCAGACGGGATCGTCTGCAGCACAGGCGGCCCCGCTCGTGCACGCCGTCAACGTCATGAAGAGCTTCCACGGCAACGAGGTGCTCAAGGGCATCGACCTCGACGTCCGCCGCGGCCAGGTCGTCTGCCTGCTCGGCCCCTCCGGCTCGGGCAAGACGACGTTCCTGCGCTGCATCAACCAGCTCGAGTCCATCGACGGCGGACGGATCTGGGTGGACGGCGACCTCGTCGGCTACCGCGAGAAGGAGGGCCACCTGCACCACCTCACCGACAAGGAGGTGGCGGCCCAGCGTCGTGACATCGGCATGGTGTTCCAGCGCTTCAACCTCTTCCCGCACATGACGGCCCTCGAGAACGTGTGCGAGGCCCCGATCCAGGTCAAGGGGACGAACAAGAAGCAGGCGCGGGAGCGCGCCGTCCAGCTGCTCGAGCAGGTCGGCCTCGGCGACAAGCCGTCGGCCTACCCGGCGCAGCTCTCCGGCGGGCAGCAGCAGCGCGTCGCCATCGCGCGGGCGCTCGCCATGGACCCGAAGCTGATGCTCTTCGACGAGCCGACCTCGGCGCTCGACCCCGAGCTCGTCGGCGAGGTGCTGCGGGTCATGCGCGACCTGGCCGACCAGGGCATGACGATGATCGTCGTCACGCACGAGATGGGGTTCGCCCGCGACGTGGCCGACCACGTCGTCTTCATGGACGGCGGCGTCGTCGTCGAGCAGGGCAAGCCGCGCGACGTGCTCGGCAACCCCCAGCACCAGCGCACGAGGTCGTTCCTCCAGCGGATGCGCACCGAGGACGCCGAGGGCGCGCAGGACGCGAAGGATGCGGCGCGAGGCGAGGACGCGCCGCCTGCCTGAGCAGCGCGCGCACCACACCTCCCGAGAGGCCACGTCGTGACGCACGACGTGGCCTCTCGGCGGTGGCGGGCGGGCAGTGGGCACAATGGCGGGCATGACGACGGAGTCACCGGCACCCCAGCGACGCACCGGCCTGCCCGACCACGAGATCCCCGACGTCGGGCTCGAGGAGCTCCGGGCCACCCAGCTCGAGCGGCTGCAGCGCACGGTGCGGACGGCATACGACCACGTGCCGCACTACCGCGCGGCCTTCGACGCGGCGGGCGCGCACCCCGACGACATCGAGACGTTGGGCGACCTCGCTCGGCTGCCGTTCACGACGAAGGCGGACCTGCGGGCCAACTACCCCTTCGGCATGTTCGCGGTGCCGCGTGAGCAGGTGGTGCGCGTGCACGCGAGCTCCGGCACGACGGGCCGCCCGACCGTCGTCGGCTACACGAAGCGCGACATCGACACGTGGGCCGACCTCATGGCCCGCTCGATCCGCCTCGCCGGCGGGCACCCGGGCGACATCGTGCACGTCGCCTACGGCTACGGCCTCTTCACCGGCGGCCTCGGCGCGCACTACGGCGTCGAGCGGCTCGGGGCGACCGTCGTGCCGGTCAGCGGCGGCATGACGGAGCGGCAGGTGCAGCTCATCTCCGACTTCGGGCCGCGCGTCATCATGGTGACGCCGTCCTACTTCCTCAGCCTGCTCGACGAGATGGAGCGCGAAGGCATCGACCCGGCCTCGACGAGCCTGCGGGTCGGCATCTTCGGGGCCGAGCCGTGGACCGAGGCGATGCGCCAGGAGATCGAGCGCCGCACCGGCATGGACGCCGTCGACATCTACGGGCTCTCCGAGGTGATGGGCCCCGGCGTCGCCCAGGAGGCCGCGACGACGAAGGACGGCCTGCACATCTGGGAGGACCACTTCTACCCCGAGGTCATCGACCCCGTCACCGAGGAGGTGCTGCCCGACGGCGAGGTCGGCGAGCTCGTGTTCACCTCGCTGACGAAGGAGGCGATGCCGGTCGTCCGCTACCGCACGCGCGACCTGACCCGCCTGCTGCCGGGCACCGCGGTGCCCTCGATGCGCCGGATGGAGAAGGTGACCGGCCGCACCGACGACATGATGATCATCCGCGGCGTCAACGTCTTCCCGACGCAGATCGAGGAGCACGTGCTCGCCGAGCCGCGCCTCTCGCCCTACTTCCAGTGCGTGCTGACGCAGCCGGGCCGGATGGTCGAGCTGACGGTGCTCGTCGAGCCCCTCGAGCGCCTCGACGCCGGCGCCGCCGACGAGATCGCCCGCACCCTGCAGCACGCCGTCAAGACGCACATCGGCACGACCTGCCGGGTGCAGGTGCGCGAGCCCGGCTCGATCGAGCGCTCGATCGGCAAGGCCCGCCGCATCGTCGACGAGCGCCCGCGCCCCTGACCGCGTCGTCCTCCGCACCTCTCGGTCGTATGCCGCCTCCGCACTCTGCCTAGCGGGCGCGGGTGAGCACGACCCACCCCACCGACACCGAGCGCGTGGCCGGCGACACCGTCAGCTCGCCCGAGCGGGCCGGCAGCCGCGGCAGCAGGAGTCGAACCTCGCCCCCGTCGCACGGCACCGTGAACGTCGCAACCCGCTTGCCCGACAGCGGGTTCGACGGCGCGCCGGCGGTGGCACCCGGCCGGGGCGGGCCGAGCACCGACACGACGAGGCGACCGCCGACCTCGTCGGGCAGGCACCGCCCGAGGAGGCGGTAGCGCGCGTCGGCACGGCCCGACGTCGTGCCGGTCACCGAGCTGCTGCCGCTGTAGCGGTCGCCGTCGGCGTCGTCGACCTCGAGGCGCGCGACCTCGGCGTCGGTCTGGGCCGGTGGCTCGAGCCGGTCGACGGTCACGGTGGCCCGGTCGGGGATCGTCGTGTACGACGGCACGTCGGACGTGGGCCGCGGCGACAGCGCACCCGCGCTCGTGCACGCCCCGAGGACCACCACCAGCGCGAGCGGCGCCACCCCGCGGAGCGCGGCGCCGCTCGTATCACCGCCGCGCCGACGCCCTCTGACGGAAAGGGCGCCCCACGAGCCCTGCCCCACCCGCCCGCATCCCGTCAGGAGCACACCATGGGCCTTCCTCCGCAGGCCGGCCGGATCGCCGGTGCCTGGAACCAGCAGCCGCTGCACGCGCAGCCGACCGGGCCGCGCCGCCCACGCCTGCCCCGCGGCGAGCGGCACGACCGGTCGAGCCGCTTCACCGTCGCGCGCCTCGTGCACCCGTGGCGCTCGGCCGACGCGGCCACCGAGGCGCGACCGGCACCGCAGGTGTCCGCGGCCGCCCGGTCGCGCCGGCACGACTGAGCCCGAGACGGCGACCGTCGTCAGCCAGCACGCAGGGCCGCCCGGACAAGGTCGATGGCGGCCGCGGCGTCGAGCCCGGCGTCGCGGGCGGCGGCCGCGAACTTGGCGGCCAGCGCGGCCACGGCCACGTCGGCCGTGTGCTCGCCGGACGCGACCACGGTTCCGGCCCGACGGCGCGTCTCGACGAGCCCGGCCGCCTCGAGCTCCTTGAAGGCCCGGGCCACGGTGTTCGCGGCGAGGCCGAGGTCGGCGGCCAGCGCCCGCACCGTGGGCAGCCGGTCGCCGGGCAGCAGGCGCCCCGTCGCGATGAGCCCGGCCAGCTGACCGCGGACCTGCTCGAACGGGGGCTCGGCGGCGTCGAGGTCGACGACGATGCGCAGGTCGTCGGTCACGGTGCCCCACCGCCCTTCCGCGAGACGGGATCGCCGGTCGACGCCGACGCCGCCGGCGCCAGTGCCGACGACGGGGCGGGCGGGGTCGCGACGCCCGGGCCCTCCGGGGCCGCCGCGCCGCCCTGCCGCGAGCGCGGCACGACCGGAGCGTCCCAGAGGATGGCGGCGAGCGCCACGGCGAGGGCCGCGAAGCCGAGCGCGGTCATGGCGAAGGCGACGTTCTGGGTCCAGTCACCCGGCGCGAGCGGGGCGTCGGGCTTCCCGGCGACGGCGACGGCCCCGCGCAGGCGCTGGGTCACGTCGTTGAGGTTGGGCCCGATCGTGAGGCAGAGGCCGGCCGCGGTGACGAGCGCCCCCGCCGCCGACCAGCGCAGCACCCGGATGCGCGCCCCGAGCCGCAGCGCGCGGTCGAGCTCGGGGTCGTCGACGAGCGCGGGCCGGGCGTCGACGTCGCGCAGGGCCCACGCGGTCACGGCGACGAGCAGGACCAGGGCGAGGACGGTGCCGAGCGTGAACGCCCGGCCGGGGTAGGCCTGCGTCGTCGTGACGACGACGCCCTCCCAGCTGCGCGCACCCGTGCGTCCGTCGGGTCCCGACGTCACCCACCCGACGACGAGGCCGACGACGGCGAGCACCAGCCCGCCGACGACGTAGCGGGTGAGGCGCACCGACTCGGTGCCGCGCCGGATGCCGAGGGCGGCCTCGCGGCGCGCTCCCGTCGGGGCGACGCGCGGCACCCAGTGCTCGAAGAGCGCCGCGACGACGATGCCCGCGACCGCGGCGAGCGCAGGCAGCCCCGGGTGCGCCGTGGCGCCCTCCCCCGACGCCGCCCCCGTCTCACCCGTGCGGTCGATGCCGCCCAGCGCGACGGCATACGCGAGCACGGCACCGAGCAGCGAGCCGAGCGCGGCGCGACGGCGGGCCCGGCCGGCGAACGGGTCGAGCCGGCGCGCGCCGACCCACCGCGCGGCATTCACCACGAGCGCGAGCAGCACCACCGGTCCGAGGAACCACGTGATCACCCGAGCGTCCATGTCACCCTCCGTCGTCGGCTCGCTTTGTCGCAATCATTCAATCCATTGGTACAAAGCGCGTCAAGCCGCAGCGGCCCGTGACCGGCATCACCCGTGGAATCGGGCGTTCGCGTGGCCGGGAGGACGATCGTCGCCCTAGGATCTACTACGTCATGTAGTTCTGGTGCTGACCCCTCGTGGAGCCCTCATGGATGCAACGGACCTGGCACGGTGGCAGTTCGCCATCACCACCGTGTACCACTTCCTCTTCGTGCCGATCACGATCGGCATGTCCCTCGTCGTCGCCGTGTTCCACACCGCGTGGGTGCGCACGCACAACCCGCAGTGGATGAGGCTGGCCAAGTTCTTCGGCAAGCTCTTCCTCATCAACTTCGCGCTCGGCCTCGTCACGGGCATCGTGCAGGAGTTCCAGTTCGGGATGAACTGGAGCGACTACTCCCGCTTCGTCGGTGACATCTTCGGGGCCCCGCTCGCGGTCGAGGCGCTGCTCGCCTTCTTCCTCGAGTCGACCTTCCTCGGCCTGTGGATCTTCGGCTGGGGACGCATCCCGGAGAAGCTGCACGCGACGACGATGTGGCTCGTGCACATCGGCACGGTGCTGTCGGCGTACTTCATCCTCGCCGCGAACTCCTTCATGCAGCACCCGGTGGGCTACACGTACAACCCGACGACGAAGCGGGCCGAGCTCACCGACTTCGTCGCGGTGCTGACGAACAAGGTGCAGCTGATCACCTTCCCGCACGTCATCTTCGCCGCCTACATGACCGGCGCGGCCGTCATCATGGGCGTCTCGCTGTGGCTCATGCGCCGCGAGGCCCGGCGCGCCGCCGACGACGCGCAGGACGTCGCCCGCACCGACGCGCCGATGTACCGCCGGGCGACCCGCATCGGCGCCGTGCTCAGCCTCGTCGCCGCCGTCGGCGTCATCGCCACCGGCGACGTGCAGGGCAAGATCATGACCGAGGTGCAGCCGATGAAGATGGCCGCCGCCGAGGCGCTCTACGAGTCGGTGCCCGCCGGGGTGGGAGCGCCCTTCTCGGTGCTGACGATCGGCTCGCTGGACGGCTCGCACGCCAACGCGCTCATCGAGATCCCCGGCCTGCTCAGCTTCCTCGCGACGGGCGACGCCAAGGGCGCCGTGCGCGGCATCAACGACCTCAAGGCCGAGTACGCCGCGACGTTCGGCGCGAGCGGCAACCCCCGCGTCGCCGACCTCGCCACGAGCTACGTGCCGAACATCCCGACCACGTACTGGTCGTTCCGCCTCATGATCGGCCTCGGCATGGCGATGGTCGCCATCGCGCTCGCGGTGCTGTGGATGACGCGGAAGGGCCGGACGCCCACGGCGAGGTGGCTCGCCTGGGCGGCGATCGCCGCCCCGCTGCTGCCCGTCTTCGCCAACAGCTTCGGGTGGATCTTCACCGAGGTGGGCCGCCAGCCCTGGCTCGTCTTCGGGCTCATGACCACGGCCAACGGCGTCTCGCCGAGCGTCTCCATGGGCGAGGTGATCACCTCGATGGTCGTCTTCACGCTCCTCTACGGCGCGCTCGCCGTCGTCGAGATCAAGCTCTTCCTGCACTACGTGCGCAAGGGCGCCGAGCCCTTCGAGCAGCCGCAGGACCCCGCCGACCGGGACGAGGACGCACCCCTCGTCTTCGCCTACTGAGAAGGACTGAGCTGCAATGGATCTCGCAACCGTCTGGTTCATCCTCCTCGGCGTGCTGTGGACCGGCTACCTCGTGCTCGAGGGCTTCGACTTCGGGGTCGGCATGCTGCTGCCGGTCCTCGGTGGCCGGCGCTACGCCGCCGACGCGGCCGACGCCGAGAAGCGACGCCGCGTGCTGCTCAACACGATCGGCCCGGTCTGGGACGGCAACGAGGTGTGGGTGCTCACCGCCGGCGGCGCCACCTTCGCGGCCTTCCCGCACTGGTACGCAACGCTGTTCAGCGGCTTCTACCTGCCGCTGCTGCTCATCCTCGTCGCGCTCATCGTGCGCAACCTCGGCTTCGAGTACCGCCACAAGCGGCCGGAGGCGCAGTGGAAGGCCCGCTGGGACCAGGCCATCTTCTGGGGCTCCCTCGTGCCGGCCCTGCTCTGGGGCGTCGCCCTGACGAACATCGTGCGCGGTGTGCCGATCGACGCGGACAAGGAGTTCACGGGCAACGTCCTCACCCTGCTCAACCCGGCCGGTCTGCTCGGCGGGCTCGTCTTCGTCGCCCTCTTCCTCACCCACGGCGCGATCTTCATCGCGCTCAAGACGGACGGGACGATCCGGCACGAGGCGCGCCGCATCGCCGAGCGCGTCGGGGTCGTCGCGGCGGTGCTCGCGGTCGTGCTCCTCGTCTGGATCGGCCTCACCGACGGCAAGCTCGCCTCGTGGGTGACGACCGTGGTCGCCGCCGCGGCGCTCCTCGGCGGACTCGCCGCCAACCGGGCCGGCCGCGAGGGCTGGGCCTTCCTCGGCACCGCCGTCACGATCGCCATGGCGGTCGCGACGTACTTCCTCGTGCTCTTCCCGAACGTCATGCCGAGCACGACCAACCCGGCGTGGAGCCTCACGGTCGACAACGCGTCGAGCACCGACTACACGCTCAAGGTCATGACGATCGTCGCGCTCGTCTTCACCCCGATCGTCCTGCTCTACCAGGGCTGGACCTACTGGGTCTTCCGCAAGCGCCTCACCGTGCACCACATCCCCGAGGACGCCCCCCGCGAGACCGTCTCGTCGTGAAGCCCTTCGACCCGCGACTCCTCCGGGCGGCGCCTGCCGCCCGGAGGCCGGTCGCGGTCCTGGCCGCCACCGGCATCGCGGGCGGGATCGCGACGATCGCCTCGGCCTTCGCCCTCTCGGCCGTCGTGGTCGCCGTCGTCGACGGCACCGACCTCACGGGCCCGCTCGGTTGGCTGCTCGCCCTCTTCGCCGTGCGCGCGGGGCTCGCCGCCGTGACGGAACGCGTCGCCGCCTGGGCCGGGGTGCGCGTCTCGTCGGCCCTGCGCGCGGCCCTGCTCCGCCGGTGGGGCACGGTGCCTGCCGACGCCCGCCTCGAGCCGGGCGCCGCCGTGTCGCTCGCCACCTCGGGTGCCGCGGCCGTGGAGCCGTATGCCGCCCGCTTCCTCCCGACGCTCGTGACGGCCGCCGTCGTCCCCGCCCTCGCCATCGGCACGCTCGTCGTCGTCGACTGGCCGAGCGCGCTCGTCGTCGCGCTCACCCTCCCCCTCCTGCCCGTCTTCGCCGCCCTCATCGGCCAGGCGACCGCAGAGTCGACGCAGCGCCGGTGGGCGGCGCTGGCCTCGCTCTCGGGCCACTTCCTCGACGTCGTGCGCGGACTGCCGACCCTCGTCACCTACGGCCGGGCGCGGCGCCAGGCGCAGACCGTGCGCGAGGTGAGCGAGCGACACCGTCGCGCCACGATGGAGACCCTCCGCATCGCATTCCTCTCCTCGGCCGCGCTCGAGCTGCTCGCGACGATCTCGGTCGCCATCGTCGCGGTCACCGTCGGGCTGCGCCTCTCGCACGGCTCGATGGCGCTCGGGGCCGGCCTCGTCGCGATCCTGCTCGCCCCCGAGGCCTACTGGCCGGTGCGGCGCGTCGGCGCGGAGTACCACGCGGCCGCCGACGGAGCCGTCGCGCTGGACGAGCTGCTCGCGCACCTCACCGCGCCCACCTCCCCGGACGCGACGCCCGGCCGGGCCGCCGGCCACGCCGCGCGGGTGCGCCTGCGCGGTGTCGACTACGCGTATGCCGGGTCGCCCGGTCCCGTCCTCCGCGCCCTCGACCTCGAGGCGGGCCCGGGCCTCACCGTCGTGACCGGCCCCTCGGGCGCCGGCAAGTCGACGCTGCTCGACCTGCTCGCGGGGCTGCGCACCCCGAGCGCCGGGGCGGTCGAGGCACCGCCCAGCCACTACGTGACGCAGCGACCCTTCCTCGCCGCGGGCTCGGTACGCGCCGCGCTGACCATCGGCCACCCGGCCCCCGACGACCGGCTGTGGGAGGCCCTGCGCGCGGTCGGCGTCGACGGCGTCGTCGCGAGCCTGCCCGGCGGTCTCTCCGCCGACCTCGGCGACGACGGCTTCGGGCTGTCCGCCGGACAGCGCCAGCGACTGGCCCTCGCCCGGGCCTGGCTCTCGCCCGAGACGCTGCTCCTGCTCGACGAGCCCACCGCGCACCTCGACCCCGAGGGAGCCGCCCAGCTCGCCGCCGTCGTGGCAGAGCTCGCCGAGCGCCGCGTCGTCGTCGCCGTCACCCACCGCGACGAGCTGCTCGGGCACGCGGACCGGCACGTCGTCGTCACCGCCGGCACGGTCACCGCCGCTGCCCACCGCCCCACCACCGAGGAGACGAGCCCGTGACCTCCACCGCTGCCCGCGCCCCTCGCGTCCACGCCCGCCCGGTCGGGGCCCGGCCCGGACGACGGGTGTGGTGGCCGTCCGCCGGCACCGTCCGCGGCGGCCTGCTCGGCGGCCTGGCCACCGCCTCGGGCATGGCCCTGACGGCGACGTCGGGCTGGCTCATCGTCCGCGCGGCGGAGCGACCCGTCATCCTCACCCTCCTGACGGCCATCGTCGCGGTGCGCGCCTTCGGCATCGCCCGCCCCGTCTTCCGCTACTGGGAGCGGCTGACGAGCCACGACGCCGCGCTCGGCCTCCTCGCGGCGCGGCGCACCGCGACGTACGAGGCGCTCGTCCCGCTGACCCCCGCCCGCCTCGGCCGGCGCCGGCGCTCCGACGTGCTGACCGGCGTCGTCGACGACCTCACCGACGCCGTCGACGCGCAGGTGCGCGTCAGCGTGCCGGTCATCTCCACCGTGGTCGCCGGCGGGCTCGCGGTGGCGCTGACGGCGACGATCGCGCCACCCGTCGGCCTCGTGATGCTCGCGCTCGCGGTCGTCGTCGCCCTCGTCAGCGCGCTCGCCGTCCGGCTCGAGGCGCGCGCCCTGCCCGAGGTGCTCGCGGCCCGGGCCGAGGTGAACCGCGTCAGCGAGCTCATGGCGAGCCAGGCCGGTGAGCTGCAGGCCGTCGGCGGCTGGGCGACCGCCATCGGCTGGCTCGACGAGGCGCACGTCGCCCTCGAGCGCGCGACCCGGCGGATCAGCGCCGGCCGCGCGAGCGCCGCCGCCCTGTTCCTCGTCGTGGTCGGCGCGGCCGTCGCGGTGACGGCCTCGATCGTCAGCGGCCTCGACGTCGCGACACCGGTCAAGGCGCTGCTCGTGCTGACCCCCGTCGCGGTGACCGACGCCATCACGACCCTCGTCGACGCGATGCGCGCGCTCGCCCGGGCCCGCGGCAGCGAGCAGCGAATCGACAACCTCCTCGACCTCACCCCAGCCGTCACCGACCACCCCACGACCGACGGCGCCACCGGCACGCACGAGGGCCACCCGGCATCCGGCGGCGAGGTGGCGACCCATGCGCTCACGGCCTCGTGGACGGGCGGCCGCACCGACCTCGGACCGCTCGACCTCGTCGTGCCGGCCGGCAGCCGCGTGGTCGTGACCGGGCCGAACGGGTGCGGCAAGTCCACCCTGCTCGCCGTGCTGGCCCGCCACCTCGACCCCTCGGGCGGCACCTACCGCCTCGGCGGGGCCGACGTGCTCGAGCGCCCGGTCGAGCAGACGCGGTGCCGCGTCGCGGTCGTCGACGACGAGACGCACGTCTTCGGCACGAGCCTGCGGGCCAACCTGGCCCTCGCGCGGCCCGACGCGGACGACGACGACGTGGGTCGCGCGCTCACCGCCGCGGGTCTCGCGGCGCTCGTGGACGCCCTCCCCGACGGCCTCGACACGGTGCTCGGGGCGGGTGGCCGCGGCCTCTCGGGAGGCGAGCGCGCCCGTCTCGGCATCGCCCGCGCCCACCTCAGCCGACGACCCGTCGTGCTGCTCGACGAGCCGGTCGCGCACCTCGACCCGCCCACGGCTCGCGCCGTCGTCGAGGACCTCACCCGGATGGGTACGGACCCGGTCGACGGCAGGGGGCAGGCCACGCCGACGATCGTCCTCGTGACGCACCGCGACGACGGGGCCGACCTCTTCGACCGGGTGGTCGAGCTGCGCCGTCCGGAGAACGACCACCCTGCGCACCCCGGACACCCCGGACACCCGCACGGAGCCGACCAGCCAGGCCGGTAGATTGGACGCCTCATGCCCAGCACACCCCGCAACCGCCTCGGTGACCTCGAACGCGCCGTCATGGACGTACTCTGGGCCACCTCCGACACGCACCCCGGTGGGCGCACGGTCCGGGAGGTGCACGACGTCATCGGCGTCGAGCGCGGGCTCGCCTACACGACCCTCATGACGGTGCTCGACCGGATGGCGAAGAAGGGGCTCGTCGACCGCGAGCGCGACGGGCGCGCCTGGCGCTACACGCCCAGCTCGACTCGGGCCGAGCTGACGTCCGAGACGCTGCACCACACCCTCGGCGAGCTGGCCGGCGACACCCGCCGCAGCGCGCTCCTGCACTTCCTCGGCGAGTCCACCCCGGAGGAGCTCGACGAGCTCAAGGCCGCCCTCGCCGAGCTCGAGGCCCGTCAGCCCGACGCCGCCGGCACCACCTGAGCCGAACCGCCGACCGCGCCATGCTGCCCGTCCTCGCGCTCGTCGCCCTCGCGGTGCTGCTCGCCTGGCCGGTGCCGCGCCTGCTGGCCCGCGCCACGAGCCTGCGGCGGGCGCCGCGCGCCGCCCTCGTGCTGTGGCAGTCGACGGCGGTCGCCTCCGTGCTCGCCGCCCTCCTCGCCGCCCCGGCGGCGGTGCCGGCCGTCGCGGGCCGCGAGGTGCGCGTCTCGGAGCACGTGCCGACCCTGGTGGTCGCGGCGGCGCTCAGCCTCGTCGTCGCCGTGCGGCTCCTCGTCGCGGGCGACCGGGTCGGGCGCAACCTGCGGCTCGTGCGACGACGGCACCGCGACCTCGTCGACCTGCTCGGCGAGCCCGCCGCCGGGCAGGGCCGCGACACGCGCGTGCTCGAGCACACGACCCCCACGGCGTACTGCGTGCCCGGCGTGCACCGCCGGGTCGTCGTCACCCAGGGGACGCTCGCCCGGCTCGCCCCCGGCGAGCTCGGCGCGGTGCTCGCGCACGAGCGCGCCCACCTCGCCGCGCGCCACGACCTCGTGCTTGAGTTCTTCACGGTGGTCCACGAGGCCGTGCCGCCCGTGCTGCGCTGCGACGCGGCGCTGCGCGAGGTCAACCTGCTCATCGAGGTGCTCGCCGACCGGGCCGCGGTGCGCGACGCCGGCGCGGTCAGCACCGGCCGGGCCATCGTCGCCATGGCCGGCGGCCCCAAGCCGGCCGGCACCATGGCGATGCGCGAGAGCACGTCGGCCGCGCGGGCGCGCATCGACCTGCTCGACGCGCGCACCGTGGCCGGTCTGCCCGTCGCGGTGGCGGCCGCGGGGATGTATGCCGTGTCGGCCCTGCTCGTGGTCGCGCCGCTCACGCTCTTCGCCCTCGCCGTGGCCGGGCTGACCCTCTTCTGAGCGGCGCCCCGCCGCCGGCGGGGTGCTCGGTAGGGTGGCGACATGCGCGTACTCGTGAGCGGCGGCGCCGGCTACATCGGCTCCCACACCGTGGTCCAGCTCGTCGCGGCAGGGCACGACGTGCTCATCGTCGACAACTTCGCCAACAGCAAGCCGGCGGTCGTCAACCGCCTCGAGGCACTGACCGGCACCCACCTGCCGGTGCACGCGTTCGACCTCACCGACCACGACAAGACCGAGCACCTCTTCGCCAACGAGAAGATCGACGCGGTCATCCACTTCGCCGGGCTCAAGGCCGTCGGCGAGAGCGTCGAGCTGCCGCTCGAGTACTACGAGAACAACCTCGGCTCCACCTTCTCGCTCGTGCGGGCGATGCGCCGGCACGGCGTCGACAAGCTCGTCTTCAGCTCGTCCGCCACGGTCTACGGCACCGACCAGGAGGCCGCGACCGAGGACCGCGCCACGTCGGCGACCAACCCCTACGGCTGGACCAAGGTCATGCAGGAGCAGATCCTGCGCGACGTCGCCGTCGCCCACCCGAGCATGCGCTTCGCCCTCCTGCGCTACTTCAACCCGGTCGGCGCGCACGTCAGCGGCACGATGGGCGAGGACCCGCAGGGCATCCCGAACAACCTCGTGCCCTACATCTCGCAGGTCGCGGTCGGCCGGCGCGAGTACCTCCAGGTCTACGGCGACGACTACCCGACGAAGGACGGCACCGGGGCCCGCGACTACATCCACGTCGAGGACCTCGCGGCCGGGCACCTCGCGGCCCTGACGAAGCTCGCCTCGACCGACGAGCCGGTCGGCATCTGGAACCTCGGCACCGGCCAGGGCACGACGGTGCTCGAGATGCTGCACGCCTTCGAGCGGGCCGTCGGGCGCGAGCTGCCCTACCGCGTCGTCGCCCGCCGCGCCGGCGACGTGGCGACCTCGTTCGCCGACCCGACGAAGGCGCACGAGGAGCTCGGCTGGCGCGCGACGCGCACGATCGACGACATGTGCGTCGACACGTGGCGCTGGCAGCAGGCCAACCCCACCGGCTACCCCGACGCCTGACCGCTCAGGGCCTGCTCAGGGCCTGCTCAAGGCCTGCTCAAGGCCTGCTCGAGGGCCCCGGTCAGGGCTGGGGGTGGAGCGCGTCGTAGGCCCGGAACGAGGGCACCCGCGCCACCGCGACGACGACGAGCACGACGACGAGCACCCCACCGACGACCGGCGGCACCCACGTGGCCGTGACCGTCGCGAGCGTGCCGGCGAACATCTGCCCGAGCCGCGGGCCGCCCGTCACGACGACCGTGAAGACGCCCTGGGTGCGCCCGCGCAGGTGGTCGGGCACGGCCGACTGCAGGATCGACTGGCGGAAGATCGCGCTGATGTTGTCGGCGCCGCCCGCCACGGCGAGGCAGAGGAGACCGGCGGCGAGGGCCCAGCGGTTGACGTCGGCGATGTCCATGGACCGGACCGCACTGTCCGTCAGCTGGACAGCGGCGAGCACCGCGCCGAAGCCGAGGACGGCCAGCCCGTAGACGACGATGGCGTTGCGGATGGCGATCCCCTGCCAGCGCAGCCCGGTCACGCGGCCCGAGCCGAGGCTCGAGACGATGCCGCCGACGGCGTACGCGGCGAGCAGGGCGCCGGCGGTCACGGAGCCCCCGCCGATGACGAGCGCCCCGACGGCCGGGAAGAGCACCATCGGCTGCCCGAAGGTCATGGCGATGATGTCGACGACGAAGCTCATCCGGACGTTCGGCGCCCGCCGCAGGTGCGCGAGGCCGTCGACCACGGACCGGAAGCCGCCGGTCGTCGGTGCGCCGCCCTCCGGGCGGATGCGCGGGAGGGTCCAGAGGCCGAAGAAGCCGGCGAAGAAGAGGACGACGTCGACCGTGTAGGTCCACGCGTAGCCGACCTGCGCCACGAGCACCCCGGCGACGCCGGGCCCCACCGTGACCATGATCCCGCCCGAGATGCCCATCAGGGCCGCGGCCTTGGGCAGCATCGCGGCCGGCAGCAGGCGCGGGGTGATGGCCTGCCGGGTGGCCGACGCGATCGTCGCGGCCACCGCGTTGACGGTCGTGATGACGTAGAAGGCCCAGACCGCCCGCACGTCGGCCCACGCGATCGACGCGAGCGCCACCGTCGAGCCCCAGGCCACGGTGCCGGCCACGAGCGCCACCGACCGGCGGTCGAAGCGGTCGGCGATCGCCCCGCCGTAGAGCCCGGCCACGACCATCGGCGCGAGCGAGAACCACGCGACGAGCGAGACCATGAAGGTCGAGCGGGTGAGGTCGAAGATGTGCAGGCCGACGGCCGTGTTCGTGACGAAGGTGCCGACGCCCGCGAGGGTGTTGCCGAACCAGAGGCGCGCGAAGGCCGGGCTGACCCGCAGCGGGGTGGGGTCGACGAGGTGCGAGCGTCGTGTCGGCGCCGCGAGGGCCGGCGCGCCGTGACCCGGGGGTGGCTCTGTCACGGAGCGAAACTACGCCACGGCACGCGACGCGGTGCTCGCGGGCAGGACGGTGCTCGCGGGCAGGCCGGTGCTCGCGGGCAGGCAGGCCTGCACCCCGCGCAGCCGCCAGCCGTCGCACACCCAGGCCCACCGCCCCTCGGCCGAGCGCCGCGCGACCTGCGTGCGCACCTCGCCGTCGGCGGTCGTCGACGTCGTCAGCGCGAGGTCGCCCGTGACGATGGCCCGGGTGGTCACCGCACGGCCCGCCGGACCCAGCGCCCCGGCGGCGAGCGCCGCGGCCAGCGCCGAGCGGATCGCCGCGTGCCCGGCTGCCTCGCGGCCGTGCGGCAGGCTGACGACCGCGTCGACGGCATACAGCCCCACGAGCCCGTCGAGGTCACCGGCGGCGACGAGCTCGGCGAAGCGCGCCTCGAGGGCCTCGGGCCCGTCGGGGGCCTCGGGGCTGCCCGTGGCCCCTCCGGTCGGCGTCTCGGTCGTCGTCATGCGCCCACCGTGGCACCGACCACCGACAGCGTCGGATCCGCTGCCGTCTTCGACCGATCCCGGTGCGATGCGGGGTGTTGAATGGGGATCATGTCGTCGCGCCCCCTCCACGTCTCCTTCGTGTGCAGCGGCAACATCTGCCGGTCCCCCATGGGGCACGTCATCCTCGAGCGGATGGTCGACGACGCCGGGCTGGGCGACCGCGTCCGGGTGAGCTCGAGCGGCACGGGCGACTGGCACGTGGGCGAGCACGCCGACCCGCGCACGGTCGCGGTGCTCGCGCAGCACGGCTACGACGGCTCCCGGCACCGTGCGCGCGAGTTCGACCCGGCGGAGTTCGACGACATCGACCTCGTGCTCGCCTCCGACGAGGGCCACGTGCGCACCCTGCACCGGCTCGCCCCCTCGGCGCACGACCGCAGCAAGATCCGGCTCGTGCGCGAGTTCGACCCCGAGGCCGTCGCGGCGGGCACGCTCGAGACCGGCGACCCCTGGTACGGCGGCGAGGAGCACTTCACGCGGTGTTTCGCGGAGGTCGAGGCGGCCTGCCATGGCATCCTGCACCACGTCAGGGACCAGCTGGACGGAAGGCTGGCCGGTCAGCTCGACTCGGAGCGGCCCTGACCCGATGCGAGACCTGGTCCTCACCGTGCCCGACTACCCCTACGGCGCCCCCTGCTGGGTCGACCTGCTCGCGCACGACCACGTGCGCGCCAAGGCCTTCTACGGCTCCCTCTTCGACTGGCGGTGGGTGGCCGGCGACCCGGCCACCGGCGGCTACACCATGGCCCTGCTCGACGGCCGTCCCGTCGCGGGCCTCAGCCACCGCCCGGCCGCAGCCGCCGTGCGGAGCCAGTGGACGACCTACCTCCGGGTCGGCGACATCGAGATCGCCCGCTCGGCCATCGCGAGCCACGGCGGCCGGCCCCTCGGGCAGCCGGTGCGCCTCGGCGCGCTCGCCACGACGAGCATCGCCGTCGACCCCGGCGGTGCCTACTTCGGGGTGTGGGAGCCGGGCGACCTCGCCGGCAGCGGCGTGCTCGACGCCCCCGGGTCGCTCACCTGGAACGAGCTGCTGACCCGCGACTACGCCGGCGTGCAGAGCTTCGCCGTCGGCGTCTTCGGCCACGTGTTCACCGACGAGACCGAGCCCGACGGCCCCCGCTGGGCGACCGCGCACACCGGCGACGGCAACCCCGCCTTCGGCCTGGCCGAGATCGAGGACGACTGGCCCCGTGACATCCCTGCGCACTGGGTCGCCTCGTTCGCGACCCACGACCTCGAGGGCACCGTGGCCCGGGCCGTCGACCTCGGCGCCGGCGTGCTCCAGCCACCCTTCGACGGTCCCTACGGCCTCGGCGCCGTGCTGAGCGGCCCCGAGGGCGAGGTCTTCTCGGTGCTCGTGCCCGACCTGGACTGACGCCGCGGCCGACGATCCGGCCGACCCCCATCCCACCCGCACCACCACCTCACCACCGGAGGCCACCATGCCCGTCGTCGACGGCCCGCTCGAGCGCGGAACCCCTTGCTGGGCCGACCTGCTCGTCGACGACCTGCCGCGCGCCCGCGACTTCTACGGGTCGCTGCTCGGCTGGAGCTTCGACGATGCCCGCACGGAGGGCGCACCGGTCGTGGCCCGCCTCGGTGGACGCCCGGTGGCGGCGGTCCTCGCCAAGGACCCCGGCGACCCGGGGCAGCGGACGGCGTGGACCGTCCACCTCGCGACCGACGACGTCGACGCCGCGGCCGCCCGCGCGACGGACGCCGGGGGCGTGCTCTTCCTCGGCCCGGCCGACGTGCCCGGCATCGGCCGCCTCTGCGTCGGCGCGGACCCGGCCGGTGCGGCATACGGGCTGCTGCAGGTCCCCGCGCCGGCCGACGGCGCCGAGCGGACCGCCGACGCCGCCGACCACGCCGACTCCGACCCCGCGGACGCCCCCCGCCTCCCGGAGCCCGGCACCCTCTGCTGGGCCGAGTCGATGAGCCGCGACTACGCCGCGAGCCTCGACTTCTACGCCGCGGTGCTCGGCTACCGCTGGCGCGAGATCGGGTCGGGCGGCTTCCGCTACTCCGCGGCGACCACCACCCGCGACGCCTCCGAGGACGGCACCGACAGCGCGGGCGACGGGCCTGCCGTCGCCGGTGTGGGGGCGATCCCCACGGAGGCGCCGGCCGACGTGCCGTCGCACTGGATGGCCTACTTCGCGGTCGCGGACTGCGACGCCGCGGTCGCCCGGGTCGTGGCGCTCGGCGGGTCGCTCGTGCGCGAGCCGTTCGACTCGCCCTACGGCCGCATCGCGCTCGTGGCCGGCCCGCAGGGCGAGACCTTCAGCGTGCTGCAGGCCGGAGGGGGTGGGAAGGCCGACCCCGCTCAGTACTCGTAGCGCGCCTCGACCGACTGGTCGGTGTCGGTGCCATTGTCGTAGAACGAGAAGCGCCACGTCGTGTCGTGGTCGTCGCCGCCGATGATGCAGTCGTCGCCCGGTCCACCGACGACGACGTCGTCACCGGGGCCGGCGTAGATCGAGTCGCGCCCGCCGCGGCCGTCGATCGTGTCGGCGCCGCCGAAGGTGACGATGAGGTCGTTGCCCGGGGTGCCGGCGATGTCGTCGGGTCCCGGAGTGCCGAGGATGACGTGGGTCCACGGGATGCCGCACGGCACCGTGTAGACGATGCCGGGAACCGCCGGGTCGACCGGCACGGCCACGGCGGGGGCCGTGCCGACGAAGCCGAGGCCCAGCGCCGTCCCTGCTGCGAGGGCGGCGGCCGCGGTGAGGCGGACGGCGGAGAACCGTAGGGTGGCGTGGCGAGCCGTGCTGCGTGACATGGGAATTCCTTTTCGGTGTGACGCCCCTCGGGCGAGGTGGCGTCGGTGGTGCGGAACAGGTCCGGCGGTCCGGAGGTCCGGGTGGCCGGGATGCGGGAAGGATGGCGCGGGCGTGTCAGCGCGACGTCAGAACGGGGCGGCGCTCCGCGAGGAGGGCAGGATCAGGGGGCGGGGCGTCGATCGCACGCATGGCCTGCGCCCAGCGATCCCAGGCGCGGCGGGCCTCGCCGTGGCGGCCCGACCGCACGAGGCTCAGCACGAGACGGCGGTGCACCTGCTCGTCGAGCGGGTCGACGGCGAGCAGGCGGGTCAGCAGCCCGAGCGCCTCGGGCACGTGACCGGCACGCGCCTCGAGCGTGGCGAGTCGGCGCACCGAGCGCAACCAGGCTGAGCGGGCCAGCTCGCGCAGCGGCTGCGCCCACTCCTCGGAGTCCTCCTCCTCGAAGGCGTCGCCGCGGTAGCGCGCATCTACGTGGGCGAGCACCTCGCGCGCGACCTCGCCGTCGCCCGCCTCCATCGCGGCCGCACCGTGCGCGGCGTCGAGCAGCAGCGCCTCGGCGTCGACCGCGACGTGGCGCGGGTCGATCCGCACACCGTGCTGGTCGGCGCAGACGAAGCGGTCGGGGGGCCATCCCCGGCCGGGGTCGAGCACCGCGCGCACCGTGGCGAGGAGGACGGAGAGCCGGTGACCCGTGCGCGCCGGGTCGTCGTCGGGCCAGAGCAGCTCGCAGAGCAGGCCGCGCGAGACCACCCGGCCCCGGGCGGCCACGAGCACCTTGACCAGCGTGCGGGCCTGCCGCGACCGCCAGGCCGGCAGGTGCACCTCGGTGCCGCCGACCCGCACGGTGAACCCGCCGAGCACGTCGACGGACACGGTGCCGTCGCCCCCGTCCGCGCCGTTGCCGGGGCGGCCGGGCCCGGCGAGCGGGTGCCCGTCGGGATGGGCGATGCCGAGCGCCGTGAGAACGCGCGCGGCCGCTCGGCCCCGCGAGCGCTCGGCGCCGTCGGCGCACGTCAGCGCGCCGAGCCGTACCTCGACCCGGGCAAGCGCCGGCACCGCGCCCCCGGCCGCCCACACGGAGCGCGCCTCCGTCAGCAGGGTCCGGGCCGCCAGCGGGTCGGTCTCGGTCGCCGCAGCCAGCTCGAGGGCCTCGGCGAGCAGGTCGGCCGCCCCCACGCGGCGCGCGGCCTCGAGGGCCCGGGCCGCGGTGGTGGCCGCCTCGAGCGGGCGGGGGCCGGCGAGCTCCACGCGTCCTCGCGCCATGAGCACGACCGGCAGCAGCGCGGCCGGTGCGAGGGCCTCCGCCTCGTCGAGCGCGGCGACGACCTCCACGGCTCCTGCACCGTCGTCGAGCTCGGCCTGCTGCCCCGGCCCGTGCCCCGTCGGCCGCAGCACGCTGAGCCGCGCCAGCCCGCAGAGCGCCGCGACGATGACCTGCGCGTCGCCCGAGCCGCGAGCCAGGTGCACGGCCTCGTCGTAGGCCGCCCGGCTCTGCTCGGGCCGACCCAGCTCGCGGTGCAGGTCGCCGAGGCCGACGAGGCCGAGCGCCGCGCGCGCCGGGCCGAGGCGCCGGCACAGCGCCACCGACCGTTGCAGCTGCCACTGGGCCTCGTCGAGCTCCCCGACCCGGGCGAGCGCCTCGCCGAGGTTGTGCAGCGCCACCGCGCGCAGGCCCGGTGGGCTCGCGACGTCGGCGAGCTCGACCGACCGCCGGGCCACTGGGCCGGCCTCCGTGTACCGCGCCCCCGCGAGCAGCAGATGGGTCTGCGCGGCGAGCACCCGGGCCGTCGTCGCCGCGTCACCCGCAGCCGTGCCGGCGCGCAGGGCCGCGTCGTGGTGGGCCTCGGCACGCGCGCCGCGCGTGACCCGGGCCGCGGCGAGGTGCGCCGTGGCCAGCAGTCTGGGGCCGCCGTCGCGCTCGGCGAGGCGCAACGCCTCGTCCGCCGCACCCGCCGCCTCGTCGACCCTCCCGAGCACAGCGAGCACGTGCACCCGGCAGGCCAGCACGTCGACGACGTCCTCCGGCGGCGCGCCCGGCCGCGTCGGGCGGTCGAGCACGGCCAGCGCGTCGTCGAACTCACCGCGCGTGTAGTGCAGCTGGGCGAGTCGCGCGACGAGCCCCGCGGTCCAGCCCGCGCGCCCCGCGCTCTCGACGAGGGCCGCCAGCCCCCGTCCCGCACCGCCAAGGTCACCGGCGCGCCGCCGCCCGTCGGCGAGCACGAGCTGCACGCGCTCGGGCAGCCCGCTGCCGTATGCCGGACGGGCCCCCTCGCACGTGCCCCGGCCGCACCCCTGGCCGCACCCCCGGCCACACCCCCGGCCACACCCCCGGCCACACCCCCGGCCACACCCCCGGCCGCACCTCTGACCGCACCCCCGGCCACACCCCTGGCCGCGGCCGCGGTCCGGACCTCCTGACGCGACGAGCGCGTCGACGAGGCGCACCACGGTGGCGGCGTCACCGGCCCGCAGCATGTCCTCGCCGTGCGACTCGACGAGTGCGGTGGCGGCCGCGACGTCCGCGGCGCCTCCCGCGGCTCGGTACGCCTCGGCCGCGGCGAGCCACGCGCCGTCGCGGATGTGCACCCGGGCGGCCGCCCGGAGCACGGCCGCCGGGTCGGGGGCGGCACGGTCCGCGCCACCCGGCATCCGGGCACCGGGCGGACGATCGGGGCAGGAGTGGGCCCGGTCGGCGAGGACGCGGTGGAGCAGCGGCACGAGCACGGACCGCCCGGTCGCGGGGTGCGCGACGAGCAGGCCGGTGCGGGCCGCGTGGTCGACCGCCCCGGCGACCGAGCCGGGATCGCGCCCGCACGCCACCGCGACGGCGTCGCACAGCGCCTGGGTGACGGGCCCGAGCCCCACGACGGCCGTGAGGGCCCACCGCACCCCTTCGGGCAGGCCCGCGAGCACGTCGCCGGCGAGCCACGCCGCCGCAGCGGTGCCGGGCGCCGCGAGCCGGTCGGCGAGGGCGGGGCTCGCGAAGGCCGCGCCGGAGGCGGCCTCGCGCGCGAGGAGGTCGCCGGCCAGGTGCACGAGAGCGGGCCAGCCGGCGGTCAGGCGGGCGACCTCGACGGCGGTCTCGGAGTCGTGGAGGCCGTGCTCCTGCGCGAGGCAGGTCGCGACGGCGAAAGGGGTCAGCGCGAGGTCGCCGGGGCCCCGCTCGTGCAGGACGCCGGTCAGCAGGGCGCGCTCGTGCGGCGCGAGCGGGTGCCGCGAGGCCAGCGCAACGGGACGCCCCGGCGCGAGCGCCACCTGCTCGAGCACCGCGCGGCGCGCGTCGGCGGTCAGCTCGTCGAGCCGGTCGATGCCCACCCAGCCACCCGGCGGCAGCCCGGAGGCCGCGACGGCGGCGGCCGTCGTGGAGAGCCCGTCGTCGGGCCGGAGCCGCTCGAGCAGGGTCGTCACGCCGTAGCCGGCGGCGGCGACGACGAGCACGCGGGAACCCATGGAAGGGGAGGCGGCAGCCATGGGTCTAGGTGCGCCGGCCGCGGACGCTGATACGCCACAACCCCGAACGCGCCCGCACCCGGGGGGCGCGGGGTCGGACGCCGTGGACGGCGGCACCCGGCCCGCGGGTGCCGCCGTCCACGTCCGTCCCGACGCGTCAGGGTGTGAGGGCGCGTGAGGCCGAGATGGCCTGCACCGACCAGCTGCCCTGCACCGCGCCGCTCGTGACGCGGATCTTCGTGGCCTGGTACATCTCGAGCGGCACGTCGGTGTCGTCGTTGACCGCGGGCAGCACCGCCCGAACGGTGACGTTGCGCGTCTGGCCCGCCGCGGCGAACGACAGGTTCTGCGTCGAGGAGCCGGTGAGCTCGTCCGGCGCGTCGGGGTCGCCGGCGCGCCCGACGAGGTCGCTCTCGTCGCGGTCCTGCTTGACCTCGACGGAGACGCCGCCCGGCGAGGCCGCACAGGTCAGGTGGTAGACGTAGTCGAACAGCTTGGCGCCGCCCGCGTTGAAGTGGTTGGTGAAGAGCGGCGCGTCGACGGTGATCGTGCAGCCGTCGTGCGTGACGACGGTCGCGGCCTGCGCCGGCCCGGCCAGTGCAATCGGGGCGAGCCCGACGGCGAGGACGGCGAGGACGGACTTCTTCGAGATGCGAGTGTTCATTGCTGGATCCCCCAGTGCGGGGCGGCCGGGTGGCCGCCGGTGGCGTCGGTCCGCGGTCGCGGTGACGAGGACACCGTGACGGGGGCGCGTCAGCACGGCGTCACAACGGGGGCGGGACGGCATACGGGCGCGGTGCGCGGCTCTGGGAGGATGGGCGCATGGCTTCGCTCGCTGACGCAACCCCGCCCATCGCGCTCGGGGCGCTCGACGGCCGCTACCGCGGCGCGGTCGCGCCCCTCGTCGACCACCTGTCGGAGGCGGCGCTCAACCGGCAGCGCGTGCACGTCGAGGTCGAGTGGCTCGTGCACCAGACGCAGCACGGCGTCGTGCCCGGCGTGCGGCCGCTCACCGACGACGAGGTCGCGGCGCTGCGGGCCGTCGTCGAGGACTTCGGCACCGACGAGGTGGCCGAGCTCGGCGAGATCGAGCGCGTCACGGTGCACGACGTCAAGGCCGTCGAGTACTTCCTCAAGAAGCGCCTCGGCGCCATCGCCCCGACGGACGAGGACCGGGGGCTGGCCGAGCTCATCCACTTCGGCTGCACGAGCGAGGACGTCAACAACCTCTCCTACGCCCTCATGGTCAAGGGCGCGGTCGAGCAGGTGTGGCTGCCCAAGGCCCGGGCGCTCGTCGACCAGGTCTCCGAGATGGCCCGCGACCTCAAGGACGTGCCGCTGCTCGCGCACACCCACGGCCAGCCGGCGACGCCGACGACGATGGGCAAGGAGCTCGCGGTGCTCGCGCACCGCCTCGGCCGCCAGCTGCGCCGCATCGAGGGGCAGGAGTACCTCGGCAAGTTCAACGGCGCCACGGGCACGTTCGGGGCGCACGCGCTCGCCCTGCCCGACGTCGACTGGCCCGCCGTGTCGCGCGCCTTCGTCGAGGGCCTCGGCCTCACGTGGAACCCGCTCACGACGCAGATCGAGAGCCACGACTGGCAGGCCGAGCTCTACGCCGACGTCGCGCGCTTCAACCGCATCCTGCACAACCTCTGCACCGACGTGTGGACCTACATCTCGATGGGCTACTTCGCGCAGGTGCGCGGCCAGGGCACCGTCGGGTCGAGCACGATGCCGCACAAGGTCAACCCGATCCGCTTCGAGAACGCCGAGGCCAACCTCGAGGTGAGCAACGCGCTGCTCGACGTGCTCGGCGGCACCCTCGTGCAGAGCCGCCTCCAGCGCGACCTCACCGACTCGAGCATGCAGCGCAACATCGGCACCGCCTTCGGCCACTCGATGCTCGCGCTCGACAACGTCGCCCGCGGCCTCGCCGGGCTCGATGCCGTGCCCGAGCGCATGGCCGCAGACCTCGAGGCCAACTGGGAGGTGCTCGGCGAGCCGATCCAGTCGGCCATGCGGGCCCTCGGCGCCCAGGGCGTCCCGGGCATGGAGGAGCCCTACGAGCGGCTCAAGGAGCTGACCCGCGGCCGCCGCATCGACGGCGACGACCTGCGCGAGTTCGTCCGCGGCCTCGGCCTGCCCGCCGACGTCGAGGCCCGCTTCGTCGCCCTGACGCCGCAGACCTACACCGCCCTCGCGAGCCGGCTCGTCGACGACTACCTGCGCTGACGGCATACGCCCCCTGCGGCAACCGCAGGGGGCTAGCGTCGGGGCATGGTCCGCTCCCGCCGCGCCCGGCTCGCCGACGTCGACGAGCTGGCGCTCGGGCTGCCCGAGGTCACGCGTGACCCGCCGAGCGGCGGCCGCCCCGGCTTCGCGGTGCACGGCAGGGCGTTCGCGTTCGCGCGCGGCCCCCGCAAGGACGCGGTCGACCCGGCGACGGGCGAGCCCTACGAGGACGTGCTCGTCTTCGCGTGCACGGCCGAGGACAAGGAGTCGATGGTCGCCGACCCCGGCTCCCCGTGGTTCACGACCCCGCACTGGAACGGCTACGACGCGGTGCTGCTGCTCGAGCGCGACCTCGGCCGGCTCACGGTGGCCGAGCTGCGCGAGGTCGTCACGGACGCCTGGCTCGCCAAGGCGCCGAAGCGGCTGGCCAGGGCCTACCTCGAGGGCAGCGACGGCCCGTCCGCCTAGGCCGGTCCCACCGCGCGCGGAATACCCCAAGGGGGTACCCTCGTTGTCGTCGACGACGAAGGAGGTGCCGTGGCCGGATACACCGGGAGCAAGGACGACTACCTGAAGCGCCTGCGCCGCATCGAGGGGCAGGTCAGGGGCGTGCAGAAGATGGTCGACAACGACACCTACTGCATCGACATCCTCACCCAGGTCAGCGCCATCACCAAGGCGCTCCAGGCCGTGAGCCTCGGGCTGCTCGAGGACCACGTGTCGCACTGCGTGGTCGACGCGGCCCGCGAGTCCGACGAGGCCGCCGCCGAGAAGGTGCGCGAGGCCAGCGAGGCCATCGCCCGGCTCGTGCGGAGCTGACGCGTGGCCATCCCGCTCGACCCGCCCCACCCGCCCGACCGCTCCGACCCACCCACCCACGCACCGACGCCCGAGGAGGCACCGATGAGCCAGACCGTCCAGACCGAGGTCACCGTCGCCGGCATGACGTGCGGCCACTGCGTCGCCGCCGTCACCGAGGAGTTGACCGCCCTGCCCGGCGTCGTCGACGTCGCCGTCGACCTGCACGCGGGCGAGGACTCCCCCGTCACCATCACGAGCGCCGCCCCGCTCGAGCGCGCGGCCGTCGAGTCGGCCGTCACCGAGGCGGGCTACACCCTCCGATGAGCGACACGACCACCACGACCCCCTCCGCGACGCGCCCGCCGGACGAGGTGCGCCTCGCCATCACCGGCATGACGTGCGCCTCGTGCTCCGCACGCATCGAGCGCAAGCTGGCGAAGGTCGCCGGCGTCGAGTCGGCCACCGTCAACCTCGCCACCGAGAAGGCGCAGGTGCGCTTCACCGCCCCCGTGACCGTCGAGGCCATCGTCGCCGAGGTGCGCCGGACCGGCTACGGCGCCACCGTCGTCGACGACGCCCGCCCGTCGTCGGCCACCGGCACCCCCACGCCGGATGCCGGCCGGCCGGCCCTCCCGGCCGCCGGCGCCCTGCTCGACAAGCTCCGCGCGCAGGAGCTCGCCCGCCAGAAGGTGCGCCCGGCCACTCCGGGGTCCATTCCGGGGTCGCCCGCGCCGAGCGACGCACCCGAGGGCGCGTCGGTCACCACGCCGGTCGCCACGCCCGCTGCGACGCCCGCTGCGACGCCCGGTGCCACCACGGATGCACCTCCCGAGCCGAGCGACGCCCCCGCACCGGTCGCCGCCGCGGCGGGCATCCGGCAGCGGCTGCTCGTGGCGGCCGCCCTGACCGTCCCGGTCTTCCTGCTCGCCATGGTGCTCCCGTCGTTCGGCGCGAGCCCGTGGCTGCAGCTCCTCCTCGCCACCCCCGTCGTCGTCTGGTGCGCCTGGCCGTTCCACCGCGCGGCGGCCGTCAACGCGCGCCACCTCGCCTCGACGATGGACACGCTCGTCTCGATCGGGGTGCTCGCCGCGTGGGGCTACTCCGTCGTCGAGCTGCTGGCCGGTGGCCGGCACCTCTACTTCGAGGTGGCCGCGGTCGTCACGACCTTCCTGCTGCTCGGCCGCTTCCTCGAGGCCCGCGCCAAGGACTCGGGCAGGGACGCGCTCCGCAGCCTGCTCGACCTCGGCGCCAAGGAGGTCTCGGTGCTGCGCATCGACCCCCGCACGCGGGTCACGAGCGAGGCCCGCATCCCCGTCGACCAGCTCGTCGTCGGCGACCAGTTCGTCGTGCGGCCCGGTGAGAAGGTCGCGACCGACGGCGTCGTGCGCGACGGGTCGAGCGCCGTCGACGCGAGCGTCGTCACCGGTGAGTCGACGCCCGTCGACGTCGCGCCGGGTGACGAGGTCACCGGCGGCACGATCAACACGACCGGGCGCCTCGTCGTCGAGGCCCGCCGCGTCGGCGCCGACACGATGCTCGCCGGCATCCAGCGACTGGTCGAGGCCGCGCAGACCGGCAAGGCCGACGTGCAGCGCCTCGCCGACCGCGTCTCGGCGGTCTTCGTCCCCGTCGTGCTCGCCGTCGCCCTCGTCACGCTCGTGGCGTGGCTCGCGACGGGGCACGACGTGGCGCGGTCGCTCTCGGTCGCCGTCACCGTCCTCATCATCGCCTGCCCGTGCGCGCTGGGTCTGGCGACGCCGACGGCGCTGCTCGTCGGCACCGGCCGCGGCGCCCAGCTCGGCACGCTCATCAAGGGCCCGCAGGTGCTGGAGGACACCCGCCGCGTCGACACCGTCGTGCTCGACAAGACGGGCACCGTGACGACCGGGGAGCTGCGGCTGCGGAGCATCGCCGTGCGCGGCAAGCTCTCGAAGAAGGCCGCGCTCACCGCGGCGGCGGCCGTCGAGCAGGGCAGCGAGCACCCGATCGCGCAGGCCGTCGTGGCCGGCGCCCGACTCGCCCGCATCGACCTGCCCGCCATCCGCGACTTCCAGGCCAACCCCGGCGAGGGTGCCGCCGCCCGCATCCGCGACACCGAGGTGACCGTCGGCAAGGCCGTGCTCTTCGAGAGCGTCGACCGGGACCTGCTCGACCACGCGGCCCGCCAGGCCGGCACGACGGTCTTCGTCGGCTGGGACGGCGTCGCCCAGGCGGCGCTCACCGTCGAGGACACCGTCCGCGAGACGTCCGCGGCCGCCGTCGCCCGGCTGCGCGCGCTCGGCCTCACGCCCTACCTCGTGACCGGCGACAACGCGGCGAACGCCCGCAGCGTCGCCGAGCAGGTCGGCATCGAGCCCGCCCACGTGCGCGCCGACGTGCTGCCGGCCCAGAAGCACGAGGTCGTCACCGAGCTGCAGCGCTCCGGCCGCGTCGTCGCCATGGTGGGCGACGGCGTCAACGACGCCGCGGCGCTCGCGCAGGCCGACCTCGGTCTGGCCATGGGCTCGGGCACCGACGTCGCCATGGACTCCGCCGACATCGTCCTCGTCCGCTCCGACCTCGACGCCGTCGGCGACGCGATCGGCCTCTCGCGCGAGACGCTGCGGGTCATCAAGCAGAACCTCGCCTGGGCCTTCGGCTACAACACGGCCGCCATCCCGCTCGCCGCGTTCGGCCTGCTCAACCCGATGATCGCCGGCGCGACCATGGCGCTCTCCTCGGTGCTCGTCGTGGGCAACTCGCTGCGCCTCAAGCGCTGGCCGCGCTGAGTCACCGACCACGCTGACTCACCGACCACGCTGAGTCACCCACCACGCTGAGCCCCCACCCGCGCTCGCCCCATTCTAGGTTTGGGGCATGGTGGCCTTCGTCAAGTCGGTGACGTTCGACAGCACGGACCCGATGGCGCTCGCGGCCTTCTGGGCCGCGGCCCTCGGGTCCGACGTCGACGAGGACAGCACCCCACGCCGCGCGTGGGTCGAGCCGGCCGGGTGGGGCGGGCCCACGCTTTGGTTCCAGCCCGTGCCCGAGCCGAAGACGGCCAAGAACCGGCAGCACTTCGACCTGCGGGCGGTGGGGCCGGTCGCCGACGAGGTGGCCCGCCTCGAGGCGCTCGGGGCGCGCGTCATCGGCCGCGACGGCGACGTCGTCGTCATGGCCGACCCCGAGGGCAACGAGTTCTGCGTCGAGTCCTGACGCGTCGTCGATCGCCGACCCGACCTGAGCCGGGTCGCATCCGCACTTTGACGCACCCGTCGCGCTCTGGTGGGCTCTTCTCACCACTGGCGGACCCGCCGGCGGTCACGACAGGGGACAGACAGTGACGTCGACGACGACAGGACCACATCGGGCACCGCCGGACCAGCGCAGAGGGATCGGGTCGGGCTTCTGGTCGAGGCCGTGGGGGACGCCACTCGCGGCGGTGCTCGGCTGGTTCGTCGGGCTGCTGCCCTGGCTCGTGCGCCGGTCGAACCAGGGCACCTTCGGCACGCCGTGGAACCCGCGCAACGACCTCCGCGACGCCCTGCTGCCCTACGCGCCCCAGCTGCTGCCGCTCCTCGTCGTCGTCGCAGCGACCGCCGGCATGCTGGCCGGGTCGGCCCCGTGGTGCGCCCCCCGGCGCCGGTCCCGGCGCCTGCTGCTCGCCGCCCTGAGCACCCTCGGGGCGGTCGTCGCGGCGGGGTGGTCGGTGGCCCAGACGCTCGCACCGGAGCCCGACCTCGGTGGCTCCGGCAGTACCGCGGACCGGGTCCGGCTCGCCTTCGTCGCCCTGACCGCGGCGGCCGCCCTCGTCGGTCTCGTGCTGGGGCTGCTCGTCTCCCTCGGCGGCAGCGCGCTGCGGGCGGTCGCGGCCGCTCCCGTCGCGGTGCTCGCGGCCGACTGGCTCGGCCAGCTCGTGCTCGGCGCGGGGCGCGACGCCGCCCCGGGCTGGCTGCCGACCGTGCTCGCCGTGCTGGCGGGGACCGGCACCGGCCTGGCCCTCGCGGCCACCCGCCCGGCGCGGCCGCTTGCCCGCGTCGTCGCGTGGCTCGGCGCCCTCGCCCTGCTCGTCGCCACCCCGGCCGTCCTCACGGCGTCGCGCTACGTGCTCGAGTCGCTCCGCCGCACCCCGGTGAGCGCGGACGCCGCCGAGGAGCTCGTGCGCGACGGCCTTCAGGTGCTCGAGGGCTCGTTCCGGGCCACCCTGACGGCCTGGGGCGCGCCGCCCGCGCCGCCCGTGCTCGCCGTCGTGGTGGCGATCGTGGTGGCCGTGGCAGTGGGAGCGGCACGCACGCTCCTCGCCCGGGGTCGGGTGCGAGTCACTCGTCGCCCGACACCCGCTGATCCGCTGAGCCGCTGAGCCGCTGAGCCGCTGAGCCGCTGAACCGCGGTCCACGGCATGCGTCACGGCCGGTGGGCCCGTCGACGAGTTGGCGCCATGACGGGTCTTCGCCACCCGGAAGCCTGTTGCGGGCGCTGCGGGTTGGCGACAGTTCGAGGTGTGTTCCCGCACCTCGACGAAAGGAAGACCGTGCCCCGTCTCGCCTCATCGCCCTCCGCCCCCTGTCGTCGCCGACGCAGGCCCCTGACCGACGCCGCCCGCGCCTTCACCGCGGTGGCCGTGGTGGCGGCCACCCTGTCCGGGTCGTCGGTGCAGCCGGCGGCCGCGGCGCCCGGTCACACGACGCACCAGGTGGCGCCCGAACCCGACACGGCCCGGCTGGCCGGACCCCTGGTCCACCAACGCATCCGATGGGAGACCTGCGAGTTCCCGAGCGTGACCTCGGGTCAGGCGACCCTCGACCTGCTGCTCGCCACGCCGGGTCTGGCCTGCGCGACCATCAAGGTCCCACGCGACTGGCACCACCCGAGGAACGGCAAGACGTTCGACGTGCGCATCTCCAAGACCCGCACGGCGGAGCCGGGCCCCGGACGCCAGGGCATCGCACTCGTCAACCCCGGCGGACCGGGTGGCGAGGGACTTCCGTGGGGGGCCGCGATGGCCCTCCGTGCACCGGAGCTGGCCAAGAGGTACGACTTCATCGGCTTCGACCCGCGCGGCGTCGGGCAGAGCAGCCACACCCCCTGCACCATCACCGTCGACGACGCGCGGCCCCCCACCTCGCAGTGGGAGGTCGCGAAGGTCTTCGCGGACGGGTGCCGCAGGTCCCCGGACACCCAGTTCATGACCACCGAGCAGACCGCCTACGACATGGACTTCATCCGGGTCCTGCTCGGCGAGCAGCGCACCAGCTTCATCGGATACTCGTACGGGACGTGGCTCGGCACGTGGTACGCCGCGACCTTCCCCCGTCGGGTCCACCGGATGCTGCTGGACTCGGCCACCGACGTGTCGACTCGCTCCCTGCAGCACACCTGGGACCTGCAGCCCATGAGCCGTGAGCGCGCGTTCCAGGAGCAGCTGATGGCCTACGTCGCGCGCCACGACGACGCCTACCACCTCGGGACCGACCCGGTCGCCGTGCGCAAGCGGTGGGAGACCGCGGGCGGGACCAGAGGCGTGCTCGGCAGCGTGATGTCCGCCATCTTCATCCTTCCCGCGATGTACGACACGACCGAGTACCCGACGGCCGCCACCGTCGTCGCCGCCGTCGTGCAAGCCGGGGAGGAGCTCGGCAGCTCACCGTCGCGGGAGGTCGTGGCAGCCGCGATCCGCGGCATCGTCGCCCGACAGCTCCGCGACGGCACGCTCACCGCAGACGAGAGGTCCCGTTGGGAACAGGGGCGCGACAACGCCCTCGTGGCGCTGGACCGGCTGGCGCGCTCACCGCTGGATCGTGCCCTCGGGCGGGTGTCCGCCACCGGCGTGACGACGGAACAGGCCGACATGTTGTTCGAGCTCATCCGCTGCCAGGACGGACAATGGAACCAGAGCGCGCGGTTCTGGCTCGAGGAGGAGAAGCGCATCAACCGGACCGCGCCCTTCTACGGGCCGCTGGTGACGTGGCTCGGCTACACCCCGACCTGCGCCGCCTGGCCGACGACCAACCGGATGCCGCGGGTCGACGCTCGCACCTTCCCGAAGGTGATGATCGCGCAGGCCGAGCTCGACGTCGCGACCGCCTACGAAGGTGCCCTCGCGTCGTCCCGACACCTGCCCGGCGCGCACATGATCAGCGTCGACAACGAGGGGTCGCACGGCGTGTTCCCGTACGGCACGACGTGCGTCGACGACCCCGTCCAGCGCTACTTCCTCACCGGCATCCTGCCCGACCACAGGTACACCGTGTGCGGAGCCGTGCCGCTGCCGGGCGAGCAGCAGACCTACGACGTCGCCGGCACGATGGGGCCTCGCGGTACGCTGCGTCTCAAGGCGATGAGCCGTGAGCAGCGCCAGATCAACCGCTTCGTCCGCGACATGCTCAGCGGACAGGTCATCGACCCCGTGACGGGCCAGCCCATCCCGCAGTGACGCCAGCCCGCGCGACGACGCCTCGACCCTCTCGGGCGGGGCGTCGTCGTCCGTGGAGCAGAGCGCTGCCCGGTGCCGTGGTGGCACCCGCCCGCTACAGCCAGTCGCGCCGAGCGGCTTGGACCCCCAGCTGGAAACGGGTGTTCGCCCCCAAGAGGTCCTGCAACCGACGGATCCGGCGTTGCACGGTGCGTTCGCTGATGCCGAGCTCTCGCGCCACGACCTCGTCCGCCAGCCCGGCCGTGAGGAGCGCGAGCAGGTGCTGCGTCTCCCGAGTCGGCTCGTGCGTGGCATCCAGGCCGTGAAGGCCGTCACCCGTGCCCAGGTCCTGCAGGGGAACGCCGAGGCGCCAGAACATCTCGAAGAGGTCGGACAGGGCGTCGAGCAGCGTCGACGGATACACGACGAGGGCGTCGAACTCGTCGCCCCCGCGGCGGGGCAGCGCCACGATGCCGCGGTCCCGGTCGCACAGCATCATCCGCACCGGGACCCCCGGGAAGACCCGCGCCGACTCACCAGCGGCGATGCTCGACCCGACGCTCAGCATGCCGACTCGGGTCTGCAGCACCCCGGTGTCGTAGACGACGCTGTAGCGCACGCCACGATCGAGGCCTGCCACCTCGACCTCGGGAGGCTCGCCGTCGACGTCCTCAGGGTACGGCCCGCGGTCGAGCCCCCGCACCTCGTCACGCGCCGAGGCGAGCAGGGTGTAGAAGACCTTCCGGGTGGCCTCCCGCCCCTCCACGAGCTCCACGAAACCCGTTCGGGCCGCATGGTGCTCGGCGTAGAGCGCGGCGACGCTGTCGAAGGTGCGGCGAGCGGCGTCCACCTCCAGCTCGCGCGGGGTGACCCACCCGGCCAACGCCGTGCGAGGGGGTGCCACGTGCAGCCGGCCGTCGGCGCCGCACCGCACGTGGCCGAGCTCCTCGAAGTGGCGGAGCCATCGCGCTGCGTCGGCCGGGTCGTCGAAGGAGCCCAGCAGCACCTTCGCGTCGACCGGTGCGCGCTCGAGCAGCCGCGCGTACACGAGCGCTGCCTCGGGCGGCAGCGGGGCCCGGGCCGGGTGCCCCGCGACGAGCGGCTCGGTCGACCCGTCGTCCCCTGCCACGACGTGCGTGCCCGCGTCCCCGGGCGTCACGCCGCTCACCACGACGTCGTCGTGCGCCTCGTCCATCCGCCCCTCCCGACCCCGTCCCGGACGCCACGGACGCGAGCTCCGCGGGTGTGCGACCACGGTGCCTGACCGCGTCCCCGACCGCAACGGCACGGCGCCGGCAGCGTCAGGCGCCCACCCGGCATACGGACCCGGACGACGAGACGGCGGCCACCCCGGGGAGGGGTGACCGCCGTCGCGGTGCGAGTCGAGGGGTCGGTCAGATGGTGACCTTGCCGGCCGGGGTGTCGAAGGTGACCGACAGCAGGCCGGGCGTGCCGTGCGGGGCGACGAAGGTGAAGTCGATGCCGCCCTTGTCGAAGGTGTCCTCCGGGCCGAGCCACTCGCGCACGCGCTTGGGGTCACCGGCGATCTGGAGGTTGTCGATCGAGACGGCCGTGTCGGCGCCCGCGGAGGGGTGGACCGTCATGTCGTCCCACGCGATGAAGTAGGGCACCTGGGGGTCGGCCATCAGGCCCTTGATCCCCAGCTGGCGCCACTTGAGCTCGGTGCCGTCGGGGCGGTGCCGGTTGCCCGGGACCGACTCGCGGCCGAGGCGCTCCTCGACGCTGTGGATGTCGTCGACGGCGACGACCCAGCCGAGCCAGCCGCCGCCGGCCTCGGACGCCGCGCGGACCGCCTGGCCGAAGGGGGCCTTGTCGGAGGCCGGGTGGTCCAGCACCTCGACGACCTCGAGGTAGTGATCCTTCGCCAGGGGGAAGATCACGTTGCGCGTGCCGAAACGGGGGTGCACCCCGCCGTCGACCGGCGCGACGCCGATGAGCTCGGACAGCCGGGCGGCCGTGGCCTTCAGGCCACCGGCCTCTGCTGCATAGGAGACGTGGTCAACTCGCATACAGAACATCGTGACACACGCGCGGGGGTGCTCTTGACCACCCCCGCCCCTACCCGCTAGCGCTCGCCACAACCGTCACACGCCCGCAACCTGAGCGTCATCAGGTATGCCGTCGGCCGCCTGTCGCGAGGGCCGTGCGCCGCCGCCCGGGGTCCGACGGGACGGGGTCCGGGTCAGCGGACCCCGCGCTGGCGCACCGCCTCGTAGAGCACGATGGCGGCGGACGCGGCGACGTTGAGGCTGTTCGCGGCTCCCGCCATGGGGATGCGCACCCGGTGCGTGGCGGCCTCCAGCAGCACGCGGTCGGCGCCGTGCTTCTCGCTCCCGACGGCGATCGCGACGCGGCCGGTCAGGTCGACGTCGGTGTGGAGCAGGTCGGTCTCCGGGGTCGTGACGACGAGGCTGATCTCGTGCGCTCGCAGCCAGTCGAGCACCTCGGCCGTCGTGGCGCTGGCGGCCGGCACGGCGAAGACGGTGCCCTTGCTCGCCCGGACGACGTTGGGGTTGCCCCAGTCGGTGACCGGGTCGGCCGCGACGACGGCGTCGACCCCGGCCGCGTCGGCGGTGCGCAGCATGGCGCCGAGGTTGCCGGGCTTCTCGACCCCCTGGCTGAGCAGGGTGAGGTGGCTCGGGCCCGGGGCCGGCAGGTCGGCGAGCGCGACCCCGACCCGGTCGACGACGGCGAGCAGTCCGTCGGGACCCTCGCGGTAGCTGACCTTATCGAACGCGCCGCGGCTCAGGTGCACCACCTCGACCCGCTCGGCCCGCAGCCGGGCGAGCAGGTCGTCCTGCTGCCCGATGTCCTGCGACCCGGCCCGGCCGGCCGGGCTGAAGAGCTCCTCGCAGACGAAGACCGCGCGGGGCCGCACCCCGACGCCCAGGGCGAGGTCGATCTCCTCGTAGCCCTCGACGAGGGTGTGGCCGGTCTCCTCGCGCGTGCGGCGGCGGCGCAGCCCGAGCAGGGCCTTGAGGCGCGGGTTGGCCGCCGAGGTGATCGTCAGCTCGCGGGCGGGGTGCGTGGGGTTCGTCATGGCAGGGCCAGCATCCCACCCACCGCCGTCACGGGTGCAGGCGCGCGCCCTTGAGGATGCGGTCGACGGCGTTCTTCGGGGCGTGCAGGGCGAGGCCGACGAGGTCGAGGTCGGCTGCGGGCACGGCGGCGACGGCGGCGCGGTTGTTGGCGTCGTGCCCGGTGGCGAACATCTCGCGGGTGTAGACCGCGAGCGCCGTGCCGCGGCGCAGCGCGCGCTCGTGGGCGGTGCGCACCGTCGTCGCGTCACCCTCGAAGACGAGCACGGGCATGCCGAGGAGGGGCAGGTAGGCGTGTCCGTCGGCGTCGGCATACGGCTGCCCGACGAGCTCGGGGTGCGCGGCCGTGACGCCGCTGACGAGGAAGGCCGTGACGTTGAGCCGCTGCCAGGGCTCGAGGTCGTCGCGGACGAGCACCGCGATCTTGGTGTCGAAGGGCGGGGTGAGCAGGTCGTCCATGCCCCGATCCTCGGCGGGCGCGAGGGCCGCCGTCTTGTACGCCGTTGATCCCCCGCCCGCCACGCCCACGCCTCCCCCGGCAACACACCGAGGAAGTCGCAACCCACCGGGATCGGATCCCGGTGCGTTGCATCCTTCTCGGTGTGTTGCGGCAAGGGGGCGTCAGCGGGCGCTTCGCTGGTAGCGGCCCGGGGTCGTGCCGAGGAAGCGGCGGAAGTGCCGGGTCAGGTGTGCCTGGTCGTAGAACCCCGCCTCCGTCGCCACCATCGCGGCAGGTGCCCCGTCGCGCAGCCGCCGGCGGGCGAGGTCGAGCCGGCGCCCCACGACGTACTGGTGCGGCGCGATGCCGTATGCCGCCACGAACGAGCGCACGAGGTGCGGGGTCGTGACCCCGAGCGAGGCCGCCACTGCGGTGATGCCCGGCGTGCCGACCGGGTCGGCGTCGAAGCGCTCGCGCGCGAGGGTGGCCACGCCACGGCCCGGTCGACCTCGGTGGTCCCGCCGGGGCGGGGGCGGGTCGTTCCCGGCGGTGAGGTGGGCGGTGAGCCGTTCGACGACGAGGGCCAGGCGCGACTCGGCCTCGAGGTCGTCGCGTGCCTCGAGGGCGCGGTCGAGGCGCGACACGGCGAGGCGCAGCGCGGCATCCGGCACGAGGGGGGCGTCGACGGCGCGACCGACGAGCTCGGGCGCCAGCACCTGCTCCTCGAGGTAGACGACGCGCTTGCGGAACCCGCCGGCGGTCAGGGCCCGGCCGTCGTGGACGACGTGGGGCGGCAGGAGCGTCACGCCCGAGCGCACGGCCGTGTGGTCGTGGCGGTCGAGGTCGTAGCCGATGACGCCGTCGTCGACGACGAGCAGCGTCCACGTGTCGTGGGTGTGCGCCGGGTAGGCGTGGTCGTGCCACGCGGCGTGGAAGACCTCGGCGACACCGGCCACCGCCGGGCGCCACGACGAGGTCCGGTCGATCGGCACCTCCATCCCGGCACCGTAACCCCGCGGGCAGGCGTACGTTCGGTGGGACAGGACGTGGGACCGGCACGCAGGACCCGCCGGCGAGACCCGGAGGTGCGAGGACGATGACGACCCTCGAAGGCCGGCCCAACACCGCGCTGCTCGTCGTCGACGTGCAGAACCAGGTCGTGGCGCAGGCCTGGGACCGCGACGGCGTCGTCGGGCGGATCCGCGCGCTCGTCGACCGGGCACGCGCGGAGCAGGTGCCCGTCGTGTGGGTGCAGCACTCCGACGAGAACATGCCGGTCGACTCCGAGGGCTGGCAATACGTGGCCGAGCTGCCCCGCGAGGAGTCCGAGCCCGTGGTGCACAAGCGCTACGGCGACTCCTTCGAGGACACCGACCTCGAGGCGCGGCTCGCCGAGCGGCAGGTGGGCCGGCTCGTCGTCACGGGCGCTCAGACCGACGCCTGCATCCGCTCGACCCTGCACGGCGCGCTCGTCCGCGGCTACGACGCGACGCTCGTCGGCGACGCCCACACCACCGAGGACCTCCGGGAGTGGGGCGTGCCGGTCTCCCCCGAGCAGGTCATCGCCCACACCAACACGTACTGGTCGTGGTCCGAGGCCCCCGGCCGCACGGGTGACGTCGTGCCCGCCGCCGACGTCGACTTCGGGCCCCGCTGAGGACCCGGCCGCCGGGCGCGCACGGAGGGGCGACGCCTAGGCTGGGAGCATGCTCGACGCCCTGGCCGCGTTGCCGTTCTGGCAGGCGTTCCTCGCCCTCTTCGCGGCTGCCATGGTGCGCTCGAACGGCACCTACTGGGTCGGCCGCGGCGCCGTCGCCGGGTGGGGCCGCTACCGGGGAGCGCACGGCGGGCCGAGCGCGCGGGCCGAGACGCTGCTGACCCGCCTCGGACCCGTCGCGGTGACGCTCTCCTACCTCACCGTCGGCATCCAGACGGCCGTGCACCTCACGGCGGGCGTGATGCGGATGTCGCTGCGCTGGTACGTGCCGGCGGCCGTCGTCGGCTCGGCGCTCTGGGCCGTGCTCTACGCGACCGTCGGGCTCGCCGTGGTGCAGGCCTGGCTCGCCGCGGAGGCCGGGTCGTGGTGGGGCGTCGCCGTCGCCGGGCTCGTCGTGGCCGCGACCGTCGCCGCGCTCGTCGCCCGACGCCGCCGTCGTTCCGCCCCGGCAAGCGGCCTGCCCCCTCCGGCGGGCACCCGGCGTCCTCGCTCGGTCGCCCGACGTCCTGACACGACCCGAACACGGGTGTGACGAGGACGCCGCCCGCGCTCACTACGCTGCGAACGTGTCCCCCGCGCCCACGGCCGGCCCCGACCACGGGAGCGCCGCCACCCCCGCCTCCGGCCCCGCGCCGGACCCCGGGCGCGGCCGCGGCCTCGTGCTCGTCGTCGAGGACGAGCCGGCGATCGCCGACGTGCTGCGGCTCAACCTCCGGGCGGCCGGCTACGGCGTCGAGGTGGTCGGTGACGGCGCGAGCGCGCTCGAGGCGACCCGTGACCTGCGCCCGAGCGCCGTCGTGCTCGACATCGGCCTGCCCGTGCTCGACGGCATCGAGGTGTGCCGCCGCCTCCGTGGGCGCGGCGACTGGACCCCCGTCCTCTTCGTCACCGCACGCGACGACGAGGTCGACCGCATCGTCGGCCTCGAGCTCGGCGCCGACGACTACATCACCAAGCCCTTCTCCCCGCGGGAGCTGGTGGCCCGGCTCGGCGGGGTGCTGCGCCGCACCCGCGGCGACGTCTCCGGCCCCGAGGTGCTGCGTGCCGGTGGGCTCAGCGTCGACCTGACCCGTCACGAGGTGAGCGTCGACGGTCGCGAGATCGCCCTCACCGCGACGGAGTTCGACCTGCTCGCGCACCTGCTGCGCCGCCCCGGCGTCGTCTTCACGCGTGAGCAGCTGCTCAGCGACGTGTGGGGGTATGCCGCGACCGCCGGCGCGCGCACCGTCGACGTCCACGTCGCGCAGGTGCGCGCGAAGCTGGGGCCCGCGAGCCCGATCCGCACCGTGCGCTCGGTCGGGTATGCCGCCGAGCGGGCGCCGCGCGACGCCCCCCTCGCGGCCCCGCGCGACCTCGGCGGGCCGCCACCGTGACCGTCTCCCGGGGGTCGTTGTCGCGACGGGTCGTCGTGCTGGGGGTCGGGGTGGCCGTGCTGACGGCCCTGCTGGCGGGGCTGCTCGCCGTCGGGCTGACCCGGACCTCGGTCGACGACGCCGCGCGCAGCACCCTCGCGCGCATCGCCGACGCCGCCGCCGAGCGCGCCGACGCCGGGGTGACGACCGCCCGGGTGTCGCAGAACCGGGCGGTGCGCACGCTGGGGGCCCTCGGCATCGAGTCCGCCAGCGTCGCGCGACGCGGGGCCGTGACGTCGACGAGCCCGCTCGCGCGCGCGGCCCTGACGCCGGCGAGGCGCGACGTCCTGCTCGCGGGCGGCACGGTGTCCGCGGCCGACGAGCTCGGCGGCACCCCGGTGCTCGTCGAGGGGCGGCCCACCGACGCCGGCGGCATCGTCCTGGTCCAGCGCCGCTCCGACGCGACGGCCGACTCCGACCGGCTCGTGCGCCGCGTGCTGCTCGCCCTGGCCCTCGCCACCGCCGTCGCCGTGCTCGTCAGCGTCGCGGTGGCCCGGCGCCTCTCCCGGCCGCTGCGTCGCACCGCCGACGCCGCGCACGCCCTCGCCGCCGGGCAGCGCGACGTCCGGGTGCCCGTCGAGGGCCCCGACGAGGTCGCCGAGGTGGCGAGCGCCCTCAACTCCCTCTCGAGCTCGCTGTCGCGGTCGGAGGGCCGCCAGCGCGACTTCCTCCTCTCCGTGTCGCACGACCTGCGCACGCCGCTCACCGGCATCAGCGGCTACGCCGAGTCGCTCGCGAGCGGGGTCGTGCCAGCCGAGGAGACCGCCCGGGTCGGTGGCGTCGTGCTCGGCGAGGCCAAGCGGCTCGAGCGGCTCGTCGGCGACCTGCTCGACCTCGCCCGGCTCGGCGCCGAGCGCCCCGGCCTCACCCCGGAGCGCACCGACCTCGTGGCCCTCGGGCGGGAGGTCGAGGCGGTCTGGTCGCGCCGGTGCGCAGCCGTCGGGGTGCCCTTCACGCTCGTCCCGGCCGTGGCCGAGGCGTGGGCGGTCACCGACCCGGCGCGCGTGCGCCAGCTCGTCGACGGGCTGCTCGAGAACGCCCTGCGCATCACGCCGTCGGGCCGGCCGATCGTCGTCGAGGTCCGCGAGGAGTCGGGCTCCGCCGCCCAGGGCGCCGAGTCGGCCTCTGCCGGGGGCCTCGTCGCCGGCGAGGTCGTCGTCGAGGTGCGCGACGGCGGGCCCGGCCTGACCGACGACGACCTCGCCGTCGCCTTCGAGCCGTCGGTGCTGCACGAGCGCTACCGCGGGTTGCGGCCCGTCGGCACGGGCCTGGGGCTGGCCATCGTCGGGCGGCTCGCGCAGATGCTCGGCGGGAGCGTCGAGGCCGGGCACGCCGCCGAGGGCGGAGCCCGCTTCACCCTGCGCCTGCCCCGGCGAGCCGGCCGCTGACCGGCCCACGGCGGCGGCAACGGCGACGACGGCCCGCGGCACACCTATGGGCGCTGCGGTTGGTGCTGCGGTTGGTGCTGCGGCCGACGGGGTGATCACCCCACCGCACGCAGCACCATCCGCAGCACCGTCCCTCGCCGACGGAATGGGCCGCCCGGCGCGCTCGTTGCACCGGGCATGACCACCTGGGGCTTCATCGGCAGCGGACACATCGGCAGCACCGTCGCCCGGCTCGCGATCGCGGCCGGCCACGACGTCGTGCTGAGCAACAGCCGGGGGCCCGAGACCCTCGCCGACCTCGTCGCGGAGCTCGGTCCGCGCGCCCGGGCGGCGACGCCGGTCGAGGCGGCTGCGGCCGGCGACCTGGTCGTCGTGACGATCCCGCTCAAGGCCTACCGCGACGTGCCCGTCGACGCGCTGGCCGGCGCCGTGGTCGTCGACACGATGAACTACTACCCGGAGCGCGACGGCCAGCTCGAGGCGCTCGACGACGGCTCCACCACGAGCTCCGAGCTGCTGCAGGCGCACCTGCCGCAGGCGCGCGTCGTCAAGGCCTTCAACCACATCTTCTTCCAGCACCTGCTCGACCTGGCCCGGCCCGGCCTCGATGCCGGCTCGGACGAGCGGAGCGCCCTCGCCGTGGCCGGCGACGACCCCGAGGCCAAGGGGGCGGTGCGCCGCGCGCTCGACGCGCTCGGCTACGACGCCCTCGACCTCGGCCCGCTCGCCGAGGGCTGGCGCACCCAGCCGGGCCAGCCGACCTACGGCACGCCCTACGCCGCCGACGCCGCCGACTGGACGGCCGGTGCCCGGCGGGTCGGCAGCGACGAGCTGGCCGCTCTCGCCGCCTCGGCCACGCGCCAGGCCTGACGGGTCACCCGTCGGCTGCCCGACCCTCGACAGCGCGGTTGAGCCGCCGACGGACTGCACCTACAATTGGCAACGAGGGGAGTACTTCCTCGCGCGCTCCGGTCAGTACGGTGGTCCGACGACCACCCCGGTTCGCGGCCGACGGCAGTCGGTGAAGGAGACCTCAGACACCACGTTCTGAGGAGACCCATGCTCACTGCCCTGTACGCCGCCACCCCGGCGCCGCCCACCGAGTCGATCGGCTCGCCGACGCTGTGGATCGCGACGATCGCCGGTGTCGCCGCCCTCTTCGTCATCGACTTCCTCATCACCCGTCGCCCGCACGACCCGAGCATGCGCGAGGCGATCGGCTGGTCGGCCTTCTACATCGCCATCCCGGTCGTCTTCGGCGGCTGGCTGTGGTGGCAGTACGGCTCCCAGCAGGGCGTCGAGTACTACACCGGCTACCTCGTCGAGAAGTCGCTCTCGGTCGACAACCTCTTCGTCTTCATCATCCTGCTCTCGGCCTTCGCCGTGCCTCGTGAGCTGCGCCAGCGCGTGCTGCTCATCGGCGTCGGCGGCGCGCTCGTGCTCCGCGGCATCTTCATCGCTCTCGGCGCGCAGATGATCGCGAGCTTCGCCTGGACCTTCCTGCTCTTCGGCGCGATCCTGCTCGCCACCGCGGTCAAGGTCGGCCGTGACGCCCTGTCGCACACCGACCACAGCATCGACGTCGACCAGCTGCGCAGCGTCAAGCTGATCCGCCGCTTCTACCCGGTCACCGACACCTACGAGGGCACGAACCTCACGGTCCGCAAGGACGGCAAGCGCGCCCTCACGCCGCTCGCCCTCGTCGCCGTCGCGATCCTGGGCACCGACATCGTCTTCGCCATCGACTCGGTGCCCGCCGTCTACGGCATCACCGGCGACCCCTACCTCGTCTTCGCGACGAACGCCTTCGCCCTGCTCGGCCTGCGCGCGCTCTACTTCGTGCTCGAGGGCGCCCTGGCCAAGCTCGTGCACCTGGGCCACGGCCTCTCGCTCATCCTCGCCTTCATCGGCGTCAAGCTCGTCCTCCACTGGGCCCACGGCGTGTGGCCGGGCGTCCCCGAGATCCCGACCCTGCTCTCGCTCGGCGTCATCATCGGCATCCTCGTCGTCGTCACCCTGACGAGCCTGCTCGCCAACCGGAAGGCCGAGGCCGCCGAGGTCGTCGAGGGTTCCGGTGCCTCGGACGCCTCGGACGAGCAGTCGGTGCCGCGCGCCTGAGCAGGGCGCCCCGCACCACCGCCGCACCGCACGAGTGCCCGGCTCCCGACGGGGGCCGGGCACTCGCCGTGCCACGCCACGGACGGACGAGCCGCTGGCTCAGCTCGTCGCGCTCGGCGTCGGGGTGCTGCCGGATGCCGCCGCCGGCGCGTCCCTGAACACGACGACGCGGGCGGTGGGCTTCGTCGCGCCGATGCCGGTGACGAGCGCCTTGGCGCCGACCCGCACGGCCGACATCGTCGAGGCGGACGCCTTGCCCTGGCCCTTCGCCTGCGGGCGCTCACGCACCTTCGTGTCCGCGCCGACGGCATACGTCAGCGAGAAGCCGTCCTTGGCGCGCACGGTGATCGCCGTGGCGCTGACCGCCGTGACCTCGCCCCGCACGGCCTGGTGGGTGACGGGACCGGCCTTGCCGCCGCGGGTCACCCAGGTGGCGTGCAGGGCACGGAGCAGCCGGGCCCGGAGCCCCTTGCGGTCCGCCTTGGTCGTGGCGCTCCCCGTCGCGCCGTCGGCCGCGGGGATGCCGACGGCTGCCGCGACGAGGTCGACGGTGTCGCCGTCCACGGCGGCCGGCTGGGCCTGGGCCGGCCCGGGCCGGGCGACCGCGGAGGCGTCGGTCGAGGAACAGGCGCCGAGGGTGAGGCTGCCGAGGAGCAGGGCGGCCCCGGTGAGGGCGGTGGAGGTGCGCAGGAGGCCGGTGGGCCGGCGGGTGTCGGTGGTCATGACCCGAGGCTCGCGCCCCCACGTGAAGCCGGGGTGCGCATCGTGTTCGGATCGTGTTCGGGGCGCGGCACCCGGCGCTGCTAGCCGGGCAGGGCGTCGCCCGGGAACCCGACGCAGGGCAGCACCTCGACCGTCATCATCCCGGCCCGCACGCACGGGTCGTCGGCCATCAGGGTGCGGGCGCCCTCGGGGTCGACCGTCATGACGGCGACGCCCGCGACGTCGTCGGACAGCACGGGGCAGAGGACCGCGATGGTGCCGCTCGTGCGCAGCCCCACCATCCGGCGCTGGTGCTCGAGCTCGACGGCGTCGGCGCCGTCCTGCCCCCGGCCCGGCGCCCACCGCAGCACGGCGAGGCTGAAGGGACGCGCCGTCGCGGCGAGGGCGCGGATCTGCTCGTCGGTCACGTCCGGGGTCATCGGGCTCACATCCCCACCGTCTGGTGCTCGACCTCGACGAGCGCGACGACCCGCTCGTGGGCGCGCCCGTAGGGGCCACCCGTGTACTTCGTCGCGATGGCGTCGACGAGGGCCCACCCCGGCTCACCGTCGACCCACTCGACGACGCGGCCGCGCAGCACGACGGGGGTGAACGGCTCGCCGACGGGCGTCAGCGAGATGGCCACCCGGGGGTCGCGGCGCAGGTTGCGCGCCTTGCGCGACCCGGGGCCGGTGAGGAAGGCGACCCGGTCGCCGACCGTGCCGACCCAGAGCGGCACCGAGTGCGGCGAACCGTCGGGGAGCGTCGTGGCGAGGTGGGCGATCGGGGTGCCGTCGAGGGCGGTGCGGACGTCGTGGTCGAGCATGGCGGTCCTCTTCTCCGAGCGGGTCGACCGGTAGGCGCTCACGCCTTCCGGGTCCCCACAGTTCCTTGAGGAGACCCCATCACGGTAGCGGACCACGTTCCCTGAGGGAACCCCAAAAGCTATGCTCGTGGCATGCAACGCACCCAGTTCGCCGACATGGCGTGCTCCATCGCCCGCACCCTCGACGTCATCGGCGAGCCGTGGTCGCCGCTCGTCCTGCGCGACGTGTGGGTGGGGCGCAGCCGCTTCGAGCAGATCCAGGCCGACCTCGGCATCTCGCGCAAGGTGCTGACCGAGCGGCTGAACCACCTCGTCCAGCAGGGTGTCTTCGAGCGGCACGCCTACGACGCCCGGCCGCGGTTCGAGTACCGCCTCACCGAGAAGGGCACGGAGCTCGTCGAGATGCTGATGGTCATGGCGCGGTGGGGCGACCGGTGGCTGGCGGGCGAGGCCGGCCCACCGGTGCTCTACCGCCACCACGCCTGCGGCGAGGTCGCGACCGTCGAGCCGCGGTGCAGCCGGTGCGGTGAGCCGATGCACGCCGACGACGTCGACGTCCTGCCCGGCCCCGGCGCCGCGGCCGGGTGACGTCAGGCGAAGATCGGGCCGACGGCGGGGTACGCCGCGGTCAGCAGTGACCGCACCGTCGACAGCGACGGCACGTCGCCCCCGCCCTGGAAGCCCGTGTCGAGGCGCATCGGCCTGCCCCACGCGAGGAGGTCCTCGATCGTCGTGCCCGTCGCCTGCCCCGAGAGGCGGTCGAACCAGTCCGCCCGGCCGTAGGTGACGTCGCCGCCGATGCAGACGAGCTCGACCCACGACGGGTCGGCGAGGCAGACGCTCTCGTAGGGGTCGGCATGGTGGCGCTCGAGCACGAGCAGGTCGGCGGGCCGCCCCGGGGCGAGCGCACCGAGGTGGTCGGCGAGCCCGGCCACGCGCGCGGCGACCGACGTCACCATGGCGACGAGGTCTGCCGCCGCCACCGGGTGGCCCTGCCGCGCGAGCTCCCGGCGGGCCACCTTCAGCTCGGCGAGCAGGCTCGTCGAGCCGGAGGGCAGCCAGTCGGCGCCGAGCGCGACCGGCATGCCCGCCGCGAGCGCCTCGCCGGCGAGCGTCGTCTCGCCGTAGAGACGCAGGTTGGACTGCGGCGACCACACGAGCCGACAGCCGGCCTCGGCGACGGTGTGCAGGTCGTCGACGCCGAGCGCGCTCCCGTGGATGATGTTCGTCGCCGGGGTGGCGGCCCCGAGGTCGAGGAAGTGCCGGAACTCCTTGGCGCTCACCTCGTCGCCCCGCCGCCCCTCGGAGAGGTGCAGGTAGAACGCGTCGACCTCCCCGGCCGTGATCCGGTCCTTGATGCGCTCATAGGTCGGCAGCCCGAACGAGCCGGACGGCAGGTCGATCATGGCCCGCGCGCGGTGCGACCCGAACGCCCACTGGTCGAGGTTGCGCACGAGCGGCTCCGACGTGGCGCTGCTCGCCCCCGACGCGCCCTGGATGCCGGTGACGCCGCCGACGAGCGCTCGCACCTCGGCGTAGCGGGTCTGGGTCCTCGGCGGCACCTGCGTCAGCAGGAGGTTCTGCGGGTCGCGCACGAGCGCCCGGTAGGGCGCGGACCGGCGCCACGCGTAGCGGTTGGCGTAGAGCTTCGGCGGCTCCCACGCGGCGAACACGTTGAACTCGGGGTGGCCGTGCAGGTCGAGCAGCCCCGGCAGGATGACGCCGTCGGTCTCGAGCACCGCGACGTCGCCGGGGCGCCGCTTCGACACCCGGTCGACGAGCCCGTTCGCGACGGTGACGTAGCCGCTCGACCAGGCGCCGTCCGGCGTGACGACCGCGCCGTGCAGCGCGAACGGCGCGGGCGGCAGGGCGCGGGGGCGACGGGCCGGCTCGGGCAGCTCGTCGGGGATGCCGCGGCGGTAGGCCCGCGCGAACGGTCCGCGGGAGGGGGACGCCCCGCTCAGAGCGGCGGCCACGACCGCGCTCCCCGGGGCACGGTGACGGTGATCGTCGCGCGCTTGGTCTGCGCGTCGGCGCCGCTGCGGGCCGCCCACGCGTCGACGCCCCGCCACCACGCCGGGGCCCCGGGCGGGAGGTCGCCCTCCGGGATGCCGACGAGGTCGGCGGGTCCCCACGTCGCGGCGTACGGCGTGAGGTCGGTCGGGCCCTCGGGCTGCACGTGCGCCGCCAACGCGTCGAGGTGCGCGTTCCAGTTCGCCAGCTGGGCGGCGGTCGTCTCGGCGAGCGGCTTCCCCGACGCGCGGGCCGAACCCTCGGCATACGTCGGGTGCCGGATCGCGGCGAGGTGGAGGGCCGACGACGTCGCGGCGCGCGTGGGCGCCCAGGCGGCGTACGCCTTCGCCGCGAGGTCACCGAGGGCGAGGACGGCCGTCACGTCGGTGCCGACGAGCAGCGCGTCGAGCCAGCGGTTGCGGTAGGCGGTGATCGCCTCGTCGGTGACGTGCCGGCTGCCCGCCGCCTGGCCGAACACGCTGTAGAGGTAGACGTTGACCATCACGTATGCCGTGTCGATCCCCATCTTCGCGAGCAGCCCCTGCACGCGCTGGCCGGCCTCACCGACGAGGATGCGCCGCGAGACGGACTCGTGCGTCGCGGGGTCCTGACCGAGCACGAGGACGCGGGCGCTGCCGTCGAGGCGGCCGCGGTGGAAGATCGGCCCCCACTCCGTGCGGAAGTCGGCCTGCGGGTAGACGTCCTCGCCGGGATGCTCGGCGACGAGCGAGGCGAAGGGCTCGGCGACATAGCCCGGACAGCTCTGGTGCACCACGGCCATGACGGACCTCCACCCGATCGGAACCGACGTCAGTGCAGGGTGTCTCGACGGTAGTCCTGATACGTGCCGACCGTCGGCGCTTCGCTCAGCCCGACGCCGGCGTTCCGGTCGGCCCGTCTGCGCCGGTCGTGCCGCCGGCACGTCGCAGCAGCAGCGCCTTCTCGACGTCGTTCTGCGCCATCGAGGCGGCGCGCGCGAACTCGGCCCGCGCCTGCTCGTCGCGACCGAGGCGCTCGAGCAGGTCGCCGCGCACGCTCGGCAGGAGGTGGTAGTCCGACAGCTCGCCGGCGGCGGCGAGGGCGTCGACGACCTCGAGCGCGGCCTCGGGTCCCTCGGCGTAGGAGAGCGCGACGGCCCGGTTGAGCTCGACGACCGGCGAGGGACGCAGGGCCCCGAGCTGCGCGTAGAGCCCGGCGATCCTCGCCCAGTCGGTGGCGTCGGCGGTGCGCGCCCGTGCGTGGCACGAGGCGATCGCGGCCTGCAGGACGTAGGGCCCGGCAGGGCTGCGCGCGGCCTCGAGCAGCGCGACGGCCCGGTCCAGCGCGGACAGGGCGTGCCGGATCAGCGCCTGGTCCCAGAGCGAGCGGTCCTGCTCGAGAAGGAGCACCGGCTCGCCGCCGCGGCCGATGCGGGCGCGGGTCCGCGAGGCCTGGATCTCCATCAAGGCGAGCAGACCGTGCACCTCCGGCTCCGCGGGGGCGAGGGCCGCGAGCACGCGACCGAGCCGGACCGCCTCCTCCATGAGGTCGCCCCGCACCCAGTCCCGCCCGGTGGTGGCGGCATACCCCTCGTTGAAGACGAGATAGACGACCTCGAGCACCGACGCGAGGCGGGACGCGAGCTCGGCGCCCGAGGGGACCTCGACGGTGACGCCGTCCTGGCTCAGGGTCTTCTTCGCCCGCGAGATGCGCTGCGCGACCGTCGACTCGGTCGTGAGGAACGCGCGCGCGATCTCGCGGGTCGTCAGTCCGCCGATCATCCTCAACGTCAGGCAGATCCGCGCCTGGGCGGTCAGGGCCGGGTGGCAGGCGGCGAAGACGAGGCCCAGCACGTCGTCGTCGACGTCCGCGAGCGCCGCGTCGAAGTCGCCCTCGGCGAGCTCGGCCACGCGCAGCTCCTCGAGGTGCCCGAGCTGTTGGAGCTTGGCCGCGAGGTTGACGTCGCGCCGGATGCGGTCGACGGCCCGGCGCCGCGCCGTGGCCGTGAGCCAGGCACCCGGCTTCGTCGGGATGCCGTCACGCGGCCACTGCTCGAGCGCCTGCACGAACGCGTCCTGGGCGAGGTCCTCGGCGAGGCCGACGTCGCCGACGACGCGGGCCACGACCGCCGTCACCTTGGCGGCCTCCATGCGCCAGACCGCCTCGAGCGTGCGCTGCACGTCGGGCGTGGCGGTCTGCGGTCCGGTGGTCGGTGGCACCCGGACACTCTGGCACGGCGGGAGCGGTCGCCGTGGTCGAGCAGCGGGGTCAGCCGCCGGCGGCGTTGCGCGCGGCTTCGGCGCGCATCCTCTCCTCGCGGGCCCGCAGCTCCGGGGTGTACTCGTCACCGAAGTCCTCGGCCGCGAAGACCTGGCGCAGCTCGAGGGCCTGACCCGGCTCCGGCGCACAGGAGGCCGGCCACCTGCGCAGCCACTCGATCGCCTCCTCCCGCGAGCTGACGTCGATGATCGTGAAGCCTGCGATGAGCTCCTTCGCCTCCGCGAACGGCCCGTCGGTGACGGTCCACTCGCCGTCGTCGTAGGTGAGGCGCGCGCCCTTCGAGGTCGGGTGCAGGCCCTGTCCGTCGACGAAGACGCCGGCCTTGAACATCTCCTCGTTGTAGGCATGCATGTCGGCGAACTGCTGCTCGGTGCCGGTGACGCCGTCCTCGGTCTCGGGGCTGCCGGGGACGATGATCATGAAGCGCATGGTGCCCTCCTCGTGGTGTCGGTGCGGGCGGTGGCGCCCGCCCCACCCCTTCGTCGAACGGGAGCGCCCGTTCTCGACACCCGTCCCGGGACGATCGGGCGGCTCAGAGCTCGAGGCGGGCGACGGCGGCGGACTCGACGCCCTCGCGGAAGGGCACGCCGTCGCGCGCGGCCTGCGCGACGCCCTCGAGGATCGGCACGAGGCCGTCCTCGTCGACGTGGCCGGTGACCTCGTCGGCGACCGCCTTGACGCCGTCGGGCGCGTTGCCCATGGCGACGCCCCACGCGGCCCAGTGCAGCATCTCGAGGTCGTTGCGCTGGTCGCCGCAGGCGACCGTGTGGATCGGCTCGACGCGCAGCTGGCGGCGCACGAGCTCGAGGGCGCTCGCCTTGGACACCCCCTCGGGGTTGATGTCGAGCCACGCGGACCAGCCGACGGCATACGACACCCCGTGCAGGCCGGCGCGCTCGACGAGCTCCATGAACTCCTCGGCCGTGGCCTCGGGCTGGCGGAGGGTGACGCGCGTGACGGGGTTGGCGACGAGCTCGTCCCACTCGACCTCGCGCGACCGGCCCATCAGCTCACCGTCGGGGAAGTGCTTGCTGACCTTGAAGCCGACGCCGGGCTCCTCGACGGCGATCAGCGCGTCGGGCAGGGCTCCCCGCATCTTCTCGAGCACCGCGCGCGGGTCGAAGGTGACCATGTCGATGATCGCGTAGCCCTCGGGTCGTGTGTGGTCGAGCTGCAGGGTGAGGGCGCCGTTCGAGCAGATGGCGTAGCCCTCCCGCAGCCCGAGCGCCTCGAGGACCGGCATCGTCGCGATGATCGAGCGGCCCGTCGCGACGACGACGGCGACGTCGTCGGGCAGGGCCACCACGGCCTCGCGGACGCGGTCGGAGAGCTCACCCATGTGGTTGAGGGTCGTTCCGTCGAGGTCGAGGGCGAGCAGTCGCTGGGCCATGCGCTCACCGTATCGTCCGCCCCGGTGTCGTCCGGCGGCGCCGGGGCGTCGTCGCCCCCCGCCACCGACCCGTCGCCGGGGCGTCACCTGCGCGTCGTGTCAGGCGAGTCGGCCGAGAGCGTCCTCGATGCCGCGGTGGAAGGTGGGGTAGGCGTAGATCATCGATCGGAGCCGGTCGACGGGGACCTCGCCGTGGACGGCCACCGCGAGCGCGCCGAGCACCTCACCGCCGGCCGGACCCATCGTCGTGGCCCCGACGAGGACCCCCCGGTCGGCGTCCGCGACGACCTTGATGAGCCCGTCGGCGCCGGCGATCCAGCCGCGGGTCGTCTCGCCGAGCGGGGTGAGCCCCACCTGGACGTTCGCGAAGCGATCCCGCGCCTGTGCCTCCGTCAGGCCGACGGCGCCGACCTCGGGATCGGTGAACGTGACGCGCGGGAGGGCGTCGTAGTCGGCCGGCGGACCGTCCTCGCCGAGCACGTCGCGGATGACGACGCCGGCCTGGTACATCGAGACGTGGGTGAAGGCCCCCTTGCCGGTGATGTCGCCCACCGCCCAGACGCCGCCGGTGACACGGCAGCGCTCGTCGACCGGTGCGGTGCGGGCGTCGCGGGCCACCCCCACGGTGTCGAGGCCGACGCCGGCGGGGTCGGCCCGCCGGCCCGCGGCCACGAGCAGCCTCTCCGCCGTGAGTGTCGAGCCGTCGGCGAGGGTGACGGTGAAGACCGAGCCGTCGTGGGCCACCCGCTGCGCGCCGACGCCCGCACGCACCGTGACGCCGTCGGCCTCGAGCGCGGCGGCGAGCTTCTCGGACGCCTCCGGCTCCTCGAGGGCGAGGATGCGGTCGGCCGCCTCGACGACCGTCACGTCGACGCCGAAGCGGGCCATGACCTGGCTCAGCTCGCACCCGATGGCTCCGCCGCCGAGCACGATGAGGCTGGAGGGCAGCTCGGCGGTCTCGATGATCTCGTGGTTGGTCCAGTAGGGGGTGTCGGCCAGCCCCTCGACCGGCGGGACCGCCGCGGTGGTGCCCGTGTTGACGACGATGCCTCGGGTGGCCGTGTAGGCCGTGCCGTCGACGTCCACCCGTCCCGGGCCGGCGATGCGACCGGTGCCGCGCACGAACGTCGCGCCCGTACCGGTGAGCCGGTCGACGGCCACCTGGTCGTCCCAGTCGTCGGTGGCCTCCTCGCGGATCCGCTTCGCGACGAGCGACCAGTCGGGCGTGACCTCCTCGACCGTCCCGGCGAGGCCGTCGACGCGGCGGGCCTCCGCGAGCGCGTCGGCCGCGCGGATCATCATCTTCGAGGGGATGCAGCCCCAGTACGGGCACTCGCCCCCGACGAGGCGGCGGTCGACGCCGAGAACCCGCAGCCCGCGCTCGGCGAGCCTGCCGGCGACGTGCTCCCCTCCCGGCCCGAGGCCGATCACGATGACGTCGAAGGTGTGGTCGTTGTCGGTAGCCATGCGCACAGCCTGACCTGCGCGGCGCCTGCGCGGAAGGGCCGGGGGCCTACGCTGCGCTTCCATGACCGTGACGTCGCTCGTGCTGCTCGGGCTCGCGGCGCTGCTCATCGGCTTCGCGAAGACGGCCATCGGCGGTGTCGGCAGCATCGCCGTCGCCGTCTTCGCCCTCGTGCTGCCCACGAAGGAGTCGACGGCGGCCATCCTGCTCCTGCTGCTCGTCGGCGACGTCGTCGCGGTGTGGCACTACCGGCACCACGCCGACCGGGCCCTGCTCGCTCGGCTCATCCCGGCCGTGCTCCCCGGTCTCGCGCTCGGTGCGGTCGTCCTGGCCCGGGTCGACGACCAGACGCTGCGCCGCGCGATCGGCGGCCTGCTGCTCGTCCTCGCGGTCCTGCAGCTCGTGCTCGCTCGCGCCCCGGTGCCGAGGCGGCTGGGGTCGTCGCGGGCCGCGGCGGTCGCCACGGGGGCGGCCGCGGGACTCGCGACCATGACGGCCAACGCCGCCGGGCCCGTCATGACGCTCTACCTCGTCGCGCAGGGCGTGGAGAAACGCCGCTTCCTCGGCACGAGCGCGCTCTTCTTCTTCGGGGTCAACCTCTGCAAGCTGCCCTTCAGCGCGGGACTCGGACTCTTCGCGGGCGAGACCGTCTGGCGCACCGTGCTGCTCGCGCCCGTCGTGCTGCTCGGCGCCTGGGTGGGGTTGCACACCGCGCGCCGGCTGAGCCAGGCGCGCTTCGACCAGGCGGTGCTCGCCGCGACGGTCGTGTCGGCGCTGGCCCTCGTCGTGCGCTGAGTCAGCCCTTGACGCCGCCCTCGTTCGCGCCACGGATGAAGTAGCGCTGGAGCGCGAAGAAGAGGAGCGCGACGGGGATCGTGGTCAGCAGCGCGGTGCCGAGCTTGAGCGGGTACTGCGTGCCCGCGCCGAGCTGGCCGCTCGTCAGGCTCGCGAGACCGGTGACGAGGGTCTGGTGCTCGGGGGTGCCCCGGGTCACGACGAGGAAGTGCGAGAACTCGTTCCACGACCCCTGGAACGACAGGATCGTCAGCGTGATGAGGGCGGGCTTGGCCATCGGCAGCACGACCGACCAGAAGGTGCGGAAGATGCTCGCGCCGTCGAGCCGGGCGGCCTCCTCGATCGAGACCGGCACCGAGTCGAAGAACTGCTTCATGATGAAGACGCCGGCGGCGTCGACGATGAGCGGCAGGATCATCGCGGTGTAGGTGTCGTAGATGCCGAGGTAGTTGACCATGAGGAACTTCGGGATGAGCAGGGCCACCCCCGGCACCGCCATGACGGCCAGCAGCCCGCCGAAGACCGCCTTGCGGCCACGGAACTGCAGCCGCGAGAGCGCGTAGCCCGCGAGGGAGTCGAAGAACACCCGCCCGGCCGTCACGACGACGGTGACGAGCACCGAGTTCTGCACCCACGTCGTCACCGGCACCGACGAGTCGCCCGTCTGGCCGAAGATGCGCTGCCACACCTGCAGGGTCGCCGGGTTGGGCACGAGCGAGAGGGGGTTGTTCGCGGCATCCGGGTCGGTCTTGAACGACGTCGAGATCTGGATGAGGAAGGGGTAGATGAAGAGCACCGCGAAGGCGAGCAGCGCCGCGTAGAGCACGATCGTCTTGACCGGGTTGGACCTGCGGGCGTTCACGAGCGACCTCCACGTCGGAGGAGCGGCTTGCGTTCGTCCTTGTCCGTCAGGACGTAGCGCTGGATGCGGGTGAGGACGACGATGATGAGGAAGACGACGAAGGCCATGGCTGCACCGGAGCCGTAGCGGAAGTTGCCGAAGCTCTGCTGGTAGGAGAGGAACGCCGGGCTCAGGGTGGTGCCCGCGGGCGCGCCCTTGCCCATGACGTAGATCTGGTCGAACACCTGCCACGTGCCGATGAGGCCGAGGGTGATGACGAGGAAGAGCGCCGGCTTGATCATCGGCAGCGTCACGTGCCGCAGCTTCTGCCAGCGCGACGTGCCGTCGAGGGCGGCGGCCTCGTCGATCTCGACGGGCAGGTCCTGCAGGGCCGCGATGAACATCAGCATGAAGGTGCCGGACGTCGTCCAGATGACGAGGAAGATGATGACGAACATCGCGACGGACGGCCCGGAGAGCCAGTCCCAGATGCTGCGGCCGAGGATCTCGCCCTGCGCCCAGCCGGGGTTGTCGACACCGACCGCGTTGAAGGCCAGGTGCAGGAGGCCACGGCTGTCGCTGAACCACTGCGGGCCGTCGATGCCGAAGAAGCCGAGGAAGGCGTTGACCGCCCCGGTGTTGGAGAAGAGGAAGAGGAAGACGGTCGCGATCGCGATCGAGCTCGTCACCGACGGGAAGTAGAACGCGGTGCGGAAGAAGCTGCGCCCCTTGAGCATCGTGCTGTTGACGAGCAGCGCGAGCCCCAGCGCGAGCACCGTCTGCAGCGGCACGACGAGCAGCACGTAGTAGAAGGTGTTGCCGATCGACTGCATGAAGTTGTCGCGGGTGAGGCCGTCCCGCGCGAAGAGGTCGGTGTAGTTCTTCAGGCCGACGACGTCGGTGCCCTGGCCGACCGCGAACGGGTTGGTGTTGCCCTGCCAGTTGGTGAAGCTGACCCAGAGCGCCATCCCTATCGGGATGATGAGGAAGAGGCCGATGATGACGATCATCGGCGCGATGAAGATCCAGCCCGCGATGCCCTCCCGTCCCCGGATGCCGCCCCCGGCCCGCGAGGGGGCCGGGGTGGCGGCGACGTGCTCGGTCACCGGACGCTCGTCGGTGCGCGCCATTGGATGCTCCTCGTGCGGGTCGGTTCGTCGGTCGTCGGTTCGTGGGTTATCGGGGTCGTGCGGGCGGGTGCAGGTCGGGTCCGTCAGGTGGCGGCCGTGGGGTGGCGTCCGCCGGTACGGGCCGGCGGACGCCACTCGGACGCCACCAGGGCGCCACCCGAGGGATCAGCCCGCGAGCGCCGCGGTGCCGTTCTTCTGCAGCTCCTCGAGCCAGGCATTCGGGTCGCCGCCCTTGCTGAGCGTGGCCAGCTGCGAGTTGAACTTGGCCATGACCTCGTCGAAGCCGGGCAGGTTGACCGGGCCCTGGGCGTACTGCCCACCGGCGACGAAGGCCGCCGAGTCCGGGAACTTCGCGGCGAACGCCTTGGCGCCCTCCTCCGTCGACGGCATGACGCCGAACGCGTCGGCGAAGGCCATCTGCTGGTCGGTCGTGATCAGCGACTTCACGAGGTCGACCGCCTGGGCGTGGTTCGGCGACTTGGCGGCGATGCCCCAGCAGTTGCTGAAGAGCAGGGTGCCCTTGCCGGCCGGGCCCTCGGGCAGCTCGACGACCTTGTACTTGAGGTTCGGGAAGTCCTTCTTCGCGCCGCTGATCCAGTTGCCCTCGATCGTCATCGCGCCGACGCCCTTGCCGAGCGCCTCACCGCCCCACCCGGTGGCGGGGGACGTGTCGGTGCTGAACTTGAGCACGCCCTCCTTCATCAGCTTCTGCACCTCGGCCAGGCCCTCCTTGGCCGGCGCGCTCGTGGCCGTCATGGCCGTGCCGTCCTCGGAGACGATCCAGCCGCCGGCCTGCTTGATGAAGGCGCCGCTGCGGTTGATGTCGTTGCCGATGACGAGGCCGGTCACCTTGCCCGACGTCAGCTTCTTCGCGACCGCCTCGAGGCCGGCCCAGTCCTTGGGCACGTCGGCGTCGGTCAGCCCGGCCTTCGTCCAGAGGTCGGTGTTGATGACGAGCGCGAGCGTCGAGTAGTCCTTGGGCGCGCAGTAGAACTTGTCGTCGTAGGTGAAGGTCTTGACGAGGGCGGGCAGGAAGCCGGCGTCCTTGACCTGGTCGCCGTAGGCGTAGAGGTTGCCCGCCTTGGCGAACGTGCCGACCTTGGACGCGTCCGTGTAGAAGAGGTCAGGCGGCGTGGTGGACGCGAACGCCTGGCCGAGCTGCTGGCCGAGGTCCGCGGCGGCGATGACCTCGACGGTGTTGCCGGACTTCTTCGCCCAGGCGTCGGCCGCGGCCTTGACGGCGTTCGTCTCGGCGTCGCCGGAGCTGCCGATCATGATCGTCAGCTTGACCGGACCCTTGGCCGTCTCCTGCGGGGCGCTGTTCGACCCGTTGTCGAAGCCACCCCCGCCGCAGGCGCTCAGGACGAGCGCGCCGGTGGCGGCCAGAGCGAGGGCGGCTGCACCACGCGTGGTACGTGCACTCATGTCACTTCTCTTTCCGTTTCGTGCGGTCGCCCGCAGGTTTCGAGCTGGACCTGATGACCAGCTCGGGGTCGAGCAGGAGGCCACCCACCGCGGGGTCGCGGGAGTCGGCACGGGTGCCGAGCACGTGCAGCACGCGCTCGGCGACCTGGTCGAGGGGTTGGTGGAGGCTGCTGAGGTCGAGGGCCTCGGCGATGTCCGTGTCGTCGAACCCGACGAGCCCGACGTCGACGCCCGGTTCGAGGCCGCGCTCGACGAGGACGCGCCACGCGCCGAGCGCGAGGGCGTCGGAGGCGCAGACGAGCGCGCCGCCCGTGCCGACGGCGTCGATGAGGCCTGCGGCCGCCGACGAGGCGGCGTCGATCACCTGGGGTGTCGTCGCCTGCCACTCGGGGTGGGCCAGTCCGAGGTCGGCCGTCGCGCGCGCCCAGCCGGACCGCCGGTCGTCGCCGACGGGCGAACCCTCGGGCCAGCCGAGGTAGCCGATGCGCTCGTAGCCCTGCTCCGCGAGGTGGCGCACGGCGGCGTCGATGCCGGCGGCGCCGTCGACGTCGACCCACGACGTGACGCCCGGGTCGTCCCACACGCGGCCGAAGGCGGCATACGGCACGTGGTGGGCGTCGAGCCAGGCCGGGCGCGGGTCGGAGGTGCGGGTGTCGGTGAGCACGAAGCCGTCGGCCACGCGGCTCGCGACGAACCGCTCGTAGGCGGGGATCGGGTCGAGCGGGTCGGATGCCGTGAACGGGACGACGTGCGAGCCGTGGCTCGCCGCACCGGTCGTCAGCTCGATGAGGAAGGTGTCGAGGATGGCGCCGAGGCGGCCGAACCCGGCGGAGTTGAGCTCGATGCCCCACGCTCCGGCGCGCTCCTGCTTGAGGGTCTGCGCGGCGCGGCTCGGCTGGTAGCCGAGCAGCTCGATCTGGGCCTGCACGCGGGCGAGGGTGTCGGGCGCGACCCGCTCGGGGGCGTTGACGACGTTGCTCACCGTCTGGCGCGAGACCGAGGCAGCGCGTGCGACGTCGTTGATCGTCGCACGCCTCCTGGCCGCAGAACTCGATGTCACCCTTGACGCCGTCCTCTCGGAGTGGAACGTTCTAACCCAGACATTTGAACGTTCATATCCCTCACCGCATACTCAGTCCTCGCGGCAGGGGTGTCAAGAGGGGCGCGGTAGTTTTCGCAGGACAGCCCGACCGCCGCGCACGCACGAGGAGGAGCCCGATGAGCAGGCACCAGACCCAGGACGTCGAGGGCATCGAGGACGCCGAGGACGTCCGTGACGCGACGGACTCCACGGACTCCACGGACGTCACCGACTCCCCCGACTCCCCGGGCTCCGGCCTCCCGGCGTCCCCCGGTGACGTCGCGGGCCGCCAGCCGTGGCTGCACGACCTCGTCGTCTGCGTCGACGGCAACGGCACGGCCCTCAGCGACGCCGACGGCGCGATGCGCGGCAGCGGCGCCCACGGCTTCTTCGTCGACGACCAGCGCGTCGTCTCGGAGTTCGTCGTCGGACTCGGCGGCGCCGACCTAGTGCACGTGGCGCACGCCGCCCGCGGCGCGCGCGGCGAGTTCCTCACGTCGGCGCGCGGCGTCGGTGACCCCGGCGCCGACCCCACGGTCGAGGTGCACCGCAGCCGCCACCTGGCGGGGGGCGTGCTCCGCGAGCAGGTCGTCGTCACCTCCCGGGCGTCCGCCCCGGTCGAGACCGAGCTCGTCGTCCGTCTCGGTGGGGACGGCGCCGACATCAGCGTCGTCAAGTCCGGGCTCGCGACCGGGCACCTGCTCGACCCGCGGCGCGAGAGCGACGCCTCCGCGGGCTGGCAGAGCGACGAGCTGACGACGCGGGTCGAGCTCTCCCCCGCGCCGGCGGCCCTCACGACCGGCGACGACGGGGTGCGCGCCTCCTTCCCGCTCCGCATCGAGCCGGGCACGCGTGCCGTGGTCGAGGTCGTCGTCGGCACCGAGCGACGCGGCGAGAGCATGTTCGCCGCGGACGCCGGGTCGGATGCCGTCGACTGGCCCGACCGGCTCGAGGTCGAGGCGGGCGACCCGCGCCTCGGCCGCCTCCTCGAGACCTCCCTGACCGACCTGCGCAGCCTGCTCCTGCGCGACCCCGCCGACCTGCGTGACGTCTTCGCCGCAGCCGGAACCCCTTGGTATCTGACGCTGTTCGGCCGAGACTCGCTCTGGGCGGCCCGCATGGCGCTGCCGCTGGGGACCGACCTCGCCGGCGGCACCCTGCGCGCGCTCGCCCGCCGCCAGGGCACGAGGCACGACGCGAGCACGGCCGAGGCGCCCGGCAAGATCCCGCACGAGCTGCGCCGCACGTCGCACGCCCACGACGCCGACTCCTTCCACCTGCCGCCCGTCTACTGGGGCACGGTCGACGCGACGGCGCTGTGGATCTGCCTCCTGCACGACGCGTGGCGCTGGGGCCTGCCCGACGGCGAGGTGCGCGACCTCCTGCCGGCGCTGCGCTCCGCGGCGAGCTGGCTCACCGACCTGGCCACCCCGGACGACGACGGCCTCATCAAGTACGTCGACGAGAGCGGTCACGGCCTCGTCAACCAGGGCTGGAAGGACTCCGGCGACTCGATGCGCTTCCGCGACGGCTCGCTCGCCGCGTCGCCCATCGCGCTCGTCGAGGCACAGGCGTATGCCGTCGAGGCCGCCGTCGCCGCCGCCACCCTGCTGCGCACGTTCGGGACCGCCGACGGCGAGGACGGCACCCGCGCGGACGCGCTCGAGCGGTGGGCTGAGGCCCTCCGCGACCGCATGAGGTCCCGCTTCTGGGTCGGCGGGCCGGACGACCGCTACCTCGCGATGGCCATCGACGGGGACGGCCGGCCGGTCGACGGCGTCGGCTCGAACATGGGCCACGCCCTCGGCACCGGGGCCCTGACGCCGGACGAGGCCCGGCGCGTCACCGAGACCCTGACCGCGCCGACGATGCTCGGCAGCTTCGGCATCGCCACGCTCGCGAACGACAACGGCGGTTTCAACCCGATCGGCTACCACACGGGCTCCGTCTGGGTGCACGACACGGCCATCTGCGCCCTCGGCATGGCCCGGGAGGGCCACGCGACGGAGGCGGCGGCCGTGGCCCGGCGCCTGCTCGACGTCGGCGAGGCGTTCGACTACCGCCTGCCCGAGCTCTTCGCCGACGACGCCGTCTTCGGCCGCCCGGCGCCCTACCCGGCGTCGTGCCGCCCGCAGGCGTGGGCGGCCGCGTCGTCGGTCGCGATGCTGACGGTCGCGCTGGGGATCAGCGTCGACGTGCCGAACCGCGCGGTGCGCGTGCGGCCCCCGGCACGTCCGCCGTTCGGCGCGCTGCGCGTCGCGGGGCTGCGGGTCGGCGATGCCGTCGTGACCGTCGAGGTCGCCGCCGACGGCACGGTCGCCGTCGACGGCCTGCCCTCCGACTTCACGCTCGAGCGCTGAGCTCCCGGACCGCCCCCTCCGGGCTGAAGGCGGCCCGGAAGCGCTCGAGCGCGACCTCGGGGTCGCCCGACGCGTAGGCCTCGAGACCGACGGTGCCGGCATACCCCATCTCGGCCAGCGCCCGCGCGACGGCGGGGTAGGCGATCTCGCCGGTGCCGGGCTCGCAGCGGCCCGGGACGTCGGCCACCTGCACCTCACCGAGGTGCGGCAGCGCGCTCCGGCAGAGCTGGATGAGGTTCCCCTCGCCGATCTGGGCGTGGTAGAGGTCGAGCATCAGCTTGAGGTGCGGGTTGTCGACGCCCGCGACGAGGGCGAGGCAGTCGGCCGCCGTCGCGAACGGCACCCCGGGGTGGTCGACGGCGGTGTTGAGGTTCTCGAGCACGAAGGTGACGCCCTCGCGCTCCCCCAGCGCCGCGACACGGCGCAGCGTGCGCTCGGCCGCCAGCCACATCGGCCCGGTGGCGACGGGCTCCGGGCGCACCGGCAGCCCGCGGTCGTCGAGGCCGGTGCCGTGCAGGTTGAGGCGCGGGATGCCCAGACGCCGGGCGACGGCGACCGACTCGGCCGCCGTCGCGAGCAGCTCGTCCGCGCCCTCGTCGTCGGTCAGCCGGCCACGCACGTAGCCCGTCATCGAGGAGAAGACGACGCCCTCCTCGCGCAGCGCCACGAGCGCGTCGACGTCGTGGCGGGTCCAGTCCCAGATCTCCACCTCGAAGCCGAGCGCGTGGATCCGGCGGATCCGCTCGACGACGGGCAGGTCGACGAAGACCATCTCGGAGCTGACGGCCAGGGTGAAGGGGGTGCCCATCAGGCACCGGCCCCGGCGGACGCGCGGTCGCGGTCGCGCACCGCGACGGTCCCGCCCGTCTCGACGGCCTCGATGCAGGCCAGCGCGATGCGCAGGGCGGCCCGGGCGTCCTCACCGCCGACCTGCGTCGGCGACCCGCTGCGCACGGCGCTGCAGAACGCCGCGAGCTCGGCGGCATACGCGTCGGCGAACAGGTCGGTGTTGGCGCGGGCCGTCGGGCTCACGACGCCGGCGGCGCTCCAGTGGGCGGTGGACAGATGGGCAGGGCTGCCGGCCGTCACCATGCCCGCCGAGCCGAAGACCTCGGCGCGCACGTCGTAGCCGTAGGCTGCCGAGAAGCTCGCCTCGGCCACCGCGATGGCGCCGTTGTCGTAGCGGATCGTCACGACGGCGGTGTCGAGCAGGCCGGCGTCCCTGAAGTCCGGGGCGACGAGCGCGTCGGCCATGACGGACACCTCGACGGCCCTGGCGCCGGGGTTGAACCAGTTGAGCGCGTCGAAGTCGTGGATGAGCGTCTGGGTGAAGATCGTCCACGGCGGCACCCCGGCCGGGTTCGCGAGACCGGGGTCGCGGGTCAGCGAGCGCAGCAGCTGCGGCGTGCCGACGCCGTCGCCCGCGACCGTCGCGTGCGCGGCCGCGAAGTCACGCGCGAAGCGTCGGTTGAAACCGACCTGCAGAGGTATGCCGGCGGCGCGCGCCGCGGCGATGGCGCGGTCGGCGTCGGCGAGCGTCATCGCCATCGGCTTCTCGACGAAGACCGCCTTGCCGGCCACGGCGGCCGCGACGACGAGCGCCGTGTGCGCGGTGCTCGCACACGTGATCGCGACGGCCTCGACGCGCGGGTCGTCGATGAGCGCCTGGGGGTCGGTGAGCCAGTCGACGCCGAGGTGCTCGCCGAGCCGTCGGGCCGCCGCCTCCTGCGGGTCGGCCACCGCGACGAGCTCGGCCTCGCCGAGCCGGCGGGCCAGGGTCGTGGCGTGGTGGGTGCCGATGCGTCCGGCTCCGATGAGCCCGAACCGGACGGGGTCGGTGCACGTCATGGCTGCTCCTTCGCAAATCGTCGACTAGAGCGCTCTAGTGCTGCACCAGTGAAACCGCCCGCCACACAGGCCGTCAAGAGGTTGGCCACATCTTGTGGAGCGCTCTAGAGTCGCGGCGTGGGACGCGAGAGGGTCACGATGGAGCACGTCGCCCGACGTGCCGGCGTCTCGCGCGCCCTCGTGTCGATCGTCTTCCGCGGGGTCCCGGGGGCGTCCGAGGCCACCCGCGAGCGCGTCCTGGCGGCGGCGCGCGAGCTCGACTACCGCCCCGACACCCGGGCGAGCCGGCTCGGCAGCAGTCGCACCCGCACGCTCGGCGTCACCTTCAGCGTCGGCCACGCCTTCCACGGTGACCTGCTCGAGAGCCTCTACCGCGAGGCCGACGGCGCCGGCTACGAGCTCGTCCTGAGCGGCGTCACGCCGACCCGGTCCGAGGAGGCGGCCGTCGAGACGCTCCTCGCGGAGCGGTGCGAGGGCATCGTCCTGCTCGGCAGCAGCCAGTCCCCGGCGCAGCTCACGCGACTGGCCGAGCGCGTGCCGGTGGTCAGCGTCCTGCGCCCCGCCCCGGGCGCAGACGTCGGCGTCGTGCGCACCGACGACGCCGCCGGGCTGCGCCTCGCGGTCGAGCACCTGCGCGGCCTCGGCCACTCCCGCATCGCGTTGCTCGACGGCGGTCGCACGGCGGGAGCGGCCGAGCGGCGGCGCGGCTACCGCTCGGCCCTGCGCAGCTCCCCCGCCCTGGCGGAGACCGTCCTCCCCGGCGGGCTGAGCGAGCTCGAGGGAGCCGCTGCCGCACGCGCCTTCCTCGACCTCTCGCCGCGCGAGCGACCCACGGCCGTCACCGCCTTCAACGACCGGTGCGCCATCGGCTTCGTCGACGTCGTGCGTCAGCACGGACTCCGGGTCCCGGACGACGTCTCCGTCGTCGGCTTCGACGACATCACCGAGGCCGGCTACCCGCACGTGGCGCTGACGACGGTGCGCCAGGATGCCGAACGACTCGGGGCCGAGACCGTCCGCGCCCTCGCGGACCGGCTCGACGAGTCGGCCGCGACCACCGTCGCCCCCGCACGCGTCGTCGTCGAGCCCGGGCTGGTCGTCCGGTCCAGCACCGCACGACCGGCGCACGCTGCGTCACCGAGGCCCCGACCGGACCTGCCATGAGACGCGGCCGAGCCGACCCGGACACCTGCGAGCACCTGACGACGGTGCGGGGCCGGGTCGTGCGGTCGCTGACCGTCGGCGAGCAGCGCTCCCGCACGGGCCCGCTCGTGGTCATCGTGCCGGGACTGGGGCTGCCGTTCTACACCGTGCCGACGGCTCGCGCGCTCGTCGCGCGCGGGCTCGACGTGGCCGTGCTCGACCTGCCCGGCTTCGGCTCGAGCCTCCCGTGGCCGACGCGCCCCTCGATCCACGCCGTCGGGCTCACCGCGGCCCGCTGGGTCGAGGCGACGGCCAGCGGGCGGCCGGTCGTGGTGCTCGGCCACTCGACCGGTGGGCAGGCCGCACTGACCGCCGGACTCGCCCTCAGCGCCCGGCGGCGCGCCCTCTCGGTCGTGCTCGCCGGCACGACGTTCGCACCCGAGCAGCGCCGCCTGTGGCGCCTGGCGGGCGCCACTCCCCTCGCCTACCGCGACGACGGCCCGGCGGAGGTCGACGTTGCCGAGCTCTACCGCGGCCGGACGGGCATCGTCGCGATGCTGCGCTCGGGACTGCGTGACGCGCCCGAGCAGCGCGTCGGCCACCTCCCGGTGCCGCTGACGGTGACCGCAGGGGTGCACGACGCCTTCGTGCCGGTCTCGTGGCTGGACCGCCTGGCCCGCTCGGCCCGCCGCGCCCCGGCCGTGCGCACCTCGCTGCTCGGCGGGTCGCACAACAACCTCTTCACCCACCCCGACGCGGTCGCCGACCTCGTCGTCCTCGCCGCCGACGACGCGACGCGATCCGGGGCGTGACGCCGGGCCTCAGTCCGCCGGGGCGGGGTCGCGCCCCTGCCACGTGCAGACGCACGCCTCGTTGCCCTCGGGGTCGGCGAGGATCCAGAAGGCCGGGCGCTGTCGTCGGACACGAGGCGCCCGCCCGCGGCCAGGGCCCGCTCGATGCGGCCCGGCGCCTCGTCGTGGGCGACGGTGACGTCGAGGTGGATCCGGTTGCGTTGCGGCCGTGGCTCGTCCATCTGCTGGAACCACACCGCCGGGCCGAGCCGCAGCGGGTCCTGGAGGTCGTCGCGGGCCACGACGTCCCAACCGAGCACGGCGTCCCAGAAGGGCCGCACCGCGTCGATGTCCATGGCGTCGATCGCGATCTCGACGACCGTGAGCGTGCCCGGCTCCGACGCGAGTCCCAGCTCCGCGACGACGGCGTCCACGGCGCGCCCGACCGCGACGTCGTCGTCGGTGACACCTCCCACGGACGCGGTCGACACCGCCAGGTGCACGACGTCACCGCGCACGTCGACGTCCGGACCGCGACCGAGCGCGGCGGCCACCTCCCCGACCCGCCCGACGAACCCTAAGGCGGCCGCCGCATCGGGCGCGCGAACCGTGAGGTGCAGGCGTTGGAGCAGGAACCGCCACGCGGGCAGGGCGTCGGACGCCGCCCGACGGGAGAGCTTGTCGGCCATGGCCCGACCGTAGCCCGCCGCGCCGACGGACGGCAGCCCGTCGCCGCTCGCGCATGCCGTCATCCCGGGTCGCGTGGCCCGCGCGGTGCCGTCGTGCCACGCACGACGAGGTGGGGCTCGAGGACGACGTCGACGGCATCCGTGCGCCCGTCGTCGAGACGCTGGGTCGCCGCCTCGACGGCGGCGACCGCCATGGCCTGAGGGGCCTGGCTGACGCTCGTCAGGTCGACGGTGGCGAGACGGGCGACGGGGCTGTCGTCGTAGCCGACGACCGCGACGTCGGCCGGCACGTCGAGCCCGTCGCGGCGCAGCCGGTCGAGCAGCCCGAGCGCGACGCGGTCGTTGAACGCGACGACCGCGGACGGCATGCGCATCGGGGTCCGGCGGGCTCGGAGGGACTCGGCCGCGGCGACGCCCGACTCCTCGTCGTCGCCGCCCGCGACGACGTCGGCGCCATCGGCGAGACCGAAGCGGCGCAGGGCCCGGCGGTAGCCCTGGCGGCGCAGCGTGGCGATCGGTCCGGTTGGTCCGTCGACGAAGGCGATCTCCTGATGGCCGAGGCCGGCAAGGTGTTCGACGGCGAGGACGACCCCGACGTCGTCGGCGGCGCGCACGACGTCGACCCCGGCGGCTCGGGCGCGCCGGCCGATGGCCACGACGTGGTGCTCCTCGGCGAGGGCCGACAGCTCGGGGTCGGTCAGGCGCGGGCCGAGCAGCAGGAGGGCCTCGCAGCGGAAGTCGAGCAGCGTCTCGACGGCCCGGCGCTCGTCGCGCGTGCGGGTCAGTGGGCTCACGACGAGGTCGTAGCCGCGCTCGTCGGCCGCGGCCTGCAGGTCCTCGAGCAGCTCGGCGTGGAACGTGCTGCGCACGTCCATCGTCACGCCGAGCAGCTGGGTGCGGCGTCGGGCGAGCAGGCTCGCCGTGCGGTCGGCGCGATAGCCGAGGTCGCGCGCCGCCTCGAGCACCGCCTCCCTCGTCGCCGCGCTGGGGCCCGGCCGCCCCCGCAGCACGAGCGACACCGACGCCGTGCTCACGCCTGCCCGCGCGGCGACGTCGTCGAGGCGGGGGCGCGGGGGGCGGGGCGGCACGGGGCTCCTCGTGAATGCTTTCGAGAGTTTGTCAGGACAAAGTGTTGACAGCGGGGGATGCGGATCCGCACACTGGGACCATCGTAGCCTTGAAGCGCTTTAAGACACGGCTGCGACCCCACCGAGATGTCCAGAGAGGCACATCCCATGACGCAGCCACCCATCGGCGTCGCCGTCGTCGGCGCCGGCATGGCCGGCCGCGCGCACTGCGCCGGCTACCGCACCGCCCCCACGCTCTTCGACCCGCCGCTGCCGCCCGTCCGCCACGTCGCCGTCATCGACGCGAACGAGGACGTCGCGAAGGACGCGGCCGGCCGCTACGGCTACGAGCGGCACGGCACCGACTGGCGCGAGCTGCTCGATGCCGACGACGTCCAGGTCGTCAGCGTCGTCGTCGCCAACCACCTGCACCGCGAGATCGTCGAGGCGCTGCTCGCCGCCGGCAAGCACGTGCTGTGCGAGAAGCCGCTCGCCGCGAGCCTCGAGGACGCCCGCGCGATGGTCGCCGCGGCCGAGGCCCACCCCGAGCTCGTCAGCGGCGTCGGCTTCGTCTACCGCCGCCAGCCCGCGGTGGCCGCCATCCGCGACCTCGTCGTCGGCGAGCTCGGTGAGGTCTCGCACTTCAACGGGCGCTACTGGTGCGACTACGCGCGCAGCGCCGAGACCCCGATGGCCTGGCGCTACAAGGGCGGCCCCGGCACCGGGGCCCTCGCCGACATCGGCAGCCACCTCATAGACCTCGCCGAGTTCGTCTGCGGCCCGATGACCTCCGTCAGCGGAGGGGCGTTCACCACGAAGGTGACCGAGCGGGCCGTGCCCCTCGGCACGACCTACGGTCACGCGAAGGCGGAGCTGTCCGACGTGCGTGAGCCGGTCGAGAACGACGACGTCGCCACCTTCACGGCGCACTTCGCGTCGGGCGCCGTCGGCACCTTCTCCATCTCGCGCATCGCTCCCGGCCACGCGAACTCCCTCGCCTTCGACCTCATGGCCGAGCACGGCGCCGCCAAGTGGGACATGGACCGGCCCGCGGAGTTCTCCGTCATCCGGCAGCTGCGCGACGACGGGCTCGACGGCTACAACCAGGTGCTCGCCGGCCCGGCCCATCCCTACGTGAAAGGCGGTCTGCCGATGGACTTCCCGGGCTGCTCCTACGGCGTCGGTGATCTCTTCGGCTACCAGGCGCGCGCCTTCCTCGAGCAGGTCGCCGGCATCGAGGGCGGCCTGCCCAAGGTCGCTGCGTTCGACGACGGGGTGCGCGACCTCACCGTCATCGACGCCGTCGCGCGGTCTGCCGCGGCCGACGGCGCCCGAGTGCTCCTCAGCTGAGTTCCCCACCACCCCAAGCACGTCCCGACGAAGAAGGAACGATCCCATGCAGCTCGGTGCCTACAACGCCTGCCTCGGAGACAGGCCGCTCGGCGAGGCCCTCGACATCATCAAGGGCCTCGGCCTGACGAGTGTCGAGATCAACTCCGGCGGCTTCCTGCCGCCCATCCACCTGCCCGTCATCGACCTCCGCGCGAGCGAGCAGGCCCGGCAGGACTATCTCGGGGAGTTCAGCTCGCGCGGCCTCACCCTCACGGCCCTCAACTGCAACGGCAACCCGCTGCATCCCGCGGCCGGCTTCCCGCACTCGCAGGACCTCCTCGAGTCCATCGAGCTCGCAGCCCTGCTCGGCGTGCCTCGCGTCATCACCATGTCCGGCGCCCCCGGTGGCGAGCCCGGCACGTCCGTCCCCGTGTGGAACCCGCTCCCCTGGTGGAGCCCGTTCCTCGACGTCCAGGACCACCAGTGGAGCGTGGCCGTGCCCTACTGGAAGGACGTGCAGGCCCGCGCCGCGGCCGCAGACGTCCGCGTCGCCATCGAGATGCACCCCGGCAACATCGTCTTCAACCCGCGCACCCTGCACCGGCTCGTCGAGGAGACGGGCGCCACCCACGTCGGCGCCGAGATGGACCCGAGCCACCTGTTCTGGCAGGGCATCGACCCCGTGCTGGCCGTCGCCGACCTCGGCGAGCTCGTCTTCGTCGCCGCCGCCAAGGACACGCGGATCAACGAGGCCGCGAAGGTCAACGGCGTCATCGACGACAGCTTCCACCGTGTCGCCGAGGGAGAGAAGGGCTACCTCCCGCTCGGCGGGGGCACGACCCTGAGCGGCTGGCCGAAGAGCCCGTCGTGGGACTTCGTCGCGGTCGGCCGCGGCCACGACACCGCCTACTGGACGGAGTTCCTCCGCGCGCTGCACGAGGTCGACCCCGACATGCCGGTCAACATCGAGCACGAGGACCAGGAGCTCGACCAGCTCGAGGGCCTGCGCTTCGCCGCCGACACCCTCATCGAGGCCGAGAGGGGCATCTGAGCGCATGGCGACGGTGGTGACGCAGCCGCTCCGCATCGGCATCCTCGGCGCCGCCCGCATCGCGCCCCTCAGCGTCGTCGAGCCGGCGGCGGCCACGGGGCACCGCCTCGTGGCGGTCGCGGCGCGCGACGTCGCCCGGGCCCGGCGCTTCGCCGACGAGCACGGCGTCGAGCGCGTCGTCGAGTCGTATGCCGCCGTCCTGGCGGATCCCGACGTCGAGGTCGTCTACAACCCCTTGCCCAACTCGCTCCACGCGGAGTGGAACGCCCGCGCAGCGGAGGCGGGCAAGCACGTGCTCGCCGAGAAGCCGTCCGCGACCGACCCGGCCGACGCGCGCCGCGTTCGCGATGCCGTGGCGGCATCCGGCGTCGTCTTCATGGAGGCGTTCCACTTCCCGTACCACCCGCTCGTGCGACGGTTGTGCGCGCTGCTCGACCAGTCCGCCGTGGGCGAGGTCCGCCATGTCGAGGCGGTGCTGCGGATGCCGGCACCCCCCGACGGCGACCCGCGCTGGTCCGGGGCGCTCGGGGGCGGCGCCACCATGGACCTCGGGTGCTACAGCATCGCTGCGCTCCGGCTGCTGGGCCGCTTCGTCGGCGGCGAGCCGCGCGTCGTCGCGGCGCGCGGCGCCGAGCGGTCCGGCCACCCCGGGGTCGACGAACGGCTGTTCTTCGACGCCGTCTACCCCGATGGGGCGACCTGCGCGGGAGGCAGCGACATGGACGCCCCCGAGCGCGACATGGCACTGACCGTGACGGGTTCCCGGGGTCAGATCGTCGTGCCGATGTTCCCGGTGCCGCACGAGGACGACTCCCTCGTCATCCGGCGCCACGGCGAGCCCGAGGTGGTCGAGCACCTCGGCACCCGGACGAGCTACACCTACCAGCTCGAGGCCCTGGCCAGCGCCGTCCGCAACGGCCGCGCCGTCACGACCGACGCCGGCTGGGCCGTCGGCAACGCCGAGCTCGTCGACGCCGTCTACGCGGCGGCGGGGCTCAGGAGGTGTACGCCTCCGCCGTCAGGCAGCGAGCGCCCATGACGCCGTTCTTGCCGACCGATCCGCTGATCCGCCAGTAGGGCCGGATGGTGTGGGTGCCCGACGGCACCACCATGACGACCATGTTGTGGCGGGTCTGCCAGTACTCGGTGTGGTTGGCGAAGTTCTGCGCACCGAAGATCTGCACCGGCCCCCCGTCGATGCTGTAGCCCACTCGGATCTCGGCGAGGGTGTCGACCCCGGCGTCGGCGTTGAAGTTGACGAGGATGTAGCGCGACGTGGGCCCGTCGTTGACGCTGACGACCGAGTTCACCGGACGCCAGCCGTTGACGGCCGTGTTCGTCGACACGTCGAAGGCGCAGGCCTTCTGCACGCCGGGGATGGCCTGGGCCGGCGCCAGCATCGTGGCCGAGACGCCCGCGGCGACCGCGAGGACGGCCCCCGCGCCGATGGCGCGCTTCTTCGTGCGGGACATGGTGGAGGAAAGGATGGAAGACATCGTGCTCGCCCTTCGGTGGTGCCGTCGTGGGCCGGATCGGCCCGCGTGGGTGGCGCGGTCGCGTCACCCTCATAGGTGCGTCGGGGGCGACCGCAGATACGGGTGGGTGGGCGCCGCTTGCCGGCGGGCGGACCTCACGCCATACTGAGAACGGTTATCGGTATCGAGAACGAAGGACTGCCCATGACGGCTCCAGCCGGCACGCGCACCTACCTCGTGACCGGTGTCGACGAGGTCGCCACGGCGGCGGCGGCGACGATCGCTCTGCAGTGGGACCTGCCCGACGCCGTCGTCGTCTCGCACCGCATCGAGATCGGGACCCGGCGCCTGCACCGTGTCATCAGCGACGTGACGGGCGTGCTCGAGCGCGAGTCGCTCGACCTCGCGCACGCGTGCACCAGCTGCGCGATCCGGGAGGACATCGTGCCGACCCTCCGCCGGCTGGCCGAGCTCGACCGTTGGGCAGCGATCGTCGCGCACCTTCCGCTGACCACCGAGGCGCTGCAGGTGTGCCGCGCCGTCGGGCTCGACGATGACGGCCCGGTCGGCGCGGCGGTGCGCGTGGCGGCGGTGATCGCTGCGCTCGACGGCCCTTCTCTCGTCGGGACGCTCACGAGCGACGCGCTGCTCGCCGAGCTGGGGCGGCACACTGCGGAGGACGACCGCCGCGGGCTCGCCGAGACCGCCGGCGCCCTGGTGGAGTATGCCGACGTGGTGACGGTGCACGGCGACGCCGACGACGAGGCGCTCGACCTGGTGCGGGCGCTCGCCAGGCCCTCCGCCGTGGTCGCGGCCGACGGCGAGGCCGTGCCGACGGCCCTCCTCGTGGACGGCCTGCACGACCACCGGGAGACGGAGGCGTGGGTGTCCGAGACCCGGTCCGCCGCCCTGCCACCGACCGCCTCACCCGCCGTGTGGCGGCTCGACCTCCGGTCGAACCGGCCGTTCCATCCCGACCGGCTCCACGCGCACCTCGCCCTGATCGGCAACGGTCCGCACCGCTCCCGTGGCTGCTTCTGGCTGCCCACCCGGCCGGGGCAGGCGTTCGGCTGGGACGGCGCCGGTGGGCAGGTCAGCATCGGCGCCCTCGGCTCGTGGGGTCGTTCGCGCGTGCACACCCGACTCGTCGTCACCGGGCTCTGCTCGCTGACGAGCGAGGCCGAGCGCGACGCGATCCGGTCGGCCTTCGAGCGGAGCCTGCTCACCGACGCCGAGCTCGGCCCGCACGGACCGTCGTGGAACCGGCCGTCCGACGGCTTCGAGCCGTGGCTCGGCGACGTCCGCTTCGCCGCCTGAGACCGGGCCCGCGCGGGTTCAGCGGCGCGTCAGCAGCACGACGGGGATGACCCGGTCGGTCTTCCTCTCGTACTCGGCGAATCCCGGGTAGCGGCGCTTCTGCTCCTGCCAGACCGGTTCGCGCTCCTCGGGCGACAGGGTGCGGGCGCGCACGTCGATCGTCTCGACGACACCGTCCACCCCGATCTCGACGGCGACGTCGGGGTGGGCCCGGAGGTTGTGGAACCAGGCCGGGTTGACGTCGAGGCCGGCGTAGGAGGCGAAGACGGCCCACCCCCCGTCGACGGCCTGGTACATCATCGGACTGATGCGCGCCTCGCCCGACCTCGCGCCGGTCGTGTGGAGCAGCAGCAGCGGCGCCCCCTCGAAGTTGCCCCCGACCCGGCCCCCGTTCGCCCGGAACTCGGCGATGACCTTGTCGTTCCAGTCGCTCATGCTCGCCACGCTACGCCAGCCCTGCGGCGGGGTCGCGGCGTTGCCGGCCGGGCCGCGCCGGGTAGGAGCACGGGGACCGAAGACCCTGGATCGAAGGAGTGCACATGTCGGACGACGCGAAGGTCGCCAAGGAGCTCGTCGAGACCCTCAAGGACGGTGAGCGCGGTTTCACCTCGGCCGCGGAGAAGCTGCGTGACAGCGACCGTGCCGAGTGGGCCACCACCCTGCAGCGGCTCGCCGAGCAGCGCGCCGGGTTCCGCCGCGAGATCGTCGAGATGGGCCACGAGTACGGCGACGACGTCGACGAGAGCGGCTCCGTCGCGGCGACCCTGCACCGCGGCTGGATCTCCCTCAAGGACGCCCTGACCGGCGACGACGCGGGGAGCGTGCTCGGCGCGGCCGCCACGGGCGAGGACCACGCCGTGTCGGAGTACGAGAAGGGCCTCGAGCAGGACCTGAGCGCCGGCTTCCGCGAGGTCGTCAGCCGCCAGCACGCTGCCGTCGTCGCCGCCCGCGACGAGGTGAAGGCGCTCCAGACCGCCGACTGAGCCGCCAGCAGGTATGCCCCTCGACGATCTGCATTGCGTCCCCGGCTGACGCAGCCTTCCGATCGGGAGCTGCGTCACCGGACGACGCAATGCAGAGGGCCCGGCGTCCCGTGCCTGCCCGGGCGCGGGGCGCCGCCGGGCGCAGTGTCGCTCAGGCGTAGAAGTCGGGCTTGGCGATCATCTCGACCTTGACGACACCCTCGTCGGTCAGCGCGCGGACACCTGCGTCGCAGACGCACGCGGCGGCATACCCGTCCCACGCGGTCGAGCCCGTGTGCTCACCGCGCGCGACGGCCGAGATCCACTCCTGCACCTCGGTGACGAAGGCGCCCCAGAAGCGGTCGTTGTGGTCCCGTGCGACCGAGTTGCGGTGGCCCGAGCCGTCACGCACCTCCACGGCGTTCTGGTCCGCGAGGCTCACCGTGCCCTTCTCGGCCACGGCCTCGCACCGGATGTCGTAGCCGAACTGGCAGTTGACGAAGATCTCGTCGTCGACGCGGACCCCCGACTCCGTCTCGAGGACGAGGACGAGCGGGTCCTGCAGGTGCTCGAAGCGGAGCGACGTCCGCTTCGGCTTGTCGACGCGCGCCGACACGAACTCCTCGCCGAGCAGCCATCGCATCGTGTCGATCTCGTGGATCGCGGTGTCGTTGATGGCCATGTCCCACGTGTAGTGCTCGGGCACGGTCGGGTTGCGGTGCGCGCAGTGCACCATGAGCGTCTCGCCGAGCTCACCGGAGTCGAGCAGCGCCTTCATCTGGCGGTAGCTGCGGTCGAAGCGGCGCATGAAGCCGACGGTGACCAGGCGTCGCCCTCCGGCCTGCTCGGCCTCCATGATGCGCAACGCCGCCTCGGCGGTCGGCGTCAGCGGCTTCTCGCAGAACACCGGCTTGCCGGCTTCGATCGCGGCCAGGACGTCGACCTCGTGGGCCGGCCCGTAGCTGCAGATCATCACGGCGTCGACGTCGTCGGCCGCGATGAGCTCCGCCGAGGTGGCGTAGGCCGTGCCGTCGATCCGCGCCGCCACCTCGGCCGCGCGGGCCGGGTCGACGTCCGAGACCGCGACGACGCGGCCGCCGGCGATGACCGTGTGGATGCGGTCGATGTGCGCCTGGCCCATGCCGCCCGGCCCGATCATCCCGATGCGAACAGTCATGTCGTGTGACTCCTTCGTCACTTGAGGCCGAGGCCGATGGAGGCGAGGTACTCGCGGGTCTGGATGGCGTTGGGCAGCGGGTAGGACGGGTCGCACGGGTACATGTCCTGCTCGCAGACGACGTAGAGCTCCTTGTCGAGGTCGGTGAGGGCCTCGACGAAGGCCGGCATGTCGGGGGCACCGGCAGGCGGCGCGACCGAGCAGCCCTTGGCGACGGCCAGGCCGAACGGCCAGTCCTCGTCGTGGGCCTGCTTGACCAGACCCTCGTCCATCGCCTTGATGTGGACGTAGGAGATGCGCTCGGGGTACGTGCGGCAGAGCTCCATCGGGTCGCCGCCTCCGTAGACGATGTGGCCGGTGTCGAGGCAGAAGCCGACGTAGTCGGGGTCGGTGGCCGAGAAGACGCGGTCGATGTCCTCGGGCGTCTCGATGTGGCTGTCGCCGTGGGGGTGCAGCACCATCCTGAGGCCGTAGTCCTCCTTCATGATGCGTCCGAGCCGATCGGCGTTGCGGATGTAGGTGTTCCAGGCCTCGGTGGACAGGACGCGGTCGTCCGTGAACTCCCACGTCTTGTCGTCGCGGAAGAGCGGGGGCAGGTGCACGATGTACTCGGCACCGACGGCGGCGTGCGTCTCGGCGATCTCGCGGAACGTCTTCTCCGTGTCGGCCCACGCCTCCGGCTTGTGCAGGATGCCCCAGCCGGTGCCGGCGACCACCCGGAAGCCGCGCCGGTCCATCTCCTCCTGCAGGCGCTTCGGGTCCTTCGGGAAGTAGCCGAAGGGCCCCGTCTCCATCACCGAGAAGCCGGCCTCGGCCATCTCGTCGAGGGCGGTCTCCCAGTGGATCTGCTTGTCGTCCTCGGGGAACCACACGCCCCACTGGTCAGGACAGACTCCGATCGTCAGCTTGCTGTAGCGCTCGTCGGTGTTGCGGGCCTTGGACTCGGCCATCGTCGGTCGTTCCTCTCGGGAGGGTGGTGGGTCGGGAGCGGTCAGTCGTTCTGGGGGAAGCCGAGGTTGAGGCCGCCGTGACTGGGGTCGAGCCAGCGCGAGGTGACGACCTTGCCGCGGGTGAAGAAGTGCACGCCCTCCAGGCCGTGGGCGTGGGTGTCACCGAAGAGCGAGTTCTTCCACCCGCCGAAGGAGTAGTACGACACCGGGACGGGGATCGGCACGTTGACGCCGACCATGCCGACCTCGACGTTGCGCTGGAACGTGCGGGCCGCGCCACCGTCGTTGGTGAAGATGGCCGTGCCGTTGCCGTAGGGGTTGCTGTTGATGAGCTCCAGCCCCTCGTCGTAGGAGTGGACCCGCACGACCGACAGCACCGGACCGAAGATCTCGTCGTCGTAGAGCGACATGCCCGGCTTGACGTCGTCGAAGAGGGTGGGCGCGAGGAAGTAGCCCTCGCCGTCGGAGTCGTAGGAGTCCTGTCGCCCGTCGACCACGAGCGTCGCCCCCTCGGCCACCCCGGCGTCGAGGTAGGAGGTGACCTTGTCGCGGTGCTGAGCGGTCACGAGCGGGCCCATGTCGCAGCTGCGGGTGCCGTCACCGGTGACGAGCTTGCCCATGCGGTCCTTGATCTTGCCGACGAGCTCGTCGGCGATGGGCTCGACCGCGACGAGCGCCGAGATCGCCATGCAGCGCTCCCCCGCTGAGCCGAAACCGGCGTTCACCGCCGCGTCGGCCGCCAGGTCGAGGTCGGCGTCGGGCAGCACGAGCATGTGGTTCTTGGCTCCGCCGAGCGCCTGCACCCGCTTGCCGTGCGCGGTGCCCGTCTCGTAGACGTACTTCGCGATGGGCGTCGAGCCGACGAACGAGACCGACCTGACGTCGGGGTGCTCGAGCAGCGCGTCGACCGCCTCCTTGTCGCCGTTGACGACCTGCATGACGCCGTCGGGCAGGCCGGCCTCCTTCCACAGCGCCGCCACCGCCAACGCCGCCGACGGGTCCTTCTCCGAGGGCTTGAGCACGACGGCGTTGCCGCACGCGATGGCGACCGGGATGAACCACATCGGCACCATGGCCGGGAAGTTGAACGGCGAGATGACGGCGACGACCCCCAGGGGCTGGCGGATCGAGTAGACGTCGACGTTCGTCGAGGCGTTCTCCGAGAAGCCGCCCCGCAGCAGGTGCGGGATGCCGCAGGCGAACTCGGCGACCTCGAGGCCGCGCGTCACCTCGCCGAGCGCGTCGGAGAGCACCTTGCCGTGCTCGGCCGTGATGAGCGCCGCGACCTCCTCCTTGCGCTCGTTGAGCAGCTCGCGGAAGGCGAAGAGCACACCCGAGCGCCGGGCGAGCGAGGCGTCGGCCCACTCGTCCCACGCAGCGGCGGCGGACTTGACGACCTCGTCGACGAGCGCGGCCGAGGCGAGGTCGAGCACACCGGTCTGCTCGCCCGTGGCCGGGTTGAAGACGGGGGACGTGCGCTCGGCGGTGCCGGCCCACGGCCGGCCGTCGATGAGGTGGGTGATGCGGGTGGGCGTGCTCATGGCGTTGTCCTTCGGGTTCAGGGGGAGACGAGGGTGGGCGGGGCGGACCACCGGCCGAGGTGCGAGCGGATGCTGTCGCGCATGAAGGTGCTCGACTCGCGGGCCCGGTCCTCCCAGGCGAAGACGCAGGAGGTGACGATGCCGTCGAAGCCGATGCGTTCGAGACCGGCGAAGAGCTGGTCGAAGTCCACCTCGCCCTGGCCGATGTCGAGGTGCTGGTGCACCGTGACCTGCGAGCCCGGAGGGTTGACGATGTAGCGCAACCCCGACGAGGCCGTGTGGTCGTAGGCGTCGGCGACGTGGACCATCGTCACGAGATCGCCTGCCTTGTCGAGGATCCCGTCGCAGTCGTTGCCCTGGTGGAAGGTGTGCGGGGCGCAGTAGAGGAAGCTGACGTTCGGGCTGTTGATCCCCTTGATGATGTCGACGGCGCGCTTGCCGTCCTCCTCCCAGTCGTCGGGGTGCGGCTCGAGCACGAGCCGGATGCCCTCCTTCTCGAAGACGGGCAGCAGCTCCTCCATCGACCGCCAGAACATCCGCTCGCAGACCGCAGCCTCACGCGGGTTGCCGTTGAGCTCGGAGTTCATCGTGTCGACGCCGAGGAGCGAGGCGATCCGGATGGCCCGCGTCCAGTAGCGCACCGCCGCCTTGCGGTCCTCCTCGTCGGGCCCGCTCCAGCGGAAGAGCGGCAGCACCGACGAGACCCCGACACCCGCCGACCGCAGGGCGGTGCGGAACGCCGCCACGCCCGCGTCGTCGACGCGCGGGTGGTTGAAGAACGGGATGAAGTCGTCGCGTGGCGACAGCTCGATCCACTCGTAGCCGAGCTCGGCCACGACGGAGGGCAGCTCGAGCAGGGGCGTCCCACGGAACATGTACGGGTCGAGGGCGAGCTTCATGAGGTGGACTCCGCTGACTCAGAGGGGTTCGGTCGGGTCGGTGCGACGAGCGGTCGCTGTGTGGTCTTGTGGTCGCGGTACTCGGCGTATGCCGTCCGCGTCGTGTCGAGGTCGCTGACCTCCGAGACCGGGACGTCCCACCACGACGCGCTGTCCGGCGCGTGCACGAGGGGGTCGGTCTCGACGTGGATGACGACGGGTCCGCCGTCGGCCGGCCAGGCCTTGGCCTCCTTGATCGCCTGGTGCAGCTCGTCGAGCGAGTGCACCTCGATGACGTGGGCGCCGAGCGAGCGGGCGTTGGCCGCGAGGTCGACGGGCAGCACGTCGCCGTCGAGCCGCCCGGAGGACTCGCCCCGGAACCGGTACGACGTCCCGAACCGCTGCGACCCCAGCGACTCCGACAGCGAGCCGATGGAGTGGAAGCCGTGGTTCTGCACGAGCACGACGACGACCTTGACGCGCTCCTGCACCGCCGTGACCAGCTCGGTCGGCATCATCAGGTAGCCGCCGTCCCCGACCATCGCGAAGACGTCGCGCGACTCGTCGGCGAGACGGATGCCGATCGACGCCGGCACCTCGTAGCCCATGCAGGAGTAGCCGTACTCGACGTGGTAGCCCTTGCGGTCGCGCACCCGCCACAGCTTGTGGATGTCGCCGGGCATCGAGCCGGCCGCGCAGAGCACGACGTCGCGCGGGTCGCTCAGCTCGTTGACGGCGCCGAGCACCTGGCCCTGCGTGAGCAGCCCGTCGGCGAGCCGGTCGGTGACGTCGGTCGACGGGTGGAAGGCTCCCTCGACCGCGGCGTCCCACGCCGACCAGAGCGCGGCCTGGCGCGACCGGTGGGCGTCGTCGACGGCATACCCCTGCAGCGCCGCCGTCAGGGCCGTGAGGGCCTCGCGGGCGTCGGCGACGACCGACAGCCCCGCGTGCTTGCCGGCGTCGAACCGCGCCACGTTGATGTTGACGAAGCGGACCCCCTCGGCACGGAAGGCCGTTCGCGACGCGGTGGTGAAGTCGCTCCAGCGGGTGCCGACACCGATGACGACGTCCGCCTCGGCGGCGAGCGCGTTGGCCGCCGTCGTGCCCGTCGACCCGACGGCGCCCATCTGCTGCGGGTGGCCGTGCGGCAGCGAGCCCTTGCCGGCCTGCGACTCCCCGACGGGGATGCCGGTCGCCTCGCAGAACGCCTGCAGCGCCGACTCGGCGCCCGAGTAGTGCACGCCACCACCGGCGACGACCATCGGGCGCCTCGCCGACCGGATGATCGCGGCGGCGTCCTCGACGTCGACGGCCTCGGGCAGCGGTCGCGCCACGCGCCACACCCGCGGCGCGAAGAGCTCGACGGGCCAGTCGTGCGCCTCGGCCTGCACGTCCTGCGGCAGCGAGATCGTCACGGCGCCCGTCTCGACGGGGTCGGTGAGCACCCGCATCGCGCCGAGGAGGGCCGAGGGCAGCTGCTCCGGGCGGCTGACCCGGTCGAAGAACCTCGACAGCGGGCGGAAGGCGTCGTTGACCGTCACGTCGCCGGCATACGGCTGCTCGAGCTCCTGGAGCACCGGCGCGCTGACGCGCGTCGCGAACGTGCCCGACGGCAGCAGCAGCACGGGGATCCGGTTGATCGTCGCGAGCGCAGCGCCGGTGAGCATGTTCGTCGAGCCGGGGCCGACGGACGCCGTGCACGCCCACGTCTGGAGGCGGTCCTTCTGCCGGGCGTAGGCGACGGAGGTGTGGACCATCGCCTGCTCGTTGCGCGCGAGCACGTAGGGAAGGTGCTCCTCGCCGTCGGCGAGCTCGTTCTGCAGCAGCGCCTGGCCGATGCCCGCGACGTTGCCGTGGCCGAAGATGCCGAAGCAGCCGGCGAAGAGCTTCTGCCGCTCGCCGTCACGCTCGCTCCACTGGTGGGCGAGGAAGCGGACCACGGCCTGGGCCACCGTGAGGCGCACCGTCGTGGCCGCGTGCGTGTCGCTCGTCATCGAGCACCTCCAAGGGGGAGTCGGGGGTCGACCGGCTGGTCGGACCACGTGTCGCGCACCCAGCCGTGCGCCGGGTCGTCGCAGATGAGCCAGGCGCGCTCCTCACCGGGACCGGCCATGACGTTGAGGTAGTACAGGTCGTAGCCGGGGGCCGCCATGGCGGGCCCGTGCCAGCCGTGCGGCACGAGCACGACGTCGCCCGGTCGCACCTCGGCGAGCACCTCGATGGGTCGGTGCTCGGTGCCGTAGACGCGCTGGTAGCCGACCGGGTCGGCGCCGGCGGCCTCCGGGGAGCCCGCCTCGGGCGCCACCTCGAAGTAGTAGATCTCCTCGAGCTGGGTCTCCTGCCCCGGCCGCTCCTCGTCGTGCTTGTGCGGCGGCCACGAGCTCCAGTTGCCGGCGGGGGTGACGACCTCGCAGGCGATGATCGAGTCGGCGTCGAGCACGCCGGGGATGCCGAAGTTGCGCACCTCGCGGGAGGCGGTGCCCGCGCCGCGCAGCTCCACCGGCACCTCGTCGGAGGCCACGTGGCGGAACGGGAAGCGGGGCTCGGCCGCCTCGGTCACGGCGAAGCAGACCGCGACCCGGGCGTCGCCGACCGCGGTGACCGTGAGGGCCGAGCCGGCCGGGACGTAGGCCACGTCGGTCGGTCCGGTGAACACCGAGGACCGTCCGGCGAGCTTCGCCTCGTGGGCGCCCGACGGCCCGTCCACGCTGACGACGACCGAGCCCGACAGCGGGACGACGACGTGCTCCCGCGGGCCCGCCGCCAGCGCGCGGGCGTCCCCGTCGGCGAGCCGGCCGGCATAGAGGCCCGTGTGCTCCCACCCCGCGGCGTCGGGTTCGACGACGACGTCCCAGCCGTCGCGGGCCGTCGTGCCGACGGGGCGGTGCCACGTCATGCGGCGCTCCCGCCGTGCACGAGCCCGGCTGCGACGTCGACCGCGGCGGCGACGTCGCCGTCGGGCGGGAAGAGCAGCGCGCGTCCGACGACGAGGCCGCGCACCGCGGGCAGGTCGAGCGCGCGGCCCCACGAGGCGTACGTGTCCTGCGGGTCGCCCTGGGGGTCACCGCCGAGGAGGAGCGTCGGCAGGGTCGTCGCGTCCATGACGCGGTCGAGCTCGTCGACGACGGGGAGCTTGAGCCACGTGTAGGCGCTCGAGGCGCCGAGACCGGCCGCGATGTGGACCGACTTGATGACGCCGTCCGGGTCGAGCTGGTTGACGACCCGGCCCCCTTCGCGCGTCGACAGGAAGGGCTCGACCATGGCCATGACCCGGTGCTCGGCGAGCTCGGTGACGGCTCGGGCGCTCGCCTCGAGCGTGGCCACGGTGCCGGGGTCGTCGAGGCAGATCCGGGTCAGCATCTTGCCGCCGTCGATGCCGCGCGCCGCGATCTCGGCGGCCGTGTAGGCGGTGAAGCGGTCGTCGAGCTCGAAGCTGGCGCCCTGGAGGCCACCGCGGTTCATCGAGCCGATGGCGACCTTGTCGTCGAGCACCCCGAGCAGGAGCAGGTCGTCGAGGATGTCGGGCGTGCCGAGCACGCCGTCGACGCCGGGGCGCTGCAGGGCCGTGACGAGCCGGTCGAGCAGGTCGCTGCGGCTCGCCATGGCGGCGCCCGCACCGCGGACGCCGAGGGCGCCGCGGGCCGGGTGGTCGGCCGCGACGAGCAGCATCCGGCCGTCGCCGTGCACGAGCGGGCGTCGGCGGCGGGCCGCCCAGGCTGCCGCGATGCGCTCGGGCTCGCGCACCCGGATCTCGGTGAGGTCGGCGACCCGGACGGTGGGCGTGCTGACGGGCGTGGTGGTCATCGTGCCTCCTCGGCGACGGGTGCGGACGGGTCGGCGGCGCGGCCGTCCGCGAGGCGCTGCTCGACCTCCGCCGAGGTCGGCATGGCGGTCGAGCACTCGAGCCTGCTCGCGACGATGGCGCCGGCGACGTTGGCGAACTCGAGGACGCGGCGCAGGCCCCACCCCTCGAGGAGGCCGTGGCACAGCGCGCCACCGAAGGCGTCGCCCGCCCCGAGGCCGTTGACGACCTCGACCGGGAAGGGCGGCACCTCGACGCGTTCGTCGCGGGTGGCCGCGAGGACGCCCTTCGGGCCCTGCTTGACGACGGCGAGCTCGACGCCGCGGTCGAGCAGCGCGTCGGCGGCCCGCTGCGGGTCGGTCTCGCCGACGGCGACCTCGCACTCCTCGCGGTTGCCGACGGCGACCGTGACGAGCTCGAGCGCCCGCGAGACCTGCTTGCTCGCCTCGGCGGGGTCGGACCAGAACATCGGCCGGTAGTCGAGGTCGAGCACCGTGTGACGGCGGCGACCGCGCGCCTCCCAGCCGCGGAAGTGCGCCGCGCGGCTGGGCTCCTGCGAGAGGCCGGTGACGGTGGACCAGTAGACGCCCGCGTCGCGCACGGCGTCGAGCGGCATCTCGTCGGCCTCGATCATGAGGTCGGGCGCGGTCGGGTAGCGGTAGAACCACAGCGGGAAGTCGTCGGGCGGGAAGACCTCGCAGAACGTGACGGGCGTCGGCGGGCCGGTCACGGCGGAGACGAAGGCGTCGTCGACGCCGAAGTCACGCAGCGCCTCGTGGACGTAGCGACCGAACGCGTCCTGCCCCGTGCGCGTCACGAGGGCGACGCGGTGCCCGTGCCGGGCGGCCGCGACGGCGACGTTCGTCGCGCTGCCACCGAGGAACTTCTCGAAGGTGCGCACCTTCTCGAGGCCCACGCCGTGCTGGAGCGGGTAGATGTCGACGCCGGTGCGCCCGATGGCGACGACGTCGTATGCCGGCACGCGCGGCCCCGCGCCCCCGGGCGAGGTGTGCGTGTCGGGGGTGTCGGAGGAGGGGGTTGCGGGGGTCACGGGGTCCATCCCTTCACAGGCTCGGGATCTCGTCGAGGGTCACCGGCCGGTTCTCACGGCGCGAGAGCTCGCAGGCCTCGGCGACACGGAAGGCCTGGAGGGCGTCGTCGACCGTGCACGGTGAGGCGAGCTCGCCGCGGGCGACGGCCGCGAAGGCGGTCAGCTCGGCGCGGTAGGCCGGCAGGAAGCGCTCCATGAACGACCAGTGCTGCGGGCCGGCCGGGTAGGTGGCCCCCGGCTCGGCCGAGACCAGGGCGAGCGAGTCGTCGTAGCCGACCCCGATCGTGCCCTCGCTGCCGAGCACCTCCATCCGCACGTCGTGCCCGCCGCCGTTGTAGCGCGTCGCCGACAGCGAGACGAGGATGCCGTCGTCGAGCGTCAGCACCGCCGCGGCCGTGTCGACGTCGCCGGCCTCGGAGAAGAAGGCGGCGCCCTTGTTGGCACCGGTGGCGTAGACCGAGGCCACCTCGCGACCGGTGACGAAGCGGATGATGTCGAAGTCGTGGATCGAGCAGTCACGGAAGAGGCCGCCGCTCGTCGGGATGTAGTCGGCGTGCGGCGGGGCCTGGTCGTGGGTCTGCGCGCGGATGCCGTGGACGAACCCGAGCTCGCGGTCCGCGACCGCCTGGCGAGCGCGCTGGTACCCCCGGTCGAAGCGGCGCTGGAAGCCCACGTGCACCGGGGTGCTGGAGGTGCTGACGAGCTTCGCGAGGTCCATCGTCTCGTCGAGCGAGGCCGCGACCGGCTTCTCGCAGAAGGTCGGCACGCCCGCCTCGAGGCCGAGGCGCAGCAGCGGTCCATGGCCGGGGGTCGCGGTCGCGATGACGAACCCGTCGACACCCTCGGCGAGCATCTCCGAGGGTGACGCCGCGTGGGCGACGCCCAGCCGCTCGGCCACGGCCCGCGCCGCGCTCGCGTCGAGGTCGCTCACGACCACCTCGTCGACGTCGGGGAGGTCACGCAGCGTCTCGGCGTGGAACGCCCCGATGCGGCCGACTCCGGCCAGTCCGATGCGCATGCACACTCCTTCGGGTGGGTGGACGGGTGGGTGCGTGGTGGTCACCCGACGCCACGATCGTCGTGCCGGGCACCGTGCCCTGTCAAGCATATGTCAGAACATTCTGATGTTTGATCAATGTCTTGACATGACGCAAGGACTGGGAGCATCCTGCCAACGTCCGGCCGTCAGCGACCGGGCTCACGAGATCTCCGCAGACGCCACGGCCTCCGGGCCCACCCTCCACGGCCTCGCAGCTCCCCCTCGGGCGCCCGCGCCGGGCCGGCTCACCTCGACACCGACGGGATCCGCCGTCACAGGACGTCGCACCGCTCCGGCGACCGGGCCACGCGACGCTACGAAAGGAATCAACGATGACTCCGACTCGGACTCGCAAGAGCCTGACCGTCGCAGCCGGCGTGGCCACGGCCGCGGCACTCGCGCTGTCGGCCTGCAGCAGTGGCGGCGCCCCCGCCACGAGCTCCACCGGTGGCGGAGGGGGTGGCGCCGGCGACAACTCCGGCTACACGTTCGCCATGGTGACCCACGAGACGCCCGGCGACACCTTCTGGGACAAGATCAAGGCCGGTGCGCAGCAGGCCGCGAAGAACAACGGCATCACCCTCAAGTACTCCAACGACCCCGACCCGGCCAAGCAGGCGACCCTCATCCAGAACGCGGTCGACTCCAAGGTCGACGGCATCGCCACGACGCTCGCCACGCCCGACGCCCTGGCCGGGGCGGTCAAGAGCGCGAACGACGCCGGCATCCCCACGGTCGCCTTCAACTCCGGCATCGACCAGTACGCCCAGGTCGGCGCGAAGATGTACTTCGGCTCCGACGAGAACCTCGCCGGCACGACGGCCGGCAAGCGGATCGCCGAGGCGGGCGGCAAGAAGGCGCTCTGCGTCATCCAGGCCTCCGGCTCCGTCGCCCTCGAGGCCCGCTGCGCCGGCGTTAAGTCGGGGCTGCCCGCCACCGAGAACATCCAGGTCAACGGAGCCGACGACCCGTCCGTCGTCTCGGCCCTGCAGGCCAAGCTCGCCCAGGACAGCTCGATCGACTACATCGTGACGCTCGGCGCCCCGATCGCCCTCGACGCCCTCAAGGCGATGGACGCGGCCGGCAGCAAGGCCAAGCTCGTCACCTTCGACCTCAACGTCGACGCGGCGCAGGCCATCAAGGACAAGAAGATCGAGTTCTCGATCGACCAGCAGCCCTACGTCCAGGGCTACCTGGCCATCCAGGCGCTCTACCTCAACAAGAAGAACGGCAACGACATCGGCGGAGGCAAGCCGGTGCTGACCGGCCCCTCGTTCGTCGACGCGTCGAACATCGACCAGATCCTGCCCTTCGCGAAGAACAACACCCGCTGACCCGACGAGGCGGTCGGCCTCGCCCGAGGCCGGCCGCCTCCCCGCATCTGCACCACGGATCGGAGCTCACTCATGAGTCAAGACCTCAAGACTCCCCCCTCGGCGGCTCCCGCCGAGGCGTCGAACCGGGTCACGCTCGGCTGGTCGAACCGCCTGCTCGCCCGCCCCGAGGTCGGGGCCCTCGTCGCCGCGATCGTCATCTTCATCTTCTTCCTCGTGGTCGCCCCGGCCTTCCGGTCGCCCGCCTCCTTCTTCACCGTGCTCTACCAGTCCTCGACGATCGGCATCGTCGCCGTCGCGGTCGGCATGCTCATGATCGGCGGCGAGTTCGACCTCTCGGCCGGCGTCATCGTCACGACGGCCGGACTCGTCAACGCGATGTTCTGCTACCAGCTCGGCATCAACCTCGTCGTCGGGGCGGTGCTCTCCCTCGTCTTCAGCCTCGCCATCGGCTTCCTCAACGGCTACCTCGTCGTGCGGACCGGCATACCGAGCTTCCTCATCACGCTCGGCACCTTCTTCGTGCTGCAGGGCGCGAACCTCGGCGTGACGAAGCTCGTGACCGGCTCGGTGTCGACACCCAACATCAACCAGATGGACGGCTACAAGACGCTCGACGCGATCTTCGCCTCCAGCTTCAAGGTCGGCAGCGTGACGGTCGAGATCACCGTGCTCTGGTGGTTCCTCTTCGTCGCCCTGTCCGCCTTCATCCTCCAGCGCACGCGCATCGGCAACTGGATCTACGCCGTCGGTGGCAACGCCGACTCGGCCCGCGCCGTCGGTGTGCCCGTGCGCAAGGTGAAGATCGGCCTCTTCATGGCCGTGTCGTTCCTCGGCTGGTTCGTCGGCATGCACACGCTCTACAAGTTCGACACCCTCCAGGCCGGCAACGGCATCGGCAACGAGTTCCTCTACATCATCGCGGCGGTCGTGGGCGGCACCCTGCTCACCGGTGGCTTCGGCAACGCCATCGGCGTCGCCATCGGCGCCTTCATCTTCGGCATGACGAGCCTCTGCATCGTCTACGCCGGCTGGGACCCCAACTGGTTCCGCGCCTTCCTCGGCGTCATGCTCCTGCTCGCCGTGATGGTCAACCTCTACGTCAAGAAGCTCTCGACCGCCCGAAAGGTGGGTTGACATGACCGACACCCTCGCCGACCACGCGGACCCCGACCTCAGCTCGGGCGAGCCGCTCATCGAGATGACGGACGTCGGCAAGACGTACGGCGCGATCCGCGCCCTCAAGGGCATCAACCTCACGGTCCGGGCGGGCGAGGTGACCTGCGTCCTGGGCGACAACGGAGCCGGCAAGTCGACGCTCATCAAGATCATGGCGGGCCTGCACCCCCACAACGAGGGCACCATGAAGGTCGACGGCAAGGAGGTCTCGTTCGGCTCGCCGCGCGAGTCGCTCGACCACGGCATCGCCACCGTCTACCAGGACCTCGCCGTCGTCTCGCTCATGGAGGTGTGGCGCAACTTCTTCCTCGGCTCGGAGCTGACGAGCGGCAAGGGACCGTTCGCCACCCTGCGCATCGCCGACATGAAGCGCATCGCCGACGAGGAGCTGCGCAAGATGGGCGTCGTCGTCAAGGACATCAACCAGCCGATCGGCACCCTGTCGGGCGGCCAGCGCCAGTGCGTCGCCATCGCCCGCGCCGTCTACTTCGGTGCGCGCGTGCTCATCCTCGACGAGCCGACGGCCGCCCTCGGCGTCAAGCAGTCCGGCGTCGTGCTCAAGTACACGGCCGCCGCCCGCGACGCGGGGCTCGGGGTGGTCTTCATCACCCACAACCCGCACCACGCCTACCTCGTCGGCAACCACTTCGTCATCCTCAAGCTCGGCCAGGCGGTGCTCGACAGGAAGCGCGCCGACGTCGGCCTCGACGAGCTGACCCGGCAGATGGCCGGCGGGGACGAGTTGACCGAGCTCTCGCACGAGCTGCAGAAGTGAGCGGGGGCAGGTCATGAGCGTCGCGGTCGCCCACCACACCCGCAGCTCGGGCGCGCTCGCCCTCGAGGAGGGAGCCCGGCAGGCCGCCTACCGGGACACCGACCTCGTCGTCATCCACGTCGTCGACTCGCTCGACAACGACATCGCCGAGGCGAACCGGGTCGGCATCGCCGACGCCGTCGAGAGGGCCCTCTCCGTTACGGCCCTGCCGGACGTGCGCTGGGACGTGCGGCTCGTCGCCGGCGGGCACGACATCGCCGACGTGTCCGAGGCGCTGCTCGGCACGGTGCGCGACCTCGGGCCCGACCTGCTCGTCATCGGGGCACGCCGCCGCTCGCCGATGGGCAAGGCGTTCCTCGGCAGCGTCGCGCAGAACGTCATCCTCGACGCCGACGTGCCGGTGCTCGTCGTCAAGAGCCCGAGGTGATCACCTGCAACTGTCCTGACATGAGCACATTCGCACCACCTCGTCCGTCCTCGCTAGTCTGCGGCCATGGCCAACCCCGTTGACGTCCGCATCGACCGGGAGACCCCGGTCCCGCTCTACCACCAGCTGGCCGAGCAGCTGAGCGCGGCGATCGCGAACGGCCAGCTCCAGCCGGGTGACGCATTCGAGAACGAGGTGGCCATGGCCGACCGGCTGGGCCTCTCGCGGCCCACGGTCCGGCGTGCGATCCAGGAGCTCGTCGGGCAGGGCCTGCTGCTGCGCCGGCGGGGACTCGGCACCACGGTGGCCGGCCGGCAGATCCACCGCCGGGCCGAGCTGACGAGCCTCTACGACGACCTGCGTCGCGACGGCTCGGGCGACCCCCGCACCGTCGTGCTGACCCACGAGGTGACGACCGACGAGGTCGCGGCCACCGCGCTCGGGCTGCCGGTCGACACGCCGCTGCTCCACCTCGTCCGCCTCCGCCTCGACGGCGACCGCCCGCTCGCCATCCTGCGCAACTGGCTGCCGCCGGCCTACTCCGACCTCGGTCGCGAGGACCTCGAGCGCGACGGCCTCTACGCCCTGCTCCGGGCGCGCGGCGGCAAGCCGGTCGTCGCCCACCAGCGCATCGGGGCCCGCCCGCCCTCGAGCGCCGAGCGCAAGCACCTCTCCCTGACGCCCTCGCAGCCGGTGCTGACGATGTCGCGCACCGCCTTCGACGCGGTCGGTGGACCCGTCGAGTACGGCGACCACTGCTACCGCGCCCAGGACTACTCGATCGAGGTCATGCTCGACGAGCGCTGACCGCGCCGCCCCGCCACGGCGCCCGACCCCGAGAAGGTATGCCGTGTCGACCCCTTCGCTGCCCCACGCCCTCCCGGCGCCCCGCCGTCCCCTGCCCTCGACCGTGCCGGCCCTGCGCTGGGGCGTGCTCGGCACCGGGTGGATCGCCTCGCGCTTCGTCGCCTCGCTCCACGCCTCGACCACGCAGCGCGTCGTGGCCGTCGGGTCACGCAGCCAGGCCTCGGCCGACGCGTTCGCCGCCTCGGCGGGCATCGAGCGGGCCCATGCCTCCGCCGAGGCCCTCGTGGCCGACCCCGAGGTGGACGTCGTCCACGTGGCGACACCCCACCACCTCCACCTGGCGGGCGCCCTGCTCGCGATCGAGGCGGGCAAGCACGTGCTCGTCGAGAAGCCGTTGGGACTGGGCGCCGCCGAGGCGCAGTCGATCTCGAGCGCGGCCGCGGCCGCCGGCGTCTTCTGCATGGAGGCGATGTGGACCCTCTTCCTGCCGCGCCTCGACGTCGTGCGCCAGGTCCTCGACGAGGGGCTGATCGGTGACGTCCGAACCGTCCTGGCCGACCACGGCGAGCACTTCGCTCCCCCGCACCGCATCCTCGACCCCGCCATGGCGGGCGGCTCGCTCCTCGACCTCGGCACCTACGTGACGACGCTGGCGACGTGGGTGCTGGGCCCGGCCACGCGCGTCGTGGCGACCGGCCAGACGGCGCCGTCGGGCGTCAACGGCCAGGCCGCCATGCTGCTGACCCACGCCGGCGACGCGACGAGCGTGCTGCACTCGACGCTGCTCACGCGGACACCCACGGCCGCGACCGTCGCCGGCACGGCGGCCACGCTGACGCTGCCCGGGCCGTTCTTCGTGCCCGGCGACGTCGTCGTCACGTCGGCCGACGGGTCACGCTCCGTGACGTGGACCGACCCCGAGCCGATCGGCCACGGCGCCCTGTTCCACTCCGCCCTCGAGGTCGCCCGCTGCGTCGGCGAGGGCCTGCTCGAGTCCCCGCTCCGCCCTGCGGCCGCCGCCGTGGCGAACCTGGCCGTCCTCGACGAGGTCACGAGCGCGCTGGGATGACCCGGCCCCGCCGCGACTCAGGCGAGGGGCGTCAGGACGTCCATGCCGAGGAAGGGGCGCAGCGCCTCGGGCACGCGCACCGAGCCGTCGGGCTGCTGGTGGTTCTCGAGGATCGCGACGAGCCAGCGGGTCGTGCCGAGCGTGCCGTTGAGCGTCGCGACGGCACGGGTGCCCGAGCCGTTCGGGTCGCGCTCGCGGGTGTTCAGCCGGCGCGCCTGGAACGTCGTGCAGTTCGACGTCGAGGTCAGCTCGCGGAACTTCCCCTGCGTCGGCACCCACGCCTCGCAGTCGAACTTGCGGGCGGCCGGACCACCGAGGTCGCCGGCGGCCGTGTCGATGACGCGGTAGGGCACCTCGATCTTGGCGAGCATCTCGCGCTCCCACGCGAGCAGCCGCTGGTGCTCGGCCTCGGCGTCCTCGGGACGGCAGTAGCTGAACATCTCGACCTTGTGGAACTGGTGCACGCGGATGATGCCGCGGGTGTCCTTGCCGTGCGACCCGGCCTCGCGGCGGTAGCAGGCCGACCAGCCGGCATACCGCTTCGGCCCGGCCGACAGGTCGATGATCTCGTCCGCGTGGAACCCGGCGAGCGCGACCTCCGACGTGCCGGTGAGGTAGAGGTCGTCGGCCTCGAGGCGGTAGACCTCCTCGGCGTGCGCGTCCATGAAGCCGGCGCCCACCATGACGTCGGCGCGCGCGAGCGTCGGGGTGATCATCGGCGTGAAACCTGCTGCCGTCGCCTGCGCCATGGCCATGTTGAGCAGCGCGAGCTCGAGCAGCGCCCCGACGCCGGTGAGGTAGTAGAAGCGCGCGCCCCCGACCTTCGCGCCGCGCTCCATGTCGATGGCGCCGAGCCTCTCGCCGAGCGCGAGGTGGTCGAGCGGCTCGAAGCCCTCGGCCGCGAAGTCGCGTGGGGTGCCGACGGTCTCGAGCACGACGTAGTCGTCCTCGCCGCCGACCGGCACGCCGTCGATGATGACGTTTCCGACCCTGCGCAGGAGCACGTCGAGCTCGGCGTCGGCCTCGCCGGCCGTCGCCTCGAGGGCCTTGACCTGCTCGCTCAGCCGGGCGGCGTGCGTGCGCGCCTCGTGGGCCGCCCTCTCGAGGTGCTCGGCCTCGGGGTCGCCGGCCTTCTTCGCCTTCTGGAACGCGCCCATCGCGGCGCCGACCGACTTGCTCACGGTCTTCTGCTCGGCGCGCAGCGCCTCGAACTCACCGAGGGACGACCGACGCCGCTCGTCGGCAGCGAGGATCGCGTCCACGATCCCCGGGTCCTCACCACGGGCCTGTTGCGAGGCGCGCACCCGGTCGGGTTCGTCGCGCACGAGCTTGATGTCGATCACGCGGGCCAGCCTATCGGCGCGGGCGCGGCGGCCACGACCGAGATCCGACCCGGCCGGCCGGCACGACGACCTCGGCGGGCGGACTCGGGTCGACCGGGGTGGACGACACGCCACCGGTGGGTGGGGCGGGGACCGTCGTCCCGCCGGCGCTCGTGCAGGCCGACAGCCCTGCGGCCACCGCACGAGGCAGACGGCGGCGACGAGCACGCGAACGGGCGCCACGCCCGACTCCCCGCCTGCTCCCAGGCGATCGGCGTGGAGTGGGTATGGCCATTACCCAGATCGTGAAGGAGCAGACATGACCGAGCGCACCCAGTCCCGCGAGTCGATCGAGACCGCCCCGAGTGCGGAGGCGCAGCTCGGGTCGCACACCGACAACGGGGCGCCGGCACCCAGTGACCGCAACTCGCTGACCGTCGGCCCCGACGGCCCGATCCTGCTGCACGACCACCACTTCCTCAACCAGATGGCGCACTTCAACCGCGAGCGCATCCCGGAGCGCAACGTGCACGCGAAGGGCTCGGGCGCCTTCGGCACCTTCGAGACCACGAAGGACGTGACGGCGTACACGAAGGCGGCGCTCTTCCAGCCGGGCGTCACGACCGAGATGCTCGCGCGCTTCTCGACCGTGGCCGGCGAGCAGGGCAGCCCCGACACGTGGCGCGACCCCCGCGGCTTCGCGCTGAAGTTCTACACGACCGAGGGCAACTACGACCTCGTCGGCAACAACACGCCCGTGTTCTTCATCCGCGACACGATGAAGTTCCCGCACTTCATCCGCAGCCAGAAGCGTCGCGGCGGCTCCGGCCTACGCGACAACCACATGCAGTGGGACTTCTGGAGCCTCAACCCGGAGTCGGCCCACCAGGTCACCTACCTCATGGGCGACCGCGGCATCCCGAAGACGTTCCGCCACATGAACGGCTACGGCAGCCACACCTTCCTCTGGATCAACGAGGCCGGCGAGAAGCACTGGGTCAAGTACCACTTCCACAGCAACCAGGGCGTCGAGGGCCTGACCGGCGTGGAGGCCGAGCGCATCGCGGGCCAGGACGCCGACCACCACCGCCGCGACCTCTACGAGGCCATCGACGCGGGCGACTTCCCGAGCTGGACCCTCTCGATCCAGGCGATGCCCTACGAGGACGCGAAGACCTACCACCTCAACCCGTTCGACCTGACGAAGGTGTGGCCGCACAGCGACTACCCGCTCATCGAGGTCGGCACGATGACGCTGAACCGCAACCCCGACAACTTCTTCGCCCAGATCGAGCAGGCGGCCTTCGAGCCGTCCGCCACGGTCCCGGGCATCGGCTTCTCGCCGGACAAGATGCTGCTCGGCCGGGTCTTCGCCTACAGCGACACGCACCGCTACCGCATCGGCCCGAACTACCTCCAGCTGCCGGTCAACCGCCCGCGCGTCGAGGACCTCAACACGTACACGCAGGACGGGCCGATGGCGTACGACCACCGGGGCGACGCCCCGGTCTACGCGCCGAACAGCGAGGGCCGAGGCTACGCCGACGAGGTCGGCGAGGTCGAGGAGGGTTGGGAGACCGACGGCGCCATGGTGCGCCAGGCCTACACGCTGCGCGAGGACGACGACGACTTCGGCCAGGCCGGGCAGCTCGTGCGCGACGTGTGGGACGACGCGCAGCGCGAGGCGTTCGTCGAGACCGTCGCCGGCCACCTCCTCGGCGGCGTGAAGTCGCCCGTGCTCGAGCGGGCCTTCGACTACTGGAAGAACGTCGACCCCGACACGGGCAAGCAGATCGAGGAGCTCGTGCGGGCCGGTCTCGGGGCCCCGAACCCCGGTGGCGACGCCGACGACGCCAAGGTCGTCGAGGACCCGGTCGTCGAGAGCAAGACCCACGCGTCGAGCTGACGCCCGCGCGTGAGCCGACACCCGCGGGTCGGGTGGCCATTCCCCCCGGAAGTGGCCACCCGACCCGCGTCGGCGACGTCCGACCCGAGGCCGCGGCCTCAGAGGTCGATCTTGACGACCTGCCCCGCACCGGGCTCGGTGCTGTGGGTCGTCACGTACGCGTGGTGGCCGCGCAGCGCGAGCCCGTACGGCGCGAACAGGCCGCCGGCGACGACCTCCGGCGCGGTCGACCCCGGCCGCACCCGCACAAGGGCGCCGATCGGGCCGGACAGCAGCCCGTCCGCGGCGATCTCGACCGCGTAGAGCCGCCCGTGGTGGTCGAAGGCGAGCGACGTGACGTTCGTCAGTCCGGTGGCGTATGCCGTCGGCGCGTGCCCCGGCACGACGCGCCAGATCGTCGAGGCGCCCTTCTCGAACGGGAAGCCGACGAGCTGGGAGACGTACCAGGCGCCGTCCGGGCCCTTGACGACGTCGGTGGGCACGGCGTCCGCGGGGAACCCGGGAGGGCCGACGGGCGACGGCTGCGTCGTCGGCACCGGGGCGAGCACCGCGACGGTCGAACCGCCGTGCCGGGTCGAGTTGACGGCGTTCGCGCCCGCGTCGGCGTAGACGAACCCGCCACGTGAGCGGGCCAGCCCGACCGGGTTGCTGTCGACGTCGGTGCCGTCGGGGTTGACCCGCGCCTCGTAGCCGGTGAGGTCGGCGAGCTTCGTCACCCGCGGGGCGCGGTGGTGGCCCGACCTCAGGTCGACCTGGACGAGCGTGCCGAGACGGGATCCCTGGGGGCCGAAGCCGGTCCGGTACGCCGGGTCACCCCCGAGCCCGATCGTCAGGGCGAAGCGGTGCGTGCCGGTGAAGACGAGGTCGGCGGGGCCGAGCGGCTCCGAGGGGGTGCCGGCGGACGGCAGGCCGGTGACGACCCGGGTGACCCGGCCCGCGTGGCCGATGCGGGCGACCGAGCCGGTCAGCCCGACGCAGGCCTGCACGGCGGGGTCGAGGGGACTCGGCTGGCACCCCGAGGTTCCCGTGGTGCCGGCCTCGGCGACGTAGAGCGCGCCGCCCGGGCTGAAGGCCAGCTGGCGAGGCGCGTTGAGACCGGAGGCGACGACCTCCGGTGCGTGGGTCGGCGTCGGGCGCTCATGGGCAGCGACGGAGGAGACTCCCGCGGAGCCTGCGGCCACTGCCACGACACCGACTCCGGCAAGGCGACGGAGCACTGTTCTCGTGATCATGGACTTCCCTGTTCGGTCATCCCCCGACCCAGCCACGGTAGGACCGGCGTCGCCGCAGGGTCACCGGTTCCCGGCAACTGGCCGGAGTGTCCCGATTCGCGCTCGGCGGCCGGTCGCGCCGGAATGACGCGCCGGAATGACGCGCCGGGATGACGTGCAGCGGCCCCTCCCCGTGGGGTCACCACGTGGAGGGGCCGCTCGTCCGGTGGTCCAGGCGCTACTTGACCTCGGCGCGCGTGAGGCGCCAGATGCCGACGGCGAGCGGCGCGACGACCCACGCCGCGACCGACGTGCCCAGGTGGGCCCACTGCTCGCCCGTGAGCGAGCCCTCGAAGAGGGGGTTCATCGTCTGGTTGAGGTCGAGCCAGACGGCGGCGTCCTGCAGCCACGACACCATCGCGCCGAGGATCGACCACGCGGTCGGCAGCACGAAGAAGAGCACGATGGCGGCCGGGGTGTTCTTCAGCAGCATGCCGAAGGCGAGGCCCTGGGCCATCCCGAGCAGCACGTAGGCGCCCGCCCCGAGCAGGACGAGACCCTCCACCGACCAGTCGGCGGGGATGCCACGGAAGGTGATGGCCGACTGGTGCGCGATGCCGGCGAGCACGAGCGACAGGGCGAACGCCGCCACGCCGATGAGCAGGGCGGCCACGGTCTTCGACCACGCCACGCGCGGGCGGCGGGGCTCGAGGCCGAAGGTGACGAGGGCGGTGCGCTGGCTCCACTCCGAGGTGACGGCGAGGATGCCGACGACCGGGAGGATGAGCGCCATCGGCATCGTCGTCGCCTGGAGGTAGAGCCCGTACGGGTGGTCGCCACCGTTGTCGAAGAACATGATCGTCAGTGCGACCGCGATGATCACGGCGATGCCGATGAGCAGCCAGCGGCCGGCTCGGGTGTCGAGCATCTTGCGCAGCTCGACGTGCACGAGGCGCCCGAAGGGCACCCTGCCCGTGGGGCGCTCGCCCCGGATGCGGCTCGGTACCTTCGCGGTGGCGGGCAGCGCCGACTCGGCGGACTTCGAGACGGGGGCCGGGCGCGCGGCGCCGGCCGTCGTGGTCGTGGGTGCGGTGCTCATGCCGCCACCCCCTCTCGGGCGGCGTCGGCCGTGAGGTCGAGGAACATCTCCTCGAGACCCCGGCTGTCGGCGCCGCGCAGCTCGGTCAGGACGACCTGCGCCGCCAGGGCGACGCGACCGACGACGATCGGCTCGGCGTCGACCTGCAGGCCGCCGGTCGGGGTGCGCTCGGCGACGATCGACTGCTCGGCGAGGGCGCCCATGAGCGCCTCGTCGTCGGTCGACCGGGTGAACGTGCCGGCGCCGGCGAGGAGCTCGTCCTTCGTGCCCTGCGCCACGATCCTGCCGTGGCCGATGACGATGATCTCGTCCGCGACGCGCTCAATCTCGTTGAGTAGGTGCGAGCTGAGCAGCACCGTGCCGCCCTCGTCGGCGTAGCCGCGGAGCAGGTCGCGCATCCAGCGGATGCCCGCCGGGTCGAGGCCGTTGGCCGGCTCGTCGAGGATGAGCACCTCGGGGTCGCCGAGGAGCGCGTGCGCGATGCCGAGCCGCTGGCGCATGCCGAGCGAGTAGTTGCGCACCCGCCGGTTCGCCTCCTTTTCGGTGAGGCCGACGAGCTCGAGCATCTCGTCGACGCGGGGCTTGCCGACGCCCATGAGGATGGCGCCCAGCGTCAGCACCTCGCGGCCGGTGCGGCCGGCGTGCTGCGCGGAGGCGTCGAGGAGGAGGCCGACGTGGCGGCCCGGGTTCGGCAGGGCGGCATACGGCTTGCCGAGCACCGTCGCGCGTCCCGAGGTGGCGGGGGTGAGACCCGCCATGATGCGCATCGCCGTCGTCTTGCCGGCCCCGTTCGGCCCGAGGAAGCCGGTGACGAGCCCGGGCTTCACCTCGAACGAGACGTCGTCGAGGGCCGTGAACGGGCCGTAACGCCTGGTGAGTCGTTCCACTGTGATCATGGGCCCCAGCCTGTCGGCCCGGCCCACCCCCGCACATCCGTCACAAGCCTGATTCGGACCCCTACCTTGGTCGTAGACGACCCTGACCGGAGTCAGGGTGCACGCTCAGGGTCGCCCCTCCCCCGGCGCCCGGTCCGCGACCTTGGTCGGATGCCCTCGCCCCTCCGGCGCACCTACGCTGTGCCGGTGCCCCTGCCCCGCATCGCCCGCACCCGGTCCGGCCACGTCTGGGGCGAGACGTGGCGGCTCGGCGTCGCGCTCCTCTTCGGCCTCGCGATCTGGGCCTCCGTGCAGGTGCAGCTCGACGACCTCGGCATCGACCCCCGGTTCGGCAAGGACTGGCTGCTCGTCGACCTCGCGGTCGGCATCGCGCTGACGGTGCTGCTGCTGTGGCGCCGCCGGTGGCCGCTGCTCGTCGCCCTCGTGACGACGGTCGTCTCGGGCTGCTCGTCGGTCGGGATCGGCGCGTCGGTCGTGGCGCTCGTCTCGCTCGCCACCCGGCGCCGGTGGCGCGAGCTCGCGCTCGTCGCGCCGTTCTGGATGGCGGCCGGCTGGGTGCACGCCGTCGTCTACCCGACCGAGCCCGAGGCGGTGACCCTGACCAACGTCGTCATCGGCGCGCTCAGCTACGCCGTCAGCGTCGCCATCGGCTGGGCCGTCGGCGAGCGCCGGGCCTTCGTCGCGTCGCTGCACGAGCGCGCGCTGACCGCCGAGCGCGAGCAGGCGATGCGTGTCGTGCAGGCGCAGCTCGCCGAGCGGGCCCGCATCGCGCGCGAGATGCACGACGTGCTCGCCCACCGGATCTCGTTGGTGGCCATGCATTCCGGGGCGCTCACCTACCGCACCGACCTCACCCCGGCCGAGGTCGCCGCGACCGCGGAGATCGTCCGCGACAGCGCCAACCGGGCGCTCACCGAGCTGCGGGCGGTGCTCGGCGTGCTCCGCGACGTGCCGGGCGACCCGACTGGCACGAACGGCTCGTCGTCGCTCCCGCAGCCGCCCCAGCCGACGCTGTGCGACCTCGACGGCCTCGTCGCCGATGCGACGACGGCGGGCGAGCGGGTGCTGCTCGAACGCTCCGGGGCGCTCGACGGGGTGCCCGACCAGGTCTCGCGCAACGCATACCGGATCGTGCAGGAGTGCCTGACGAACGCCCGCAAGCACGCGCCGGGCGCCCTCGTGCGGGTGGTCGTGACGACCGCTCCGGAGCAGGGCTCGACCGACCACGCCGTGCGCGTCGTCGTGCGCAACCCCGTGCCGGCCGGCCGGGCGTCGAGCACGGTCGACGACGTCGGGGCGACCGGCGGGGCGGACCGACGGGCCGGGCTCGTCGCCACGGGTGCGGGGCTCGGGCTGCTCGGCCTCACCGAGCGGGCCGTGCTCGCGGGCGGGGAGCTGACCTACGGCCCCGACCGGGCGGGCGACTTCGTCGTCAGGGCCCGGCTACCGTGGTCCGGATGAGCGGGGACCAGGGGCGCACGCGCGTCGTGCTCGTCGACGACGACGCGCTGGTGCGGGCGGGGCTGCGGATGATCCTCGGCGGCGCCCCCGACCTGGAGGTCGTCGCGGAGGCGGCGGACGGCCTCGAGGGCGAGCGCGTCGTCGACGCCCACGAGCCCGACGTCGTGCTCATGGACATCCGCATGCCGCGGCGCGACGGGCTCGAGACGACCCGCGCCCTCATGACCCCGGCCGCCCGGGCGGTGCGCGCCGCCCGCGGCCGCGAGCTGCGGGTCATCGTGCTGACGACGTTCGACGCGGACGACATGGTCGTGCAGGCCCTCCGCGCCGGGGCGCACGGCTTCCTGCTCAAGGACACCGAGCCCCGACGCCTCGTCGAGGCGGTGCGGCTCGTCGCCGCCGGTGAGCCGATCCTCTCCCCGAGCGTCACGGCCACGCTCATCGCGCACGTGGCCGGGCCGGCGGGCGGGTCGGGGCCGGGCGACGGTGCCGACGTGCGGCGCGGTGACGCCTCGACCCGGCTCGCGGCCCTCACCGAGCGCGAGCACGAGGTCGCCCTCGCGATCGGCCGCGGCCTGTCCAACGCCGACATCTCCCGCGAGCTGCACCTCTCCGTGCCGACGGTCAAGGCGCACGTCTCCCGCGTGCTCGACAAGCTCGGCGCCGACAACCGCGTCCAGATCGCCATCACCGTCCACGACGCCGGCCTCACCTGACCCGCCCGCCCGCCACAACCGCGCCCCGGCGCACTTCCCGCCGCCCACCCGCCCGTATGCCGGCCACAACCGCGCCCCGGCGCACTTCCCGCCGCCCACCCGCCCGTATGCCGGCCGCAACCGCGCCCCGGCGCACTCCCAGCCGCCCGCCGACCCAAACCCCCGCCACACGTGCGCCCCGGCGCACTTCCAGCCGCCCACCAGCCCGTATGCCGGCCACAACCGCGCACCGGCGCAGTTCCGGCCGCCCACCCGCCCGTATGCCGGACGCAACCGCGCCCGGGCGCAGTTCCAGCCGCTCGGCGACCCGAACCCCCGCCACACGTGCGCCCCGGCGCACTTCCAGCCGCCCACCAGCCCGTATGCCGGCCACAACCGCGCCCCGGCGCACTTCCAGCCGCCGGCCGCAACCGCGCCCTGGCGCAGTTCCAGCCGCTCGGCGACCCGAACCCCCGCCACACGTGCGCCCTGGCGCACTTCCAGCCGCCCACCAGCCCGTATGCCGGCCACAATCGTGCCCCGGCGCAGTCCCAGCCGCCGCCCGTCGCCCGCCCGCCGGGAAAGTCGGTGGACGGGTGTGGCTGCGTGCGCATACGGTCGCTCCCGTGTGGATCTCCTGACGCCCCGAGCCCGCCCGCGCACTGCCCCCGTCGACGACCGTCCGGTGCCAGTGCCGGGGCCCTGCCGAGCACCCAGGAACTCCCATGTCCACGACCCTCACCCTCTCCGGTGTCGACGTCGCCTTCGGCGCACGCACCCTCTTCTCCGGCCTCGACCTAACCCTCGCCGACGGTGACGTCGTGGCCGTCGTCGGCCCGAACGGCTCCGGCAAGTCGACGCTCATGCGCACCGTCGCCGGCGAGCTGCCCGTCGACGCCGGGACGATCCGCCTCGCGCCTGGCGACGCCACGATCGGCTGGCTGCCGCAGGTCGTGCCCGACCCCGCGGAGACGTTGCTGACGTATGCCCGTCGCCGCACGGGCGTCGCCGCGGCCGACACCGAGCTCGAAGCGGCGTCGGCCGCGATCGCAGCCGGTGCCGACGGCAGCGAGGACCGCTACGCCGCGGCCCTCGAGCGGTGGCTGGCCCTCGGCGCGGCCGACCTCGACGAGCGCCTGCCCGAGGTGGCGGCGCGCGTCGGGCTCACCGTCTCGCCGGACCGGCCGCTCGGGACGCTCTCGGGCGGGCAGGCCGCTCGCGCCTGCCTCGTCGCGGTGCTGCTCAGCCAGTACGACGTGCTCCTGCTCGACGAGCCCACCAACGACCTCGACGCCCGCGGCCTCACCCTCGTCGCCGACTTCGTCACGGCGCACGAGGGCCCGATCCTCATCGCGAGCCACGACCGCGCCTTCCTCGACGCGGTCGCCACGAGCGTCGTCGAGCTCGACGTGAAGCAGCAGCGCATCGGCCACTACACCGGCGGCTGGAGCGCCTTCGTCGAGCAGCGCCGCCTCGCCCGCGCGCACGCCTGGGAGGCGTACGAGGGGTATGCCGCCGAGCGCGACTCGCTGCTGGCGCAGTCACGCCAGCGCCACGACTGGGCAGACCGGGGCCGGCGCAACGTCGCCGCCGGGAAGGAGCCCGACAAGCACATCCGCGAGAAGCACAAGGCGCGTGCCGACCGCCAGGCGGCCAAGGGCGGCCGGCTCGAACGTGCGGCCGAGCGGCTCGACGCCGTGGAGCAGCCCCTTAAGGAGTGGCAGCTGCGCTACGCCATCACCGAGGGGCGCCCGTCGGCCGACCTCGTCGCGACCCTCTCCGAGGCGGTCGTCGAGCGGCAGGGCTTCCGGCTCGGCCCGGTGAGCCTCGCCGTCGGCCGGGGCGACCGGATCGCCCTCGTCGGCGACAACGGCTCGGGCAAGACCACCCTGCTCGCGGCGCTGCTCGGCGACCTGCCGCTCCAGTCCGGCCGGCAGGCTCTCGGCACGCGCGTGGAGGTCGGCGTCATCGACCAGCGCCGGCACCTGCTCGACGACGACGCGACGGTGCTCGACGTCGTGCGCCGCGAGCTCGGACCCCACCCGAAGACCGCGAGGGAGTGGCCGGTCGCCGACGTGCGCACGCTGCTCGCGAAGTTCGGGCTCGGCTCCGACCACGTGGCTCGCCCCGCGAGGAGCCTGTCGATGGGCGAGCGCACGCGTGCGCTCATGGCGCTCTTCCAGGGCCGTGAGGTCAACCTCCTCGTGCTCGACGAGCCGACGAACCACCTCGACGTCGACGCCATCGAGCAGCTCGAGGCGGCCGTGGCGGCCTTCGGTGGCACCGTGCTCGTCGTCAGCCACGACGAGAGCCTGCTCGACGGCATACGCCTCACCCACCGGTGGACGGTCGCTCGCGGACGCGTGCGGGTCCAGGCCCTCTGACACGGGGCGAGTCGCCGCGGGCACCATCGCGCCGGTGATCGCGTCCAGGGGACCCCAGCCCGACGTCTGGGCCCTGTCAGCGGGTGACGCTGCGGGTGCGGCTCCAGCGCCACACACCCGTCACGATGACGGCGCCGACGATCGAGCCGATGATGCCGCTGGGGCGCAGCGCGATGCCGTCGCCCGCGAGGAGGCTCGAGAGGAGGCCACCGACGAACGAGCCGACGAGGCCGGCGACGATCGCCATCGTCCAGTCGATGCTCCTGCCCTCACGGCCCAGGATGAGCTGGGCGGCCGCGCCGACGAGCATGCCGAAGAGGATCATGCCGAGAATGAGCATGCTCCGAGCGTAGGGCTCGCGGCTCGCCGGCGCCGCCCAATCGCAGGAGCGGGGTGGCGCACCTCCCGCGGACGCCCGATCTGCGCCACGCTGGACCCATGCCCGCCACCACCGTCGTCCTCTTCGGCGCCACCGGAGACCTCGCCAAGCGCAAGCTGCTGCCCGGGATGCTGCACCTGCACGAGTCGCAGCTGCTCGAGGGGCTGCGGGTCGTCGCGACCTCGCTCGACGAGCTGAGCCGCGACGAGTTCATCGAGCTCGTCTTCGCCTCGATCCGTGAGCACTCGAGCCACGACGTCACCGACGACGACCTGCGCGAGTTCGCCGACCGCATCCACTGGGTGCCGGGCAGCCTTGGGCCGCAGGGCATCCGGGCCGCGGTCGACGAGTCCGAGGCGATCCTCGGCCCGGACGCGTGGCGTCTGCACTACCTCTCGGTGCCGCCCAAGGCCGCCCTCGCCGTCGTGCACCAGCTCGCCGAGGCCGGGCTCGTCGAGCGCAGCCGCATCATCATGGAGAAGCCCTTCGGCACCGACCTCGCGAGCGCCCGCGCGCTCAACGCCGAGCTGCACGAGGTCTTCGACGAGGAGCAGATCTTCCGCATCGACCACTTCCTCGGCAAGGAGGCCGCGCAGAACATCCTCGCGTTCCGCTTCGCGAACGGTCTCTTCGAGCCGATCTGGCACCGCAACCACATCGACCACGTCCAGATCGACGTGCCGGAGACGCTCGGGCTCGCCCAGCGCGCCGACTTCTACGAGAGCACCGGCGCCTACCGCGACATGGTCGTGACGCACCTCTTCCAGGTGCTCGCCTTCACCGCGATGGAGCCGCCGACGGCCCTCGAACCGCACGCGATCAGCGAGGAGAAGAACAAGGTCTTCCGCTCGATGTCGCCGATCGAGCCGCACGACGTCGTGCGCGGCCAGTACGTCGGCTACCGCGACGTGCCGGGCGTCACGCCGGAGAGCCAGACCGAGACCTTCGTCGCGCTCAAGTGCTACGTCGACAACTGGCGCTGGGCCGGGGTCCCCTTCTACCTGCGCACCGGCAAGCGCCTCGCCGAGGGCGCCCGCATCATCTCGATCGCCTTCAAGGAGCCGCCACGCTCGATGTTCCCCGCCGGCTCGGGTGTCGGCGACAACGGGCCGGACCACCTCACCTTCGACCTCGCCGACAAGGCCCGGATGTCGTTGTCGTTCTACGGCAAGCGCCCCGGCCCCGGCATGAAGCTCGACAAGCTCTCGATGCAGTTCTCCATGCAGGAGACGCACTGGGCGGGCGCCGTGCTCGAGGCCTACGAGCGGCTCATCTACGACGCCGCGCGCGGTGACCGCACCCTCTTCACGTCGGCCGAGGGCATCGAGCGCCTCTGGGAGATCAGCCAGCCGCTGCTCGACAACCCGCCGATCGTGCGCCCCTACGACCCGGGCACGTGGGGCCCGAACCAGATCCACCAGCTCGTCGCGCCCTTCACGTGGCGGCTGCCCTTCGAGCGTCGGTGGCGCGACCCCAACGCGAGCGGCGCCTGAAAAGCCCACCGGGCCGGGGCCGTATGCCGTCCGGCGCGGGCGGGCGGGCCCGCACCCGCCCGCTCAACGGCCGTCGCTGACCGCCTCCTGGCGGGTGAAGCCCTTGTAGCGGGTGCCCTGGTGCATGAGGTGCCCGCGGTCGCCCTCGGCGAACAGGCCGTAGTCCGGGCCGGAGACCCGCAGCTCGCGCCGCTCGCCCGACGGCTCCTCGAAGGTGACGAAGTACGACGTGCTCGACGAGGTCGACGCGCCCTCGTGGCTGCGTCGGGTCACGTCGGTGCGCCGCGACACGACGAGCGCCTCGGTGCTGCGCAGCGGCGCCGACTGGTTCGAGCGCCACTGCGCCACGCCCTTGACGATCGTGAAGGCGAAGATCGCCACGACGGTCGTCGCGATGAGCCCGAAGAAGACGAGGAAGATCGTCGGCGGACCCGATGCCAGCTGGTCGAAGGATCCGAACTCGTCACTGATCATGCGGGCCCCTGGGTCTCAGTGGTGGGTGGTGGCAGCAGTATGACTGCCCGACCCGCCCGATCGGTTGCATCGCCGCACGGCCTCGGCGGCCGTCACTCGCCGGGGTAGACGACCCCCACCTGGCGACGGACGGCGTCCATGGTCTCCATGACGCGCACCGTGGTGGCGTGCGGCACGAGCGGCGACTCCGTCTCGCCGGCGACGAGGCAGCGGGCGAACTCGGCGGCCTCGTAGGAGAAGCCCCGCACGTCCTCCGGCAGCCCGCCCACCCGCTCGTCGACGACCGCGTTCGAGCGGTCGACGAGCCGGATCGTCGAGCCGGCGCCGTAGAAGGAGCCGGACAGCTCGAGGCGCGCCTCGGTGCCGGCGACGACGGCGGTGCAGGGCGTGACGCCCGACATCGTGCACGACAGCACGCCGTGCGCACCCCCGGCACCCGTGACCGTGACGGTCGACGTCGCGTCGACGCCGAGGTCGGTGAGCGTGCCCGTGGCCGAGACCGACGTCGGCGCACCGAGCACGAGGTCGGCGAACGACACGGGATAGACGCCGAGGTCGAGCAGCGCGCCGCCGGCGAGCTCGGGCTGCGAGAGCCGGGCCGGGCCGTCGGGGAAGAGGCGCTGCCCGTGGTCGGCGAAGACGGCGACGAGCTCGCCGACGAGGCCGGTCTCGACGACGTGGCGCACGACGTCGTAGTGCGGCAGGAACCGGCTCCACATCGCCTCGACGACGAGCACGCCCTTTGCCGAAGCGGCGTCGAGCACCTCGCGCGCCTCGGCGGCGTTGCGGGTGAAGGCCTTCTCGACGAGCACCGGCTTGCCGGCGCCGATCGCGAGGAGGGCGTGGTCGCGGTGCTCGGAGTGCGGCGAGGCGACGTAGACGGCGTCGACCTCGTCGTCGGCGACGAGCTCCTCGTAGGACCCGTGGGCGCGCGGGATCGCGAACTCGTCGGCGAAGTCCTGGGCCCGCTCGCGGCTGCGCGACCCGACCGCGACGACCGACGACGCGGTGCCGACGGCGACCGCGTCGGCGAAGGTGCGCGCGATGCCACCGGGCGCGAGCACGCCCCAGCGGATCGGCGGCGCGTCGTGCGGGTCGGGGGTGCGGGCGTCGGGCAGCCGGAGCGGCACGTCGATGGGCAGGGTCATGCGGTCACGTCCCGGAGGTGGTGGCGGATGTCGTGGGCGAAGTAGAGGGCGAGCGTGCGGGCCGTGAACGCCGAGCCGTTGCTGCGCCGGGCGGGCCACGCCCACTGCGTACCCTCCGGCAGGCCGTATGCCGCCGCCGCCGCGTCGCACGCCGCGACGACCTCGCGCGCCACGACCTCGGGGTCGGCCCGCCAGTACTGCCGCTCGAGCGCCGTCGCGTCCTGGTCCCAGTCGGCGAAGTGCACGGTGTCGCCGCCGCCGGCGAGCACCTGCCCGAGCCGGCCCCGCATGACGTCGCAGACGTCGCGCACGTGGCACGCGTACTCGAGCGGCGACCACACGCCGGGGGCGGGGCGGGTGCGCGCGTCGTCGCGGTCGAGCCGGACGGCATACCTGCGGCCGGCGTCGCGCAGGAACGCCGGCACCTGCTCCACCGCGAGCGCGTCGGCGTCGAAGCCGCAGTCGGGGCAGGGCCGCCGCAGCACCCACGTCCAGTCGGCGGCGTCGGGGGTCGAGGGCCCGGGGTCGGTGGGCTCGGTCATGCGCCCAGCGTAGGGCGGTGGCGCAGGGCGGCGGCGCCGGCCCGACGGCGCGGGTTCGGGGAGGGCGCAGGCGGGCGATACCGTATGTCTTCGTGCTCAAGGACTACCTGCCGTGGATCATCGCCGGCCTCGTCGTGCTGGCGCTGGTCGTCGGAGGGGTGGTCCTGACCCGCGTCGCGCCGGAGTCGGCGGCGACGCTGCGCCGCCGCCCGCGCCCACCGCGCGCGCACTTCCGCAACGGCGACGACGAGACCCCGGTGCCGGTCAAGCGCGCCGGCGTCGTCATCAACCCGACGAAGTTCGCCGACCTGCCCGCGGTGCGCGCCCGCATCTCGGGGACGTGCGTCGCGAACGGGTGGGGCGAGCCGCTCTTCTACGAGACGACGGTCGAGGACCCGGGCCAGGGCCAGGCCGCGCAGGCGGTGCGGGACGGCGTCGACGTCGTCTGCACCCTCGGCGGCGACGGCACGGTGCGCAACGTCGCGAGCGCCCTCGTCGGCACGGAGACCCCGCTCGGCATCCTCCCCGCCGGCACCGGCAACCTGCTGGCCCGCAACCTCGACCTGCCGGTCGCGCTCGAGTCGGCCGTCGCGGTCGCGCTGACGGGTCGCAACCGGCGCATCGACGTCGGCGAGCTCGTCGTCGGCGCGGTCCCGACCGGTGACGCGGCCGACGGCGCGGGCGACGCGGGCGACGTGCCCGAGACGCACCACTTCCTCGTCATGAGCGGCATCGGGATGGACGCGCAGATCATGGCGGGCACGAACGAGAACCTCAAGGCCAAGGTCGGCTGGCCGGCGTACATGGTCTCGGGCCTCAAGCACCTCGTGTCGCCCGAGTTCCGCATCGGCGTCAAGGTCGACGACGACCTCGAGTTCCGTCGCCGAGCCCGGATGGTCGTCATCGGCAACTGCGGACGCCTGCTCGGCGGGCTCGTGCTCATGCCGAACGCCCGCGTCGACGACGGGCAGCTCGACGCCGTCATCGCCTCGCCGCGCGGCGTCGTCGGCTGGGTGCCGGTCGCGACGCGCGTCGCGACGCGGCAGCGCAAGGGCCACCCGACGCTCGACCACAAGGTGTGCAAGGAGGTCCGCGTGCGCACCGACCGCCCGGTGCCGGTGCAGATCGACGGCAACGTCATCGGCGAGGCCACCGAGGTGAGCGCGCGCGTGCGCCCGGGCACCCTGACGGTGCGGGTCAGCCTCACCTGACCGGAGCCTGCCGAGTCACCCTGTGGGGATGACGCGCCGCCCGGGGGGCTGCGCGAGGCTGGGCGGCATGAACCCGGTTCTGGCGTTCGTCATCGTCATGCTCGTGTGGACGGTCAGCGACCTCGTGGCGAAGAGGACGAAGTCGCTGCTCTCGTCGCTCTTCGTCGCCTCGATCATCTTCCTCGTCGGCTTCCTCACCGACGTCTTCCCCGAGGACCTCCTCGCGAGCTCGTCGCTGCTGGGGCTGGCAGGGGTCGTCGTGGGCTTCATCATCGTCCACCTCGGCACGATGATCAGCCTCGACGAGTTCAAGGCGCAGTGGAAGACGTTCGTCATCGGCGTCGCCACCGTCGTGGGCATCGGGGTCATGCTCCTCGTCGCCGGGCTGCTCTTCGGCGACCGGATCAGCGGCGCGGCCGAGGACGGCTACGCGCAGGCCCTCGACTTCGTCGTCGCCGGCACCGGCGCCCTGAGCGGCGGCACCATCTCGGTCCTCATCGTCCAGGAGGCGGCCCTCGGCGTGGGCCTGACGAGCATCGCCGTCTTCCCCGTGCTCATCGCCGCGCTGCAGGGCCTCGTCGGCTTCCCGCTCACCTCGATCCTGCTGCGGCGCGAGGCGACCCGCCTCCGGGGTGAGTTCCGCGCGGGCAACCTCGCGCCGGTGGAGGTGGAGGAGTCGGCGGCGGCGGCGGAGACCTCGAGGCTGCCCGCCGCCCTGCGCACGACGCCCGGCACCCTCTTCGTCGTCGGCCTCGTCGTGCTCGCCAGCCTCGGCGTCAACCACCTCACCGACGGCATCCTCAACACCTTCGTCGTGGCCCTGCTCTTCGGCATCGGGCTGCGCACGGCCGGCATCTTCAAGCCGGCGATGCTCTCGGGCATCGACGCGTTCGGCCTCATGATGCTCGCGATCATGATCCTCGTCTTCGGCCCGCTCGCCACCGTGCAGCCGGCGGACGTCGGCGCCCTCGCCCTGCCGCTGCTGCTCGCCTTCGTCTTCGGGGTGGCCGGCATCGCCGGGGCCTCGGCGCTCGTGGGCCGGCTGCTCGGCTACAGCGTGCCGATGTCGGTCTCCATCGGGCTCACGTCGCTCTTCGGCTTCCCCGGCACGATGATCCTGTCGCAGGAGGCCGCCAAGGCCGCCGGCGAGACGCCCGAGGAGGTCGCGGCCATCGAGCACGCGATCCTGCCGAAGATGATCATCGCCGGCTTCGCGACCGTGACCATCACGTCGGTCGTCGTCACGAGCATCATCGCCGGGCGCATCGGTACCGGCTGAGGGTCAGGCGAACAGCGCCTGCCCCCAGTGCTCCCCGTCGGCCAGGCCGGGCGGGCAGGCGAAGACGGCCGAGCCGTTGTGCTCGATGTACTCGTTCAGCCCGTCTGCCTTGGCGAGCGCGCGCTGCATCGGCACGAACTGCCGCCCGGGGTCGCGCATGTAGGCGAGGAAGAAGAGGCCGGCGTCGAGGTGCCCGACGCCGTCGGAGCCGTCGGTGAAGTTGTAGCCCCGGCGCAGCAGGCGGATGCCGCCGAGGTGGCTCTCATGGGCGAGGCGCACGTGGGCGGTCACCGGGATCGCGGGCGCGCCGTCCGGCCCCTTCCGCGCGAAGTCGGGGGTGTCGAACTCCCGGGTGGCGCCGAGCGGCGCGCCCTCCTTCTTGTCGCGACCGATGACGTCCTCCTGCTCCTGCAGGCTCGTCCGGTCCCACACCTCGACGTGCATGCGGATGCGGCGGGCGACGAGGTAGGAGCCGCCGGCCATCCACGCGCCGCCACCGGTCTCGTCGTCGGGCGCCACCCACACGTGCTGCGCGAGGCCCTCGGGCTCCTCGGCCTTGAGGTTGTTGGTTCCGTCCTTGAAGCCGAACATGTTCCGCGGGGTGGCCTGCGCGGTCGAGGTCGACGACGTGCGGCCGAAGCCGAGCTGCGACCACCGCACGGCCACGACACCGAAGCCGAGCCGCACGAGGTTGCGCACCGCGTGCACCGCGACCTGCGGGTCGTTCGCGCACGCCTGGATGCAGAGGTCGCCGCCGGTGCGGCGCGGGTCGAGCTGGTCGCCGGTGAAGGCGGGGAGCTCGCGCAGGGCGGCCGGCCGCTTCGACGCGAGGCCGAACCGGTCGTCGAAGAGCGAGGGGCCGTAGCCGATGGTGACGGTGAGGCCGGATGCCGGCAGCCCGTAGGCCTCACCCGTGTCCTCGGGCGCGCGGTTGGGGCCGCCGCCGACGAGGCCGCCGGGTGCCGCCTCCGCGCCGGCGGTCATCCGCTCGGCCGCTCGCGTCCACTCCTCGAGGAGCGCCCGCAGCTGCTCGCGATCCTTCGTCACCACGTCGAGCGCGACGAAGTGCAGGCGGTCCTGCGCGGGCGTGACGATGCCGGCCTGGTGCTCGCCGCGGAACGGGACGGACGCGTCGAGCGCGGGCACGGTCGACGCGCCGGTCGACGCGCCGCCTGCCGCGCCGGCGTCGTCACCGCGCGACACGGCATACACCGTTCCGGCACCGGCCACGACGCCGGCGACGGCAGCCGTGCCCGATGCGCCGAGCAGCCGGCGCCGGCTCAGGCTCCCCTCGGTCACGTGGCCTCCACGACTCCGGGCACCTTCGACACCTGCTCCGAGAGCGCGTCGAGGGAGACCGTCAGCGCCTTGATGTCGGCGTCGGTGAGGGCCGTGTAGCTGACGTAGTCGGCGCCGTCCCGGTGCTTCGCCAGCAGGCTCGAGAGCTCGGTGAAGCGGGCGTCGAGGGCCTTCTGCAGCGCGGGGTCGCGCTCGGCGACGACCGGGCGCAGCGCGGCGAGCGCCTGGCGCGAGCCCTCGAGGTTGCCGTCGAAGTCCCAGAGGTCGGTGTGCGAGTAGCGCTCCTCCTCGCCGGTGATCTTGCCGGTCGCGACCTCGTCGAGCAGGGCCTTGGCCCCGTTCGCGATGGACAGGGCGGTCGGCTCGACCGTCTTGCTCTTCGCGGCGATCTCGGTGACGTCGGCGAGGAGGCGGTCGGCGATGGCGCCGGAGTCCTTCTGGAGGCCGTCCTTCCAGAGGTCCTTCTCGAGGCGGTGGTAGCCGGTGAACTCCATGCCGTCGGCGATGACGTCCTCACGGCCGTCGATCTTGGGGTCGAGGTCGCCGAAGCTCTCGGCGACGGGCTCGATGGCCTCCCACGGGTGGCGCGCCTTCGCGTAGAGCGACTTCGCCCTGGCGACGTCGCCGGCCTTGACCGCGGCGACGAAGCCCTCGGTGTCCTCGACGAGCTCGTCGGCCTCGGAGGCGACGAACGCCCTGTAGTCCGCGATGGCCTTGGCGACCTTGGCGTCGGTGCTGCCCTTGGCGGCAGTGCCGGTCACGGTGAACGGCGCCCGGATGCCGTCGCCGACCATCCCCGGCTTGCACGCGGTCGTCAGCGTGCCGGGCTCGGTGATCTCGACCTTGAGCTCGCGCGTCAGGCCCGGGGTGATGTTCTCGACCTCGGAGACGATGCGGTCACCCTCGGCGTAGAGGTAGAACTCGTTGACCTTGGTGCCGGTGTTGTTCACCTGGAAGGTGACGGTGCCGGCCTTGGCCGTCGTGGCGCTCAGCGTGCAGGCGGTGTCGGTGGCCTCGACGGTGATCGGGCCGCCGGCGCTGCCGGCGGCGGTGGAGCCCGCGGTGGCGGCGGGCTTGTCGGTGCAGGCGCCGAGCCCGAGGCCGGCGACGAGCGTCAGGGCGAGCGGCAGGACGGTGCGGGGCAGGGCAGGGCGGGGCATGGCGAGGTCTCCTGAGGTGCTTCGGTGCGAGAAGGGGTGCCGCGCGTCAGGCGGCGACGGTCGGGCGCGAGCCGGCCGGGGGCGCGGCGGCGGGCCTCGTCGGGGTGGGGCGGGCCGGGCGCAGGAAGAGGGTCAGCACGACGGCGACGTAGAGCGCCCACGCGACCGCCTGGAGCAGCGTCGTTGCGGGCGTGAAGTTGAAGATGCCCTTGAGCAGGGTGGCGTACCAGCTGCCCGGGTCGACGGTGGCGCTGACGTCGAAGGCCAGGGTCGTGAGGCCGGGCAGGAAGCGCGCCTCCTGCAGGTCGTGGATGCCGTAGGCGAGGATGCCGGCCGCGACGACCACGAGCAGGATGCCGGTCCAGCGGAAGAACACCGCGAGGTTGATCCGCACGGCGCCGCGGTAGATGAGCCACCCGAGCACGACGGCGCCGGCGAGCCCGACGACCCAGCCGATGAGCGGCTGGTTGTTGCCCGCGCCGGCGGCCTCGGTCGTCGCGTAGAAGAAGATCGCGGTCTCGAGGCCCTCCCGGCCGACGCCGAGGAACGCGACGAGGGCGATCGCGAACGGGCCGAGGTCGAGGGCGCGGTCGAGCTTGCCCTTGAGCTCGCCCGAGATGGTGCGCGAGGCGGTCTTCATCCAGAAGACCATGACCGTGACGAAGCCGACGGCGAGGATCGAGGCGCTGCCGCCGATGAGCTCCTGGGCCTCGAAGGTCAGCTGCTTCGTGCCGTAGGTGAGCAGCGCGCCGAGCGCGACGGAGAGGGCCACGGCGACGGCGACACCGGTCCACACGTGGCGCAGCGCCCAGCGGCGGTCGGACTTGACGAGGAAGGCGACGAGGATGACGACCACCAGGGCGGCCTCGAGCCCCTCACGGAGTCCGATGAGCGCGTTGCTCGCGAGCACGGCGTGCCCTCTCTCTCAGGATGTTCCCAGCAATTACGCCACAGCGACGTGACGGAATTCAGGAAAGCACAGGCAAGGCTTGCCTAACAACCCGGTGCCGGTGTCAGAGTCACCACATGAGCCCGCCGAACCCCTTCGCCGGTTTCCCGCCCGGCGCCCTGTCCTTCTACGCCGAGCTCGAGGAGCACAACTCGCGTGACTGGTGGCTCGCCCACAAGGCGGCCTACGACCGTGACGTCCGCGAGCCGATGCTCGCCCTGCTCGACGCGCTCGAGGACGAGTTCGGGCCGGCGAAGCTCTTCCGACCCAACCGCGACGTGCGCTTCAGCGCCGACAAGTCGCCGTACAAGACCCACCAGGGCGCGCTCGTCGGGACGGGGACGGTGCTCGGCTACTACGTGCAGGTCAGCGCCGACGGGCTGCGGGCCGGGGGCGGGTTCCGGGCCGCGAGCCCCGCGACGACGCAGCGATTCCGCGCCGCCGTCGACGCGCCGGCGAGCGGCACGACGCTCGAACGCGTCCTCACGGCCCTCGATGCCGAGGGCTTCGAGCAGCTCGGCGAGCGGGTCCGCACGACACCGCGGGGGTACACCGCCGACCACCCGCGCATCGAGACGTTGCGCCACAAGGAGCTCATGGTCGTGCGCGACCACGGCGCGCCGGACTGGCTCGCCACGACCGAGGCGCTGGACCGGGTGCGCGACACGTGGCGCACCGTGCGCCCGCTCCACGAGTGGGTCAGCGAGCACGTCGGCGCCGACTGAGCAGCACCGGCCCGGTCGGGCGGAAACGCCCGCGCGACGCGGCTCGCGGCGGGACCATCGGAGCGAGGAGTGGCGAAGGGAGCAGGCCGTGCACGTGCTGCGGGCCCGACGGGTGTTCGACGGCGACCGGTTCGTCCCGGACCGCGGTGGCGGCACCGACGTCGTCGTCGACGGCCGGCGGATCGTCGAGGTCGGGCCGCGCCGGAAGCACCCGGGCGACGTCCGGGTCGACGACCTCGGCGACGCGACGATCCTGCCCGGGCTCGTCGACGGTCACCAGCACCTGACGTGGGACTGCTCGCCCGCGCCCCTGGCCTGGCACGAGGCCGCGGACGACGACGCCCTGCTCGCGCGGGGCCACGCGAACGCGCGGCGGGCGCTCGCCGCCGGCATCACGACGGTGCGCGACCTCGGGGGCCGTGACCTCGTGACCCTCGCCCTGCGCGACGAGCTGGCGCGAGACCCGGCGGCCGGTCCCGACGTCCTCGCCGCCGGGCCGGCCCTGACGACTCCCGGTGGGCACTGCTGGTTCCTCGGCGGCGAGTGCGCCGACGAGACCGAGCTGCGGGCCGCAGTGACCCGGCTCGCCGCGGCGGGCGCCGACGTCGTCAAGGTGATGGTGACCGGGGGCAACGTGACGCCCGGGTCGCTGCCGCACGAGTCGCAGCTCGACGCCGGGGCGGTGCGGTCACTGGTGCGCACGGCGCACGAGCTCGGGCTGCCCGTCGCCGCCCACGCGCACGGCACCGGCGGGATCGCCGCGGCGCTGGAGGCGGGCGTCGACACCATCGAGCACGCGACCTTCATGTCGGCCGAGGGCATCGCGCGGGACCCGGAGCTCGTGGAGCGCCTCGTCCGCTCCGGCACGCCGCTGTCGCTGACCGGCGGCGCGGCGCCCGGCCCGCTGCCGCCGGCCATCGCCGCCCGGATGCCGGCCATCCTCGACCACGTGCGGGGCCTGCTCGCGAGCGGCGCCCGGTGCTTCCTCTCCACCGACGCCGGCATCGGACCACCGAAGCCGCACGACGTGCTCGTGCAGGGGGTCACCCAGCTCGTCGCGGAGCTCGGCCTGCCCACCGGACGAGCCCTCGCCATGGTGACCGGGCTGGCCTCCGACGCCCTGGGGATCGCCGACCGCGCGGGCCGGCTGCGAGCGGGCTCCCCCGCCGACGTCCTCGTCGTGCGGGGCCGGGTCGACGAGGACGTCGAGGCGCTGCTGCGCCCGGTGCGGGTGCTCCACCACGGGGTCGACGTGCTCGAAGGACCGCCGACCCGGACGCCGGCGGACTAGATTCGCCGCGTGACCCGAGCGAACCGACCTGTCGACGCCCACATCATCGGGGCCGGCCCCGCCGGGCTCGCGACGGCGGCCGCCCTGCAGCGGCGCGGCCTGCACGCCGTCGTGCTCGAGCGCAATGACGGCGTCGGCAGCTCGTGGCGGGCGCACTACGACCGGCTGCACCTGCACACGCCCCGCGAGCTGTCGGGCCTGCCGGGCCTCGCGATCCCACGCGAGATGGGCCGGTGGGTGGCCCGCGACGACGTCGTGCGCTACCTCGAGCTCTACGCCGACCACCACGCCCTCGACGTCCGGCTGCGCACCGGCGTCAGCCGGGTCGACCCGACGCCCGACGGGCGGTCGTGGACGCTGACCCTCGAGGACGGCACGAGCCTCACGGCGCCCTACGCCGTCGTGGCCACGGGCTTCAACCACACCCCGCGCGAGCCCGACGTGCCCGGGCTGGCGGACTACGCCGGCGAGGTCGTGCTCGCCCGGCACTACCGCAACGGCGCCGCACACGCCGGCCGCGACGTGCTCGTCGTCGGCACCGGCAACACCGGCACCGAGCTCGCGGTCGACCTCGTCGAGCACGGCGCGGGTCGGGTGCGCCTCGCGGTGCGCACCGTGCCGCACATCCTGCGCCGCAACACCGGGCCGTATGCCGCGCAGTACACCGGGATCGCCGTGCGGCGGCTGCCCGCCGCCTTCGTCGACCGCGCGGCCGCGGTCGTGGAACGGCTCCAGGTGCCCGACCTCTCGGCCCAGGGCCTGCCGCGGCCCGACACCGGCCTGCTCACCCGGGTCGAGCGGGACAACGCGATCCCCGTGCAGGACGTCGGGATCGTCGACGCGATCCGCCGCGGTGCGGTCGAGCCCGTCGCGGCACTGCGCGCGTTCGATGGCGACGCCGTCGTGCTGGCCGACGGGTCACGGATCACCCCCGACCTCGTCGTGCTCGCCACCGGCTGGGGCCAGGGTCTCGAGCCGCTCGTCGGGCACCTGGGCGTGCTCGACGAGCGCGGCCGGCCCGTCGAGAGCGGCGGCCGCACGGCGCGTGGGGCCCGGGGCCTCTGGTACGTCGGCTACACCAACCCCATCTCCGGCATGCTCCGTGAGATCTCGATCGACGCCCGCCGGATCGCCCTCGCGATGGCCCTGCGCAAGCGCGGGGAGATGCGCCGGCTCCGCGCCGCCACCCCGTGACCACTCCTGACGTCCGCTGACGTCCGCTGACCTGTCCTGACGTCCGCGGGCAGACGGGGCGTCGGGCCGGGGTCGGGCTCAGGGCCGGTGCTGGCCCCCGAGGCCGAGGAAGGCGGCCGCGACACCCTCCGTCTCCGCGACCGCCCGCGCGAGCGCCTCGTCGCTCGGCACGCCGGTCGCGAGCAGCGCGTGGTGGCGCGTCATCGCGGCCGCGGCGACGTCGTCGGGCACCGGCGCGACGGCCGCGACCACCGAGCGCGCGCCGAGCGAGAGCAGCGAGAGGGCGAGGCCGAGCGACTCGTGGCCGGGCCGGGCCGACGCGAGGCCGACGTCGCACGCCGACAGCACGACGTGGTCGGCGCGCACACCGGTCGGCTGCAGCTCGTGGGCGAAGACCGGGCCGTCGTGCAGCTGGAGCGAGGAGAAGAGGGGCGACTCGGGCTGGTGGGTGCCGTGCGCGGCGACGTGGACGATGCCGGGCCGCGCCAGGGCCGCCACGAGCTCGCCCCGGCGGGAGGGCTCGGCGAGCCGCGCCGTCGCCCCCCACGTGCGCACGATGGCGCGCCCCTCCGCGGCGGCGCGCGGCACCGACGGACCCACGCTGACGTGCACGTCCACCGGCACGTCCACCGGCACGTCCGCCGGCGCGTCCGCCGGCGCGTCCGCCGGCGCGTCCGCCGCGACGTCGCGCCCCGCCGCCCGGCGGGCGAACGACGTGAGCGACAGGGCGCTCGTGAAGGGGCGTCCGCCCATCGACGGCAGCAGCGCCCACGGCAGGGCCGTCAGCTCCGGCGAGGCGACGAGCACGAGCCCCCGGTCGGTGCGCCACGGCCGGAGCAGCGAGTCGTCGAGCTCGGTCGCGCTGCTGCGCAACGACGACCACACGGCGCCGGCCAGCGGGCCGAGGTGGTGCGTGGCGGCCGCGCGCAGGTCGGCCCGCACGCGGTGCGCGAGCTCGGCCGCCCGGTCGGCGGGCATGAGGTCACGCAGGTGCGCCCGGCCACCGACCACCCCGACGGCGCCGATGCGTCCGCGGTGGCGGAAGAACCAGACGAGGTCGCGGTCGAGCCGGAGCAGCTGGTCGCGCGCCTCGCGCACGCGCACGGGCACGGCCCGCGAGGCCGCGCCGCTGCGGCTGAGCGCCCAGTCGCGGTCGCGGATCTGGCGCTCGAGGCGTGCGGCGTGCTCGTCGAGCTCGCGCAGCTGGGCCGGGTCGGCCTCGCCGCGCGCCTGGGCGCGCACCGCCCGCAACGCCTCGGTGAGCCGGGCGAGGCGCTCGTCGTCGGGCCGCCCGAGCGAGGGCAGCCGGTCGGTGGCGCTGCGCCAGCGCTCGAGCGCCTCGAGCACCGCCGCGCTCCCGCGTGGCACGGCGAGCTCGAGGTCGAGCTCGGCGAGGCGGGCGCCGTGCACCGCCCGGGCCGTGCGCAGGTCGAGGCTCGCGCTGCCCTCCTGGCCGGCGGCGAGCCGGCGCGACGCGCGCGCGAGGATGCGCCGGGCGGGTGCCGCCTCACCGGTCGCCACGAGCGTCATCGCCGTGACCGCGGCCGCGTCGAGCTCGTCGGAGAGCGATCCGGTGGAGACCCGTTCCAGGCTGAGCAGGCGGGTGTTGGCGGCGGCCGCGTCGCCGGCGAGCAGCAGGGCCTGCGCGGCGACGACCCGCGCCGCGTCGGCGAGCTCCGGGTCGCCGAGCTCGGTGGCCGTGTCGACGAGCGCGTCGGCCGTCGCCGCAGCCGTCGACGCGGCCGTCGACGCGGCCGTCGACGCGGCCGTGAGCGCCGACGGGGCCACCGCCTCGGGGTCCCGGCTCGCCCGGCGCTCCCGGTCGAGGTCGACGAGCAGCCCGACGAGCACCGCCTTGGCCTCCCAGGCCGTCGCCCCGAGGCGCGCGTAGGCCTGCCGCGCCGCCGCTGCCGCAGCCGCTGCGAGGTCAAGGCGCCCGAGCAGCCGGTTGGCCCTGGCGAGCTCGAGGTCGAACTCGGCCCGGATCTGGTCGTGCCCCTCGCCCGTCAGCGACGCGAGGCCGGCGTCGAGGGCCTCGACCGCCTCCTTGACGAGCCCCGCCTCGAGGAGCACGCGCGCCCGGTCGAGGCGAGCCGGGCCCTTCCAGACGTCGGCCTCGACCTCCTCCGCATCGGCCATGTCGGCGAGCGAGCGCGGCACGTCGCCGAGCAGGTAGGCGGCATACCCCTCGTTGTGCCGCGCCATGAACTCCTGCTCGCGCGCACCGAGGTCGCGCGCGAGACGCGCGGCCTCGCTGAAGGAGTCGAGCGCCTCCTGCGGGCGCAGCAGCTCGAAGGCGAGCATGCCGCGGCTCAGGTGGACCGAGCACTGCTCCTGCTCGGTGAAGGCGTCGAGCCGGCGCACCGCGCCCTCGAGGCCGGCCCACGCCGACGCGAGGTCGCCGACCCGCCCGTGCAGGTTGGCCCGCTGGTAGTCGAGGCGCGCTCGCAGGGCGTCGTCACCCAGCGCGTCGACGACCTCCTCGGCCTCGGCCAGGCGCAGCCGGGCGGGCTCGAGGCCCTCGAGCATGAACTCGGTCAGCGCCAGCGTGATGAGGGTCTTGCAGCGCAGCTCGAGCGCCGCCACCGTGGGCCGGGCGCCCCCCGCGCGGTCGATCTGGTCGAGGGCGGCCGCGAGCTGCCGGGCCGCCTCGGCCGGGCGTCCCGCCACGTTGGCTGCGGCGCCCTGCTCGCGCAGGGTGCGGGCGCTCTCGAGCAGATCGATGGTCCCGCCGGCCTTCCCTCAGGCGCCGGCCACCCGCTCCCGCACGAACCCGGGCCCGGGTCTCAGATCTGGATCGTCGGGGTGATGACCGGACGCACGTCCTTGTCGTCGGGGTCGGTCACGACGAAGTGCACCGGCCCATGGGGTAGATCATCCAGAACGAACCGGCCGTGCGCATCCGAAATCACGACAGAGCTCCCGCCGGAGGTCACCGCCTCGATCTGCGCACCCGGGGTGGTCACCCAGCCGTCGACCCGCACGAGGTCGCCGTCCGCGGCCTCGCTGGGACCGGCCGAGACCATGAGGCTGACCGAGGCGGCCGTGAAGGTCACCGAGTCGGTCGGCGTCGGCTCCACCCCCTGCCCGACCCCGGCCTCGGCCTCCGCACCGCGCGTCGTGAGCAGGGCGGAGTCCATCAGCTCGGCGACCTCGGCGTGCAGCGCCCGCACCGTGATCTCGAACTTCACCCGCTCGGCGAGCTCGCCGGGCACCGGGTCGGCGTGCGCGAAGAGGTCCCGCACGTGCGCGAGGTTGGCGAGGTCGCGGTCGTCGAGGGCGTCGGTGTGAGAAGACATGTCAGGCCGCCCATCCGGGGTCGGAGCCGAGGGTCGTCCTCAGCTTCTGGAGGCACCGGCCGCGGGTCGGGCCGATGCTGCCGACCGGCATGCCGAGCGCCTGCGCGATCGCGGCGTAGTCGGGCCGGTCGGCGAACGCGATGACGCGGAGCAGCTCCTGGCACCGCGGCGACAGCGTCGACACGTGCTTCCACAGCACGCGCTGGCGCTCGGTGAGGACCGCCTGGGCCTCGGGGCCGAGCTGCTGGGCCGGCGCCTCCGGCACCTCCTCGACGCCGATCTCGCGGCGCGCGCCGCGGCCGATGCGCCACACCTCGCGCTTGACGACGACGACGAGCCAGCCGAGCACCGCGGCCGGCTCGTGGATCGAGTCGGCGCGGTCGACGAGCTGCAGGAACGCCGTCTGGATGGCGTCCTCGCACGAGGCGGGCGAGCCGCCCTGCGAGCGGGCCGCGTTCCACAGCACGGGGGTCACGAGGTCGACGAGCTCGGAGAGTCGCTCGCGCTCGCCCTCCCGGTAGGCCGCGAAGGCGCGGCCGGCGAGGGTGCCCAGGCCGTCGGAGGCCGTCGGGGTCGGTGTCATGGCTTCGTCCTTCCGATGCAGGTGCGCAGGGCCCGGATCGCCCGCTTGCGCATGGCGGGGGCCGAGACGTCGGTGAGGTCGCCCTCGTCGACGAGCGTCGCGGCGAGCTCCGCGGCGAAGACGGGGGTGGAGAACGACGTGCCGCTCCACACCCCGAAGCCGCCGGTGTAGTCGTCGGGGTCGACGGTGCACCGCACGGCGCCGTCGGTGGTGACCTGCGACGACGGCTGGCCCATGCCGTTCGTCAGCGGCAGGGTGCTGACGACGGACGCGCCGGCTCGCACGGCGCTGACGAGCGGGAGGGTGTTGGAGAAGAGGGCGACGCTCGTGCCGTCGGGGTTGGTGGCCCCGACGCTCGCCAGCGGCGGCACCGACCTTGCGGTGACCCGCCGGGGCGGCTCGGCCGCGAGCGCCGCGGGCACGAACGGCGCGCTCGTGCCGTCGTTGCCGACGCCGGCCGCGACGAGCACCCCGCGCTCGGCGAAGCGGTCGAGCAGGTCGGCGACCGGGCCGGAGGTGTAGGTGCGGTCCTCGGCGTAGTAGCCGAGCGAGAGGTTGAGCACGTCGACGACCTCGGAGGGGTCGTGCTCCTGGCCGTGCACGTGCCGGTCGAGCAGCGCCTGCAGCACGTCGAGCAGGTAGCTCTCGTCGACGACGCCGTCGTCGCCCATGACCCGGATCGACAGGATGGTCGCCTCGGGGCAGACCTGCCGCACGAGCCCGGCGATGAACGTCGCGTGCCCCTGCAGCAGGCCCACCGGCTCGCTCGGCGCCGGGCTCGCGCCCGACCCCGCCGAGCCCGTCGAGCCCGAACCGCCCGCCGTGAGCAGCGGCACGAGCTCACCCTCGCGCAGCTCCATCCGCACCACCCGCGAGGTGGGCCCGAACCACGGGTGGTCGGCGACGGCCGTGTCGGGCACGACGACGACGGGGAAGCGGTCGAGCGGTCGCGCACGCAGCGCGGGGTCGGGCAGCGCGAGCGCGACCGGCATCCGTCCGCCGCGGCCGGGCACGGCGTACTCCTGCAGCGCCGAGCCGCCGACGCCACCCCAGTAGCCACCCACGCCACCCCAGTAGCCGCCGACCCCGCCCCAGTAGCCGCCCACGCCGCCCCAGTAGCCGTCGGCCGGGCGGAGCACGTGCTCGAGGCTGAGCGCCTCCGCGACCGGGTCGCGCGACTCGCGCAGCCGCTGCAGCACGCTCCAGGCGTCGACGGGGTCGATGGGCGAGCGCGTGGACCGCAGCGTGATGCTCGTGCCCCACGAGGGGGCCTCGGGGTCGCGCGGGCTGCCGTCGGCCCGCGGCGTGACGTCGAAGTCGAGCTCCAGCCGGCCGAGCGCCTCGCGGAGGTCGCCGAGACCGCGCGGCCGCCCCCGGACCGTCCGCAGCAGCAGCCGGTCGGAGAGGTAGAGCGCGGGCAGCGGCGCCGCGCCGTCGGTCAACCGCAGCGCCGTGGCGGGGTCGAGCGCGCGGACCGGCGGCCGCTCGGGGCGACCGGGGGTGTCGGGACCCGACTCTGACATCGACGTTCCTCCTGTGCGGGCTCTCCGGGGCGGTTCGCCCCGTGTGAAAAGACCCTGTCACCGGACTGAGTGCGCGTACTCGTTTTCCTGATACATCGACCCACCCGAAACAGCTCGATCCGGGATGTATCAGGCTGCCCGCTCGCGACTCTCTCTCGCAGGGGGACGTGGTCGTCGGGCTGCACCAGGGGGCTGTGGAGGGGCAGCCGGCCCGAGGACCGTGCAGGGAGACCGGTAGGTGGCGGGGGGCCGCCGCCGGTGCGTGGGGCGTCGGTGCGGGAGGCACCGGCGCCCCCGTCCCCGCCCACCGGCGCCTCGTCGCGATCGTTGCCGAGCCGGTATGCCGGCACGCCGCGTCGCGCTCGCCTCACCCGGTCACGGGGTCGCATACTTCTCGAAACGCCCACGGGGGGCGGGCGACACGACGACGGGGAGCTCCATGGCACGGCCGGCACGACGGACAGCACGCGCACGCACGACGGACGGCGCCCGGAGCACGGGGACGGGGCACGCCCGCACGGGCGTCGCGCTCGCGCTGGCGGCCGCCCTGGCCCTCGGCGCCTGCAGCAGCTCGACCCCGAGCACGCCGGCCGGTGCGACGCCGTCCGTGACCGCGTCTGCGGTCGGCCCGGAGACCACGGCCCCGAACGACCCCCGGCCCGTGCCGACGGAGTCGGCCGACCCGCTGACCCCGACCCGCCCCACGCCCAGCGCGACCACGCCCCCGCCGAGCACCCCGGCCACCGTGGCGCCCACCCCGGCCCCCACGCCCCCCACGCCGTCGGCGACCACCGCGACCACGGCGCCGGCGGACCCCGGCTCGGTGGCCGGTTCGTGCGAGCGGACGCTGACGGCATACCCCGTCCTCGCGCCGGGGGCGAACGGACCGGCCGTGCGGGCGCTCCAGTGCTTCCTCAACGACGCGGACTACGGGCCGGTCGCCGTCGACGGCGTCTACGGTGACCGGACGCGGGCGGCCGTCAAGCGGGTCGAGGCGACCTACGAGGGCCCGGCGCCCAAGCCCGGACGCATCGACTCCGGCACGTGGGTGCTGCTCATCTCGCGGTCGCTCGGCACCGCGACCCTGGAGCAGGGAGCCACGGGCGCGGACGTGACCACCCTGCAGCGCGCGCTGCGCGCCGCCGGGGCGACCGTCACCGTCGACGGGGTCTTCGGAGCGGCCACGAAGCGCGCCGTGGAGCGGCTGCAGGACGCCAACCGCATCGGGGCCGACGGCGTCGTCGGCGAGGAGACGCTCTTCCTGCTCAAGATGGGCGCGACGATCGGCTGACCGGCCAGGTGGTGCCGACCGCCCGGCGCGGCCGGCGCCGTCTCAGGCGCGCAGCTGCTCGAGCCAGGCCCGGGCGGTGTCGAAGTCCGCGTCGGCCGTGCCCGGTCGCACCGTCGGGCGGGCCCTGTCGGCGCGCGGGTAGGAGCCGAGGAAGCGCACCTCGGCGCACACGCGGCGCAGGCCCATCAGGGTCTCGCCGACCCGCGCGTCGAGCACGTGGCCCTCGACGTCGATCGAGAAGCAGTAGGACCCCATGGCCTCACCGGTGGGGCGGGACTCGAGCCGGGTCAGGTTGACCCCGCGCACGGCGAACTGCTCGAGCAGCTCGAGCAGGCCACCGGCGTGGTCGTCCTTCTGGAAGAGCACGACCGTGGTCTTGTCGGCACCGGTGGGCTCGGGCAGCGTGCCCGGCCGCGAGACGAGGACGAAGCGCGTCACCGCGGAGGCGTTGTCGCCGATCCCCTCGGCGAGCACGTCGAGCCCCTCGTTGCGCGCGGCGACCGGCGCGCAGACCCCGGCGTCGAACATGACGTCACCGGGCGCCCCGAGCGCGGCCGCGCTCGCGGCGGTCGAGAGCGTCGGCACGTAGACGGCATCCGGCAGGTGCTCGCCCATCCAGCCGCGCACCTGCGCCCACGCGTGCGAGTGGGTGCCGACGCTGCGCACCTGCTCGAGGGCGACCCCGGGGCGGGCGCAGAGCACGAAGGTGATCGGCACGAGCACCTCGCCGAGCACGACGAGCGGGTCGCCGGTCGCGAGGGAGTCGAGCGTCGCGGACACACCGCCCTCGACGGAGTTCTCGATGGGCACCATGGCCGCGTCGATCTCGCCGGCCCGCAGCGCCGCGAGCGCCGCGTCGACCGACCCGTAGGGCAGGTGCCTACCACCCTTCGCCCCGTCCCACGCGTCGAGGGCCATCTGGGTGAACGTGCCGCGCGGGCCGAGGTAGCCGAAGCGCTGCAGCTCGTCGGGGCTGCGGGGCGGGGTCACGACGCGTCCTTCGCCCGCTCGGGCGAGGCGCCCCCGCGGTCCGCCCGGGCTGTGCCGCTCTCGCCCTTCGTGGCCGAGACGAGCGCCTGCTGCTCCTCGGGGGTCAGCGTGATGCTCGAGCGGCCGCCCACGACGCCCTTGGCGTAGGTGCGCGACTCCCCGCGGGCGTGGATCGAGCTGAGCACGATGCCGTCGCCGAGGTCGTCGACGACGGCCGCGGAGAAGGACAGCCGGCCACCCATGTCGCCGAAGGCGTCGTACCGCACGACGGCGACGTTGCGCAGGCTCTGGCGCACGTCCTCCTCGGTGCTCTCGAGGCTCGCGCGCAGCCGCGCGAGCTCGGCGCCGAGCCGGTCGATCCGGTGGTTCTGCGTGGCTGCGACCCGCGCGATGTCGGTGACGCCGTCGTCGCCGAGGACGGCGAAGTCACGGCGCACCCGGGCCAGGCGCAGCTGCGCACCGACCGCCACCGCGAGGGCAAGCAGCGCGACGACGACGGCGGCGATGGCCACGGTCGTCAGCGTCGAGTCGTCCACGGTCGCCCACCCTAGCCTCGGGAGGGGGTCACCACCGCCCGGTTCCACCCCGTGGCCGGCAACCCCACGGACAGACCCGGTTTGTACGCTTCATGCGTGATCCGCCACCACCCCGTCAAGACGCTCGTCGTCCTGCTCGTCGCGCTCGTGGCCGGACTCACGCTCGCCTACGCCAACCGCACGACCGTCCCGGTGCCGCCGACCGCCGAGCCGCAGCCGGGTGAGTCGCTCGTCGTCGTCGGCCTCGGCGGCCTCTCGTGGGACGACGTGTCGGCGAAGGACACCCCCACGCTCTGGGGCCTGCTCCGCGACGGCGCGGCCGCGTCGGTGTCGGTCAAGGGCCTGCGGCTCACGACGTGCCCCACGGACGGCTGGGCCACGGTCTCCGCCGGTGAGGCCGCCGGGCCCGAGTCGAGCGAGGCGCGGCCGGAGTGCGCTCCCCTGCCCTCCGTGCTCGGCGACGCCACGTCGGGCTTCACCGTCGACGGCCACGACGCCCTCGCGACCGCCTCGCGCGAGGCCGAGTTCCGGGCCCGCCTGGGACTGCTCGGCGACAGCTTCGCCGCGGGCCCGAGCTGCCTGCAGGCCGTCGGCCCCGGCGGCGCCCTCGCGGCCGCGACGTCCGACGGCAGGGTCGCCCGGTACGCGCCGTTCCAGGCGACGACCCTGACCTCCGACCTCGCCCAGTGCCCGGTCAGCATCGTCGACGTCGGCGGCATCGAGACGACCGACCCCGACCCGGTGCGCCACCGGGAGCGGGTCGCCGGCATCGAGCGCCGCCTCGACATCGTGCTCGACGCGATGCCCAACGGCGCCGACCTGCTCGTCGTCGGCCTCGCCGACCGCGACCGCCAGGAGCGGCTGCGGCTGCTCGCCGCGACCGGGCCGCACTACGCGCCGGGCCTGCTCGCGTCGGCCTCGACGCGCCTCGTCGGCGTCGCCCAGCTCTCCGACGTCACCGCCACGATCCTCCAGCGCGGTGGCGTCGCCCCCGTCGCGGCCATCGGCGGGCGCGCCCTCAGCGTCGTGCCGGCGGCCAACAACAGCGAGTCGACGGCCGCCGCCAAGCTGACGTCGCTCACCGACGTCGACACGCTCGCCGACGCGATGCACCGCATCGTCGCGCCCTTCCTCGTCGTCTGGCTCGGCGCCACCCTGCTCGTCATGGGCGGCCTCTGGCTCGTGCTGCGGCGCGCGCGGCCGTGGGACCACCGGATGACGCGCGCCCGGGTGCTGCGCCTCGTCCGGCTCGTCGGGATGGGCTCGGCGGCCATGCCCGCCGCGACGTTCCTCGCGAACCTCGTGCCGTGGTGGCGGGCCTCGACGACGACGCCGGTGCTCGTCCTGCTGCTGCTCGCCCTCGTCCTCGTCCTTAGCGCCGTGCTGACGGTGGTCTGCCTCCAGGGCCCGTGGAACACGTCGGCGCTCGGCCCGCTCGCGGCCATGTCGGCCGTCACCGCGGGCGTCATCGGCGTCGACGTCGTCACCGGTTCGGCGCTGCAGATCTCCTCGATCTTCGGCCTCCAGCCGCTCGTGGGCGGCCGCTTCTACGGCATGGGCAACGTCGCCTTCGCGGTGTATGCCGCCGCCGTGCTGCTGCTCTGCGCCGCCCTCGCGCACGCCCTGGTGCGCCGCGACGCCCCGCGGCTCGCCGTCGCCGCGGTCGTCGTCGTGGGCGGCGCGGCGCTCGCCGTCGACGTCCTGCCCGCGTGGGGCGCCGACTTCGGTGGGCCCATCGCCCTCGTGCCTGCGCTCGGCTTCCTGCTCATGGGCGTCATGGGGTGGCGCACCTCGGTGCGCAACGTCGGGATCATCGCCCTCGCGGCCGGGCTCGTCGTCGGGCTCGTCTGCTACCTCGACTGGCGCCGCCCCGAGGCCGAGCGCTCGCACCCCGGGCGCTTCCTCCAGACGGTCATCGACGGCGGGGCGTGGGACGTCGTCTCACGCAAGCTCTGGGCCAACGTCGTGCTCGCCGTCCACCTGCCTGTGCTGCTCGTCGTCGTCGTCGGCCTCATGGTCGTCGTCGGCATCGTCGTCGCGCGACCGGGCCGGCTCGGCACCGAGCCGCTGCGCCGCCTGCTCGAGGAGGCGCCGCTGCTGCACCGTGGCCTGCTCGCCGTCATCCTGATGGCCGTGCTCGGCTTCCTGACGAACGACTCGGGCGCCGCCATCCCGCCCGTCGCCGCGCTCTTCACCGTGCCGCTCGTGACCTCGGCGGTCATGCACTTCCTCGCCATCGAGGCCCGCCGCGCGCCGGTGCGCCGCCGCCGCGACCGCCACCACCTCTGAGTCCCCCCCGGCTCCTCCCCCGCAACACACCGAGGAAGATGCAACCCACCCGGATCGGATGCCGGTGGGTTGCGTCTTTCTCGGTGTGTTGCGGGGGGGTGGGGTGGGTCAGCCGGGGCCGAGGCGGCGACGGAGGCGGCGCACGCCGAGCGCGAGCGCCACGTCGCGGTACTGCGCGGCCCGGTGCACCTGCGAGCGCCAGTCGCTGCCGGTCACCCGGTGGTGCAGGTCGCAGGGCACCTCGAGGATCGTCAGGCCGGCGCCGAGCACGTCGACCGTCATGCCGACCTCGACGCCCCACCCGCGGGCGAACGGGGTGGCGGCCTCGACGGCCGCCGGCGAGAGGCACCGCATGCCCGACAGCGGCTGCGTCGGCGTCCAGCCGGTGAGCTCCTCGATGCCGGTGCGGGCGAGCCCGACGACGAGGCCGTGACCGCCGGCGCTGCCGCGCTGCGTGGGCAGGATCGCGATGGTGAGATCGGCCTCGCCGCGGTGCACGGGGCCGACGAGCGCCCCGACGGCGCCCGCCGACGACTCGAGGTCGGCGTCGGCGAAGAGCACCGCCGCGTCGCGGGCGAGCCGCCCGACGCGCTGGAGGCCGGTGACCCGACCGAGGCCGCTCATCATGGCGTCGGCCTTGCCGTGGTTGCGCGCAAGCCGCACGACCTCCGCGCCCTCACGCGCCGCGACCGTCGCGGTGCCGTCGCTCGACCCGTCGTCGACGACGACGACGGTCGCCACGCCGGGGATCGTGCGGACGCCGCGGATCGTCGCGGCGATCCGGGCCGCCTCGTCCTTGGCAGGGATGACGACGGCAACGGCGGGCGTGGGCGTCGTCATCGTGGGCGGGGGGTCAGCGCAGGGTGACCTGGCGGTTCGTGAGCCCGGCCCGGGCGCCCCGCTCGGCCGCGGTGAGCGGCTCGGTCGTGGCGGCCGCCGCATCGATCCTCGTCCGCATCGCCGCGACCGCCTCCTCGAAGTCGGCGGCGTCGGCCTGCGGGTCGACCTCCCAGACGGGGATGAGCAGGCCGCTCGAGCGGAAGCAGCCGAGCAGCCGGCCGTCGCCGCCGAGGTGGCTCTCGCCGGCCGCGTGCAGGCGGGCGAGCGCGTTCGTGGCCGCGTCCTCGTCGAAGGGCAGCACCCAGCGCACGTAGGTGCGCTCGCCGATGCGGCACCAGAACACCGACGGAGCGGCGTCGAGCTTCACGGTCGGGATGGCCGACTCGTTCGCCCGGTCGAGCGACTCCTTGCCCTCGGCGTCGAGGTCGGCGTCGGCGACCCAGAAGTCGAAGCCCTCGTGCAGCTTCACCTCGAAGGGCGCGTCGGGGTCGAGCAGGTCCTGCAGGCGCGGGCTGTCCGCGGTGGCGACCGGGAGGGCCGTGACGGGCGAGCCGGGCTCGGCCGCGGCGGCGAGGGCGATGGCGGAGGCGATGTCGCGGCTCGTGTCGCCGCTCGCGTTGCCGGACTGGATGCCGACGAGCACCTCGCCGGTCTCACGGTGCAGACCCGGCCAGGCGAGGGGCAGCACCGTCGCGATCGTCACCTCGGCGGGGGCACCCTCGGGGGCGCGGTCGGCGGCAAGGCGCACCGTCGCGGTGGCGGCCGGCACGATCTCGCGCATCGCGACCCAGTCGGTCTCGTTCGGCAGGCCCTCGAAGGGCCGGGCCACGAACGGGGCCGGGAGCGGACGTGCGGAACGGTCAGCGCGCTCGCTGCGCGGACGACGTGATGCCTTACCCATGCGCGCCACCCTAGTGCCGGGCGGCGGGTCAGCCGAACGCGGTCGCGAGCGGCGCGAGGGCCAGCACGTCCTCGGGGGTCGCGAGCCCCACGGGCGCCACGAAGGCCGTCGTGACGCCGCGCCCGGCCAGGCGCGCGAGGCGCTCGCGGTGCTCGGCCGGCGTGCCGGCGTGGTGCCGGGCGGCGAAGGCAGCGGTGGGCGTGCGTCCGCGGTGCCGCTCCACGCGCGCCCACGCGTCGTCGCGGTCGCGCCCGACCACCGGCAGGTCGAGCACCGTCGCGTGCACCTCGCCGGGGTCGCGACCGTGCTCCCGCACGAGCTCGAGGTAGCGGTCGAGCCGCGCGAGGCCGGCCTCGTCGGAGGGCACGTTGCACCCGTCGCCGAGCGTCGCGGCGATCCGCAGCGTGCGCTCCCCCGAGCCACCGACGAGCACCGGCATCGAGCCGACCGGCCGGGGGTAGCAGGTCGTCTCGGGCAGCGAGACGAGGCGTCCGGCATACGGCTTCGTGCCGGGGGCCCAGAGCGCCCGCATCGTCTCGATGCCGGCCTCGAGCGCGTCGAGCCGCTCGCGCGCGCCCGGGAACGCGAGGCCGTATGCCGCGTGCTCGCGGTCCCACCAGCCCGCTCCGAGCCCGACGAAGGAGCGGCCGCCCGAGAGGGCCGAGAGGGTGGCGGCGGCCTTGGCGGTGACGCCCGGGGCGCGGAAGGTGATCGGCGTGACGAGCGTGCCGAGCTGCAGCCGGGTGGTCACGGCGGCGAGCGACCCCAACGTCACCCACGGCTCGGGGATCGGGTCCCACGCCCGACCGACCTGCGGGATCTGCACGAGGTGGTCCATGAGTGCGAGACCGGCGAGGCCGGCCGCCTCCGCGGCCAGGGCCATCTGTGTGACCCACGGGAGCAGCGCGCCGTCGGCCGGGAAGCGGGAGAGCTGGAGCACGACGCCGCGCAACCCCTGCAGGTCCGGGCCCTCGGCCCGCGGGGTCGTGCCGGCCCGGGCAGGAGCGGGTGGCGCGGCATCGGCGTCGGCGTCGGGCCGGACGTGGTGCACGTGGTCCCAGCCCTCGTCGGCGAGGGCCGGGACGGTGCCGGTGACGGACGCCAGCTGGCTCGTGAGCACACGCGCGGGGACGGCCCGCTCGCGCGCGGCGTTGCGCGAGCGGCACACGGCCGCAGGGGTGTCGAGCACGACGACGACGGCGGGGAGGCCTGCGCCGCGGGCGAGGTCGAGCCAGCGCCGGCGGCGCGTCGGGTCGGTGCCGAGCGTGTCGACGACGGTCGTCAGGGTGCGTGCGAGCCGCGCCTGCACGATGTGCTCGAGCAGCGTGAAGGCGTCCGGGGAGGCGTCGAGGTCGTGCGGCCCGCTGCCGACCAGCCCTCGCAGGGTGTCGGACGAGACGACCTCGGCGGCGCGGAACCGCGATGCGGCCCACGTCGACTTGCCCGAGCCGGACGCCCCGACGAGGACGATGAGCACCGGGTCGGGGAGCACGAGGTCGGGGAGCACGGGGTCGGGGAGCACGGGGTCGGGGAGCACCGGCTCGGGGGTCGGCGCCTCGGGGACCACGGCGCTCGGGGTCAGTGCGAGCGGCGGCGTGAGGGCCCGCCGAGCGAGGCCCAGACCGTCCTGCCGTGCGACTCCTCGATGACGCCCCACTCGTGCGCGAGCGACCGGACGATGCGCAGGCCGCGACCGCCCGGGGCCCACGTGGTCGGGGGTGCGGGACGCGGCACGGTCGGGCCGCCCCCGTCGGAGACCTCGACCTCGACGACGTTGTTCTTGACCTTCCAGTGGATGCGGATGGCGCCGTCCGCGAGGGGCTTGGCGTGCCGGATGGCGTTGGCCACGAGCTCGCTCACGACGATCTCGGCCTCGTCGACCACCTCGGCCGGCAGCTCACGCGCCAGCAGGTCCTCGACGAGCGCCTTGCGGATCCGTGGCGCGGCCGCGGGTGCCCACTGGATGCGGACGGTGCGCTTCTCCCCCGCCGGTGGCGTGGGCGGGACGCCCGTGGTGTCGCCGCGCGGGGTTCGCGTGGCGGCCCCCGACGTCGTCGCCGCCGCGCGGCGCGCGGCACCGACCTCGGACCCGCTCCCCTGACTGCTCGCCATGCCTAGGCCTCCTCATGGGCCGTCGTCCCCCGTTCGGGGCACGCTAGCCAAACCTGGGCGCCACCTCAACGACGCCCGCGTCGCGATCCGGTCACGACCCGCCGGTCTGACCGCCTCTACGACGCTCTAGCCCGAACCGTAGAGACGGGGTCGACCGGCGGCGCCCGACCCGTGCCCCCCACACGTACCCACCCGTCCGCCTCCTGCACGGGGACGTCTTGCCGGACGACTGCTCGCGATATATCGTCAACATATCGCGACTGTTCGAGTCGTCTCGGAAAGGAGACCACGATGCACACACACCACAGCACCAGACGGGAGTCGGGCTGGGACGGCGGCTGGGGCGGCGGCTGGGGTCCGGGCCGGGGCGAGGGCCCCGGGTTCGGCGCCTGGCCGGGCGGTCCGGGCGGCGGTCCCGGTGGGCGGCCCGGTGGGCCGCACGGGCGCGGCGGCCGTGGTCGCCCCGGCCCGCCGCCGTGGGTGGCGGACCTCGTGCGCCACTTCGGCGGTCCGGGCCTCGGCCCGGAGTTCGGCCCGCGCCGCGGGCCCCGCGCGCGCCGCGGCGACGTGCGGTCGGCCATCCTCGACGTCCTCGCGGGCGACGAGATGAACGGCTACCAGCTCATCCAGCAGATCTCCGAGCGCACAGGCGGGGCCTGGAAGCCGAGCCCCGGCTCGGTCTACCCGACCGTGCAGCAGCTCGAGGACGAAGGGCTCGTCGAGGGCCGCGACGTCGAGGGCCGGCGACTGCTGCGCCTCACCGACGCCGGGCGCGCGTACGTCGAGGAGAACGCGGAGGAGATGGCGGCCACCTGGCGCCCGTTCGAGGAGGCGAGCGACGGGGAGGAGGCGCCGCGGACCTCCCGCGGCGACGACCTCATGCCGCTCGTCGGCCAGGTCATGGGCGGCATGTGGCAGATCGTCACGACCGGCACCTCGCAGCAGCGGGCCGAGGCGGCGGAGGTGCTGACCGAGACCCGGCGCAAGCTCTACCGCCTGCTCGCCGACGGCGACCCCGAGTAGACCAGCCGAGCGGATCCGACGGACCCCGAGCGCGTCAGTCGCGCTCGGGGTGCGTCACAGCAGCGGAGGACCGCCCCGGCGACGTCGCCCGCGCATCGGGCAGGATGAGGTGGTGAACCAGACCGGCCGCTGCGGACCATCGGGCCTCCTCGTCGCGGGCACGTCGTCCGACGCCGGCAAGTCGGTCGTCGTGGCGGGCCTGTGCCGCGCGTTCGTGCGCCGGGGCCTGCGCGTCGCGCCGTTCAAGGCCCAGAACATGTCGAACAACTCCATGGTCTGCCTCGACGGCGGCGAGATCGGGCGTGCCCAGTGGCTGCAGGCGGTCGCCGCCCGCGTCGAGCCGACGACCGCGATGAACCCGGTGCTGCTCAAGCCGGGCACCGACCGGCGGTCGTTCATCGTCGTGCGCGGCGAGCCCGCCGGCACGCTCGAGGCGGGGCAGTATGCCGCCGGGCGCGGCCACCTGCGCGACGCGGCCTTCGCGGCCTACCGCGAGCTCGACGAGTCCTACGACCTCGTCGTCTGCGAGGGCGCCGGGTCGCCCGCCGAGGTCAACCTGCGCGCGGGCGACTACGTCAACATGGGCCTGGCCCGCGAGTTCGGACTCCCGGTCGTCGTCGTGGGCGACATCGACCGGGGCGGCATCCTCGCCGCCCTCTACGGCACCTGGGCGCTGCTCGACGAGGAGGACCGCGCGCTGCTGAAGTCCTTCGTCATCAACAAGTTCCGCGGTGACGTGGCGGTCCTCGAGCCGGGCCTCGATACGATCACCGAACGCACCGGGGTGCCGTTCCACGGCGTCATCCCCTGGCTGCTCGACGTGTGGCTCGACAGCGAGGACACGCTCGAGGTGGGGCACTGGCGCGCCTCGACCGCCCTCTCGGCCACCTCGCGCGACCGGCTCAAGGTCGCCGTCGTCCGGCTGCCGCGCATCTCGAACGCCACGGACGTCGACGCCCTGGCGGCCGAGCCCGGGGTCGACCTGCTCGTCACCGTCGACCCCGCCGTCGCCGAGTCGGCCGATCTGCTCGTGCTGCCCGGATCCCGTTCCACCGCAGGCGATCTCGAGTGGCTGCGCGAGCGGGGCCTCGCCGACGTCGTTGCCGCCCGCGTCGCGGCAGGTCGCCCGGTGCTCGGCGTCTGCGGCGGCTACCAGATGCTCGGGCACGAGATCGACGACGACGTCGAGGGTCGGGTCGGCCGCGTGCAGGGTCTCGGCCACCTGCCCGTGCGGGTCGAGTTCGGCGAGGCCAAGGTGCTCGCCCGTCCCGAGGGCGCCTGGGCGGGTCACGTTGTCGACACCGCCTACGAGATCCACCACGGCATCGCGAGTCACGTCTCGAGTGCGGCGGATCCCGTTGCGGCACAACCGTTCCTCGACGGGTGGCAGGTCGGCGCGGTCTGGGGCACGATGTGGCACGGCGCCCTCGAGAGCGACGGCTTCCGCCGCGCCTGGCTCGCCGAGGTCGCTGCAGCAGCCGGGTCGGAGTGGCAGCCCCGGGACGGCGCCGCCGGCTTCGCGGAGCGCCGCGAGCAGATGCTCGACACGCTGGCCGACGCGCTCGAGCAGCACGTCGACCTCGACGCGCTCCTCGCGCTGACCCGGATGGGAGACCCGTCATGATCCGAACCATCCGTGTCATCGGCATCGGGATGGGCGACCCGACGCACGTCACGGGCGAGGCCGCCCGCGCGCTCTCCACCGTCGACGTCTTCCTCGTCGCCGACAAGGGCGAGGCCACCGCTGACCTCGTCGCGGCCCGTCAGGCCGTCTGCGACGCGCTCATCCCGGCCGACCACGCCTACCGGTTCGTCGAGGTGGCCGACCCCCGACGGGGCCCGGACGCCGAACGCGACGACACGGCATACGGCCGCGGGGTGCGTGACTGGCACGCCGCCCGGGTGGCGGCCTACGCGGACGTCATCGAGGCCCTGCCGCCCGACGAGACGACGGTCGGCTTCCTCGTGTGGGGCGACCCGGCGTTCTACGACTCGACGATCCGGATCGTCGACGCCCTCGTGGAGCACTGGGCGACAAGGGGACTCGCGGTCGAGCACGACGTGATCGCGGGCATCAGCGCACCGCAGCTGCTGGCTGCCCGGCACCGCATCCCGCTCAACCGCATCGGCGCACCGATCCACGTCACGACCGGCCGTCGCCTCGTCGACGAGTACGACCCGGCGCTCGGCGACGTCGTCGTCATGCTCGACGGACGCCTCGCCTGCGCCGACCTCGCCGACGCGTTCCCCGACCTCGAGCTCTTCTGGGGCGCCTACCTCGGCACGCCCGACGAGCTGCTGGTCCGGGGGCGCCTCGCCGACGTCGTCGGAGAGGTGCGACGGGTGCGGGCCGAGGCCCGGGAGCGGCACGGCTGGGTCATGGACACCTACCTGCTGCGGCCACCCGGTGGCGCGTCGGCCGACCCGGCGCCCGGCGGCTTCCCCGCGATCGGGCCGCTCACCGACGGTGTCGTGACGGTGCGGCCACTCGTCGCTGCCGACTGGACCGTGCTGCGCGACGAGCACAACAACGAGGAGTCGCTGCGCTGGGACTTCGTCGGCCGTCCGCTCACCGACGACGAGGCTCGCCTGCGGGCCGCGCGAGCGCCCCGGGAGTGGCGCCTCGGCCGCGCGGCGCGCTTCGTCATGGTCGACACCGCGACCGGGGAGGGTGCCGGGGTCATCGGCGTCATGCGGATGGGGCCGCCCGGGCTCGGCCTCGTCGGCTACGGTGTGCTGCCGCAGTTCCGCGGGCGCGGCTTCACGACGCGCGCGCTGCGCCTGGTCGCCCGGTGGGCCTTCGAGGAGGCCGGCGTCGACCGGCTCGAGCTCGGCCACAAGGCCGACAACGTCGCCTCGGGCAGGGCCGCCGCCCGCGCCGGGTTCACGGCCGAGGGGCGCCTGCGACAGCGGCTGCCCAACCCCGACGGCACGCGCTCCGACGAGATCTACTACGCCATGACCCGCGACGGTCTCGCGCCGGACTCCCCGCGCTGAGCCACCCGCTGCGCAGCAGGCCCGCGCACGCGGGCTCCGCTCGGGCTAGACGCGCGCGAGGAGGTCGAGCACCCGCTGCTGCACGAGGGCGGCGGCCGCGGCGTCGAAGGCCTGCGAGCTGGCGTCGGCGAAGAGGTGGCCGCAGCCGGCATACGTGAAGAGCTCGCCGCCGTCCCCGGCGGCCGCCACGATCTCGCGCGCGGCGTCGACGTCACCCTCGTCCATGAAGAACTCGTCGGCCTCACCGCCGTGCACCTGGAGTGGGACGCCGGCCGGCCAGTCGGCGGCGAACTCGCCCAGGGGGATCGCGGAGTCGAGCAGCACGGCCCCGGCGGCGCCGGGGCGGGTCTGCGCGAGGCGCTGGGCGGCCATCACGCCGAGGGAGAACCCGGCATACACCGTCGCGTCGGGCAGGCCCTCGGCCGCGGCGACCCCCTGCTCCTGCAGGGCGGCGAAGCCGATCGACCGGGCCTTGGCCATCCCTTCGTCGAGGGTCGCGAAGCTCTCGCCGCCGTAGAGGTCGGGGGTGTGCACGGTGTGGCCGGCCGCGCGCAGGGCGTCGGCGAAGGCGAGGAACCCCGGGGTCTGGCCCTGGGCGTGGTGGAGGAGGAGGACGTCGGCCATGCTTGCTCCTGTGCTCGAGAGTGTCCCTGCTGCTGATCCAACAATCTAGACTGATCCAACAATGTCGATCAATACCCCGCGGCTCCCGGACTACGAGCTCCCCGACACGGTGGAGCTGACGACGCCTGCCCAGCTGCGCGCCATCGCCGACCCGCTCCGTTCGTCGTTGCTCGACCTCGTGCTCGAGCGCGCGGCCACCGTGGCCGAGCTCGCCGCCGCCGTCGGGCGGCCGAAGAGCACCGTCGCGCACCACGTCGGCGTGCTCGTCGACGCCGGCATGCTGCAGGTCGTGCGCACCCGGCGCGTGCGCGCCATCGACGAGCGCTACTACGGCCGCACCGGACGCACCATCACCATCGCGATCGCCCGCCACCCCGGCGACCCGACGGTGCCCGTCTGCGTCAACGGCCTGTCCGTCGGCGCCGCGGAGTCGGTGCCCGCGCACGAGGACGACACGCTCTGGTCGACGCTCCGGCACGCGCGCATCCCGAGGGAGAGCGCGTCGGAGTTCTGGCGCCGCGTCGAGGGGCTCGTGCGCGAGTTCACCGCCCTGCCCCGCTCCGGCGACACCGTCTACGGCCTCGCCGTCGGCCTCTACCCCACCGACCAGCCGGTGCTCCCCGAGCCGCGCGACACCGACGCCGATGACGTCGGGACCGACGCCGAGGGCTGATCAGTCCTCGAGGTCGCCCTCGACGTCGAGGTAGACCTGCTGGAGGTCGGCGAGCAGCTGCGGGTCGGGCTCGGCCCAGAGCCCGCGGTCGACGGCCTCGTGCAGCCGCTCGACCATGCCGTGCAGCGCCCACGGGTTCGCGTGCTGGAGGAAGTCGCGGTTCTCCTTGTCGAGCACGTACGTCTGCGCGAGCTGCTCGTACATCCAGTCGGGAACGACGCCTGCGGTGGCGTCGAACCCGAAGAGGTAGTCGACGGTCGCGGCGAGCTCGAACGCCCCCTTGTAGCCGTGCCGCCGCATCGCCGCGATCCACCGGGGGTTGACGACGCGGGCACGGAAGACGCGGGCGGTCTCCTCCGTCAGCGTCCGGGTGCGCACCGCGTCCGGCGTCGTCGAGTCGCCGACGTAGGCCCTGGGCTCGCGACCCGTCAGCGCGCGCACCGTCGCGACCATGCCGCCGTGGTACTGGAAGTAGTCGTCGCTGTCGGCGATGTCGTGCTCGCGCGTGTCGATGTTCTTGGCGGCGACGTCCATCCGCGCGTAGGTGCGCTCCATGTCGGCCCGAGCAGGTATGCCGTCCAGCTCGCGCCCGTAGGCGAAGCCGCCCCACGTGGCGTAGACCTCCGCGAGGTCCTCGTCCGAACGCCAGCTGCCCGACTCGATGAGCGGGAGGATGCCCGCGCCGTAGGAGCCGGGCTTGCTGCCGAAGATGCGGGTCGTCGCGCGTCGGGCGTCGCCGTGGTCGGCGAGGTCTCCGGCGACGTGCGCGCGGAGGTAGTTCTCCTCGGGGCCCTCGTCGAGGTCGGCGACGAGCCGCACGGCGTCGTCGAGCATGGCGATGACGTGCGGGAAGGCGTCGCGGAAGAAGCCGGAGATGCGGACCGTGACGTCGATGCGCGGGTGGCCGAGCTCGTCGAGCGGCACGACGTCGAGCCCGACGACGCGGCGCGACATCTCGTCCCACCGGGGGCGCACGCCGAGGAGGGCGAGCACCTCGGCGATGTCGTCGCCGGAGGTCCGCATGGCCGACGTGCCCCAGACCGAGAGGCCGACCGAGCGCGGCCACTCGCCGGTGTCGGCGCGGTGCCGGGCGAGCAGGTCGTCGGCGAGCCGCTGGCCCGTCTCCCAGGCGAGCCGGCTCGGGATCGCCTTGGGGTCGACGGAGTAGAAGTTGCGGCCGGTCGGCAGCACGTTGACGAGACCGCGCAGCGGCGATCCCGAGGGCCCGGCCGGCACATAGCCGCCGTCGAGCGCGTGCAGCACCGCGTCGACCTCGCCCGTCGTGGCCCGCAGGCGCGGGACGACCTCGCGGCACGCGAAGGCCAGCGAACGGCATACGCCCTCGGTGTCGGCGTGCGGGTCCGCCCCGAGCTGCTCGCGCACGACACGCGGGACGGCGGCCTCGTCCCAGCCGGCCTCGGCGACGGCGGCGACGAGCGCCGCCGCCCGCTCCTCCACGGCATCCACGGACGTGCGCTCGGACTGCCCCTCACTCAGCCCGAGCGCCGTCCGCAGACCGGGCACCGCGCCGACGGCGCCGGCGAAGACCTGATTGGCCCGCAGGATCGCGAGCACGAGGTTGACGAGGCCCTCCCCCGTGGGGGCCTCGCCAAGGATGTGGAGGCCGTCGCGGATCTGGACGTCCTTGACCTCGCAGAGCCAGCCGTCGACGTGCATGACGAACTCGTCGAAGGCGTCGTCGTCGGGGCGGTCGGTCAGGCCGAGGTCGTGGTGCATCTGCGCGGCCTGGATGAGGGTCCAGATCTCGGCACGCAGGGCCGGCGCCTTGGCCGGGTCCATGACCGAGACGTTGCCGTACTCGTCGAGGAGCTGCTCGAGCCGGGCGATGTCGCCGTAGGACTCGGCGCGGGCCATCGGCGGCACGAGGTGGTCGACGATCGTCGCGTGGGCGCGGCGCTTGGCCTGGCTGCCCTCGCCGGGGTCGTTGACGAGGAAGGGGTAGACGAGCGGGACCGATCCGATCGTCGCGTCGGGCCCGCAGGCCGCGGAGAGCGCGAGGTTCTTGCCCGGGAGCCACTCGAGGTTGCCGTGCTTGCCCATGTGGACGACGGCATGGGCGCCGAAGTCCCGTGCGAGCCAGTCGTAGACGGCGAGGTAGTGGTGCGTCGGCGGCAGGTCGGGGTCGTGGTAGATCGCGATCGGGTTCTCGCCGAAGCCGCGCGGCGGCTGCACGAGCACGACGACGTTGCCGGCGCGGAGGCTCGCCGCGACGAGCTCGCCCTCGGCGTCGGTGTGGCGGTCGACGAACACCTCGCCGGGGGCCTCGCCCCAGTGGGTCGTCACGGCGTCGCGCAGGGCCGCCGGGAGCGTGTCGAAGTGCTCGCGGTAGCGCGCGGCGGGGATGCGCACCGGCTGGCCGGTCAGCTGCTCCTGCGTCAGCCAGTCCTCGTCCTGGCCACCGGCCTCGATGAGGGCGTGGATGAGGGCGTTGCCCGCGGTCGTGTCGGGGGTCTCGCCGTCGACGGGTTCGAGCGGTCCGGTGCCGGGGATGTCACCCGGGTCGCCGAGGTCGTAGCCCGCGTCGCGCATGGCGCGGAGCAGCCGGACGATCGAGACGGGGGTGTCGAGGCCGACGGCGTTGCCGATGCGGGAGTGCTTCGAGGGGTATGCCGACAGGACGATCGCGATGCGGCGCTCGGCCGGTGGGGTGCTGCGCAGGCGCGCGTGGTTGACGGCGAGCCGCGCGAGGCGGGCGCAGCGCTCGGTGTCGGCGACGTAGTGGGGCAGGCCGTCGGCGTCGGTCTCCTTGAACGAGAACGCGTTCCCGATGATGCGCCCGTCGAACTCCGGCACCGCGACCTGGGTCGCGACGTCGAGCGGGCTCATGCCGTCGTCGCTCGCCTCCCACTGGTCGCGACCCCACGTCAGGCAGAGCCCCTGGATGATCGGCACGTCGAGGGCGGCGAGGGCCTGCACGTCCCAGGCCTCGTCGTCCTCGCCGGCGCTCGCGGTGCCCGGCCTGGTCCCGCCCGCTGCCAGCACGGTCGTGACGAGCACGTCGTAGGTCGTGAGGTGCTCGAGCAGGTCGGCCGGCGCGTCGCGCAGCGACGACACGTGCACCGGCGCGCCGCTCCCGCCGGCCGCGTCGACGGCGTCGGCGAGGGCGTGGACGTAGGCCGTGTTCTCGGCCGCGAACTGGGCCCGGTAGAAGAGGATCCCGACGCGGGGACGCGGGGCGCCGTCGGCGGTCGGCTCGGGCGCGGGCCGCTCGAGCACGCCCCACGTCGGCAGCGTGACGGGCGGCGCGAAGCCCTCGCCGGTCATGAGGAGCGTGTCGCCGAGGAAGGCGTGCAGCTCACGCAGGTTCGTCGCCCCGCCCTCGGCGAGGTAGCGGTGGGCCTCGGCGACGACGCCGGGGGCGACGGTCGAGAGCTCCATCAGGGCGGCGTGCGGGGTCTGCTCGCCGCCGAGCACGACGAAGGGCTTGCCGGTGCCCCGGATGCGTCGGAACCCCTCGCACAGGTCCTGGGGGCCGCCGAGGATGCGCGCCACGACGACGTCGGCGGCCTCGATCGCCTCGGCCATCGAGGTGTGGCCGGGCCGAGAGGGGTTGGCGAGCAGGTAGTCGGCACCGCTGCCCCGGGCGCAGAGCAGGTCGGTGTCAGACGTCGAGAGCAGCGCGATGCGCGTCACTGGAACTCCTCGGCGGGGTGTCCACGCCCCGCGGTCGAAAGGAAACGAAGCGCCGTCGGCAGTTCCTGACTCACCGCCACCCGGTGGGGTGGCGGCTCACAGTGGCGGGACCGTCCCGGATTCTCACCGGGTTCCTGGGTCGACGACGCTGGGCCCACCATAGCCCGAGACGGGCGCCTTGACGACGCGAGGTCCGGGCCTATCCTGTGCCGCGTGACCGCCCCGACGACCCGAGCGCGACGGGCAGGCGACGCCTGCCCGGGCGTGAGCCGACCCTTCGCGGCGGTCGACGGGTCCATCGTGCGGCTGCGTCCCGCGGGCCGGCCGGTGCCGGTGCAGTCCTTGACAGGACTGCTCGATGTCGTTGCAGGACAGAGCGATCCGATGATCCAGCTGACCTCGCGCGGCGCGTTGCAGGTGCGCGGCCTGCCCGACCCCCTGACGCCCCCGGCGCGGGACGCGATCCGCGCCACGGGCCTCGTCCCGTCGGCGACCCACGAGCTCGTGCGCAACGTCGTCGCGTCGCCGCTCTCGGGGCTCGACGACGCCGGACACGCCGATCTGCGACCCGTCGTGGACGCGCTCGACGCGGCCGTCTGCGCCGAGCCCGACCTGGGCCGCCTCGGGGGCCGCTTCCTCTTCGTCCTCGACGACGGGCGTGGCGACGTCATCGGCACGCCCGCCGACCTCTCGTTCGTCGCGACAGGACCGGGTCGCGGGGTCGTCCGGGCCGGCCGGTCGGAGCACGGCTGGGAGGTGCGGCTCGACGAGGTCGTGCCCACGATCCTGGGCCTGGCCCGGGAGTTCGTCGGTCGCGCCGCCGGTGACGAATCCATCTGGCACGTCGACGATCTCGACGCCCCGATCGGTGGGCGCGCCACAGCACGGATACCGGTCCTCCCCGACCCGACACACCCCCTCGGCGCGGTCGGCGCCCATGCCGCCGTGGCCGTGCCGCTCGGCCTCCTGCGACCCGACCACGTGACCGCCCTCGGCCGTCACGTCGAGAGCGTCCGGGTCACCCCGTGGCGCTCCCTCGTCATGGAGGGCGCGGCCTCAGCGCTGCCCGACCTCGAGGCGTCCGGGCTCGTGACGCGCCGAGACTCACCGTGGGCGAGGCTGCACGCCTGCACCGGGCTGCCGGGCTGCGCGCGCTCGGCCCTCGACACGCGCGCCATGGCCCGCGAGCTGGCGCCGGTGCTGCCCGACAGTCACCTCCCCGTGCACGTCAGCGGGTGCGAGCGACGCTGTGGGACGCCGGAGACGGCATACGTCGACGTGCTCGAGCCCACGTCGCTCGACGCCGCGCTGCAGCAGCTGGCCGCCCAGTCGGCGAAGGACGGATCTCGGAGGGTGGAAGGACCATGGACCTGAGGACGACGACCGAGTCGGCACGACCGCCGACACGGCGCTACGAGTACGTGACGGACGGCGCGGAGATCTACCGCCGGTCGTTCGCGACGATCCGCGCGGAGGCGCGCCTCGACCACCTGCCCCAGGACGCCCGCGTCGTCGCGGTCCGCATGGTGCACGCGAGCGGCGACGTCGACCTCACGGAGCAGATCGCCGTGCACCCGCGCCTCGTCACCGCCGCCCGCACCGCCCTCCGCAACGGCGCGCCGATCCTCACCGACGCGCACATGATCGCGAGCGGCATCACCCGGGCGCGACTCCCCCGCGACAACGATGTCGTCTGCACGCTTCGCGACGAGCGTGTGCCGGAGCTCGCGCGGCGTTGGGGCACCACACGATCCGCAGCCGCCGTGTCGCTCTGGGGAGATCGCACCGAGGGCGCGGTCGTCGCCATCGGCAACGCCCCGACGGCGCTCTTCCACCTGCTCGAGTCGATCGCCGACGGCGGTCCCCGGCCGGCCGCGATCGTCGGCATCCCCGTCGGGTTCATCGGGTCGGCCGAGTCGAAGGTCGCGCTCGCCGGCAACCCCTTCGACATCCCGTGGCTCGTCGTGCACGGACGCCGCGGCGGGTCGGCCCTCGCCGCCTCGGCCGTCAACGCCCTGGCCCGCGAGGAGGAGCTGTGACCGGCACGCTGCGCGGGGTCGGCGTCGGCCCCGGCGATCCCGAGCTCGTCACCGTCAAGGCGGCCCGGCTCATCGGTGCGGCCGACGTCGTCGCCTTCCACAGCGGGCCGCGGGGCGACTCGATCGCCCGCCGCATCGCCGCCGGGTACGTCCGCGACGGCGTCGTCGAGGAGCTGCTCGCCTACCCCGTGACGACCGGGTCGACCGACCACCCGCTCGGCTACCACGGCCTCATGGCCGACTTCTACGACGCGTCGGCCGAGCGGCTCGCGGCCCACCTCGACGCGGGTCGCGACGTCGTCGTGCTCGCCGAGGGCGATCCGCTCTTCTACGGCACCTTCATGTACCTCCACGACCGCCTCGCCCACCGCTACGACACCGCCGTGGTGCCCGGGGTCACCTCCGTGAGCGGGTCGGCCGCCGCCGTCGCCACCGGCCTCTGCCGGCACGAGGACGTGCTGACGATCCTGCCCGGCACGCTGCCCGTGCCCGAGCTCGCCCGGCGCCTCGCCGACACCGAGGCCGCGGTCGTCATGAAGCTCGGCCGCACCTTCGAGAACGTGCGCGAGGCGCTGCGCCAGGCGGGTCGCCTCGACGAGGCGCGCTACGTCGAGCGCGCCAGCTCCGACGCGGAGCGTGTGCTCCCCGTCGCCGACGTCGACGCGGCGACCGTGCCCTACATGTCGATGGTCGTCGTCCCCGGCAACGACCTGCGAGCCGACGCAGCCGGCCGTGCGCTGACGTCGCCTGCTGCGGAAACGTCTGTGCCGCATACGGACCCATCAGGTATGTCGCGCGGCGAGGTGGTCGTCGTCGGGCTCGGGCCGGGTCCCGACCGCTGGCTCACGCCCGAGGTGTCCGAGGCCCTGGCCGAGGTCGACCACGTCGTCGGCTACGCGCCCTACGTCAACCGCGTGCCGCAGCGCGAGGGCCTGACCCGTCACGCGTCGGGCAACACCGTCGAGGTCGACCGGGCCCGCCACGCGCTCGAGCTGGCGCGCGCGGGTGAGCGGGTCGCCGTCGTGTCCGGTGGCGACGCCGGCGTCTTCGGCATGGCCTCCGCCGTGTTCGAGGCCGCGGACATCCACGGCTACGGCGACGTGACCGTGCGCGTGCTGCCGGGGGTCACCGCCGCCCAGGCCGTCGCGGCCCGGGCCGGCGCACCGCTCGGGGGCGACTTCGCGATCCTCTCGCTCTCGGACCGGCTCAAGCCGTGGGAGGTCGTGGAGCGCCGGCTGCGCGCGGCAGCGGCCGCGGACCTCGTCGTCGCGCTCTACAACCCCGCCTCGCGCAGCCGCACCGAGCAGGTCGCCCGGGCCCGTGAGGTGTTCCTCGAGGAGCGCGACGCCGACACCGTCGTCGTCGTGGGCCGTGACGTCGGCCGGGCCGAGGAGTCGCTGCTCGTGACGACGCTGCGCGAGCTGGATCCCACCACGATCGACATGCTGTGCCTCGTCGTGGTCTGCGCCTCCGGCACCCGCGTCACGGAGGCCGGGCAGGTCTGGACGCCGAGGTTCGTCCGCTGAGCGGGCCGCGCCTCATCCCCGTCACCAGGCGGGGGCGGCTTGCTAGGTTCGCCCGATGCAGCTGACACGGATCGGGCCGGACGACTGGGAGACGTTCCGCGAGGTGCGGCTCCGGTCGCTGTCCGACTCGCCCGCCGCCTTCGGTTCGCGGCACGAGGACTGGGTCGACGCGCCCGAGGAGCGCTGGCGGGCCCGCCTCACCGACGTGCCGCTCACCCTCGTCGCGACCGACGGGGAGGCCGTCGTCGGCGTGGCGAGCGGCTCCCCCGAGGGCGAGCGATGGGTCGAGCTGATCTCGATGTGGGTGGCACCGGAGGTGCGCGGCACGGGCGTCGCCCGAGCGCTCATCGACGCGGTCGCCGCCTGGGCCGACGAGCAGGGCCGGGGCACGTGCCTCATGGTCCGGCACGACAACGACCGGGCCCGTGCGGCCTACGCGCGCGCCGGCTTCGTCGACCGCGGCGTGCCCGACGACTGGCCCGACGACGAGCCGCCGGAGCACCGGATGGAGCTGCGGCGCTGACGCGCGCCGCAGCTCCATCCTCCCCCTCGCCCCTGCGCGGTCAGCCGCCGATCGGCGTCGGGTTCGTCGGGTCCGGGGGCACCGGCAGCGAGCCGCGGACCTGGTTCTGCGCCTGGCAGTCCTTCGTGCAGTTCGTCGCGCCCTGGCTCAGCTCGACGGCGTCCTCGCCGAGCACGCCGCCCATCCGGCCGCCGGAGGTCACCGTCCACGTGGTCTCCGTGCCGGTCTGCGAGGTCTTCGTCGCCACCTGCGGGCTGTCCTTGCCGAGCAGCATCTCGTGCGCGCCGCTCGGGCTCTGCGCCGACGACACGGCGTCGACCCCGTTGCCGAAGTTGACCTTTCCGGTGAACGGGTTGACGAAGTAGAAGAGCGTCGGGCCGAGCCGGTGCGTCAGGGTGACCGGCGTGCCGTACTCGGGCTCCATCTGGAAGATGCCGCCCTGGGGCGCGTCCTTGGCCTGCACCTTGAGCTTGCCGCCGGCCGTGCGGAACGTGGCGACGAGCGCGTCGTCCCGCACCTGCAGGTCGAGCACCGGCGTGGCCCGCTGCGCCGGGGAGAGCGTCGGCACCTTGCTCGCGAAGACGACCGTCGGGCTCGTCACCATGCGCTCCGCGGAGGGCGCACCGGTCAGGGTGTAGTCGTAGACGCCGAGGGTGGCCGGGTCGATGGTGAAGGTCGTGTGCACGCCGCGCACCGTGACGACGCCCTGCACCCGCGCGCCCGACACCTTCGCGTCCTTGCCGGGGGCCGGGTCGTACGTCGTGCCGTTGACGGTGACGGAGTAGTTGCCGGTGCCGCCCGCGGCCGCGGGGCCGCCGTCGTCGCCCGGCTCGCCGCCCTTGGCGACGGCGGTGCCGGTGAGGCTGAGGCCGAGCAGGGTGCCGGCGGCGAGGGCGGCGCCTCCGCGCCGCAGTCCCCGAGTCGTGGTGCGCATGGGTGGTCCCTTCCATGGGTTCGTCGTGAGGCACCCGGTCGGGTGCGTCACGACGAGCCAAGCGGAACCGGGGTACTAGTCGAAACCCGGACGAAGGTACTAATCCGACCATCGCCGGTGCGCGGCTGCCGCCCCTCACGGCCGGACCGCGGAAGGTCGGTGCCCCTGGGCGGGGTCCGACCTTCCGCGCTCCCCGGTCAGACGGTCGCCCACGTCGTGGCGAGCCCGCTCGGCGCGAAGGACGCCTCCGTCACCGCGCCGGGGGTCTCGGCGATGCCCGGCCCGCCACGCACGACCCACGCGGCGACGGCGTCGACGATGGCGTCGTCGAGCACTCCGCGCACCCACACCGGCCGCCCCCCGGCGCGGCGACCGGAGGGCGACGGCGTCACGACGACGACGTTGGACTCGTCGCAGGCGAGCAGGCAGCCGCTGCGCATCACCCGGGCGTGGCCGGCGACCGCTGCCTCCAGCCGGGCGAGCAGCCCGTCGTGGTCGACACCCGGGTGCTTCGACTCCGTGCCGCAGCAGCAGTCCCGACAGACCCGCACGAGGCACCGGTCCGACCCGGCCCCGCCGACGTATGCCGTCACGCGGGCCCGACGGCGACGTCGCCGTCGCGCTCGGGCACCCTCCCCCTCCGGTCGAGCCGCTCGACGAGGAGCCCGAAGGCGAGACCGAGCGTCAGCCACAGGGTCGCGAGCTGCGCGAGCGAGGCGACGCGGAAGTCCCAGAGCAGGGCCGCAGGAACGTCGGCCGGCACGGCGTCCGGCGAGCCCGGCACGGCGACGAGGACGACCATGACGAGGGCGACCGCGGCCACGACGTCGAGCGCGGAGCGCGTCGGTCGCGACACCCCACGCCGGGCCAGGGCACGGTCCAGCGCCGGCACGACGAGGGCGATCGCGACGCCCAGCAGGAGCACGACGGCGTAGAGCAGCGTGCGCCGCCCGACGGTCTGCGGGTCGCCCACGGCAGGCGGGTTCGCCGGGATCTTGAGGGCGGGCAGGAGGCTCACCGAGGCGAACCCGACGGCGGCGAGGCCGAGGGATCGGCCGACGTCGTTGCCGCCGGGGAGCCGGCCCCTCACCCGGGCGAAGACCACGGCGAAGACGACACCGACCGCGAGGCCGACGAGCACCGACGTGGCGGCGCCGCCCACGACCTGCGCCGTGCGGGAGACGAGCGGCTCACCCCCGCCGTGCGCCGGTGCGGACGAGCCGCCGTGCACCGAGCGCAGGTCCTCGACGACGAGGGCCCGACGGATGACGGGCTCGACGACGAGCCAGATCGTGACGGCGGCCGCGAGGCCGGCGAGCACGCCGGCACAGACCCCGCGCCGCAGCACGGAGCCGAAGCTCGGCCCCACCTCAGTGGCAGGGGACGCCGAGAGCGTGACGCGCGTCGTGCGTCAGCTCGTGGAGCATCTCCGCAGCGGGAGCGCTGAGCAGCGCCCCGTTCTCCTGCGTGACGACGTAGACGGCGAAGACGGCGACGGCGAGCAGCAGCCAGGCCCACGCGGGGACCTGGATCGACGCGCCGGACCGGCTGGAGGGGACGACGGATGCAGCAGTGGTCATGGCAGAGTGACCCTTTCTTTCCATGCCTCGTGGACAGATCGCGCCGCAGCCGGTCTCCTGGCTTCCAGATCGTCACGCCTCCCCAGCCTTCCCAGCGACCGTGCGCCGGCGTGTGCCGGCCCGAGGTCGCCAGTGGCGGTGTCGGGGACTTGCTCCCTGGTCACAGTGGCGAGGACCACGTCGGAATCACACCGACTTCCCGTGCACTGCGGCACCCGCATCCTGACACACCCGCTCGCCACGCGCCATGGGGACCTCGGCGAGAGCGCGAGTTCGTATGCGGCTCAGCCGTTTTCGCGTCCACCTGAGATACGCGTGCCATAGAGGTGCGACTCGGCGAAGTCGTCGTGGTCGCGGGCACCGAGCGCCCTCCCGACGAGGATGACGGCGGCCTGCCGCAGGTCCGCGGCCTCGACCTGGTCGGCGATGTCGGTCAGGGTGCCGCGCAGGACGAGCTGGCTCGGCCGCTCCGCGTCGGCCACGACGACCACCGGGCACTCGGCGCCGTAGTCGCCGACGAGCGACGCGGCGAGCGACCGGGTGTGGCGGATCGCGAGGTGCAGCACGAGCGTCGCCCGGGACCGCGCGAAGTGCGCGAGCGACTCCGTGGACGGCATCGCCGTGGAGTCGCGGTGCACCCGGGTCAGCACCACCGACTGGGCGACCTCGGGCACGGTGAGCTCGCGGCCGACGAGGGCCGCCGCCGCCGCGTAGGCCGGCACGCCCGGGGTCACGTCCCAGGGCACACCCAGCCGGTCGAGCCGGCGCGTCTGCTCGGCCACGGCGGAGTAGAGCGAGGGGTCGCCGGAGCACAGGCGCGCCACGTCCTGGCCGGCCTCGTGGGCGCGCAGGCAGTGGGCCGTGATCGCGTCGAGGTCGAGCCGCTGCGTGTCGACGAGCTCGGCCCCCTCGGGGCAGTGCGCGAGCACCTCGGCACCGATGTAGGTGCCGGCGTAGAGGCACACGGGCGCGGCGGCGATGAGCCGCACGGCGCGCACGGTGAGCAGGTCGGCCGCACCCGGGCCGGCGCCGATGAAGTGGACCGTCACGGGACGACCTCCGGATCTCGTGTGGGGACAGGGCGTTCGACGCTCCACTGGACGATCGGCCGGGCCGGCTTCCAGCCGTGCAGGCGGCCGATCGGCTCGAGGTCCTCGACACCGATCCGGCTCACCGAGCCGCCGAGTCGCGTGCGCGCCTCGTGCAGCAGCAGCTCGGTCTCGACGGTCACGCCGTGCACGACGAGGCGGCCACCCGGTGAGAGGGCGCTCCAGCACGCGTCGAGCAGCTGGCGCGTCGCGCCCCCACCGACGAAGACGGCGTCGGGCCGGGGCAGCGCGGCCACGGCGTCGGCCGACGCGGCCTCGACGACGTGCAGGCCGGGCACGCCGAGCCGTCGGGCGTTGCGCCGGATGCGTTCGGCGCGGCCCGGGTCGCGCTCGACGGCGTGCACCTCGTTGCGCGGGTGCGCCCGGGCGAACTCGATGCCGACCGACCCGGCGCCCGCGCCGAGGTCCCACAGGACGTCGCCGGGCTGCGGCGCGAGGTGGGCGAGCGCGGCCGCCCGCACGATCCGCTTGGTCAGCTGGCCGTCGTGCTCGAACGCCGACTCCGGCAGGCCCGGCACGAGCGACCTCGGCCGTCGCGACGGCGTGGCGTCGCAGCGCACGCAGACGAGGTGGAGCCGGGCGACCGGACGACCGTCCCACGACGCGGCGACGCCGTCGGCGCGGCTCTCGTCCGGCGAGCCGAGGTCGCCGAGCACGGTGAGGTGGCTGTCGGCATACCCCTCCTCGACGAGCAGGCCGGCGACGCGGGCGGGCGCGTCGGCGCCGGAGGTGAGCACGACGAGTCGGGCCCCGGGCGCGAGGTGGCGTCGCAGCAGGTCGGCGTCGCGGCCCACCAGCGTCACGACATCGGAATCCTCTGCAGCCCAACGCATCCGGGCTCGGGCGAGTGCCACCGACGACACGCCGGGGTGGATGCGGACGGCCTGCTCGCCGAGCTCGCGCACGAGCGTCGACCCGATGCCCGACACGAGCGGGTCACCGCTCGCGAGCACGACGACGCGGCCCGGGCCGGCCTCCTCGAGCGTGCGGCGCAACCCCGGCACGAGTGGCGACGGCCACGGCACGAGGCGGCGACGGCCACGTCGCGCGGCGAGCATGCCGAGGTGCCGCTCGGCCCCGACCACGACCTCGGCCGCCTCGAGCACCCGGAGGGCCTCGGGGGCCAGGGAGTCGAGCCCGGAAGCGCCCACACCCACCACCTCGATCACAGCGGCGACCCTAGCGCGACCGCGACGGCTGTTCGATTTGCCCGTTTTGCTCCATTCGGCGGCGATGGGCTCCATCATGGGCATCGGCCGTCGTCGGGGGACGACGGTGACGCGCGTCCGGGCTCGAGGGGAGGAAAGCCGACATGAGTGTGACGTTCGACCCGGAGACCGGGCACCTGCGCCTCGACGTCGAGGCCTTCCGCGTGCTCGTCGAGCACGCCGAGCGCACCGCCCAGCAGCCCACGCGCCCGCCCACCGGTGGGGGCTCGACCCCGGGCGACGCGGTCGCGAGGCTCGTGGCCGGCGGGGTCCTCGTCGACGGCCGCCCGCACCCCCGGCTGCGCGAGACCCTCACCGGCGTGACGGCGTCGTGGGGCTCGGTCCAGGTCGTCGTGGGTGACGACGAGGGCGTGCGCCTGCACCACGCCTGGCTGGGCGCGACCGCGGTGGCGGTGCTCACCGACCGCGGCGACAGCACCTTCGACCTGGGCCCGTCGCACGCCACGCAGCTGCCCGGGACGCTGGCCGCGTGGGTCTCGCTCGCGGCGGCACCGGAGCTCGCGTCGGCCACGGTCACGGTGCCCGACGTGCTGCTCGAGGAGCTCGCGTCGCACCGCCCCGACCTGCGCCGCGCCGCGGGCCGGGCGCTCGCCGACGCTTTGGGCCCGTGGCCCGTCGCGCAGGATCGTGTGCGCGCGGGCCGCTGGCGACTGGCGACCGTCGACGTCGCCCTCGCCACCGGCGACCAGACGCTCGCGCAACACGTCGCCTGGCTCGACACCGGAGCCGGCCTGCTGCGGGCCGAGGCGGTCGAGCGCGACGTGCGCCTGACGCCGACCACGTCGGCCGACCTGCAGCGCGACCTCGCGACCGTCGTCGCGGCTGGTGGCTGACCCCACCACTCCTGCAGCACGCCGGGCGACGTGGCAGACTGCCGCTGGCGACGCGGAGAGGAATCCGGTGCGAATCCGGAGCGGTCCCGCCACTGTGAACCGCCGACCACCCGGTCGGGGGAAGCCAGGACATCTCCCGTCGCTGGTCGTGCCCGCCGGGCGCGGCCGGTCCACCGACGCGGGCGAGGCACCCGCAGGAGGCTCGCCATGCGCGACGGTTCGAACGCACCCCCGACCCCGGCTCCGACCGGGTCGAGCGACCACTTCCCCTTCACGGCCGTCGTCGGCGCCGACGACCTGGCCCTCGCCCTCGTCCTGACGGCGGTGTCGCCCGAGGTGGGCGGCGTGCTCGTCCGCGGCGAGAAGGGCACCGCCAAGTCGACGATGGTGCGAGGGCTCGCGGCCGTGCTCCCCCACCAGTCCGTGGTCACGGCGTGCCGCTTCGGCTGCGCGCCGGGCGACACCGCCGCCTGCCCGGACGGCCCCCACGACGCCGATGCGCCGGCGCACACCCGGCCGGCGCGCCTCGTCGAGCTGCCCATCGGCGCGACCGAGGACCGCGTCGTCGGCTCGCTCGACCTCGAAAGGGCCCTTGCGCGGGGCGAAACCGCCTATCAGCCAGGGCTGCTCGCCGCCGCGAACCGGGGCATCCTCTACGTCGACGAGGTCAACCTGCTGCACGACCACCTCGTCGACCTGCTCCTCGACGCCGCGGCCATGGGCCGCAACACGGTCGAGCGCGACGGGGTCTCCGTCGCGCACCCGGCGCGGGTCGTGCTCGTCGGCACGATGAATCCCGAGGAGGGAGAGCTGCGCCCGCAGCTGCTCGACCGCTTCGGGCTCACCGTCGAGGTCGCCGCTCCCCGCGATCCCGGCCCGCGTGCCGAGGTCGTACGCCGCCGGCTCGCCTTCGACGCCGACCCCACCGCGTTCACGGCCACGTTCCACGACGACCAGCAGGCCCTGCGCGCACGCATCGACGACGCCCGGTCCCGCGTCCGGCAGGTGCGCCTCACCGACGCCGTGCTCGCCCGCGTGGCCACGGTCTGCGCGGGCTTCGAGGTCGACGGCCTGCGCGCCGACATCGTCACCGCACGGGCGGCCGTCGCCCACGCGGCGTGGGCCGGGCGCACGCACGTGACGCTCGCCGACGTGCGTGCGGCCGCGCGGCTCGCACTGCCGCACCGCCGGCGGCGCAACCCCTTCGACTCCCCCGGGCTCGACGAGGCCCTCCTCGACGAGCTGCTCGGCGACGACGAACCCGACCCGGACCCCGACCGCAGCCCTGCTCCGGGCACCGACCCCGGCGACGAGGGCCCGGAGCAGGGCCCGGACGACGGCCACGAGCCGGACGCCGCACCCACCGCCGGCGGGGCCGGGAGCAGGGCCGACGACGGGCACGCGCGCGAGCCGCAGCCCGCGGGGCGGCTCGACGACACCTCGAGATCCGCCGAGGCCGACCCGGCGGAACCCACGAGCGCCTCCGGCACCACGGACCCCGCGGACGCGACGGCCACGGCCGGCCCGGCTCCCCGGAACGGGTCCGGCACCGACGACATCGCGGCCCCGCCGGCCCAGCCCTACGCGGCACGTCTGCTGCGCGCCAAGGGAACCGGCCATGGTGAGGCGGGCCGCCGGTCGACGGCCCTGACGACGACCGGCCGTCGGGTGGGCTCGACGAGCGCGCGCACCGGCCCGGTGCACCTGCCCGCCACGATCCGTGCGGCCGCCTCGCGGGGCGTCCACGGCTCCACGGGTGGCACGCCCGAGCGGCTGCGCGTGACCGGCCGCGACCTGCGCCGCTCGGTGCTGCAGGGCCGCGAGGCGAACCTCGTGCTGCTCTGCGTCGACGCCTCGGGGTCGATGGCCGCCCGCAAGCGCCTCGAGGCGGTCACGGCCGCCGTGCTGTCGCTGCTGCTCGACGCGTACCGGCGCCGCGACAAGGTCGGGCTCGTCACCTTCCGCGGCTCGGGCGCGGAGCTGGCGCTGCCGCCGACCGGGTCGGTCGAGGTCGCCGCGCGGCGGCTCCAGGGACTGCCCCACGGCGGGCGCACACCGCTCGCGGAGGGGCTCGCGACGGCATACGAGACGGTGCGGATCGAGCGCCTGCGCGACCCGAGCCGGCGCGCCCTCCTCGTCGTCGTGACGGACGGGCGTGCGACGAGCGGACCCGACGCGCTCGCCCGCGCGGCCCGGGTGGCCGCCCACCTGCGGCACGAGGGCGTCGAGTCCGTCGTGCTCGACTGCGAGTCGGGCCGCTTCCGGATGGGCCTGGCCGCGCGGCTCGCGGAGCAGCTGGGGGCCGAGCACCTCCCGGTCGACGAGCTCGCGGCCTCGGCGATCGTCGGCGCCACCCGCGCGGCGACGGGACGGGCGGCCTGATGCGCGGCCAGCCGGGCGCCGTGCCCGACGACGGCCTCACCACGCGCCAGCGGCGCAACCGCCCGTTGCTCGTCGTGCACACGGGCGACGGCAAGGGGAAGTCGACGGCCGCCTTCGGGCTGGCGCTGCGCGGCTGGAACCAGGGCTGGTCGGTCGGCGTGTTCCAGTTCGTCAAGAGCGCCAAGTGGCGCATCGGCGAGCAGACGGCCGTCGAGACCCTCGGCGAGCTGCACCGCGAGACGGGGCGCGGCGGCCCGATGGAGTGGCACAAGATGGGTGCCGGCTGGTCGTGGAGCCGCAAGGAGGGCACCGACGACGACCACGCCCTCGCGGCGCGCGAGGGCTGGGCCGAGATCAAGCGCCGGCTCGCCGCGGAGACGCACGGCGTCTACGTGCTCGACGAGTTCACCTACCCGATGGCCTGGGGCTGGGTCGACGTGGACGACGTCGTCGAGACGCTCCGCGACCGCCCGGGCCACCAGCACGTCGTCATCACCGGGCGGCGCTGCCCCGAGGCGCTGCTCGAGCTCGCCGACCTCGTCACCGAGATGCGCAAGGTCAAGCACCCCTTCGACGCCGGCCAGAAGGGCCAACGGGGGATCGAGTGGTGACCGCCCTGCCGCGCCTCGTCGTCGCCGCCCCCGGCTCGGGCCACGGCAAGACGACCGTCGCGACGGGGTTGATGGCCGCGCTGCGGGCACGCGGGCTCGCCGTCGCGGGCGCCAAGGTGGGGCCCGACTACATCGACCCCGGCTACCACTCGCTCGCGACGGGACGCCCCGGGCGCAACCTCGACCCCTTCCTCTGCGGGGCCGACCGCGTCGTGCCCCTGCTGCTGCACGGTGCGGCTGCCCACGGCCACACCGACGTCGCCGTCGTCGAGGGCGTCATGGGCCTCTTCGACGGGCGGGTCGGCGGTGAGGGCGAGGCCTCGACCGCCCACGTCGCCACGCTGACGCGGTCGCCCGTCGTGCTCACCGTCGACGTGAGCCACACGACGCGCACCGCGGCCGCCGTCGTGCACGGCCTCGCGACCTTCGAGCCGGGGGTGCGCGTCGCCGGGGTCGTGCTCAACAAGGCGGCCTCGCCGCGCCACACCCGCGAGGTGCGCTCGGCGCTCGAGGCCACCGGGGTGGCGGTGCTCGGCGTGCTCCCGCGCGATGCCGGCATCGAGACCCCGTCGCGCCACCTGGGCCTCGTGCCCGCTGCGGAGCGCGAGGAGGCCGCGGCCACCCTCGAGCGCCTCGCGGCGCGCGTCGCCGAGCACGTCGACCTCGACGCGGTGCTCGCGATCGCCCGCTCGGCGCCCGACCTGCCGGGAGACGCCTGGGACCCGGTGCTCGCCCTCGAGGGCGCGGGCGTCCCCGCCGTCCCGGCCTCGTCGCCCGCCCCGGGCCACCGGTCGGCGGCGCCCGGTTCCCGTGCCGACGCGCCGGTCGTCGCCGTGGCGGGCGGGCGCGCCTTTACCTTCCGCTACGCCGAGACCGACGAGCTGCTCCGTGCGGCCGGACTCGAGCCGGTCGTCGTCGACCCGGTGCGCGACCGCGCCCTGCCCGAGGGCGCCGCCGGCCTCTACCTCGGCGGCGGCTTCCCCGAGGTGCACGCCGCCGACCTCGCCGCGAACGAGCCGCTGCGCCGCGACGTGCTGCGCGCGGTGCGCGGCGGCCTGCCGACGGTCGCCGAGTGCGCCGGACTGCTCTACCTCGCCGAGGCCGTCGACGGCCACCCCATGGTCGGCGCCGTGCCGGCGGAGGCGCGCATGGGTCCGCGCCTCACCCTCGGCTACCGCACGGCCGTCGCCCCGGTGGACTCCCTGCTGGCGCCCGCCGGCGGCCGGGTGACGGGGCACGAGTTCCACCGCACGACCGTGGACGCGCCCGCCCCCGGCAGCCCCGCCTGGCTGCTCGACGGCCGCCCCGACGGCTTCGCGCTCGACCCCGCCGGCACCGGGCGGGCCACGCTCCACGCGTCCTACCTGCACACGCACTGGGCCGGGCACCCGTGGCTCGCCGCGCGCTTCGCCTCGGGCGTGCACGCGTATGCCGGCACGTCCCCGGCGCGCCGGAGGGCGTCGTGAGCGGCGGGGCAGGGCGCCCGCACCCGCACGTCGACCTGCAGCACCACGGCGACCGCGACGTGGCCCCCGGGCTCGTCGACCTCGCGGTCAACGTCCGGCTGCCCGCCCCACCCGGGTGGGTCGCCGACGCGATCACGGCCTCGCTGCACGACCTCGGCCGCTACCCCGACACCGCGCCGGCGGTCGAGGCGATCGCGGCCCGGCACCAGGTCGACCCGGCGTGCGTGCTGCCGACGGCCGGTGGCGCCGAGGCGTTCACGCTCGTCGCGCGCGCCGTCGCGGGCGCTCGGCCTGCCGTCGTGCACCCCCAGTTCACCGAGCCGGAGGCCGCGCTGCGGGCGGCCGGGCGCCCCGTCGACCGCGTCGTCCTCGACGCCGCCGACGGCTTCCGGCTCGACCCCACCACCTTCGCGGCGGCGGGCGAGCACGGTGGAGTCGACCTCGTCGTCGTCGGCAACCCGACCAACCCCACCGGCGTGCTCCACCCCGCAGCGGACCTCCGGGCCCTGAGCCGGCCGCGGCGCGTCGTCGTCGTCGACGAGGCCTTCATGGACGCCGTGCCGGGCGAGCCGGAGTCGCTCGTCGGCGGCGACCTCACGGGCCTGCTCGTCGTCCGCTCGCTGACCAAGACGTGGGGCCTCGCCGGGCTGCGGGCCGGCTACGTCGTCGGCGACCCAGAGCTCGTCGCGGCCCTGCGCACGGTGCAGCCGCCCTGGTCGGTGTCGGGCCCGGCCGTCGCCGCGACGGTCGCCTGCCTCTCGGCGCGTGCCGTCGCCGAGGCCGAGGCGGCGGCCGCGACGTTCGCGCGCCACCGCACGGTGCTCGTGCGCGAGCTGGCCGACGTCGGCCTCGCGACGGCGGCGCCGTCCGCGGCTCCGTTCGTGCTCGTCGACACGAGCCCCATCGGGCCGGCGTCCGTGCGGGCGGACCTCGTCCGCCTCGGCTTCGCCGTGCGCCGGGGCGAGACCTTCCCCGGGCTGGGCCCCACGTGGGTCCGCCTCGCCGTCCGTGACCCCGAGACCTCCCGTGCCGTCGCGACGGCCCTCGACGACCTGAGGAGACGGCGCCGTGTCGCCTGAGCTGAGCTTCGCCGGACTGTCCGTCCTCCTCGTGCGGGTGCACCCGCACACGGTGGCGACGGTGCGCGCCCTCCTCGACGACGGCGCGCGCGTCACGATGGCCGTGCCGGCGGGAACGCTGCCCACGTCGCTGCGCGACCTCGCCGAGCGGGGCCTCGTCGCGCTCGACGCACAGGCCGACCCGGCCGCCTTCGACGTCGTCCTCCGCGGCGACCCGTCGGGGAGGCCCGCACCGACAGCGGCCGACGGCCCCGGCTCCCGCACCGTCGGGACCGTCACCCTGCTCGGGGGCGGGCTCGGCGACCCCTCGCTGCTCACCGTCGCCGGCATCGAGGCGATCCGGGTCGCCGACGTCATCGTCCACGACCGGCTCGCCCCGCTCAGCGCCCTGCGGCACGCGCGCGCCGACGTCGAGGTCGTCGACGTCGGCAAGATCCCCCGGGGCGAGTTCACGCCGCAGGAGCGCATCAACGAGCTGCTCGTCGAGCACGCCCTCGCCGGGCGGAACGTGCTGCGGTTCAAGGGCGGCGACAACTTCGTCTTCGGTCGCGGTGGCGAGGAGGCCGAGGCGTGCGCGGCGCGCGGCATCCCGGTCGCCGTCATCCCCGGCATCTCCTCGAGCATCGCGGCGCCCGCCCTGGCGGGCATCCCCGTGACGCACCGCACCCTCGTCCAGGGGTTCACCGTCGTCAGCGCCCACGTCCCGCCGGGCGACCCGCGGAGCACCCTCGACTGGGGCGCCATCGCCCGCAGCCGCACGACCGTCGTCGTGCTCATGGGGGTCGCGACCCTGGGTGCGGTCGCCGCGACGCTCGTCGGCGAGGGCCTGGCACCCACGACCCCCGCGGCCGTCGTGGCGGACGCCGGGCTGCCGAGCATGCGCACCGTGCGGGCACCGCTGTCGCAGATCGACGCCGTCGCGCGCGCCGAGGGCCTCGGGGCCCCCGCCGTCGTCGTCATCGGCGACGTCGCCGCCCTCGACGTCCTCGCATGAGCCGTGCGGCGGGGCTCGCCCTGGGGTGGTGCGCCGACCAGCTCGCGGGTGACCCCCGGCGATGGCATCCCGTCGCCGGGTTCGGTTCTGCCGCAACCCTCCTCGAGAGGAGGACGTATGCCGTCAGCCGCCCCCGCGGCGCGGTTCACGTGACGCTCCTCGTCACTGCCACTGCCGTCGCGGGCCTCGCCGCGGAGCGCGCGACGCGGGGTCGGGCGACGACGCACACGCTCGCCACCGCCGCCGCGACCTGGGCCGTGCTCGGCGGACGGTCGCTCCTGCGCGAGGCGTCGGCCGTCGACGCCTACCTGCGCGCCGGCGACCTCGGGGCGGCCCGGCGGCAGGTGGGCAACCTCGTCGGGCGGGACACGTCACGGCTCGGCGCCGACGAGGTCGCGCGGGCCTGCATCGAGTCCGTCGCCGAGAACACCTCCGACGCCGTCGTGGCACCGCTGCTCTGGGGCGGTCTCCTCGGCATACCGGGCCTCCTCGCCTACCGCGCCGTCAACACGCTCGACGCGATGGTCGGGCACCGCAACGAGCGCTACCGCGAGTTCGGCTGGGCTGCCGCGCGACTCGACGACGTCGCGAACTGGGTGCCGGCCCGGGTCGCCGGCGCGCTCGCGCTCGCGTGCGCGCCGTCGGCGACCCGCGCACGTGCCGGGTGGACCGCGGTCCGGCGCGACGCCCCAGCCCACCCGAGCCCCAACGGCGGCGTCGTCGAGGCCGCCTTCGCCGGGGTGCTCGGCGTGCGGCTCGGCGGCCGCAACACCTACGAGGGCCGGGTCGAGGACCGCGGGTCCCTGGGCGAGGGCGAGGCGGCCGCTGCATCCGACATCGCGCCCGCCCGCCGGTTGGCGCACCGGGTCTCGGCCGGCTCGCTCGCCGTGTCGGTCGTGACCGCCACGGCCGTCGCCGCCGTCACCTCGACCCGCACCGACCCACGAAGGGCGGCCTCTCGACGGTCACCGACCCACGACGGGTGGCCTCTCGACGGGTGAGGACCCACGAGAACTGGCCTCTCGACGGTGGTCAGGGGGTGGGGGCTGGGGTGGAGGCTGGGGTGGAGGCTGGGGTGGGGTGGGGGGCTAGGTCCACGTCGTCGCCGACGGTGATCGTGCCGGACGTCAGCAGCCGGAAGACCGTGCCGGCACGGGCGTGCAGGGCGCGCGCGGCGCCCGCGCCGAGGGTGTCGTCGAGCAGCCGGCACGGCGCGGCGATGCGCACGACCTCGAGCTCGACGTCGCCGACCCGGATGCGTGCACCCGGCCTCGTCGGCACGTCGCCGCCCGAGATCGTCAGGTTGCGGCGGGTCAGGCCCGGGTCGACGGGACGACCGAGGTCGGCGGCGGCCGCCTCGAGGTCGGGCAGCGACTGGATCGTCACGTGCCGGTGCCGGCTGCCGTGGTAGCGGTCACCGACGAGGCCCGCGCCGGCCTCGGCCTCGACGCTCGGCACCGACCGCGTCGGCAGCCGGCGGCCCTTGGCCACGTGGATCGAGACGACGGTCGGGCTCACGAGAGCAGGTCCCAGCGGTTGCCGGCGACGTCGCGGAAGACGGCCACCCAGCCGTAGGGCTCCTCGCGCGGCGGCCGCACGATCTCGGCGCCGGCGGCACGCAGGCGCGCCATCGTGCCCTCGAAGTCGTCGACCCGGAGGAACAGCCCGACGCGTCCGGCCCACTGCTCGCCGACGACGGCCTCCTGGGCCGCGCCGTCCGCGCGGGCGAGCAGCAGGCCGGTGCCGCCACCGGGCGGCCGCACGACGACCCAGCGCTTGGGGCGGCCGGCGGTCGTCGTCGACGGGGCGTCCACGGCCAGCTCGAAGCCGAGCACGTCGGTGTAGAAGGCGATCGCGCTGTCGTAGTCGTCGACGACGACGGTCACGAGGTCGAGGTGCATGCCCGCAAGGCTAGGCGTCCGTCTCCGGCTGCGCGGGCACGGGTGGGATGCGCAGCCCGGGCGGCGGGTGGCCGTGCTGCCCGCGGTACCACTCGGCATACGCGGCCACGGCGGTCGGGAGCGTCGGGAAGATGCGGCCGGGCCCGATGCGCTCGACGAGCCCGCCGGCCTCGAGCGAGCGCCGGAGGTCCTCCTTGACCCGCGCCATCGCGACGACGATCCCGCGGCGCTCGAGCGTGCCGCGCAGCGTCTCGAGGGCGTCGACGGCGGTGAGGTCGACCTCGGTGTTCGCCTCGGCGTTGAGCAGGAACCACTCCACCCGCTCGTGCGTCGACGCGGCGTCGACGACCGCGAGCGCGCGCTTCGCGAAGTCGTCGGCGTTGGCGAAGAAGAGGGGCGAGTCGTAGCGGTAGACGACGAGCCCCGGCACCTGCACGGCGTCCGGGTGGTCGTCGATGTCGTGCATGCCGGCGACGTCGGGCACGTAGCCGAGCACGCCGTCGTGCGGGTGCACGATGCGCCGGAGCAGGTCGAGCACCGACAGCGCGATGGCCGCCCCGATGCCGGGCAGCACGCCGAAGAGGAGCACGGCGGCGGTCGTCGAGAGCGCGAGCACGAGCTCGCTCCGGCGGAAGGCGGCGATCCGCCGCAGCTCGGCGACGTCGACGAGCCGGATCGCGGCGAAGACGACGACGGCCCCGAGCGCCGCGGTCGGGAAGGCGCCGATGACCGGGCCGAGCCACAGCAGGGTCGCGACGACGAGCACCAGGGAGACGAGGGAGTGCAGCTGGGTGCGCGCGCCCATGGCGTCGGCGATGACGGTGCGGCTGCCGCTCGAGCTGATCGGGAAGCCCTGGAGCACGCCGGCGGCGACGTTCGCGCCGCCGAGGGCGAGCAGCTCCTGGTTGCTCTCGATGCTCTCGCGGTGACGCGCGCCGAACGCCCGTCCGGTCAGCACGTTGTCGGAGTAGGCGACGACGGCGATGCCGAGGGCGGCCGGCAGCAGCGCCCACACGTCGGCGTCGCGCACGTCGGGCAGCCGCACGGCGGGCAGCCCCTCCGGCACGGCGCCGACGAGCTGCAGCCCCGCACGGTCGGCGAGCCCGAAGGCGGCCACGACGACGGTCGCGCCGAGCATGGCGAGGAGCGGGCCGGGCCACGTCGGGGCCGTGCGGTGGAAGACGACGAGCACGGCCAGGACGGCGAGCGCGAGCACGAGCGTCGGCAGGTGGGTGTCGCCCAGGTGCGTCGCGGCATACCTCACCTCCTGCACGAAGGAGTCGCCCTCGACCCGGATGCCCATGACCTTGCCGATCTGGCTCACCACCATGAGCGCCGCGATCCCGGCCATGTAGCCGACGAGGACCGGCTTGGAGAGCAGCTCGGCGAGGAAGCCGAGCCGGAGCACGTAGCCGGCCAGGCACAGCACCCCGACGGCGACGGCGAGCAGGGCCGCCATCTCCTCGCGCGCCACCGCGCCGCCGGCGGCGGTGACGAGCGCCCCGACGCCGGCCGCCGTCATCAGAGCCGTCGTCGACTCGGGGCCCACCGACAGCTGCCGCGACGAGCCGAGCAGGGCGTAGACGAGCAGCCCCGGCCCGACCGCCCACAGCCCGGTGACGGCCGGAAGCCCGGCGACCTCCGCGTAGGCGAGCACCTGCGGCACGAGGTACGCGGTCACCGTGATGCCGCCGAGCACGTCGCCGCGCAGCCACACCCGGTCGTAGCGGCGCAGCACGGCTACCCCGGGGAGCAGCCGCTCCCACAGCGCCCCGTCGCGCGCGCCTGCCGTCACGCGACGAAACTACGCGAGGACGGATGCCGTCAGGCGGGTTTCCCGTCGACCGCCCCCGGCGGACCAGACGCCCCGGGCGGCCCGGGCGGCCCGGGCACGCCGACGTCCTCGAGCACCTGCACCGCCGCCTCGACGGTGGTCACGACCCGCACCCCCTGCGGCAGCGGGGGCCGGCGCACGACGACGACGGGCACGCCGAGGTCGCGGGCGGCCGCCAGCTTGGCCTCGGTGAGCGCGCCGCCGGAGTCCTTGGTGACGAGCACGTCGATGCGGCGGTCCGCGAGCAGGGCGTGCTCGGCGGCGTACGGGTAGGGGCCGCGGGCCCGCAGCACCTCCCACGAGGCCGGCACTGCCCAGTCGGGCGGGTCGACGACCCGGGCCAGCACGTAGCGCTCGTCCCACGCGGCGAAGACCTCGAGCTGCTGGCGCCCCGTCGTGAGGAACGGCCGCGTGCCCAGCCGCTCGGCCGCCGCCCGCGCGGCGGAGACGTCGTCGACCCACGTGAAGCCGCCGGCGAGCGGGTGCTCCGACCAGCCCGGCCGGTGCAGGCGCAGCACCGGCGTGCCGGTCCGGGCGCAGGCGGCCACGGCGTTGCCGCTGATCGTCGCGGCGAAGGGGTGGGTGGCGTCGACGACGACGTCGTAGCCCGCCTCGTCGAGGTGCCGGGCCAGCCCGTCGACGCCGCCGAACCCGCCGACCCGGAGCCCACCGACGGGCAGGGCCGGGGCGCTGACCCGCCCGGCGAGGCTCGTCACGACGTCGGCACCGCCCGCGACGAGGCGCGCGGCGAGCGCCCGGGCCTCACCGGTGCCCCCGAGGACGAGGACCCGCACGCTCAGGCGGACATCCGCAGGCGGCGGGTCATCTCGCCGACGGCGACGGTGATCGAGTGGCCGAGGTGGATGCAGTTGCCCTCGATCTCGTTCTGCTGGCTGCCGCCGAGGCCGATGACGACCTCGGGGTGGGTGCGCGAGACGGTGTCGACGATGTCGCTCGCGGCGGTGATGTCGATGTTGCGGGGCACGGCCATGACGATGCCGGCCGCCCGGCGGGCCTCGATGGCGCGCACCCACTCCTCGGCGGGCAGGTCGGCCCCTACGTAGACGGTGGCGAAGCCGGCCCGCCGCGCGGCGACGGCGAAGGCGAGCAGGCCGAGCTCGTGGCGGGCGCCCGGGGGCAGCCCGATGAGCAGGGTGGGGCCGTCGGCCCGGCCGGCCGCGGCCTCGTAGGCGGCCGCGAGACGACGCTGCACGGCATACGACACGAGGTGCTCTCCGGCGACGGTGAGGCGCCCGTGCGCCCACTCCTCGCCGACGAGGCCGAGGGTGGGCATGAGCCAGTCGTCGACGACGTGCTCGAAGGTGCCGAGGGCGAACCGGGCGTCGAGCACGGCCGTCGCCGAGGCGGAGTCGAGGCGCTCGGCGGCCCGGATGAACGCCTCGGCGTCCTCGGACTGGTAGCGCCCACCGCCGCGCAGCGGCGCCACCTGTCCCCGCCGGCCGTCGGCACGCCCGGCGCCGCGCGACGCGCCGGCCGACTCGCGCTCGGCGTCCGGACCACCGGCGTCGCGGCCCGAGAGACGACGGAGGGTCTCGGCGGCGGCCTCCCGCGCCGACCAGCCGCTGCCGACGAGCGAGTTCATGATGGCGAGGGCGCGCACGTCCTCGGGGCCGTAGAGGCGGTAGCCGCCGTCGGAGCGCTGCGGGTGCACGACGCCGTAGCGCCGCTCCCAGGCTCGCAGGGTGGCGACGCTGATGCCGGTCAGCTCGGCGGCTCGCTTGATCGTGTACACGGACGCTCCCCTAGGACAGTCTGCTGAGGGCCTGCCGCATGCCCTGCTCCGCCTCGTCGCCCAGCTTCTTGAAGGCGGGCGCGAGGAGGGGCGCGACGAGCCGGGCGACGCCCTTGAACTCGAAGTCGGCGCGGTAGGTGACGGTGGTGCCCTCGGTGCCGCCCTCGAGGGTGCGCACGAAGGTCATGGTGTCGTGCGCGACGACGGTGGCGTTCTCGCCGCGGAGGGCGAAGCGCTCGCCGGGCACGCTCTCGGTCACGAGGTAGTCGAGCTCGGTCTCGCGACCGAGGAAACGGGAGGTGTTGCGGTAGCGCGTGCCGACACCGCCCTCGCCCGCGACGCGTTCGGTGTGTACGGTTCCGGGGTCCCACTCGGTCGTGTTCGTGAAGTCACTGAGGTAGGCGAAGACCCGGTCCACGGGCTGCTGCACCGTCACGCTGCGCTCGACGTCCATGCCTTCTCCAACCTTTGACAGACCTTTGACAGCCACCTTACGGTGTGGCCGAGGGATGGACAACGCAGCGGCGCCGGTTGCGGTCCCGTTCCAATCCGGTCGGGGCGCCACGCCGAACCACTCGGGACCCAACAGCAGGAGGCCTCGGTGACTCGATCCGACCGACCCGTACCCACCCCGGCAGGTAGCCGTCCCACGGCCGCCGTCATCGGCGCCGGCATCTCCGGCCTCACCGCCGCGCACGTGCTGAGCGCGACGCACGACGTCACCCTCTACGAGGCCGACACGCGCCTCGGTGGCCACGCGCACACCCACGACGTCGCCGGCCGGGACGGGTCGCTGCGCATCGACAGCGGGTTCATCGTCCACAACGAGCGCACCTACCCGCACCTGCTGCGCCTCTTCCGCGAGCTCGACGTGCCCACGCAGGCCACCGAGATGAGCATGAGCATCACGTGCGGCGGCTGCGGGCTCTCGTATGCCGGCGGGCGCGGCCCCAAGGGCATGTTCGCCCAGAAGCGCCGCCTCGCCGACCCCCGTTTCGTCCGGATGCTCACCGAGGTGCCGCGCTTCCACAAGGCCGCCCAGGCGCTGCTGCTCGACGAGTCGCAGGACCCGACGTGGGGCGAGTTCCTCGCCGCGCAGGGCTTCTCCGACTACTTCGTGCGGCACTTCGCCATCCCGCTCGTCGCCTGCGTGTGGTCGTGCGGCGACCTCGACGCGTCCGTCTACCCCGCGCGACACCTCTTCCGCTTCCTCGACCACCACGGCATGCTCACCGTCACCGGCTCACCCACGTGGCGCACCGTGACCGGCGGCTCGGCCACCTACGTCGACCGCCTCGTCGAGCGCCTGCCCGACGTCCGCCGCGACAGCCCCGTCACCGCCGTGACGCGGCACGACGACGGCGTGGACGTGCTCGTCCGCGACGGCCAGACGGCCACCTTCGACCGCGCCGTCGTCGCGACGCACGCCGACTCCGCCCTCGCCCTGCTCGCCGACGCGACGCCCGACGAGAAGCGCGACCTCGGCGCCATCGGCTACTCGCGCAACACGACGTGGCTGCACCGCGACTCCTCCGTGCTGCCCCGGCCGCAGCAGGCCAAGGCCTCGTGGAACTACCGGATGACGGCCTGCGACGCCCCGGCCCCCGACGTCACGGTCAGCTACTGGATGAACCGGCTGCACGGCATCACCGACGCCGACGACCACGTCGTCACGCTCAACCCCGAGGGGATCGTCGACGAGTCGCTCGTCACGGCGCGCATGACCTACGACCACCCGATCTTCACCCGGGAGGCCGTCGAGGCCGCCGGCCGGCTGCGCGAGGCCGGCGGCGAGCGCCTCGCCTTCGCGGGGGCCCACCTCGGCTGGGGCTTCCACGAGGACGGCTGCCGCTCGGGCGTCGAGGCGGCGCAGTCGCTCGGGGTGCGCTGGTGACCGTCCGGCTCACGCCGCCGCCCGTGCCGGCCCTCGTCGACGGCACGGTGGCGCACGCGCGCCGCACCCCGCTCCACCACAGCTTCACGTACGGGCACTACCAGTGGCTCGTCGACGTCGACGACCTGCCCCGGCTGCCGTGGCCCGCCCGGGCCCTCGCCCGCTTCGACGCCCGCGACCACCTCGACGGCGCCCGCCGCGGTGGTGGGCTGCGCGGCGACGTCGAGCGGTTCCTCGCCGCGCGCGACGTCACGCTCTCGCCCGAGGACCGCGTGCTCATGCTCGCTAACGCGCGCGTGCTCGGCCACACCTTCGACCCGCTCAGCGTGTTCTGGTGCCTGCGCCCCGACGACACGCTCGTCGCCGTCGTCTTCGAGGTGCACAACACGTACGGCGAGCGCCACGCCTACCTGCTCGACGTGCACGACGACGGCACCGCGACGGTCGGCAAGGCGTTCTACGTCTCCCCGTTCAACGACACCCGGGGGGAGTATGCCGTCCGCCTCGTCCTCGACGAGGACACCGTCGCGGTGTCCGTCGCCCTCGACCGCGACGGCGAGCGCATCCTCTCCGCCGCCACCCGCGGCACGCCCGTGCCCGCGACGAGCCGTACCCTGTTCCGACTCGTGCGGCGGCACGGCCTCATGACGCAGCGCGTGACGACCCTCATCCGGGCCCACGGCATCCGTCTGTGGCTGCGCCGCCTGCCCGTGATGCCCCGCCCCCGCCACCCTGAGGAGGCCGTCCGATGACCGCCCAGTCCCCCGTGTCACCCACGCTGTCGATGGCGCAGCCGATCTGCCTGCGCCGCCCGAGCCTGCGCGTGCTCTGCGTGCGCGCCCGCCTCGCCCGCAGCATCCTGGCCCAGGTCGCCAAGCGGGTGCCGGTCGACGTCGTGCTGCCCGACGGCTCGCTCCTCGACGGCGGCACCCGTCGCCCCGACCGCCCGGCCCTCACGATCGTGCGCCCCACGGCCCTCTTCGAGCGGCTCGCGCACCACCCGAAGATCGGCATCGGGGAGGCCTACATGGCCGGCGACTGGAAGGCCGCCGACGGCACCGACCTCGCCGACCTGCTCGTGCCCTTCGCCGAGCGGATGACGACCGCGGTGCCGGCCGGCTGGCTGCGCCTGCGCGGCTTCGTCGACCGGCGCATCCCCGCCATCCAGAACAACTCGCTCCTCGGGTCACGCCGCAACATCGAGGCGCACTACGACCTCAGCAACGACCTCTTCGCCACCTTCCTCGACGAGACGATGAGCTACAGCTCGGCCCTGTTCGACCCGGACCAGCCGCTCCGCACCCAGTCGTTCGAGGACGCCCAGCTGCGCAAGGTGCACGCCATCCTCGACATGGCCAAGGTCGGCCAGGACACCCGCGTCCTCGAGATCGGCACCGGCTGGGGCACGCTCGCCCTCGAGGCGGCCCGCCGTGGCGCGACGGTCACGAGCGTCACGCTCTCCAAGGAGCAGGCCGCGCTCGCCCGGCAGCGCGTCGCCGACGCGGGCTTCGCCGACACCGTCGACATCCGCATCCAGGACTACCGGGAGGTCGACGGCGAGTACGACGCCGTCGTCAGCGTCGAGATGATCGAGGCCGTGGGCGAGGAGTACTGGGAGACCTACTTCCGCACCATCGACGAGCGGCTGGCACCGGGCGGCGTGGCCGCCGTGCAGGCCATCCTCATGTCGCACGAGCGGCTGCTCGCGACGAAGCACTCGTACGGGTGGATCCAGAAGCACATCTTCCCCGGCGGCCTCATCCCCAGCCTCGAGGCGATCAGCGGCACGACCGACGGCGCGACCTCGCTGCGGATGACCGGCGTCGACGCCTTCGGGGCCGACTACGCCGAGACCCTGCGCCGCTGGCGCGAGACGTTCCTCGACCGCTGGCCCGAGGTGCACGCCCTCGGCTTCGACGAGACGTTCCGGCGCAAGTGGGAGTTCTACCTCGCCTACTGCGAGGCGGGCTTCGCGACCGGGTACCTCGATGTGGCACAGATCCGGTTCGAGCGGGCGGGCACGACGGTCCCTGCCTAGGAGGCGACACATGGCGAGCGAGCGGACGACGGCGATCCTGTGGTTCCGGCGCGACCTGCGCCTGCACGACCACCCGGCCCTGCTCGCCGCACTGGGGTCCGCCGACGAGGTGCTCCCCGTGTTCGTCGTCGACCCGCGGCTGCTCGACACCGCCGTGCCGCGCTCGCAGCGGCTCGTGGCGTCGCTGCGCTCGCTCGCGGCCGACACGCGTGACGCGCTCGTCGTGCGCCGCGGCGACCCCGTCGACGTGATCCCCCGCCTCGCCCGGCAGGTCGGCGCCCGGCAGGTGCACGTGACCCGCGAGACGACGCCGTTCGGCGCCGCGCGCGACAGGGCCGTGGAGCGGGTGCTCGCCGACGACGACCGCGAGCTCGTCGCGACCGGCACGCCGTATGCCGTCGGGCCGGGCATCGTCCTCAACGGCTCGGGTGCGCCCTACAAGGTCTTCACCCCGTTCTCCCGGGCCTGGCGCCAGCACGGCTGGCCCGCCCCCGCCGAGCGGCCCGCGCGCATCGCCTGGGCCCGCCCGCGCGTGGCGTCCGACGACCTGCCCGTGCTGCCCGACGGCGTCCGGCTCGAGGCCGGCGAGGCCGCCGCGCGCACGCGGTGGGAGGCGTTCCTCGACGACGGGCTCGACACCTACGGCGACGAGCGCGACCGGCCCGACCTCGACACGACGAGCCGCATGTCGGCGCCGCTCAAGTACGGCGAGATCCACCCGCGCACGATGCTCGCCGACATCGCGGCTCGCGGTGCCCGCTCGAAGGGCGCCGGCACCTACTCCACCGAGCTCGCGTGGCGGGACTTCTACGCCGACGTGCTGCACCACAACCCCCGGTCCGCGTGGCACGACCTGCGCCCGGAGCTCGCGAGGCTGCCCTACGACTCCGGCGCCGAGACCGACCGGCTCGTCGATGCGTGGCGCGAGGGCCGCACCGGCTACCCGATCGTCGACGCCGGCATGCGCCAGCTGCTCGAGGAGGGCTGGATGCACAACCGGGTGCGGATGATCACGGCCAGCTTCCTCACCAAGGACCTCCACGTGTGGTGGCCCGTCGGTGCCCAGCACTTCCTCGACCACCTCGTCGACGGCGACATCGCCAGCAACAACCACGGCTGGCAGTGGGTGGCCGGCACCGGCACCGACGCGTCGCCCTACTTCCGCGTCTTCAACCCGGTCACCCAGGGCCGCAAGTTCGACCCCGACGGGGAGTACGTGCGGCGCTGGGTGCCGGAGCTGCGCCACCTGGGCGGCGCGGCCGCGCACGAGCCGTGGAAGCACGACAACGGGTACGACAAGGACTATCCCCAGCCCATCGTCGACCACGACGACGAGCGCAAGGAGACCCTGGCGCGCTACGAGCGGGCCCGACGCTAGCGACCGGAGGAGAGCACAGATGCGGGGCCCCGTCGCCGAGCTGCGCGCGTTCGTCAACGCGGCGCTCATCGAGAAGGTCCAGCGCGACCACCGCGACAGCCCGGCGGTCTTCCGCCGGCGTCAGGTCGTCGTGGCCGTCACCTTCGTCGTCGGCACGGCGGTGCTCGGCTGGGCGCTGCGGATCACCCCGGGCGACCCGCTCTTCTACGTCGCGACGATCGCGCTCGCCGCGGTCTGGCTCGTCGGGGCCCTCGTCTCGGGGCCCCTCCACGCGGGGATGGGCCACACGCGACGCGGTGAGCAGGCCCGGCCGATCGTGCAGTCGCTCGTGCTCGGCGGCCTGCTCCTGCTGCTCTTCCTCGTCGGCGCGCTCGTCGTGGCGCGCATCCCGGTGCTGCGCGAGCCCGTCGACCAGCTGCTCGACCACGCGCGGTTCGGCGCCTTCGCCGCCGTGCTCGTCATCACCTTCGTCAACGGCGTCGTCGAGGAGATCTACTTCCGCGGCGCCCTGTACGCCGCGCTCCCCCGCCACCAGGTCACCCTGACGACGGTGCTCTACGCCCTCACCACGGTGGGCAGCGGCATCCCGCTGCTCGTCCTCGCGGCGGCCGTCATCGGCCTCGTCACGGCGCTCCAGCGCCGGGTCACCGGCGGTTTCCTCGGCCCGATCATCACGCACGTCGTGTGGTCGACCGGGATGCTCGTGCTCCTGCCCCCCGTCCTCCAACTGACCAGGTGACCTCATGACCTCCTCCCGCACCGCCCTCGTGACCGGCGCCTCCGGCTACATCGGGGGGCAGGTCGTGCCGCGCCTGCTCGACGAGGGCTGGACCGTGCGCGTGCTGACCCGGCACCGCAGCTCGATGGACGACCGGCCGTGGCACGACCGCGTCGAGGTGGTCGAGGGCGACGTCTCGTCCGCCGACGACATGCGGCGGGCGCTCGACGGCGTCGACGCCGCGTGGTACCTCGTGCACTCGATGGACGACAAGCCCGACTTCGCCGAGCGCGACCGCGAGGCGGCGACGATCTTCTCCGAGGCGGCCCGCGCCGGCGGCGTCTCGCGCATCGTCTACCTCGGCGGCCTCCACCCCGACGACGAGGTGCTCTCGCCGCACCTCGCCTCGCGCGTCGAGGTCGGCCGCATCCTGCTCGACTCCGGCGTGCCGACCGCCGTGCTGCAGGCCGCCGTCGTGCTCGGCGACGGCTCCGCGTCGTTCGACATGCTGCGCTACCTCACGACGCGCCTGCCGGCGATGGTCGCGCCGAAGTGGCTCGACAACCAGATCCAGCCGATCGCGATCGACGACGTCGTGACGCTGCTCGTCGGCGCCGGCAGCCTGCCGGCCGAGGTCAACCGCACCTTCGACATCGGCGGTCCGGAGGTGCTCACGTACCGCGAGATGATCGCGCGGTTCTCCGACGCCACGGGCCGCCGCCGCCCGGTCGTCGTCACGGTGCCCGTGCTGACGCCACGCCTCGCCAGCCACTGGGTGGGGCTCGTCACGCCGATCTCGGCCGGACTCGCGAAGCCGCTCGTCGGCAGCCTCGTGCACGAGGTCGTCGCCAAGGAGCGCGACATCGAGCGCTACGTCGACGTGCCGGGCGGCTACACCGACTTCGACACCGCGGTCCGCTCGGCCATGCGCACGGCCCGGCCCGACACCGTGATGCGCAACCTCGCGCTCGCCGGCGCGGCGACCGCGGCGACCGTGGTCGTCGGCTCGCTCGCGACCAAGCCCGACTCGAACTGGTACCGCTCCCTCGACCTGCCCGACTGGCAGCCGCCGGCGATCGCGTTCCCGCTCGTGTGGAGCGTGCTCTACACCGACATCGCGGCGAGCTCGGCCACCGTGCTGAACGCGCTCGACAAGGACGGTGACGCCGCCGGGCGCCAGGCCTACCTCAAGGCCTTCGGCACCAACCTCGCCCTCAACGCCGCGTGGAGCTGGCTGTTCTGGCGCTCGCGCCGCCCGTGGGTGGCCGCGGCCGAGGCCGCCCTGCTCACGGCGAGCTCGGCCGACCTCGCCCGCCGCGCGGGCCGGGTGAGTCGCGGGTCGGGCGTCGCCCTCTCGCCGTACGCGGCGTGGTGCGGGTTCGCGACCGTGCTCTCGGCCGCCATCGCCCGGCGCAACCCCCGTCGCTGACCTCCTCTACGACTCTCTAGCGCCGAACCGAGACAGGGGTAGAGCGCGCCATCGACCCGAGCCGCTCACCCGGCGCCGGGCTCGTGCGCGAAGGCGCGCCGGTAGGTGACCGGCGGCACGCCGATCTCGCGCGAGAAGTGGTGCCGGAGCACGGCGGCGGTCGCGAACCCGCTCGCGTGCGCGATGCGTTCGACGTCGAGGTCGGTCGACTCGAGCAGGTGGCGGGCGCGCAGCACCCGTTGGCTCGTCAGCCACCGGTGGGGCGTCGTGCCGACCTCGGCGGCGAACCGGCGCGCGAAGGTGCGTTCCGAGAGGGCGGCCCGCCGGGCGAGCGACGGGATCGAGTGCTCCTCGTCCAGGCGCTCGGAGACCCACTCGAGGAGGTCCTGCAGCCCCTCGCACGGCTCGGTGGGCAGCGGCGTCTCGACGAACTGGCGCTGGCCGCCGGACCGGTGCGGCGGCACGACCATGCGGCGGGCGATCCGCGTGGCCACGTCCGAGCCGAGCTCGGAGCGCACGAGGTGCAGGCAGGCGTCGATGCCGGCGGCCGTGCCCGCGCTCGTCAGCACCGGGCCGTCCTCGACGTAGAGCACGTCGAGGTCGACGCGCGCCCCCGGGTTCTCGGCGGCGAGCTGCGCGGCGTGCCGCCAGTGCGTCGTGCACTCGCGCCCGTCGAGCAGGCCGGCCGCGGCGAGCTGGAAGGCGCCCGAGCAGACCGAGAGCACCCGACCGCCGGCCGCGACGGTGTCGCGCAGCAGCTCGAGCACGGCCGGGTGGTACGGCCCGTCGGCCGCGCCGCCGGGGATCGCGACGAGGTCGACGCCGCGCGCGGCCTCGAGCGGCAGCGGCGCCACCACGCCCATGCCGGTGGTCGTGCGCAGCACCTCGCCCGGCCGCGTCGAGCACACCCGGAAGTCGAAGGGCGGCACCCCGTCGTCGGTGCGGTCGACGCCGAAGACCTCGCAGAGCACGCCGAGCTCGAAGGTGGCGACGGGCTCCTCGGCGACGACGGCAACGGTGCGCAGCATGGGGTCAGGGTCGCACTCTTGGCAGGATCTTGTCGAGCATCGACAGTTCTGCCACTCGTGGCAGCATCACGATGAGCGCAGACTTTCTGCCATGGACATCATCGTCTTCCTCATCCTCGTCGGACTCGTCGTCGCGGCCCTGGAACCGCACCACCGCAAGACCTTCCGCCTCCCCCGGGCCCCGTTCGGCGCGGACGCCGAGGTCGACCGCGACCTCGAGCGCGTGCTGCACGACGCCCCGATCGCCCACTGACCCCACCTGATCCCGCGCGACCCCACCTGACCCCGCCCGACCCCGCCCGACCCCGGCTACCTCGCCCGGCGCCGTGTCAGCAGCACCCCGGCGATGCAGAGCGCCCCACCGACGAAGGTCAGCGGCGGCGGCACCTCGCCGAGCAGCGCCCATGCGATGAGCGTCGCGAGGAACGGCACGAGGAACGTCGTCAGGGTCAGTCGGCCGGCATCGCTGCGGGCGAGCACGTAGGCCCACGTCGAGAACGCGATGGCCGTCGGGAACACGCCGAGGTAGGCGATCCAGCCGAGCGTCGCGGCGTCGGCGGTGCGCACGACGTCGACGAGCTCGCCCGACCACGGCAGGCACACGACGGCACCGATGACGCACGCGAGCCAGGTGACCTCGGGGCCCGGCAGCCGGCCGAGGAGCGGCTTCTGCGCGAGGACGCCGACGGCATACGTGACGGCGGCGAGCACGGCCAGCCACACGCCCACCGGGTCGCCCTCCTCGCCCGACGCGAAGCCCTGGGCGATGACGACCACCCCGCCGAAGCCGACGGCCATGCCGAGCAGCAGCCAGCGACTCATCCGCTCGCCGAGGAACACGGTGGCGAGCAGGGCCACGAGGATCGGTCCGATCTGCACGAGCAGCGCCGACGTGCCGGCGTCGATGCGGCGTTCGGCCTCGTTGAGGGCCAGGTTGTACACGCCGAACCAGCCCACGCCGCAGAGCAGCAGGAGCGGCCAGTCGCGGCGCGCGGGCCAGGTGCGCGGGCGGCGGAAGACGAGCACGCCCAGCGCCACCGACGCGACGAGGAGCCGCCCGAGCGAGAGCGCGCCGGGCGGCACGTCGCGACCGAGGTGGCGGATCGCCACGAACGCCGACGCCCAGAGCAGCAGCGTGACGGCGACCGCGCCGAGGACGAGCCCCGCGCCGCGCCGCGAACCCCGGACCGCCGGGCTCGGGGCATCCTCGGAGCCGGAGGCAGCGGCCGCTCCGGAATCGGCACTGTCGGGACGCACGCTCACGCGAGAACCCTAGGGGCCGGCACCGACACGACCGCCCACCTTCCCCATCACCCTTGCCGTTCGGCACGAACATAAGTTAGCGTTGGGACCATGCAAAGACCTGGTTATGCCACGGAGGCCGGTGAGGACTGTCGCCCGCTCGGGGGCGCCGGCAGGCGCTGACGCCTCCCGAGCGCCACCGACCCGACCACACCGCCACCTCCCGAAAGGCCCACCATGTCCCGCGGCACGCAGCGCACCACCGTCGACCTCGCCCAGACCGCCCGGCGCCTCGCCCGCCAGCGCTCCCTCTGGCAGGGCCTCGTCGACTTCGACCCGATCACCCGCTACTACGCGCGGCTGCACGCCGACGCCGACCACGAGGCCTGGCTGCTCACCTGGCTGCCGGGTCAGGGCACGCCGTGGCACGACCACGGCGGCAGCGCCGGCTCGTTCGTCGTGCTCCAGGGCGTGCTGACCGAGGAGGTCGCGGGCTACCGCAGGGCGCGCGACCTCGACGACGTGCGGCGCGCGACGGGTCCCGGAGTGCTCCTGACCCCCGGCGACCAGCGCAGCTTCGGCACCCGGCACCTGCACCGCGTCACGAACGCCGGCTCCGACCCCGCCGTCAGCCTGCACGTCTACGCCCCCAAGCTGACCTCGATGACGAACTACCGGGACGTCGGTGGCGTGCTCGAGGTCGAGGAGCAGGCCGAGGTCGGGGTCGACTGGTGAGCGAGCCGGTCCGCCCCCGCCGCACCATCGACGACGTGCTCGCCGAGGCGCGCGACCGGCTCCGGCGGCTGACCCCGCAGGAGGCGGCGGACGCCCACGCGGCGGGGGCCGTCGTCGTCGACATCCGCCCCGCCGCGCAGCGGGCGGCCGAGGGCGAGCTGCCCCTCGCGACGGTCATCGAGCGCAACGTCCTCGAGTGGCGGCTCGACCCCTCGAGCAGCGCTGCCCTGCCCTTCGCGAGCCACGACCTCGAGGTCGTCGTGCTGTGCCAGGAGGGCTACACCTCGAGCCTCGCGGCCGCGGCGCTGCAGGAGCTCGGCATCCACCGCGCGACCGACGTCATCGGGGGGTATGCCGCGTGGTCGACGTGGCAGCGCGAGCAGGACGACCGGCGCGCGCCGACCGACCGGAGCCAGGCGGGCGGCCAGGCGTCGCCACCGTCGCCGCCGCCGTCCTGATCGCGGCGCTCAGCCGGTCGAGGGGCTCGGAGGCGAGCCGCCAGCGCTGCCAGTAGAGGGGGACGTCGACGTGGTCGCGCGCGCCGAGGCGCACGAGCTCGCCGGACGCCAGGGCAGGGGCCGCCTGCGCCTCGAGCAGCGCGCCCCAGCCGAGGCCCGCGCGGACGGCCGTGGCGAAGCCGTGGCCGTCGGGCACCTCGTGCGTCGGCGGCGGCTCGGCGACCCCGTGCCGGTCGAGGACGCGCTGCTGGATGTCGTCCTTGGCGTTGAACCGGACGACCGGCAGGGCCGCCCAGTCGACGCGGCGTCCCCGCCGGTGCCGCTCGAGCAGGGCGGGCACCACCGTCGGCAGGTAGCGCAGGGTCACGAGCGGCTCGGTCGAGCAGCCCTGCACGGGAGTCGGGTCCGAGGTGACGGCCCCGAGCACCTCCCCCGAGCGCAGCAGCCGGGCCGAGTGGTCCTGGTCCTCCACGTGCACCCTCAGCACCACGTCGTCCCACCCGGCCACGACCGGCAGCACGTCGGCGAACCAGGCCTCCACGGAGTCGGCGTTGACGGCGACGGGGAGGTCGACCCGCGCGCCCCGCGCCGGGGCCAGCACGGCGAGGGTCTCCGACTCGAGCAGCAGCTGCTGGCGGCCCAGCCGCACGAGCGCCTCACCCGCGGTCGTCGCACGGCACGGCACGGCCCGGACGACCAGCACCTGGCCCACGGCGGCCTCGAGGGCCTTGACCCGCTGGCTCACCGCCGACGGCGTGACGTGGAGGTGCCGGGCGGCGGCCTCGAACGTGCCGAGGTCGACGATCGCCAGCAGGGTGGCGAGGTGCTCGGTCTGCAGCCGCATGAAGCCATGCTAATGATGACCAAGAATCCTTCGCTTCACTGCATCGCCGCCGCGGCCTACCGTCGGGGCGTGACCTCCCTCCTGCCCGGCTTCCTCACGATGGCCTCGCTCATCGTCGCCATCGGGGCGCAGAACGCCTACGTCCTGCGCAGCGGGCTCGCCCGCCACCACGTCGGGCTCGTCGTCGCGGTGTGCGCGCTCAGCGACGCCCTGCTCGTCGCGGCCGGCGTGCTCGGGGTCGGCGGGCTCGTCACCGCGCACCCCGCCCTGCTCACCGTCGTGCGGTGGGTCGGCGCGGCATACCTCGTCGGCTACGGGCTGCTGTGCCTGCGCCGCGCCCGGCACCCCGTGGCCCTCGGCACCGACGGCGCCCTCCCGTCGCGGGGCGGCGTGCTCGCGACGGTCGTCGCGCTGACCTGGCTCAACCCGCACGTCTACCTCGACACGGTGCTGCTCGTCGGCTCCCTCGCGAACCAGCACGGCAGCGACGGCCGGTGGTGGTTCGCCGGCGGGGCGGCCGCGGCGAGCCTCGTCTGGTTCACGGCGCTCGGCCACGGCGCCCGGCTGCTCGCCCCGCTCTTCGCCCGACCCGCCACCTGGCGCGTGCTCGACGTGGCGATCGCGCTCGTGATGTTCGCCATCGCCGCGGGCCTCGTGCTGGGCCCGGGTGGCCTGCCTCAGGCGGGAGCCCCCGCGCGGGTGCCCGGGATCTGAGGTAGCCGGCCGCGGTGGATAGGGAGGTCGCCCGATGTGGCGGCCTACCTCAGCGACCGACTCTGGAGAGGTCCAGACCGGCACCAGCGAAGGAACCACCATGACCGCCCTGCACCTCGACCACCGTCTCGTCCGGGCCGAGCTCGAGCACCGCTACCCGTTGCGCCACCGGGCCCGCCGCGACTCGTCGCTCGAGATCATGCGCCGCACCCTGGCGCGCGTCTCCCGCCAGGAGAACGACCCCGCCCACACGCGGTGACGCGGTCCGACACCCCGCCGGGCCGGCCGCTGTCGTCGGGGTGCGCGATGATGCCGCGTATGCCGCTCCGAACCGGCCCGCTCGTCGGTCGCGAGACCGACCTCGGCCGCCTCGCCGACGTCATCGGGCTGCACCCCACCGAGGGGAGCCGACCCGGTGGCGTCGTCGTGCTCTCCGGCGACGCCGGCATCGGCAAGTCGCGACTCGCCGGGCAGCTGCTCGCGGACGCCGCGGCGGCCGGCTGGTTCACGGCGGTCGGGCACTGCGTCGGCCAGGCCGGCAGCGCGCTCGCCTACCTGCCGTTCGTCGAGCTCGTCGGCACCGTCGACACCAGCCACCCCGAGGTCGTCGAGCGGGTGCTCGACACCCACCCCAGCCTCGCGCACCTGCTGCCCGGCCGGCCGGCGCAGCCTCCCACCGACCTGCGCGACGCGCCCCGGCGGGGTGGCGAGCCCGTCGGTCGCTCCACCGATCCCGGCCAGGTCGCCGAGGCCGTGCACGCCCTGCTCGCGGCGGTCGGCGCGGTCCGGCCCACGCTCGTCGTCGTCGAGGACGTGCACTGGGCCGACCGCTCCTCGCGCGACCTCATCACGCTGCTGCTCACGCGCGGGTTCCCCACGGCCGTCGGCCTCGTCGTCACCTACCGGTCCGACGACCTGCACCGTCGCCATCCCCTCCACGAGACCCTCGCCGTCTGGGCGCGCATCGCCGGGCTCGAGCACGTCGACCTCGGGCCGCTGCCCGACGACGCGGTGCGCGAGCTGGTCGCGGTCACCGAGGGCGCTCCCACCGACGCCGTCACCACGGCCGAGATCGCCCGCCGCGCCGAGGGCAACCCGTTCTTCGCCGAGGAGCTCGTCGCGAGCGCCGCCGCCGGGCAGTCGCTGACGGGCGGCCTGGGCCGCGTGCTGCGCTCACGCGTCGAGCAGCTCGACGACACCACGCAGCGGGTGCTCCGCGCGGTCGCCCTCAAGGGCGGGCAGTTCATCGGCCACGAGCTGCTCTCCCGCGTGCTCGACCTGCCCGACGACGTGCTCGAGTCGTGCCTCGCGGAGGCGGTCGAGCACCACGTGCTCGAGACCCGCTGGCCGCCCGCCTACACCTTCCGCCACGCCCTGCTCGGCGAGACCGTGGCCGACGGCCTCCTGCCCGGTGAGCGCCTGCGCCTGCACCGGGCGTATGCCGCCGTCCTCGCCGACCACCCCGGGCTCGGGCCCGCGTCGGAGCTCTCCCGGCACGCGGCCGCCGTCGGCGACCTCGCGACCGCGGTGCGCGCGAGCCGGGCGGCCGCCGAGGCGGCCCTCGCGGTCGGCGGCCCGCAGGAGGCCCTGCTGCACCTCGAGCGGGTGCTCACCTGGCTGGAGGACGACGACCACCAGCGCGACGAGGTGACGTTGCGCGCCTCCGAGGCCGCCACCGTCGCGGGCGACCCCGTGCGCGCGCTGGAGCTGCTCCGCGACCGCCTCGCCCACCCGGGACGGGCCCAGCCGCCGGGGCTGCGGGCCGACCTGCTCGCCGCGCTCGTCCATGTCGGCCGCGGTCTCGACGTGCCGATGGACCCCCTCGCCCTCACCGACGAGGCCCTCGCGCTGCTCGCGCCGGACACGCCCGACGAGCGGCGCGTGCGCGTGCTCTCGGCCCGCCTCCAGGCCCTCGTCGACCTCGGGCTGTGGATCGAGGCGTCGACGGTCGGCGACGAGGTCTCGCTCCTCGCCGAGCGCCTCGGCCTCTCGGGGCAGCTCGCGGTCATCCGCACGATCCAGGCCCGCGTGCTCGAGGTGCAGGAGGACCTCGACGCCGTGGAGTCCCACCTGCGCACCGTCCTGACCGGCCTCGACCCGGACGACCCGCTGCGCCTGCGCGCCCGCCACCAGCTCGCCTCCCTCGCGCACCGGCGGGGCGACCTCCCGGAGGCGCTCGCCCGCTTCGACGCCGGAGCGGCGGACGCGCGGCGGCTGAACCGCGAGTGGGCGCCGTGGGGTCAGGAGTGCCGGCTGCTCGGCGGCCTCACCGCCTACGAGCTCGGCGACTGGGACGGGGCCGAGCGTCGCCTCGACGTCGGCCTCGACGGCGGACTCGGCGGCGGGCCCGGCGGCGCGCACCGTGGCCGGGCTCCCGAGCCCGGCGGCACGATCTTCACCGGCGCCCTCCTGCAGGTGCGGGCCGGACGCGGCGACAGGCTCGAGCCCGGCCTGCTCGGCCGGCTGCGGCGGTGGTGGCCCTACGACGGGCTCGCCGTCGTCGTCACCGTCATGCCCGCCGTCGACCTGCTCGGCGACGCCGGTCGACACGACGAGCTCGTCGACCTCGTCGACGACGCCGTCGCGCGGCTCGACGCCGCCTGGGGCGAGTACCGCGCGGTCGTGCGCCTGGCCGCGCTCGTCGGCGGGCAGGCGGCCTCGGCCGCCCTGGCCGCCGAACCCGCCACGCGTGAGCGCCTGACCGCGCTGACCACGACGCTGCTGTCGCGGGCCCGGCACGTCACGGCGCTCCGCCCCGCCGCCGGGGTGGCGAGCCGGCCGACCGACGACCGCGCCGACACCGCCGATCTCGAGCACTCGAGCCGTGAGACGTGGGCCTGGCTGCTGCGTGCCGAGGCCGAGTCGCTGCGGCTGCGCCGGGCCACCGAGCTCGACGACCCGCCCGACGGGCCGTCCGCCGTCGACGCGTGGCGGGCCAGCGTCGCCGCCTTCGACGGCTACGGCCACGCCTTCGAGGCGGCCCGGTCCCGGGCCCGGCTCGCAGCGGCGCTGCACGCGTTGGGCGACGACGACGCGGCGCGCGAGGAGGCCGATGCCGCGCGCGCCGTCGCGGAGCGGCTCGGCGCCCGGCCCCTCCTCGCCGAGCTCGACGCCGCCGTGCCGCGTCGGTCCGCGAGCCGGGTGGCGGCACGCTCCGCGACGCGCGACGCCACCGAGCCGACCACCCGAGAGCTGACCGCCCGCGAGCTGGAGGTGCTCGGGCTGCTCGCGCGTGGCCTCACCAACGGGCAGATCGGCAAGCAGCTCTTCATCAGCACGAAGACCGTGAGCGTCCACGTCTCCAACCTGCTCGCCAAGCTCGGCGCCGCGGGCCGCACGGAGGCCGCGGCCATCGCCCGGCGCCGGGGCCTCGTGCCGGAGTGACGGCCCGTCAGGCCGTCGCGCCACCGAGCACCGCTGCCCGGGGGCGCGACCGGCGCAGGCCGGGGGTGAGCGCCAGCGAGGCGACGACCGAGGCGACGGCCATGACCCCCATCGCCTGCGCCGCCGCGACCGGCCCGACCCCGAGGGCGCTCGCCACCGTGCCGCCGACGAGCGCCCCGAGCGCCTGCCCGACCATGAGCCCCGTGCCCTGCAGCCCGAAGGCCTGCCCCCGGGCCTGCGCGTCGGTGTGCGTCACGAGCCGTTCCTGCAGGGGCAGGCTCGCCGAGTAGCCCACGGACGCGACGAAGGCGAGCGCGGCGGCCCACGGCAGCGACGGGACGGCGAAGAAGGCGAGGTAGGGCACGGCGAGGAGGAGGCGCAGCGGGCCGATGAGCCGGTCGCGCACCGCCACGGGGAGGAAGCGGCCGACGACGACGTCGCCGAGCAGCATGCCGGCGGCCGTGACGGCGAAGAGGTAGCCGGCGCGCTCGCCCGCGAAGGGCACGAACAGTGCCTCGCACCCGACGACCAGGCCGTTGGGGACCCACATCGTCAGGTAGAGCGGCCGGACGACCCGCGAGCCGAGCAGGGCACGGTTCACCTCACGCGTGCGGCGCACCACCGAGGCCCCGGTGTGGCGTGGTGGGTGGTCCGACAGGCCGAGGCGGAGCAGCACGACGGCGAGGAGGAGGGCCGCGGCGGCGCCGAGGAAGAGCTGCGTCGTCGTGAAGGCGACGAGCAGCAGCCCGCCGACGCCGTAGCCGACGATCTGCATGCCGCCGACCGCGACGTTCATCGTCGCGCGCCCGAGGATGAAGCCGTCGGGCGGGAGGATGTCGGAGACGAGCGCCATCATGCTGCCGCCGAGGGCCGAGGTGATGAGCGGGCCGACCGCGAGCAGCGCGAAGCGCCACCCCCACGCGAGGCCGGGGATCGCCTGGAGGAGGTCGCTGGCCATCGTCGTCGTGAAGACGAGCAGCAGCGCGGTGCGGGGACGGACGAGGTCCGAGCCCGAGCCGAGGAACGACTGGCCGAGGATGCGCATGAGCGGCGCGCCGAACATGGCGAGCGCCGTCAGGGCCGGCGACCCGGTGGCCGCGAAGGTGATGGTGCCGAGCGCGAGGGACGCCACGGCATACGCCCCGATGTTGAGGCACTGGACGACGAAGAGGACCCGGAACTCCCGGACGGCGAACAGCTGGCGGTACGTCTGCACCGCGTCACCCTGACCCACCCGGACCCAGGGGCGCTAACGTTTCGGCAGGAGGCGAAACATGGGGACCTGGCAGATCTCGGCGGACCTGCTCGCGCGCAGCCGTTTCGTCATCTCCCCGCGCATCGAGACGGTCGGCGCGCTCAACGACCTCGTGCGCCCGTCCGACCCCGAGGGGCGGGCGCTCGCCGCCGCGCACGGCGAGGCGTTCCGGACGATGCTCGACGAGCACCCCGTGCGGCGGGCCGTGCTCGACCACAGCTGGCGGCCGCAGTGGATCTCCGACTGGCTGTGCCTGCCGCCGGCCACGGGCGGGCGCACCTTCGCCGAGGAGCTGGACGACGTGCGCGACCTCGGTGACGACGTCATGCGCGAGTGCCTCGCCGAGAGCTCCCCCACGCGCGAACTGCCCGACGCGCTGCTCGCCGACGGGCTGACCGAGCACGGCGCCGACCTGCTCGAGTGGGTGTGGACGCACGTCCTCGCCACCGACTGGGCGCGGCGCGAGCGGATCCTGCACGCGGACGTCGTCGCCCGTACCTCGCGCCTCGCGACCCAGGGCTGGGCCGCGGTGCTGCACGACCTCGGCCGCGACCGCGAGTGGGTCGGCGACGGTCACCTGCGGATCAACCACTACGACCTGCCGTCGCGGGTGCTGCCCGACGACGCCGACCTCTTCTTCGTCCCCGTCAACCACCGCGCCCGCTGGGTGGGCTGGCTCCTGCCGAGGCGGTATGCCGTCTACTACCCCGTCGCCGGAGCGCTGGCCCGCGTCGACGCCGGGGCCCCCGACGGGCTCGCGCGACTCGTCGGCCGCAACCGCGCGCGGCTCCTCACCGCCATCGGGTCGCCGTCGAGCACGAGCGGGCTCGCGGCGACGACGGGGCTCGCGGTCGGGTCGGTCGGCGACCACCTGCAGGTGCTGCTCGCGGCCGGTCTCGTGCTGCGCCGGCGCTCGGGGCGCGAGGTGCTCTACTGGCGCACCGCCGTCGGCGACGCCCTCGTCGCCTCGGGGTCGGGGCACGGGCCCGGGTAGTCCTCCCCATGTACGAACCGGACGACCGCCCCTAGCCTCCGTGCTGCGGACCGCGACCGCGACCGCACCACCGACACCCAGGGGTCCGTCATGTGTGAGCTCCACGAAACCGCCACTCCCGCCGTCGGGCGCCGCACTCTCCTCCGCGGCGCCGGTGGCCTGCTCCTCGGCGGTGGCCTCGTCGCCGCCACCTCCAGCGCCGCCCAGGCCGCGACGTCCCAGAACGGCTGGCCGGCCGGCTCGTCGTCCACGGTGCCGCTCGCGACCCTCTCGGTCGGTGCCGCGACCTTCCCGGCAGGCGTGCGGCGCGGCGACGTCCACGTCGTCCTCGGCTACGTCGCCCGGCGCTTCGACGACGAGGTCGAGGCCCTCGTCAAGGGCTGGTGCTGGGGTCACAGCTACCGGCCGATCTCGGGCAGCACGACGCTGTCGAACCACTCGAGCGGCACGGCGATCGACCTCAACGCCCCGCGCCACCCGCTCGGGAGGTCGGGCACGTTCACGGCGACGCAGCGCTCGCACATCCGCGCGATCCTCACCTCCTGCAACGGAGTCGTCCGGTGGGGCGGCGACTACTCGGGCCGCAAGGACGAGATGCACTTCGAGATCAACGTGCGCCCGGGCGACGCCCGCCTGGCAGCCCTCGCCAAGCGCATCGGGGGCGGCGGGGGCACCCCGACGCCCACGCCGATCGCCTGGACGACCGTCAAGCGCGGGGCGAGCGGCTTCCGGGTCACGGCGATCCAGCACCTGCTCCGCGCGCGGGGCCAGAGCCTCACCGTCGACGGCTCGTTCGGCCCGACGACCCAGGGCAAGGTCGTCGCCTTCCAGCGGTCCCGGGGCCTCGCCGCCGACGGCGTCGTCGGCCCGAAGACGTGGTCGGCGCTCGTCGTCACCGTCCGGCGCGGCTCCACGGGCCAGGCCGTCGTGGCGGCCCAGAAGCTGCTGACGCACCGCGGCTACACGCTGACCGCCGACGGCGCCTTCGGCGCGGTCACGACGTCGAAGACCCAGGCCTTCCAGCGCTCGCGGGGCCTGACGGCCGACGGCGTCGTCGGCCCGCGCACCTGGGCGAAGCTGACCGCCTGAGACGGGCCCTTCCGGACCGGCGCTCCCCTCCGGACCGGCGCTCCCCTCCGGACCGGCGCTCCCCTCTGGACCGGCGCCTGGCGCAGACGCACGTGTGCCGCCGAGCCGAGGCTCGGCGGCACACGTCGTTCGCGGTCCGGGTGGCAGGTGCCACCCGGCGTCCGGTGAACGGCTCAGTTCTTGAAGGCGTCCTTGACGTTCTCGCCGGCCTTGCGCGCGGAAGCCTCGGTCTGGTCCTTCTTGCCCTCGGCCTCGAGGCGCTCGTTGTCGGTCGCGTCGCCGATGGCCTCCTTGGCCTTGCCGGCGAGGTCCTGGGCGGCGTTCTTGGCCTTGTCAGCGATACCCATGGTGCATTCCTTCTCTCGTGGTGCCGACCGCGATGGCGGCCGGGGTCTGGTGGGGGTGTGCGCGGGGTCGGGCGACCCCACGCGGGTCAGGCGACCCGGCTCGGCGCCGGGGCGCGGCGACCGACGACGACCCGGACCCGCAGGCCGACGCGGTCGTCGGTGGCGCGGGCGAGCTGCTCCGCGACCTCGGCCACGGCTCGCTCGATGCTTCGCACGTCGGCGCGCGCCGACGTCGTGGCCTTGAGGTCGACGAGGGGCCGGCCCTGGGCGTAGGCCGTCGTCGAGCGCACGCTCGTGACGTCCGGCCGGGTGCGGAGCGCGCGCGCGGCGGCGTCGGCGACCGCCCCGACGTCGTAGCTGAGCCGCCCCTGCGGTGAGCTGCCGGGCAGGCCCAGCCGGCTCGGGCGCGACCGCGCGAGGTGCGCGAGCAGCCACCAGAGGCCGAGCCCGACGAGGAGCAGGCCGGCGGCGGCGAGCGCCCAGGCCCACCAGCCCTGGCTGGGCGCGTCGGCCACGCCGGCGGCGAGCACGAAGCGGTCGGGCGCCCCGGAGAGCGTGCCCAGCCGCCAGAGCAGCCCGAGCACGCCGGCGGCGAGCAGGAGCAGCCCGGCGAGAAGCACGAGGGTGCGGTCGACGGCGACGGTGCGGCGGGTCATGAGTGGTCTCCGATCGCTCGGGTCGTGACGCGGACCGCCGGCGTCGAGGAGAGCCCGCTCAGGGAGTGCTCGACGGCCTCGGTGATGCCCGCGGCCACGCCGGGATCGGTGCTCGTCGTGCGGGCGAGCACCCGCACCGTGCGGCGCGTCGCGGTGGCACGTGCCTCGACGACGCCGTCGACACCCGACGCCGCGCTGCGCGCGATGCCGGCGACGGCCGACGGGGTGAGCCACACGAGGGAACGGTCGCCCACGGCGAGGTCGCGGCGCGGGCGCGGGCGCACCGCCACGACGACGACCCAGAGACCGAGGAGCGCGAGCACGACGCCGCCGGGCACGTACCACGCCTGCGGTCGCACGCTGCGCAGCTTCTCCACGAGCGTGCTCGTGACGGCGCTGCCGTCGAGCAGGCCCGCCAGCACGGCGGCGTCGCGGAGCAGGAGCACGCCGACGGCCGTGACGAGCAGGCCGAGCAGCACGGCCCAGCCGGTGGCCGGGGGCGCTCCGGTCGGAGCCGGTGCCCCGGTGGGAGCGCTGGTGCGCGTCCCGTCCGGCCCGGGCGTGCGGGCCGGGGACTGCTGTGGTGTTGCGGTCACTGGACCCGTCTCCTCTCGGGGATGTCGGTGGGCAGGTGGGCGACGTGGACGTCGACGGCGTCGACGGTGAGGCCGGCGAGCTCGGTCAGGGCCCGGGCGACGCCGTCCTTGGTGCGGGTGGCGACGTCGGCGAGCGATGCGGGCCAGCGGGTGGCGATCTCGACGGAGGCCCGGGCCCGGTTGCCCGCGACCACGACCTCGACCCGCGGCAGCGAACGCCCGGTCACCTTCTCCAGGGTGTCGGCGTGCCGCAGCACGCCGTCGACCTCGAGCACGGCCGCCTCGACGATGCGCTCGACGGCCCGGTCGCGCAGGACGAGCGTCCCGCGCGCACCGGCGTCGACGGCCTCGGCCGGCGCTGTGGGCTCGGTGGGCTCGGTGGGTTCGGCGTCATTCACGGCCGCGCCCACCCAGGAGGCGGCCGAGGTCGAACTCGCCGTCGCGCTGGCCGCCGAGCAGGAAGCCGACGCCGCCGAGCACGAGGGCGAGCAGGAAACCGGTGAATCCGCCTGCGGCGCCGGCGACTCCGAGCAGGAGGCCGGCGAGGAGGCCGACGGTCGAAGTGGTCATGTGTCTCATCTCCAGGAGTTCGAGTGGTCAGGGGCCGTGGTGGCGGGTCGCGTCGTGGCGGTTCGCGTCACGGGGAGGTGTCCGTGGGGGCATCCGGCGTGACGTCCTCGACGGTGACGTGGACGGGCAGGTCGACGACGGAGCGCACGGCGCGCCGCACGTCGTCGGCCACCTGCCGCACCGGGCGTCCGCTGCCGACGGTCACGTGGACCTCGGTGCGGTCGTCGCGCTGCCGGATGCCGACGACGCGGCGTCCCGGCAGGTAGGTGGCGGCCGCACCGAGCGGGCCGCCGTGCAGGCCGGTCACGCCCTGAACGGCGAGGACCACCTCGCCGATGCGGTCGACGAGCCCGGCGGGGTCGGGACGACCGACCTGGTCGTCCGAGCCGACCCCGCCGTCCGCCGGCACTGCGCCCATGGGTGTCACTGCACCCGGGGGGCCTCGGTGGGAGCGTCGTCGCCCTCGTCGAGGTAGACGTCGTGGACGGTCACGTTGACCTCGACGACGTCGAGACCGGTCATCCGCTCGACCGAGGAGATGACGTTGCGCCGGATGTCGGTCGCGAGGTCGGCGATGGCGATGCCGTACTCCGCGACGATGTCGATGTCGATGGCGGCCTGCGTCTCGCCGACCTCGACGCCGACGCCCTGGCTCTGGTTGACCCGGCCACCGGGGATGCGCTCGCGCAGGGCGCCGACGGCGCGGGCGGCGCCACCACCGAGGTCGTGCACGCCCGAGACCTCGCGGGTCGCGATGCCGGCGATCTTCGACACGACGGTGTCGCTGATGATCGTGCGGCCCTGGCTCGTCGAGCCGGAGGCGTCCGAGGGAGCCGTGCGGGTCTGGGAGGCGTTGGTGTCAGCCATGGTCACTGCCTTTCGTGTGTTCGTGCTGTCACAGGTGTAGTCGCGCCGACCCGGCAGAACCGCACGCTCCGGTCACTGTGACCTGCGTCATACCCGTCCTGGTGCAGCGAACGGACGCGGCGACCGAGCGGGTACGTGCTCTCCGTGACCGACCTCGCCGACCGCAGCGACGCGAGCCTCGCCCGCGACGCCGCCCTCGGTGACCGCGCCGCCTTCGAGACGCTGCTCCAGCGCCACGGCCCGGCCCTGCACCGCTACGCCCTCCGCTCGTGCTCCACCGCCGCCGACGCGGAGGATGTCGTGCAGGAGACGTTCGTCGCCGCCTGGCGCGGTCTCGCCCGGTGGGACGGTCGCGCGAGCGTCAAGACGTGGCTCTTTGCCATCGCGGCCCGTAAGGTGGCCGACTCGGGGCGACGGCGCCGTGCCGTCCCCATCGACGACGAGCTGCTCGAGCCCATGGCGTCCCCGGACGCGGGGCCCGACGAGCGGGCGCACGAACGTGAGCTGGTCGAGGCCTTGGAGCGAGCCCTCGACGAGCTGCCCTACCGGCAACGGGCCTGCTGGGTGCTCATCGAGGTCGAAGGGCTCGGCCAGGCCGAGGTGGCCACGGTGCTCGGGATGACTCCCGACGCCGTCCGGGGCACGATCTTCCGAGCGCGGCGCAACCTGACGGAGAGGATGGTGAGATGGCGGTGAACGGCAGGCCGCAGGACACGTCGACGCCCGAGCCCGCGAGCCGACCGGCCACGGCGGAGGAGCAGCAGCGCGCCGCCGACCTCGTGCGCCGGGGCGCCGAGCAGATGCGAGCCACCCCCGCCCCGGGCTGGTTCGACGTCGCGGCGCGGGTGACCCAGGCCGTCCGCTCCGCCACACGCCGCGGGGTCGAGATCGACGCGGCCTGGGTGGTCACCGACCCGCTCGCACCCACCGCCACACCCACCGTCGGGCCCGGTGGGGCCGCCGGTGAGGTGGCCGGCGACCGGCTGCGGATCAGCGACCTCGTCGTCGTCGACGCGCTGCGTCGCGCGCTGGCCGCCGTGCCGCGGTGCCAGCCGAGCGCCGTCGACCTCCTGCTCGACGAGGACACCACGCCCGACGGCAATCGGGTCGTGCGGTGCAGTGGCGCGCACGTGGGTCTCGTGGCGGCCTTCGACGTCGACCTCCACGCCGTGGCCGGGCAGGCCCGGGCGATCACCCTCGAGACCCTCACCGACCTGCTGGGCCCCCCACCGGACGGCCTCTCCCGCGACGCGGTGGTCGACGTCGAGATCGTCGACGTCACCCGCGAGGACCCCCGGATCTGACGCCGCAGACCGCGCGCGGGCCCGGCGGCGGCCACGGCGCAACGTCGCGCGCGCGCCCAAGGTTCACCGTCGACCCCTGTCTTTCTGCCCAGGGGCCGGACCAGCATGGGGGCATGGACACTCACCTCGGTGTGCCGACCGGCACCCCCTCGCGTCGCCTCGTCCTCGGCTCGGCCGCCGCCGTCGCCGTCACCGCCCTCAGCGCACCCACCGCATCCGCCCACGACACCACCCGCGACTCCGGTCACGACCGTCACCACGGCCGTCTGCCCCAGCGCATCGACCTCCCGACGGGGACGCAGCCCGAGGGGATCACCTCGAGCCCCGACGGCACCTTCTACGTCGGCTCCGTGGCCGACGGCCGCGTCGTCACGGGGAGCCTGCGCGGCGGCCGCGTGCGCACCCTGCTGGCACCGGCGACCGGCCGCTCGCTCCGGGGTCTCTTCCACGTGCGCCGCACCGGACTCGTGTGGGCCGTCGGCTCGGTCGGGGCCGTCGGGCACGTCTGGGCCCTCCACGCCCGCACCGGGGCGGTCGTCGGTGACGTCGTCGTGCCGGGCGCCGGCTTCCTCAACGACCTCGTCGTCACCCGCGACGCCGTGTGGGTCACCGACTCCTCGGTCGACCGCCTCACGGTCGTGCGGCTCGACCGGCACGGCCGCCCGGCCCACACCGCGCCTCGCTTCGTGCCCCTGGGCGGCGACTGGCCCTCGAGCCCGCCGAACACGTTCAACGCCAACGGGATCCGCGTGCTGCCGCACGGACCCGTCATCCTGAACCACAGCCGCGTCGGTGGCCTGTGGCAGGTCGACGCCCGCACCGGCGCGGCCCGCCGGATCCCCGTCGCCGGCGGCCCACCCATCACGAGCGGCGACGGGCTCGAGCTCGTCGGCCACACCTCGTACAACGTGCGCGGCAGCGGCCCCCGGGACGTCAGCGTCGTGGCCCTGCGCTGCGACGACGGCCGCGTGCGGGGTCGCCACGTCGCGACGCTCACCGACCCGACGCTCGACGTGCCCTCCACGGCGACCGCCTCGCTGGGCGCGCTCTGGGTCGTCAACGCCCGCTTCGGCATCCCCGACCCGACGACGGCGCCCTTCGCCATCACCCGTCTCGGCCGGGTCTGAGGCTGCTCGTGCCGCCGGGCCCCGCACCTCGGGTGCACGGGAGCATGGACCCGGCGGCACGGTGCGCGCACACTGGGTGGATGACCGACCACCACCGCCCGACCACCACGCGGCGGCTGCTCGTCGCCGGGGTCGGGGCCACCCTCGTCGCGCTCTCCACGCTCGCCGCCGGCTCCGCGGCGGCGGCCGCACCCCGGGCCTCCTCGACCGTCGTCCCGGCCGTCCGGACGTCGCTCACCGAACCCCGCCTGCCGGGGGCCACCACGCCACGTGCCGTCGCGCCCCACACCGCCGCGCCCCACACCGTCCCGACCCGCGCCGGCTCCTGCAGCGTCGCGATGATGGACGACCTCTAGGCCGCGTCGCCCACCGGCCAGCTCCCGCGCCACGTCGACCGCGGGCTGACGTAGGGGCCGATCAGCGCGACGAGCCCCGGGTCCGCCTCCCCCGCCAGCACGTGGGAGGCGATCCGCCGCGCCGCGCCGGCGAGGAAGTCGGCCAGCTGCACGCGCGGGTCGTCCTGGGAGTCGACGAACGCGATGCCCTCGAGCCGGTCGGCGCCGCCGTCGGCGCTCGCCCCGACGGCGGCGCGGATGGCCGCGTCGGTCAGCGTCGCCTGCACGTCGTGCACCACCCAGAGCGGCCGACCGCTCGCGCCCCAGTGGCGCAGCACCTCGGTGAGCGCCGGCACGATGGGGTCGAGCACCCCGCGACCCCGCGCCACGAGCGCCAGCAGCCCGTCGGCGTCGGTGGGCACCGACCCGGCGAGCCCGGGCGCCAGGTCCCGCACCTCGTGCAGGCCGCTCCGCAACGCGAGGGCGCTCGCCGTCGCCTCCTCGAGCGACCGGGCGCGCACGAGCTCGTTGAAGTCGGCGAGCACCGCCTCCCACCCGGCCGGCCCGAGCCGTCGTGCGGCACCCCGGTGCAGCAGCAGGGCCTGCCGAGCCAGCCGCGTGCGCGAGTCGGTCGAGGGCTCGAGCAGGTCGAGCATGCGGCCCGTGAGGTGCAGGGCCTTGTCGGTGAGGTGCACGTGCGCCCGCCCGAGCAGCGGGCCCTCGGGACCGAGCAGCCAGTCGAGCAGCCGGCGGTTCTGCGGGCGCAGCACGACGCCGGCCTTGACCTCCGTGGCCGGCGAGCGGGCCTCCACCCGCACCCGGTCGATCGTCTCGAGCGCCGTCGCCGTCGTCACGTCGACGCTGGCGTGCGCGAAGGTGTCGGTACTCCCGCGGACGAGCTTCTCGCCCTCCGAGCCCGACTCGTCGCACGCCACCTCCAGGACGGCGGTCGGGCACTCGGGCGCGGCGGGCGGCATACCTCATCCTGCGTCGCCGGGGACGCGACGCCAACCGGATTCTCCGAGTGCGGTGGGGATCGGGGCAGAACGGGTATGGCGCGCGCGCTCGGACGCGGGACCCGCCCGATCCCGGGCGCGACGCGAGGAGCCCGCTCATGACGCCGTCGGCTCCCGCCGGCCCCCGCGCCGCGATCGACCGCCTCGAGCAGACGCTGGAGAGCTTCGACGAGACCGGCGGGCACCGCGTGCTCGGCCACGCGTTCGAGACGCTCGGCGTCGAGGAGACCCTCGCGCAGGTCGTGCTGCCCTACCTGCGCGAGATCGGCGAGCGCTGGTCGGCGGGCTCGATCGGGGTCGCGCAGGAGCACTTCGCGAGCAACGTGCTGCGGTCGCGGCTCAGCGTGCTGCTCGGGACGCTCGAGCGCACCGAAGGCCCGCTCGTCGTGCTCGCCTGCATGCCCGGGGAGCAGCACGAGTTCGGCCTCATGGCCACCGGCATCGTGCTCTCGCGCCTCGGTTGGCGCACCTGCTACCTCGGCGCGAGCACCCCGCCCGCCGAGCTCGCCCGCACGTGCCGCACCCTCCGGCCCCACGCCGTCGTGCTCTCGGCCCGCCGTGCGACGGCCTTCGCCGCCCATGCCCCCGTGGTGCGGCGGATGGCCGAGACGACCTCCGTGCACCTCGCGGCCCCGGGCGCCACCGACGAGGTCGCCGCGCTGTGCCACGCCGAGCGCCTCGTCGGCGACCCGGTGACCGCCGCGCGCCGCCTGCACGCGGACGCCGGCGTGGACGCGCCGGGGCTCCTGGGGCACCCGGACCACCCGGACCACCCGGACCTCGACGAGTCGACCGCGGTCTGAGCGCCGTGGCGTGGACCGGTCACCTCCCTGCGAGCCGGGAGTACCGCCGCATCCTCGTCGGGCTCGGCGCCGCCGGCGTCGCGACCTTCGCCCAGCTCTACTCGCCGCAGGGGCTGCTGCCGACGCTGGCCCGCGGCCTCGGCGTGAGCCCGGCCGACGCGGCCCTCTCCGTCTCGCTCGCCACCCTCGGGGTCGCGATCGCGGTGCTGCCGTGGTCGTGGGTCGCCGACCGGGTGGGCCGGCTGCGCGCCATGCAGGTCGCCATCGTCGCCTCCACCGTGCTCGGCGTGCTCGTCGCCCTGGCACCGACCATCGAGGTGCTCCTCGCCCTCCGGCTCGTCGAGGGCATGGCGCTCGGGGGCCTGCCCGCGCTCGCCGTCACCTACCTGCACGACGAGGTGCACGACGAGCACACGGCCGCCGCGGCCGCGGCCTACATCTCCGGCACCACCGTCGGCGGGGCGGCCGGGCGGCTCATCGCCGGCCCGCTCGCGGGCCTCGTCGGCTGGCGGCCGGCGCTGCTCACCGTGGCGGGGGTCTGCGCCGTCGCCTCGGTCGTCTTCCTCCGGCTCATGCCGCGCCCCCGGGGCTACCGACCGAGCGCCGCGGCCACCGCGCGCACCGTCGCCGACGGCATCCGGGCGAGCCTGCGCGACCCCGCCCTCCTCGCGCTCTACGCCCAGGGCGCCCTGCTCATGGGCGGCTTCGTCGCCGTCTACAACTACCTCGCCTTCCGGCTCGAGGGCCCGGAGTTCGGCCTGCCCGCCACGGTCGGTTCGCTCATCTTCGCCGCGTATGCCGCCGGCACCGTCAGCTCGCGCCTGACCGGTCGGTGGGTGCCGCGCCTCGGTCGCCGCCGGGTGCTCACGCTCGGCACGCTGACGATGGTGGCCGGCGCGCTGCTCACCCTCTCGGGCCACCTCGCGCTCGTCGTCGCCGGCCTGCTCGTGCTGACGGCCGGGTTCTTCGCGGCGCACGCCACCGCCTCGGCGTGGGTCGGGGCGCGCGCCTCGACCGGGCGGGCCCAGGCGACGGCGCTCTACAACGTGCTCTACTACAGCGGCTCGGCCCTCGTCGGCTGGCTCCTCGGCTACGCGTGGTCGGGCCGGGGGTGGGGCGCGGTCGTGGCCGGGGTCGTGACGCTCGCGGCCGCCGCCCTCGTGGTCGCGCTGAGCGTGCTGCCCGGAGACCGGACGCGCGTCGTCAGCCGCTGACGTCGCCGAAGCCGCTCGACGGGAGGTCGCGCTCGTCGGCGGCCAGCGCCTGCACGACCCGCGCCGCCACGGCGTCGGGCTCGAGGCCCCGGGTCAGCCGGGGCGCCTGCCCCGCGACGGGCCGCGACGCGAGCCCGGTCTCGGTGTGCGGCGGGCGCACGTCGAGCACCCGGATGCCGCGCCGGCGCAGCTCACCGGCCAGGGCGGTGTCGAAGGCGGTGAGGCCGGCCTTCGCAGCGCTGTAGGCCGCCATCCCCGGCAGGGCCCGTTCGGCCACGACCGCGCTCACCTGGGCGAGGAAGCCGCCCTGCGGGATGACCCCGAGCGCCGCGCGGGCGAGCCGGATCGGGGCGACGAGGTCGAGCAGCAGCACCTCGTCGAGCGTGTCGTCGTCGAGGTCCTCGACCCCGCCGAAGGCCACGACTCCCGCCGCGTTGACGACGCCGGTCAGGGGCGCCGCCGCGGTGGCGGCCTCCACGACGGCCGCCGGCCCGTCGGGCACCGTCAGGTCGCGGGCCACCGTGGCGACCACCGCGTCGCCGAGCTCGTCGGCGAGGGCGCGCAGCCGCGCCTCGTCGCGCCCGGCGAGGCTCAGCCGGGCACCGGCCCCGACGAGTCGCCGGGCGATGGCGCTGCCGAGCCCCCCGGTCGCTCCGACGACGAGCACGTGGGCCTGGGCTAGGTCGGTCATGCCGCCATCCTCACCCGCGCGCGGCGGCTCCGGAAGAGGCGCTCCGCCCGACGGGCCGTGGGAGCGCGCCGACCTCGTGGTCAGGGGCGACCGGGGCGGCTGGTGGGTCGGACGAAGCACGAGCGACAGCGGGCCTCGTAGCTGAAGGAGCCGTCGTCGGGCAGGGCCTCGGAGCCGCCGAGGTTCTCGAGGAACGGCTCGCCCGACCGGAGCACCTGGGTGTGCGTGGCGCTGAAGTCGCGGCACTGGTCGCACACCGCACGGCGGTAGCTGACGGAGTCGGGGCCGAGCTCGAGCAGGGCCCGCACCGGCGCGAAGAGCTCGCCGCGGTGGTCGAGGTCGATGCCGGCCACGACGACGCGCGTGCCGCGCCGGAGCAGCTGCTCGACGACCTCGACGTCGTCGAGGTCGAACATGTGCACCTCGTCGACGGCCACGACGTCGAGCTGCTCGTCGAGGGCCCCGTGCAGCGACCCGACCTTCGTCGTCGCGAGCTCACCGCCGCTGCGCGAGGTGACGCCGGTGTCGCGCACGTGCCGCTCGGACTGGTAGACGCGGTGCCGGACGCGCGTGAACTGCAGCGGCGACAGGAGCGAGATGAGGGCGAGGCTCTTGCCCGACTTCATCGGCCCGAGCACGACGTCGAGCGACACCTCCGAGGCGGTGCGGACGGCCGGCCTGACGTCGTCGATCGTGGTCACGGGCCAGAACGCTATCGGCCGGCGGTGACACCGGCGAAACCGGGGAAACACCGTGCGCCGTGCTCGGCGGGAGTGCACGGCGACGTCAGGGGTGCGCCGTTCCTCGAGGGATGCACGATGCACCATGCACCCCGCGCGGAGAGCCGCATCTCTGGCGGAACGCCGCACCGGTGCCGGCTCAGGGGCCGTTGCCCTGGGCCCCGCGGATCGCGGCGGCACCGCACTCGCTCGTGATGCCCGAGCCGTTGACCGTCTCGACGAAGGCGTCGCCGTGACCGGCCGCCCTCGCGGAGGCGCCGACGAGCCAGCACGCGTCGGTGTCGGTCGTCACCGTCGCGCCGCCGACGTCGACCGTCGCCACCTGGGAGCCGAGCATGGCGAACTGGTCGTCCTGGCGATTGACGAACCAGGCCCAGCCGATGACGTTGGCGAGCAGGAGCACCAGGGCGAGCCCCACGCTCACCGGTCGCCGGAGGGAGGCCTCGAGGCCCGAGAGCGGTGAGTCGACACCCGCCCCCGTGGGTGGCCGGGAGTCCGGGGTGGCGGACGGCTGCTGCCGGTCCTGGGTCTGCGTCGGGTCGCTCTCGTCCATGAGATCCCTCTGTGATGGGCGCGCCGTCCTGGCGCGATGCAGGTGCGAGGGTACTGGCTCGGCGGCGCCCGCCCGGCCGTAATCGGCTGGACCCGTGCGCGGCCCCGCCCTAGCGTGGCCGCCGTGCCGATGCATGACGACGAGGTCCGCGCGACGCCCGAGCTCGTCGGGCGGCTCGTCGCCGAGCAGTGCCCGCGGTGGGCGCACCTGCCCGTCACCCCGCTGCCCGACGACGTCGAGGGCACCGACAACGTCCTCTTCCGGCTCGGCGAGACCCACGTGGTGCGGATGCCGAAGATCGGCTGGGCGCAGCACCAGGCCACCTCCGACGCGCGCTGGCTGCCGCGCCTCGCCCCGCACCTGCCGGTGACGGTGCCCATGCCTGCCCACGTCGGCCGGCCCACCGCCGACTTCCCGTATGCGTGGTCGGTCGTCCCGTGGGTCGAGGGCACCACGCCGCCCCGGCTGGGCACCGACGACGTCAACCTCGCGGGCGAGCTCGCCGCGTTCGTGAAGGCGCTGCAGGCGGTCGACCCCACGGACGGGCCGGTGAAGCCGCCCGGCCACCGGGGGACGCCGCTGCGCCACGTCGACGAGGGGGCGCGCCGGGCGCTCGAGCGGCTGCGCGACCACGACGACGGCCTCGACCTCGACGCCGCCGCGCGCGCCTGGGGCCTCTGCGTGGCCGCCCCCGACTGGCACCGCCCACCAGTCTGGCTGCACGGCGACCTGCAGCCCGGAAACCTCGTCGTCGAGGGCGGGCACCTCGCGGCCGTCATCGACTGGGGCGCGCTCGGGGTCGGCGACCCGGCGCCCGACGTGACCGCCGCGCTGTGGACCTTCACCGGCGAGGCCCGGCGCGCCTACCTCGACGCCCTCGCGCCCGACGAGGCGACCTGGCTGCGCGCCTGCGGCTGGGCGCTCGCGCCCTCCCTCACCGGCATCGTCTACTACCGGCACACCTTCCCGCGGATGGCCGAGCACGGCCGGCAGATGGTGCGTGCGGTGGTCGCCGCGCTGACCTGACGCGACTTCAGGCCTGTCTACTCGCCGGTCACCGGGCTGGCGTGGAAGGCTGCGGGGTGCGACACCACCCCCGTCTGAAGGAGCTCCGATGATCTCGCGCATCGCCATCGTGAACCGCGGGGAGGCCGCGATGCGTCTGATCCACGCCGTGCGCGACCTCAATGCGGCAGCGGGTCCGGACGGGCACCGCATCGAGACGATCGCGCTGCACACCGAGGGCGAGCGCCGGGCGATGTTCGTGCGCGAGAGCGACCACGCCTACGACCTCGGGCCGGCATCCGCCCGGCCCTACCTCGACTACGCCGTCCTCGAGCGGGCCCTGCTGGAGAGCGGCGCCGACGCGGCGTGGGTCGGGTGGGGCTTCGTCGCCGAGCACCCCGCCTTCGCCGAGCTGTGCGACCGCATCGGCGTCACCTTCATCGGCCCGAGCGCCGAGGCGATGACGAAGCTCGGCGACAAGATCGGCAGCAAGCTCATCGCCGAGGAGGTCGGCGTGCCCGTGGCGCCGTGGAGCCGCGGCGGCGTCGACACCCTCGAGGACGCGACGGCCGCCGCCGCGCGCATCGGCTACCCCCTCATGCTCAAGGCGACCGCCGGCGGCGGCGGGCGCGGCATCCGGCGCGTCGACTCCGACGCCGACCTCGCCGACGCCTACGAGCGCACCCGCGACGAGGCCGAGCGGGCCTTCGGCTCGGGCGTCGTCTTCCTCGAGAAGCTCGTGACGGGCGCGCGCCACATCGAGGTCCAGGTCATCGCCGACGGCCAGGGCACCGCCTGGGCCGTGGGCGTGCGCGACTGCTCCGTGCAGCGCCGCAACCAGAAGGTGATCGAGGAGTCCGCCTCGCCCGTGCTGACCCGCGAGCAGGAGGACGAGGTGCGCACGAGCGCCGAACGCCTCGCCGTCGCGGTCGGCTACGCCGGCGCCGGCACCGTCGAGTTCCTCTACCACCCGGGCGACCGCTTCTTCGCCTTCCTCGAGGTCAACACCCGCCTGCAGGTCGAGCACCCGATCACCGAGGTCGTCACCGACACCGACCTCGTCAAGCTGCAGATCCACGTCGCGAACGGCGGCCGCCTCGACGACCTGCCGCACGGCCGCCCCACGCCGCGCGGTCACGCGGTCGAGGCCCGCCTCAACGCCGAGGACCCGGACCGCGACTTCGCCCCGAGCCCCGGTCGGATCAGCCTGCTCATCTTCCCCGCCGGCCCCGGCATCCGCGTGGACACCGGTGTGGGAGAAGGGGACTCGATTCCCGCGGACTTCGACTCGATGATCGCGAAGATCATCGCCCACGGCCGCGACCGCGACGAGGCGCTCGCCCGCCTGCGCCGCGCGATGGCCGAGACGACCGTCGTCATCGACGGCGGCGCGACGAACAAGAGCTTCATCCTCGACCTGCTCGACCAGCCCGAGGTCATCGACGGCTCCGCCGACACCGGCTGGATCGACCGCGTGCGCGGCGAGGGCCGCCTCGTCTCCCACCGCCACTCCGGCGTCGCGCTCGTCGCCGCCGGCATCGAGGCCTACGAGGACGCCGAGGCCATCGAGCGCGCCCGGCTGCTCGAGTCCGCCCGCGGCGGCCGGCCGCAGGTGCAGCACAGCGTGGGCCGCGCGATCGACCTCAAGCTGCGCGGCACGGCGTACAAGGTCGTCGTGCTCCGCACGGCCTCGCACCGCTACCGGGTCTCCATCGCCAACGGCGGTGACCCGCACGTCGTCGACGCCGCGCTCGACCGCATCGACGCGTATGCCGGTCGCATCGTCGTCGAGGGCCGCGCGCACCGCCTCGTCACGGCCACGCACGGGCCCGTCCACCTCGTCGAGGTCGACGGCGTCACGCACCGCGTCTCGCGCGACGAGGGCGGCGTCGTGCGCTCCCCCGCGCCGGCGCTCGTCGTCGCGACCCCGGCCGCCGTCGGCGACGAGGTCGCGGCGGGCTCCCCGGTGCTCGTGCTCGAGTCGATGAAGATGGAGACGGTGCTGCCCGCCCCGTTCGCGGCGCGGGTGCGCGAGCTGCTCGTCGCCGTCGGCAGCCAGGTCGAGACCGGCGCCCCGCTCGTGCGGCTCGAGCCGACGGGCGACGAGGAGGAGGCGTCCGACACGGCCGAGGCCGGCAGCGTCGACCTCGACCTGCCCGACTCCGACGCGCGCAGCGCGAGCACCCGCGAGCGCGTCGAGCGCGGCATCGCCGACCTGTCGGCGAGCGTGCTCGGATTCGACGGCGACCCCGCCGGCGACCGGCGGATGCTCGAGACCTACCTCGCGGCCCGTGACGAGCTCGCGGCCGAGGGCACCATCCCGCTCGCCGAGGAGATCGGCGTGCTCGCCCTGCTCACCGACGTCGCCGAGCTGAGCCGCAACCGGCCGGCCGCCGAGGAGCGGCACACGGAGCTGCTCGTGCACAGCCCGCGCGAGCACTTCCACTCCTACCTGCAGAGCCTCGACGTCGACCGCGCCGGGCTGTCCGCGGACTTCCGCGACAAGCTTGCCCGGGTGCTCGCCCACTACGGCGTTCCCGACTTCGAGCGCACCCCCGACCTCGAGGAGGCGGTCTTCCGCATCTTCCTCGGCCAGCAGCGCTCGGCGCCCGAGGTGCAGCTCGCCACGTCGCTGCTGCAGCGCTGGCTCGCCGAGCCCATCCCGGCCGCGCCCCTCGACGCCGCGGCCCGCGACACGCTCGACCGCCTCGTCGTGGCGACCCAGCTGCGCTTTCCCGTCATCGGCGACCTCGCCCGCAGCGTGCGCTTCCGCTGGTTCGACCAGCCCCTCGTCGACGAGGAGCGCGAGAGCGTGCTCGCCGGCGTGCGCGACAAGCTCGCCTCCCTCGCGGCCGAGCCGGACGCCGCCGACCACGCCGCCCGCATCGACGAGCTCGCGGCGATCCCCGAGCAGATCGTCCGGTTCCTCGCCGAGCGCCTCCACGAGGCCGCGCCGGAGCGGCTGCCGGAGCACGAGCCGATGCTCGAGGTGCTCATCAAGCGGCACTACCGCGAGCACGAGCTGCACGGCCTGCACACCTTCACCGAGGGTGGGCGCCCCTTCGCCACGGCCGACTACACGCTCGCCGACCGGCCGACCCACCTGACGTCGACGATCGGCGCCGTCGCGGAGCTCGCCCCCGGCAGCCCGCTCGACGCGGCCGTCTCGAACGACGTGTGGGCCCGCCCGGACGGCCACCAGTCGGTCGTCGACCTCTACCTGCGCTGGCCCGAGGAGCCGGAGGCGCCCGACGAGGCGAGCGACCGGCTCGCGGCCCTGCTGCAGCAGCTGCCCTTCGCGCAGGACGTGCGCCGCGTCGCGGTCGCGGTCAGCGCCGGGGGCGGTCGCCCCGTCGGCTACTTCACCTTCCGCCCCGTCGACGGCAGGCTCGTCGAGGACCGGCTCGTGCGCGGCGTGCACCCGATGGTCGGGCGCCGGCTCAACCTGTGGCGCCTCAGCGCGTTCGAGGTCACCCGCCTCGAGGCGCCTGAGGACGTGCTGCTCTACGAGTGCGTGGCCCGCGACAACCCCGAGGACCGGCGCCTCGTCGCGCTCGCCCAGGTGCGCCAGGTCGTCGTCGTGCGCGACGAGTCCGGCCAGGTGACCGGCCTGCCGCACGTCGAGCGCGCCATCGCGAACTGCCTCGAGGCGATCCGCCGGGTCCGCACGAGCCGCGGCGCCCGGGGCTCGAAGCTCGACATGAACCACGTCTGGGTGCAGATCTGGCCGACCATCGAGGCCGACCTCGGCCAGCTGACGGCCCTGCAGGGCAAGATCGCCCCCGTGACGGCCGGCGCCGGCATCGAGGAGGTGCTCGTGCAGGCGCAGGTGGCCGGCGCCCCCGGTGAGGCCCCCGCCCCGATCGCGGGCCGCTTCTTCTACCAGCCCGGCTCGGGCGTCACGGGCTCGCTCGGCGCCCCGCCCACCGAGCCGCTCAAGCCGCTCGACGACTACGCCTCCAAGGTGGTGCGGGCCCGTCGTCGCGGGCTCGTCTACCCCTACGAGCTGCAGTCGATGATCGCCGGCCCCGGCGGCACCGTCGTCGAGCACGACCTCGACGACACGGGCGCCCTCGTGCCGGTCGACCGTCCGCAGGGCCTCAACAAGGCCGGCATCATCGTGGCCGTCGTCAGCTCGCCGACCGACCGTCACCCCCAGGGCGTCACGCGCGTCGTGCTGTCGGGCGACCCGCTGCGCTCGCTCGGCTCGGTCGCCGAGGCCGAGTGCGCGCGCGTCATCGCGGCCATCGACCTCGCCGAGCGGATGCAGGTGCCGCTCGAGTGGTACTCCCTCTCGGCCGGCGCCCGCATCTCGATGGACTCCGGCACCGAGAACATGGACTGGGTGGCCCGCGCCCTCAAGCGGATCATCGAGTTCACCCAGGCGGGCGGCGAGATCAACGTCGTCGTCGCCGGCATCAACGTCGGCGCCCAGCCCTACTGGAACGCCGAGGCGACGATGCTCATGCACACCAAGGGCATCCTCGTCATGACGCCCGACAGCGCCATGGTGCTGACCGGCAAGCAGTCGCTCGACTTCTCGGGCGGCGTCTCGGCCGAGGACAACTTCGGCATCGGCGGCTACGACCGCGTCATGGGTCCGAACGGCCAGGCGCAGTACTGGGCCCAGGACCTCGCGGGTGCCCGCGGCATCCTCATGGCGCACTACGACCACGCCTACGTCGCACCCGGCGAGCCCGGCCCGCGCCGCGTGCCGACGAGCGACCCGTCGCACCGCGACGTGACGCTCTTCCCGCACGACCTGCCCGACTCGGGCTTCACGACGGTCGGCGACATCTTCAGCTCGCTGACGAACCCCGACCGCAAGAAGCCCTTCGACATCCGCACCGTGATGCGGGCCGTCAGCGACCAGGACCACACGCCCCTCGAGCGGTGGGCGGGCATGGCCGACGCAGAGACGGCCGTCGTCCACGACGCGCACCTCGGCGGCATCCCGGTCAGCCTCGTCGGCATCGAGTCGCGCTCGGTGCAGCGGCGCGGCTTCCCGCCCACCGACGGCCCCGACACCTACACGGCGGGCACGCTCTTCCCGCGGTCGAGCAAGAAGGTCGCGCGCGCCATCAACGCCGCGAGCGGCAACCGTCCCCTCGTCGTGCTCGCGAACCTGTCGGGCTTCGACGGGTCGCCGGAGTCGATGCGCAACCTGCAGCTGGAGTACGGCGCCGAGATCGGCCGGGCCATCGTCAACTTCGAGGGCCCGATCGTCTTCACCGTCGTCTCGCGCTACCACGGCGGCGCGTTCGTCGTCTTCAGCAAGACGCTCAACCCGCGCATGACGGTGCTCGCCGTCGAGGGCTCGTTCGCGTCGGTGCTCGGTGGCGCCCCGGCGGCGGCCGTCGTCTTCTCCCGCGACGTCGACGCCCGCACGGCGTCCGACCCGCGCGTCACCGAGCTCGAGTCGCGCGTCACGACGGCCTCGGGCGTGGAGCGCGCCCTGCTCGTCACCGAGCTCGCCGAGCTGCGCTCGTCGGTGCGCGCCGAGAAGCTGAGCCAGGTCGCCTCCGAGTTCGACGCGGTGCACAGCATCCACCGGGCGGTCTCGGTCGGCTCGGTCGACGCCGTCATCGCCGCGCACGAGATGCGTCCGCGCATCATCGCCGCGCTCGAGGCCGGCCTGGCCGACGGCTGAGCCCCGTGCTCGCCCGGCCCTGTCAGGGCCCGGCGGGCGCGGGCACGCGCAGCGAGGTGACGCCGCCCAGGTCGAGCCACACGGCGTCCGGGGTGCGCACGACGCGCACGAGCACGTCGTCGCAGCCGGGGCAGCGACCGACGAGGCCGGGCTCGGGTCCGTAGACGCGCAGCGCGGCGACCGGCGCGGAGCCGCCGCAGCCGCGGCACCGGAGCACCGCGGTCGTCACGTCGAGCGCGAAGAGCTCCGAGAGCGGGCCGGCCATCAGGTTGCCGTCCCAGTCGGGCGTGGTCATGGTGCTGGCCTCCTCACGGGCCGCTCGGCCCGAATCGTTCGGTGCGGATGCGGTCGGCGGCGTGGCCGAGACCGACGAGCAGCCCGGCGACCGCCTCGACGAAGCCGGTGGGCCCGCAGACGTAGACGGTCGGCGCCGACGATGCGGACCAGCCGTCGGCGATCAGGTCCGCCTCCCCGACCCGGCCCGCCGGGCGCGGCTCGCCCTCCGGCGCCGTCCGGGTGTGGACGAGGCGCAGGTCGACCGTGCCCGCCGCCGCGAGCCCGGCGAGCTCGTCCCGGTAGATGACGTCCTCGGGGGCCCGCACCGAGTACACGAGCCGGAACGCCGGCCCCACTGCCGCCTGCCCTGACGCCTGACCGGCTGCATCGGCCCGCGCGCGCAGCATCGACATGACCGGCACGACCCCGGAGCCGCCGGCCACGAGCAGCACCGGCTCTGGCTGCTCGGGCCGCCAGACGAACCAGCCGCCGACCGGTCCGCGCAGCCGCACCGCGTCGCCCACGGCGAGCCCGTCGGCGAGGAAGGTCGACACCTCTCCGTCGGGCACGCGCTGGACCGTGAGCTCGACGTGGCCGCCACGCGCCGGTGCCGCCACGGAGTAGCTCCGCGTCGCCGTGTAGCCGTCCGGCGCCGTGAGCCGCACGTCGACGTGCTGCCCCGGCAGGTGGCCGGGCCAGTCGTCGACGTCGAGCACGAGCGTGACGGCCGAGGCCGTCTCGGGCCGCCGCTCCACGAGCGTCGCGTCGCGCCAGGCGCGCCGGGCGCTCAGTCCCCCTGGTACCGCTGCTCGCGCCATGGGTCCCCGTAGTCGTGGTAGCCGAGCTGCTCCCAGAAGCCGGGCGAGTCCTCGAGCAGCAGCTCGATGCCGCGCACCCACTTGGCCGACTTCCAGAAGTAGAGGTGCGGCACGAGCAGCCTCGCGGGCCCGCCGTGCTCGGCCGGCAGGTCGTCGCCGTCGAACTGGAAGGCCACCCACGCCTGACCGTCGAGGAGGTCCTCGAGCGGCAGGTTGGTCGTGTAGCCGCCGTAGCTGTGCACGAGGGCGAAGTCGGCGGCCGTCTCGACGTCACCGAGGAGCGTGTCGAGCGACACGCCCCGCCACGACGTGTCGAGCTTCGACCAGCTCGTCACGCAGTGGATGTCGACGGTCACGTCGTCGGCCGGGAGGGCCATCAGCTCGGCCCACGACCACGTATGGCGGGTGCCGTCCTCGGTCGCGACCCAGAGCTCCCACGCGTCGAGGTCGACCCCGGGCGTCGGCCCGGCCGAGAGCACCGGGAAGTCACCCGTCAGGTACTGCCCCGGCGGCAGCCGGTCGTCGCGGCCGCGCGGGCGGCCCTGGAAGCCTCGCGTCACGAAGTCCATGTCGACGAACTGTACGGCGCCCCGCCCCTGGCTGTCCGCCCTCCGCGCGAGGTCACGTCCGCTCAGCGGGCGAGGACGGCATACGCGAGCAGGGCCGTCGCCACGGCCCAAGCGGCGAGCGCGCCCAGGTGCAGCCGCGGGTGGAGCGTCACCGCGCCGAGGAACTCGCGCAGGAAGGCGCCCGGGACGAACGTCCACGCGGTCGGGGCGCCCGAGACGTCGGCGTCGATGCCGAGCCGCCGCGTCAGAAGCGCCGCACGCCCCACGTGGTAGCCGCTCGTCACGACCCGCACGTGACCGTCGGCGAGGCCGCGGGCGCGGAGGATCTCGCGCGAGAGCAGCAGGTTCTCCTCCGTCGTCGTGGCGCGGTCCTCCGTGGCCACGCTCCCGGCCGGCACGCCTTTCGCGACGAGGTATGCCGTCATGGCCACACCCTCGGCCATCGGCTCGTCGTCGCCCTGCCCGCCGCTCGGGACGAGGAGCGGCCCCTCCCCGGGGCGCGCGCGCTCACGCTCGGCGCGCCACACGGCCGCGCCCGCGTCGAGCCGGTGGGCCAGCAGCTGCGGCACCGTGCCGCCGACGAGGCCCGAGCCGAGCACGACGACGGCGGTCGGGGCCGGGCGCGGCCGGCGGCGCCGGTGCGCGAGGCAGTAGAGCAGGTACGAGACGAACGAGAGTCCCGGCAGCCCGGGCAGCAGCAGGACGACGAGGGTGAGCACCTCGGCCGCGGCGACGCGTGGGGTCCCCGCCGCGGCCCCCGCCGACCCGAGCAGGGCCGCGCCGGCGACCGTCGCACCCACCATGGCGACGCCGAGCACGAGCGCGGCGACGTCGAGCCGGGTGCGGCCCTCGGGGCGCAGCACCCGCAGGCCCGTCACGGCGAGCAGCAGGCCGAGCAGCAGCGCCCCGACCGCCGGGAGCACCACCGGGGCGAGCAGGCTCGTCGGCGCCGCCGCCCACGAGGCCGCCGCCAGCAGGGCCCAGAGCCCGGCCGCGAGCAGGACACCGACCCGCCACCGGCGCGGCTCGGCACGCAGCGCCACCGCGCCGAGGCCGAGCAGGCCGACGCCGACCACGACGAGGGCGGCGGTCGCGGCGGGGGCGACGCGCACGCTCAGGCCTGGGTGCGCAGGTAGCGGCCGAAGTGGGGCACGGTGAAGGCGATGAGGCCGCGCTCGCCCGAGTAGATGAGCCCCTTCTTGATGAGCGCGTCACGGGCCGGCGAGAGCGACTGCGGCTTGCGGCCGAGCACGTCGGCCACGGCGGAGGTCGGCACGGCCTCGCGCTCGGCACCGCCCTCGCCGTCCTCGGCGGCGGCGTCGGCCATGGCCCGGAGGTACTCCCGCTCGGCGGGCGTGGCCCGCTCGAAGCGGGACCCGAAGAAGCCCACCGCGAGCTCGGACTCGGCCTCCGGCACGGCCACGCGGATGTCCTCGAGCGTGACGGGCGAGCTCGGGGTGACGTCCCAGACGACCTTGCCGTAGGCCTGGATGAAGTAGGGGTAGCCGGCCGTGACGGCATACATCTCGTCGAGCGCCTCGGGCGTGTAGGCGCAGCCCTCCTCCTCGGCCGGGCCGACGAGCGCCCGGTCGGCCGAGTCGCGCGGCAGCCGGTCGATCCGCGAGTAGCGGAAGAGCCGCTCGGAGTAGGACTTCGACGCCGAGAGCACCGCCGGCAGGTGCGGGAGGCCGGCGCCGACGACGATGACGGGCAGGCCCGACTGCGAGATCTCGTGGCAGGCCGCGCAGAGCGCCGACACGTCCTCGGGGTCGAGGTCCTGCATCTCGTCGATGAAGAAGGCGACGCCCTTGCCGACGTCGGCGGCGAGGCCGCCGATGTCGGTGAAGAGCTCGACGAGGTCGATCTCGACGTCGCCGGAGTCGGCCCGGCCGGTCACCGCGGGCGCGTCGATGCCGGGCTGCCAGCGCTCGCGCAGCTTCGCCCCGGTCTGCGCCTCGCGCAGCGCGAAGGCCTTGACGATGCCGAGCACGTGGTCGACCTCGTCGGGCTGGGGGTGGCCGAGCTCGCGCACGGCCTGGTGGGCGGCCGCGGCGAGGGGCCGGCGCAGCCGCTGGTCGGGCCGGGCCTCGAACTTGCCGGTGCCCCAGTCGGCGCGCACGGCCGAGCTGCGCAGCGCGTTGAGCAGCACCGTCTTGCCGACGCCGCGCAGGCCGGTCAGCACGATCGAGCGCTCCGAGCGGCCTCGGGCGATGCGCTCGAGCACCACGTCGAACGAGCGCAGCTGCTCGTCGCGGCCGGCGAGCTCGGGCGGACGCTGGCCGGCGCCGGGGGCGTACGGGTTCGTGACGGGGTCCACGCTCGGAGGCTATACGTGCCTCTACGGAAATCCCGAGACATCGGTACAGAGCGCCAGCGTGTCGCACCGGACCGACCGACTCGCCACCCACGCCCGGCCACACCTTCGGATCCCGCAGCATCCGGGCATGAAAAAGCGCCGTTCCGCACGGTCAGGGGTGGTCATGCGGAACGGCGCGAGGGAACTATAACGCGGGCGAGCCGGTCCCCGTCAACCGATCGCGACGATCTCGAAGATCTCGTCGGGATGGGCGATCGCGTCCTGCTCGGCCACGAGGCGCATCTCGTCGGCCCCGCTGGCGTGCGTGCGCTCGAGGACGGCATGCATCGTCGCCGCGGTGCGGCGCAGCGCGACCTGAGGGCCGTCGGTCAGGTGGTGCGCGAGGAAGAGGGCGGCGGTCACGTCACCGCCGCCCCGGACCGTCATCGGCAGCAGCGGCGTCGTGACGACCCACGCGTCGTCGGCGGTGATGCACGCCATCTGGATCGAACCCTCGGGGGTGTCGGCCGTCAGGGCGCTCGTCACGAGCACGACGGAGGGGCCGGCGGCCACGAGCTCGCGGGCGGCCGCGACGAGGTCGGCCTGGGTGCGCACCTCGCGCCCGACGAGGAACTCGAGCTCGAACTGGTTGGGCGTCACGATGTCGGCCCGGGGCACGACGTGGTCGCGCAGGTACTCCGGGATGCCCTCGCGCACGAAGAACCCGCGGCCGACGTCGCCCATGACGGGGTCGCAGCAGTAGACGGCGGCGGGGTTGGCGGCCTTGACCCGGGCCACGGCGTCGAGCACGACCTCACCGACCGCCTCGGCGCCCTGGTAGCCGGAGAGCACGGCGTCGATCGTCGGGAAGGCGCCCCGCTCCTCGACGCCGTCGATGACGGCCGCGACGTCGGCGGGGGCGATGAGCGGCCCGCGCGTCGAGCCGTAGCCCGTGTGGTTGCTGAAGGTCACCGTGAGCACGGGATAGACCTCGTGGCCGAGCCGCTGGAGGGGGAAGACCGCGGCCGAGTTGCCGGCGTGGCCGTAGGCGACGTGGGACTGGATCGACAGGATCTGCACGGGCCCACCCTAGCCGCTTGAAAATCATAGTTAGTTATAGGCATACTAGAACTATGTTGTGGCAGGTCGACCCCACCTCGAGCACCCCGCTCCACGCGCAGATCGCGGCGTGCGTGCGCCGGGAGCTCGCTGCGGGACGACTCGCGCGCGGCGACCGGCTGCCCGCCGCCAAGGAGGTGGCGAGCGTGCTCGACGTCAACCTGCACACGGTGCTGCGGGCCTACCAGTCCCTGCGCGACGAGGGCCTGATCGACCTGCGCCGCGGGCGGGGGGCCGTCGTCAGCGCCACCGACCCCGGCGGCGACGCGCGGCTGCGCACGCTCGCGGCCGAGATCGTCGCCGAGGCCCGCCGCGTCGGCGCCACCCCCGCCGACCTCACCCGACTCATCGAGAGCGAGCTCCAGCGATGACCACCGACGCCCGCCCCACCCGAGCCCTCGCCGCGAGCGCCCTCGTCGGACCGGTGCTCGCCGTCGCCGGGGTCGCGCTGACCGCGTCGGTGCGCACCCGGCTGCCCGAGCAGGTCGCGGTCCACTGGGGGCTCGACGGCCCCGACCGCTACGCCACCGTGACCGGCGCGACCGTCACCGCCGCGCTGATGACGGCGCTGCTGCCCCTGGTCCTCGTCGGCCTCGGCGCGGCCGTGCACCCGAGCGGGCGCGGGGCGCTCGCCGGCCTCGCGGGCGCCATGGCGGTCTTCTTCGCCGGCCTCTCCTTCGGCGGCCTCACGGCGCAGCGGCCCGGCCAGGAGCCGTCGGCCTTCCCGCTCGCGTGGGCCGTGCCGACGCTCGTGGTCGCGGCGCTCGTCGGGGTGGCCCTCTGGCGCTGGGGGCGGCTCGCCCCTCCACCGGTCGACGGGGCGCGGCCGGCCGTGCCGGCCGGCGCCGCCCGCCTCGATGTGCCGCCCACGACCCGCCTCGCGTGGACCGGGCGCGCCGCCCTGCCGGGGCGCGCCGTGTGGATCGTCGCCGTGGTCGCCGTGCTGCCGCTCCTCGTCGTGGCCGAGCTCGGCCAGCCCTGGGTGCTCGCGATCGGCGCCCTCGTCGTGCTGCTCCTCGTCGTCACCTGCTCGGCGCGCGTCGTCGTCGACGCCGACGGGCTGCGCGTCACGAGCCTCGTCGTCACGTGGGGCCGGGTTCCGCTCGAGCGGGTGGCCCGCGCCGACGTCGGCACGGTCTCGCCGCTCGGCGACTTCGGCGGCTGGGGCTGGCGCATCGGCCGCGACGGTCGCCGGGGCTTCGTCACCCGCGCCGGCGAGGCGCTCGTCGTCGAGCGGATCGGCGAGCCGCCCGTCGTCGTCACCGTCGACGGTGCCGACGAGGCCGCCGCCGTGCTCAACACCCTGGCCGCGCGCCTGCGCTGACCGAGCGGTGTCTCGCGGCGGCGTTCGTGTCACGATGGACGCCATGAGCACCATCCCCACGACGTTCGTGACCGAGCTGCCCGACGACGCCGTCATCGTCGACGTCCGCGAGCCCGACGAGTGGGCGGCGGGGCACGCCCCGAACGCGATCCACATCCCGCTCGGCGAGCTCCCCTCACGCATCGACGAGCTGCCCGAGTCCGACGCCACCGTCGGCGTCGTGTGCCGCATGGGCGGCCGGTCGGCCCGCGCGGTCCAGTGGCTCGTGCAGCAGGGCTACGACGTGGCGAACGTCGAGGGCGGCATGGTCGCCTGGGAGCGCGCCGGCAAGGCCCTGACGGCCGACGGGAACCCGAGCATCATCTGAGCGTCGGAGGAAGGTGCGAGAGCGGACATGACCGACCGGACCGGCGGGGAGCACCCCCGCGAGCCGGAGCAGCCCGACCCCACGAGCGACGCGTGGTCGGCCTGGCTGCCGCGCCTCGACCGTCCTGAGAGCACGCTGCCGCAGGCCTCCGGGCCGGCGCCGGCCGCTGACGCGACCCCGCCGCTCCCGCTCCCACCGCCGACGCCGCCGGTGCCGACCCTGCCGCCCGGGTCGTGGCGTCGCGCCGGCCCGCCGACGCCCGCGCCACCGCTCCCGCCACCCCTCCAGGCACAGCCGACGTATGCCGTGTCACCGCCCAGCCGCCTCGGCCTGGCCATCCTCTGCACCGTGCTCTGCTTCCTGCCGTTCGGCATCGTGGCGATCGTCAGGTCGGTGTCGGTGGGGCCGCTCTGGCGCCGGGGTCGCTTCGGCGAGGCCGAGGCCGCGTCGCGGTCGGTGCTCGCGTGGTGCCTGGGCGCCGCGCTCGTGTGGCCGGTGCTGCCGCTCCTGCTGGTCGTCGCGATCTTCGCCCTCTGAGCCGGCCCGCGGGTGGCGGGCCGGCCCAGGAGGCGGACGTCTCAGGCCGCGCGGACGACCACGCCCTGGGCGACGACGACGCGCACGCGCTCGCACGCCCCGCCGTCGTCGATCGGGTTGCCGTCGACGACGAGCAGGTCACCAGCGCCGCCCGGCAGGAGCCGACCGACCTGCCGCGACCAGCCGAGCAGCCGGGCCGCGCTCGTCGTGGCCGCGCGCAGGGCGTCGAGGGGCGTCAGCCCGGCCGCGACGAGCAGGCGCACCTCCGAGCCGATGGGGGCGACCTCGGTGCCGAACGAGTCGGTGCCCGCGACGACCGTGACGCCGCGCTCGTGCGCCTCGCGGACGGCCCGCATGAGGATCGGCGTGTACTCGCGACCGCGGGCGGCGAGCACGGGGTCGCTCGAGCCGATCATGCCGCTGATGGCCGCGAGGGTCGGGGTGAAGTGCGTGCCGCGGCGCGCCATCTCGCCGATCGTGCGGTCGCTGACGAAGACGCCGTGCTCGATGCTGCGCACGCCGGCGCGGACGGCCCCCTCGATGCCCTCGGCGCTGTAGGCGTGGCAGAGCACGGGGCGACCCTTCGCGGCCCGTACCACGGCGCTCAGCTGCTCGCGGTCGTAGACGAGCTCGCGCGGGTCCTGCTCGGCGAGGCCGGCGCGCGGGTTGGCGCGCGTCTTGACGACGTCGACGCCCCGCCTCACGTTGACACGTGTCACGTGGGCGATGTCGGCGGTCGAGGTGACCCCGTTCGGCAGGGCCGCGAGCGGGGCGATCTCGGGGTCGGCGAGCGCCGAGTCGCCGAGCTGCGGCGAGACGAAGACGCCGGCCGCACGCATCCGCGGCGCGAGGCCGGGCGCCCGCTCGGGCAGCGAGCGCATCGCGACGTCCTGGTAGAAGGTCGACGAGCCGCTGCGCACCGTCGTGGCACCGGCCGTCAGCAGCGCCCGGGCGTCGGCCAGCGCGTTGGCGTGCACGTGCACGTCGACGAGCCCGGGCACCACCCAGCGCCCGGAGGCGTCGATCCGGCGCGCCCGCGACCCGACGGCAGCGACCGCCCGGCGCGTGGCGTCGCGCGACCCGACGGCGAGCACCGTGCCGTTGCGCACGACGACGACACCGTCGTGCACGACGTGCCCCGTCAGGGGGTCGACGATCGACCCGCCCTCGACGACGAGCGAGCCCACCGTGCCCGGCCGGCTGCCGTGGTCGTGGTCGGCGCCGGTCGTCGCGGGAGGCGCACCCTCGGCGGCCGCGGCGGAGGAGGCCGACGCGATCCCGGCGGCCGTGACGCCCGCGAGCACGGCGGCGCCGGCCATGACGTTGCGGCGTGAGAGCGCGGCCGGGGGCAGGGTCGGCGTGGCGTCGTGGTCGTGCAGGCACATGGGAGACCTCCGGGGGTTAGGCTCAACCGAGCCAGTTTTGGTATACCAATTTGGTATACCAGCGAAGGAGGGCCGGTCAATGCCTACTCGTGAGGAACATGCGTCGTCGCTGCGCGACTCGGTGACGCAGGCCCTGCGCGCGCGCATCGTCACGGGCGAGCTGCCGCCCGGCACCCGCGTCGTCGAGCGTCAGCTCGCCGAGCAGCTCGGCGTCTCGCGGGTGCCGGTGCGCGAGGCCCTGCGCTCGCTCGAGCGCGAGGGCTTCGTCGAGGAGCGCGCCACCCGGGGCATGGTCGTGCGCCGCCTCGACCCCGACGACGTCGAGATGCTCTTCGCGGTGCGCGAGTCGCTCGAGGCCGTGCTCGCGCAGCGCCTCGTGGCGGTGCTCGACGACGCGGGCCTGGCCGCGCTCGACGACCTCGTCGACCGCGCCGAGGGCCACGCGGACGCGGGCCGGCCCGCCCTCGCCGTCGCCGCGAACGCCGACTTCCACTCGGCCCTCGTCGACCTCGCGCGCAGCAGCGTGCTCAGCTCGATCATCGAGCCCGTCTCGGGCCGGATGGCCTGGCTGCTCAACCAGCACACCGATCCGGCGGCGATGATCGCCGAGCACCGCTCGATCGTCTCGGCCCTGCGGTCGCGCGACGCCGGGCGGGCCGCGGAGGTCTTCCGCACGCACCTCGCGACGAGCCGCGACGCGGTCAGGCGCGCGGGATCGGCGTAGCCGGGGTGCAGACGAGGTCGTCCCCGGCGGGCGCGGTCGCCGCGACCTGCACGACGCCGCCGCCCACGGCCGAGGGACGGGCCTGCGCGACCTCGCCGTCGACCTGCACGCAGAACTGCCACTGCGACACGGAGCGGCCCACGGGCGTGCGCGGGGCCTCGAAAGACTCCCCCGGCACGTGCAGCCGCGGGGGCGACACGGCATACGCCCTCCCCGTGAGGCTCGCCCCGGGGGCGATCGTGTGCCCGCCGACGACGGGCGCCGCCGCGAAGCGCACGTTGGGCGCGGGCGCGAAACCCTGCTTGCTGAGGCGCAGCACGCCGTCCTGCTCGTAGACCCACACGTGCTCGCGCTCGACGTCGGCCGCGAGGGTCGCGCTGCCCAGGTCGCGCGGCACGACGTCGCGGGCGAGCACGGGCTCGGAGGTCGTGTTCGTGACGGTGTACCGCACGACGTAGCCGGGCGCGGCGGCGATGCCGGCCCCGACCGCGACACCGCCCGGGCCGCCGGGCGCCAGCTGCGCCTCGAGCCGGATGCCGTTCGTCGTCGTCCCAGCGCCTGAGCCCGCATCGGTCGTGGCGGAGCCCGCCCCGGCGCCGCCGCCCGCCGGGGTGGCCACGGACGACGGCGTCGACGAGCCGCACGCGCTCGTCACGAGCACCGCCCCGAGGGCGAGCACGACGGCGGTGCGCACCGCGCGGGAGGCGACGGGCAGGGCCTGCGGCAGCTTCGGCTTCATGAGGGGAAGACAACCACGCCCGGCAGACCGTTGCATTCCGGGCGGAACCGGATCTCACGGGACCCCGGGTCCGAGGGCACCCCGGTCAGCGGAGCAGGCGCGACATCCGGCGGTCGGCGAGCGGCTTGCCGCCGGTCTGGCACGTCGCGCAGTACTGCAGCGAGGTGTCGGCGAAGGAGACCTCGCGCACGATGTCGCCGCAGACGGGGCACGGCTGGCCGGTGCGCGCGTGCACGCGCATGCCCGCGCGCTTGGCGTCCTTGAGCTCCTTGGCCGGCTTGCCCGACGCCGCGGCGACGGCGCCCGTGAGCGTGTCGCGCAGGGCGGCGTAGAGCCGGTCGACGACCTCGGGGGCGAGCGTGCCCGCGATCGCGAAGGGGCTGAGCCTCGCGACGTGCAGGATCTCGTCGGAGTAGGCGTTGCCGACGCCGGCGATGAACTCCTGGTCGCGCAGCAGGCCCTTGATCTGCGTACGCCGTCCCTCGAGCATCGACCGGAAGCGTTCGAGCGTGAAGTCGTCGGCCAGCGGGTCGGGCCCGAGGCGTGCGATGCCGGGCACCTGGGCCGGGTCGCGCACGAGGTAGGCGGCGAGCGACTTCTTCGTGCCCGCCTCGGTCAGGTCGAAGCCGGAGCCGTCCGACAGGCGCACCCGGAGGGCGATCGGCGACTTGCCCGGGCGCACGACGGTGGTCGGCAGCTGGTCGGACCACCGCAGCCAGCCGGCGCGGGCGAGGTGGAAGACGAGGTGGATGCCGTCGGCGTCGATGTCGAGGAACTTCCCGTGCCGCGAGACCCCGTCGACGGGTGAGCCCTGCACGGCCTGGGGCGGCGGGTCGAAGGTCTTGAGCACGCTGAACGAGGCCAGCTCGACGGAGTCGATGGCAAGGCCGTCCAGCCGCTCGGCGAGGAAGTCGACGAGCGCCTGCACCTCGGGCAGCTCGGGCATGCCGTCAGTCTGTCACCCGATGGGCGTCGTCGCGGGGCGGACGCGAGGGCTGTTCGTCGGCCGCGACGACCGGCCCGACCCTCCCGGCGTGGTCGAGCACGCGCAGCAGCGCGTGGCCGTCGGGCGCGGAGAACGTCGGCACCGACCGGGCGGCCCACGAGCGCAGCGGCGCGTCGATCTTCATCGGGTTCGAGAGCACCTGCTCGGTCGGCGAGAGGTGGCGGATGCAGATCGCGTCGACGCGCTCGGGGCGCGCCTCGGCGAAGTCGGCGTAGATCTGCGGGTCGTGCTGCCCGTCGTCGCCGACGAGCAGCCAGCGGATGTCGGGGAAGTCGCGCGCGAGGCGGTCGAGGCTCGTGCGCTTGTGGGCCTGGCCGCTGCGGAACCAGCCGGTGTTGGTCGGCCCCCAGTCGGTGAGCATGAGCGGGCCGAGCGGGAAGCCGTTCTCGACGAGGAAGCGGTTGAGCGTCGCGGCCGTGTTCCACGCCCCGGTGGAGACGTAGACGATCGGCGCGCCCGGGTGGGCGGAGAGGATGCGGCGGTACATCGGGGCCATGCCCGACACGGCGTGCCGTGCCTTGCCGCGGCGCACGAAGGTGTTGAAGGCCGCGATCACCGGGCGCGGGAGCATCGTCGTGATGACGGTGTCGTCGATGTCGCTGACGATGCCGTGCGTCACGCCGTCGGCGACGATGAAGACGTCGGCCGCCACCGGCTCGGTGCCCTGCACCTCGACGAGCACCTGCTGCCAGCCGGGCTCGAGCCCGTGGTCGCGGGCGACGATGTCGACGTGGCCGCCGCGGTCGGAGCGGCCGTAGACCTCGCGGTCGCCCGCGGTCACCTTGACCGGCACGCCCGTCGCCGGCGAGGTGAGGAAGGCGCGCCACCCGCGGTCGTACTTCGCCGGGCTGAGCGCGCCCGTCGCGTCCTGGCGCGCCTCGGGACCCTCGGTGCTCTCGCGACCCTTGCGCCCGAGCAGGATCCGCGCGTAGACGCGGACGAACGACGACGAGCCGTAGCCGACGTGGGTGATGACGCGGTTGCCCCACCCGCGGCCGCGCAGCACGCGCTCCACCTGCTCGTGGACGGCATCCTCGACGAGGGCGGCCGCGTGCGGTCGTGACATGGCCACAACCTACCCGGCGGCGCCATCAGGTGGACCCCGACGGGCGCCGGGGCGGCGGGCCGGGTTTGATGGGCGGCGTGCACCCCATCGCCGAAGTCCTCAGCAAGGCCGCGGGCGGCGACTTCCCCGCCGTCGACGGCTCGTGGCAGCGCGTCGACCCGTGGCGCCCCGGCATCGAGGGCGTGCTCGCCTTCACCGGGCACGCCTGGCTCGCCGTCGACGACGACGTGTCCGACGGCACGCTCACCTCGCTCAGCCCCGACGGCTACGGCGGCGCGAGCAACCCGCGCCTCGTCTCGCGGCTGGCCGGCACCGGCTGGATCGACGCGCTCGACGTCGTCCTCGTCGCCCGTGGCACCGGGGGCGAGCCGCGCCTCGTGCCGCGCAGCGACCTGCGCAACCACCCGCGCGCCGAGCACGCCACGCTCGTGCGCAGCGAGGTCGTGACGTTCGGCTACACCGCGCCCGACGACCACACCCTCGTGACCCTCTCGACCGGCATCGGCGGCCTGCCCGAGGTCGGGCTCGAGACCGACCCCGCCCACGAGCACAGCGGGGCCGAGGTCGCGCGTGACGCCCTCGCGCTCGTGCCCGAGGGCGAGGTGGTCGTGGCCGCCTGCGCACCGGGCAACGCCCGCGCGCTGCGCGCCTTCATCTCGGCCGGCTACGAACCGGTCGCCTCGGTGCAGCTCTGGCGGCCGGAGCGTGACCAGCGCGCCTGAGGGGGTGCGCTTCGGGCGGGTGTGACCGGTTCGTGACGAGCCGTCCGGGTCCCGGGCCCGTACCGTGGGGGCCATGTCCAGGGGTTCAGGTCTTCGTTCGTTCGTCGTGCTGTCGGTGACCGGCGCGCTCCTCACCACGGCGACCGCCGGGTGCTCGCTGTTCTCGTCGCCGCCCGCGCCCGACGACACCGCTCGCGCCCTCGCGGCGGGCCTCGCCTCGGGCGACCTCGGGGCGGTCGAGTTCAAGGGCACGACGCCGGTCAAGGCGACGGCGTTCGTGCGCGCCGCCTACAAGGGCGTCGGCGACCTGCGCCCGCAGGTGTCGCTCAGCGAGATGAGCCACAACGAGGACTCCGACCACGCGACGGCGACGCTCTTCAGCCGGTGGGACATCTCCGACTCGCCCACCGACTGGACCTACGAGACGCAGGTCAACCTCACGCTGGTCGACGACCGCTGGCAGGTGTCGTGGACGCCGGGCGTCGTGGCACCCCAGCTCGCGGCCGACGAGACCCTCGACGTCGCCCGCAAGTGGCCGCGCCGTGCCGACATCGTCGACGCCTCGGGCGCCAAGCTGATGACCGAGCGGGAGGTGTCGGTCGTCGGCATCGACAAGTCGAAGGTGTCGGGCGCCGAGGCGGCCGCGGCCGCGCGCAAGCTGGCCGCCCTGCTCGACATCGACCCGACGAGGTATGCCGCGAAGGTGGCCGCCGCGGGCACGCGCGCCTTCGTCGAGGGGCTGACCCTGCGCCAGACCGATCCGCTGCTCGAGCGCAACGGCGCCGCGATCGAGAAGCTGACCGGGGCCCTGACGGTGCCGGCGCTCAAGGTGCTCGGTCCCACCCGCACGTGGGCCGCGCCGATCCTCGGCAGCGTCGGCGAGGCCACCGCGGAGCAGATCGCCGCGTCGAAGGGCACCCTCGAGGCGGGCGATACCGTCGGCAAGAACGGGCTCGAGTACCGCTACGACGCCCAGCTGCGCGGCACCCCGGGCCTCGCGGTGCACGCGGTCAGGAAGGGCGCCTACGGGAGCGTCCTCGACAAGCGCGAGCTGTTCGCGGAGGCCTCCGTCGAGGGCAAGCCGCTCGTCGTGAGCCTCGACCAGAAGGCTCAGACGGCCGCCGAGGCCGCGCTCGCCGAGGAGACGAAGCACCCGACGGCGCTCGTGGCCGTGCGGGTCTCGACGGGGGAGGTCCTCGCGGCCGCAGTCGGCCCGGGCGCGGGCGAGTCGACGCTCGCCCTGGCCGGCAAGCAGGCCCCGGGCTCGACGTTCAAGATCGTCAGCTCGCTGGCGCTCGTGCGCAAGGGCGCCACCGCCGACACGAAGCTGCCGTGCACGAGGACGCTGACGGTGAACGGGCGCCGGTTCAGCAACTACACGACCTACCCGGCCGACCGGCTCGGCGACATCCCGCTGAAGACGGCGCTCGCGTTCTCGTGCAACACGGCCTTCATCAGCCAGCACGAGAAGGTGAGCCAGGCCGACCTCGCGCAGGCCGCCCAGTCGCTCGGCATGGGCGAGAAGCTCGACCTGCCCTTCACCGGCTTCCTCGGCTCGGTGCCGGCCACCGACGACGTCGTCGAGCACGCGGCATCCTTCATCGGGCAGGGCCGCGTCGAGGCGTCGCCGCTGACGATGGCCGTCGTCGTCGCCTCGGTCATGAAGGGCCAGACGGTGCGCCCGACGCTCGTCGCGTCCGAGGGCACGCTGCCCTCCCCGGCCACGCCGCTCGACCCCACCGAGGCGAGCGTGCTCCGTGCGGAGATGCGCGAGGTGGTGAAGGTGGGCTCCGGCACCGTGCTCGCACCGGTCGGCGTCGAGTTCGCGAAGACCGGCACGGCCGAGTTCGGCACGAAGAACCCGCCCGACACGCACGCGTGGATGGTGGCCGGCCGCGACGACATCGCGGTCGCGGCCTACAACGAGGTCGGCGAGAACGGCGTCACCGGCGCGGCGCCCTTCATCCTCAGCTTCCTCAAGGCCAGCAACCTGCGCTGAGGCCCGCGGCGCACCCGACCCTCGAGCGGAGAGTGCCCGGCTCCCCTCGTGGGGAGCCGGGCACTCGGACCGGTGCGGGTGGGTCTCAGCGGACCCGGACCACGTCCACGTCCGCGGCACGCACGAAGGCGAACCGGTGGCCGAGCGAGATCTGGTAGTACCGGTCCGTGCCGACGACATCGACGTGGTCACCGGGGGTGTCCGGCGAGAACGTCGTGGCACGGTAGTAGTCCGTCGGCACCGTGAGGTCGCCCACGGCATACCGCTGCCCGGCGGCGAAGGTGTACTGCAGCGGCGCGAGCGCCTGCACCGGGATGCCGGCCGGGTAGGCCGAGGCCTCGGGGTAGGCCCGCCCGTAGACGGGGACGCTCGTGCGGCCGGCCTTGGGCACGACGTACTCGCCGCGCACCGGGATCGCCGTGGGGTCGCTCGAGGGGTTCTCGAACCAGCCCTTGACGCCGTTGAACCAGACGGCGGTCCAGTCGCCGCGTCGCTCCGCCACGGCGAGCACGAGACCGGCCTGGGCGCGGGCGCCGATGTCGGAGACCGACGTCGTGCTCGGCGCGCCGTTCGGCTTGCGGCCGATGTCGTTGACGAGCGGCGCCGACGCGTCGGGCGCCTGGTGGAGGTAGACGAAGTTGGTGCCCTGCGGCGTGCAGGCCACCCCGGCCGTCGTGCACGAGGTCACCGGCTGCACGTTGCGGTCGAAGCCCGGCACGATCCGCACGAGCTCGGAGCGCGGCGAGGCGCGGTGCGCCTGCAGCGGGGCGCCGAGGAGCGAGAAGTAGTGCTCCCAGTCCCAGTAGGGCCCCGGGTCCCAGTGCATGCCGGCCACGTTGGCGGGTGTCACGCCGGGCACCTGGTCGTGGCCGACGATGTGCTGGCTGTCGAGCGGGATGTCGTAGCGCTTGGCGAGGTACTTCACGAGGCGGGCCGACGAGCGGTACATCGGCTCGCTGAACCACTCGGCGCCGGTGGCCGCGAAGCCCTCGTGCTCGAGGCCGATCGAGTGCGCGTTGACGTACCAGTTGCCGGCGTGCCAGCCGACGTCCTTGGCCTCGATGTGCTGGGCGATGTGCCCGTCCGAGGAGCGGAGCGAGTACTGCCACGCGAGGTAGGTCGGGTCCGTCACGAGCTTGAGCGTCGTGTCGTAGCTCGCCTCCGTGTTGTGGATGACGATGTTCGTGATCTTCGGCGCCCGTGGGCGGTTCGCGAGGTCGTGGTTGCCGTAGTCGCCGTTGCCGAGGTCCTGGTAGGGCGCGGGGATCCACTCGCAGTCGAGGCCGGGCGGGCAGTCGACCGGGCCGGTGTTGTGCTTCTTCTTGAGGCCGAGACGGTCGAGCTGCGAGCGCTGCGGCTCGACCGACGACGGCAGCAGGGCGACGTCCTTGCCGTCGACCGTGCGGCGCGCGGCTCCCGTGGAGATGACGCCGTAGGCGTCGTCGGCGAACGCGGCGGCCACGTCGTCCTCCGTCGAGCCGGACGCGTCGGCGACGGCGGCGTACCACTGGCCGGCATCCGTGTCCTGGCCGCCCGGCAGGCCGAGGCGGCGCTGGGTGTCGGCGAGCAGGGCGGCGCCACCGCGGATGTTCGCGGTCTCGTCGGTGCGCAGGGCGTCCTCGCCCAGACCGGTGAGCGTCGCGGCGCGGCCGAGGGTGTCGGCGGCCGGCGCGGTGTCGGCGGCCGGCGGCGCCGTGCCCAGCCCCTTGGCCTCCGCGCGGTCGCCGAGGCCGGCGTCGACGAGGTGCATCGGGCCGTAGCCGCCCGAGGTGCTGTGGCCGGGGCGGAAGTCCCAGCGCGTCTGGGCGTACGACACGGCCTCGAGGACCGTGCGGGGCACGCCGTACTCGGCCGCGGCGGCCGCGAAGGCGCGTTCGCGGCTGCCCGAGTCGGTGCCGCTCGCCGCGGCGGCCGGGCCGGAGGCCTGGGCGGTGGGGCCGGCGAGTGCCAGGCCCGCGGTCACGGCCGCGGCCGCGCCGAGCGCGACGGCGGACCGCCGTGCCCTGCGGGACCCTCCCCTGGGTGTGGTGCTAAGTGTCACGCGATCTCCCTTTCGTGTGGAAAAGTTCCACGGCTGGCCGTCGGAACCCTCTGGGGCAGAGCAAACACCCCCTTCCGCGGGCCCGCCACTCGAAACCCACGACGTGGACCGCGCGCTCGGACGCGGCCCCGACGCGACGAGGCCGGTATGCCGGGTGGTGACCACCCGGCATACCGGCCTCGTGCGTGTCGTGCGTGTGTGATGCGTGTCGGTCAGAAGTTCGTCGCGACGTCGTCGACGACGAAGCTCGTCTGGGCCGAGGAGTCCTCGGTCGCCGCGAACTTCAGCGTGACGTTCGTGCCCTTGTAGGAGCTGAGGTCGACCGTCTTCTGGACGTAGGACGCCTTGGGCGTCGACAGGTTGGAGTAGCTGGCCTTGGCCACGCCGTTGATCGAGACCGTGGCCTTGTCGTAGGCGGTGGTCGTCGTCGTCTCGGCCGTGTCGATGCGGATCCAGTAGGTCAGCGTCGGCGAGGTGGCCGTGGACGGCACGGCGAAGGTCTGCGACTCGCTCTCGGAGGCGGTGGTGCCGTTGCCGCCGAGCCACAGCTTGTACGAACCGCCGTGGGCCGGGCGGCCCGTGTCGTTCGTGATCGGGCCGGCGCTGCCGGTCCAGCCGGTCTGGCCCGACTCGAAGCCACCGTTGGTCAGGGCCGCGCCGGTGCCGCCGCCCCCGCCGCTCGTGCCGCACGTCTCGGTGCTGGCCGGGGCCGCGATGGCACCCATGGCCTTGTCGACCGCGGTGCACTCGGCCGAGCCGACGCCGTAGAGGTCCTTGGCGGCCTTGATGACGCCGGTGCGGGCGGCCGCGTAGTTGCTCGAGGAGGTGAGGTAGGTCGACAGCGTGCGGTACCAGATCTTCTCGACCTTGGCGTGGCCGATGCCGGTCACCGTGGAGGAGTCACAGGTCGGGCTGTTGTAGCTGACGCCGTTGATCGTCTTGGCGCCCGAGCCCTCCGAGGCCAGGTAGTACCAGTGGTTGAGCGGGCCGCTCGAGTAGTGCGGGTCGAGGCCGCCGAGCGAGCTGCTCCAGCAGTCCTTCGAGGCGCCGTCCTTGCTCGGCTTGTCCATGTAGCGCAGCGGCGTGCCGTTGCCGTTGAGGTTGATCTCCTCGCCGATGAGGTAGTCCGGCGTGTCGGAGGGGTTGTTGGCGTACCACTCGACGGCCGTGCCGAAGATGTCGGACGTCGACTCGTTGAGGCCGCCCGCGTCGCCGGAGTAGTTGAGGCCGGCGGTGTTCTCGGTGACGCCGTGGCTCATCTCGTGGCCCGCGACGTCGAGCTCGACGAGCGGGGCCGCGTTGCCGGCGCCGTCGCCGTACGTCATCTGCGTGCCGTCCCAGAACGCGTTGACGTAGTTCTGGCCGTAGTGCACGCGGCTGCGGGCGCCGGTGCCGTTGTTCCAGATGCCGGCCCGGCCGAGCTGGGTGTTGTAGTAGTCGTACGTCTTGCCGGCGCCGTAGTGCGCGTCGACCGCCGCCGACTGGCGGTTGCTCTGCGAGCCGTTGCCCCAGACGTCGTCGGCGTCGGTGAACGTCGTGCCGTTGCCCGTCGTCGCCTGGTTGAGGTCGGTCGTGTAGTTCCCGTGGGAGTCCTTCATCGTGTACGTCGTGCCGGCGGTGGTGCCGAGCGTGACCGTGCCGACGAAGATGCCGTTGCCCGTGCCGTGCTTGACGTCGTCCCAGCTCGTCAGGGTCTTGCCGGTGGTCGCGTCGACGATGGTGTGCAGGCGGGTCGGGGTCTGGTCGGCCTTGATGCCCTCCGTGATGACCTCGTAGGCGAGCTTCGGGCCGGTGGCCGACTGGAACACGACGAGCTCGCCGGGAGTCGCCTTCTCGCGGTTGGCCTTCGACGCCGCGAGGCCGGCCTGCTGGGCCTGGCTCTTCGCGATCGTGGGGGTCGTCGTGGCCGGGGTGACGTTCTTGCGCACGTTCCACGTCACGCTCTCGACGGCGCCGCTGGCGTCCTTGTGGCTGACGAAGTCACCACCGATGACGCGGAGCCCGTCGATGGTGCGGGTGTAGCGCACGTGGGTGGCGCCGTTCGGGTCCGAGATCACGGACTTGACGGTCAGCTGCTCACCCTTGGCCAGGCCGAGGGCGCTCGCGGACGCGGCGGCTCGGGACTGCTCGGTCGCCTTGAGGCTCTGCGACTCGGGTGCCGGCGCCTTGTCGCGTCCTGCACCGGTCGCTGCGCCCGCCGGGATCGCCGGCGAGATGGCGAGGGCGAGGGCGAGCAGCCCTCCGGTCGCCAGCCCAGACTTCAGTCGGTTCACGAATTGCTCCTTGTCAGGTTGCGGCACGGGGGCCGCGTGGAGGGGTCCCGCCGTCTCAGGAGTCGAGATCGGGCCGGAACCAGCGTGACGCTCGCAGTCGTCGTGAATCCGGGTCAACGGAGATTGCCAAGACTTTGCCAAAAGTGCGCCAACTCATGAGGAGGGCTTGGCGGCAACAGGATTCGCCATTGCCCGCGACTTGGGCGATCTCCCAGCAACGGTGACGACGGTCGGTCAGGCGTCCGGATCGCCCGCCGCGCGACGGCGCGCACGCTCGAGGTCGGCCGGGGTGTCGACGTCGAGGGCGACCCGTCCGTGGTCGGTGACGGGCACCCTCCGGACGCCGTCGGCGAGGTCGCGCATGCTCCGGCCGTAGGGGTCGCCGAGCGCCTCGAGCCGGCGCCCGAGCACGTCGGTGCGCCAGGCGGCGCACAGCCAGTTGACCCGGTCGGCGTGGTCCACCGTGACGGCGAGGTCGGCCGACGCGAGGGACGCGACGAGTCGCCCGACGTGCTCGGGAGTGACGAAGGGCAGGTCGGCCGCGAGGAGGACGACGGCATACGGGAGCGGGGCGCCGCTCGGGGTGCCCTCGGCGACGAGGGTCGCGAGCGCGGTCGCGACACCCGAGACCGGGCCGCCCCCGGGAACGCGCTCCGCGACCACGCGGACCCCCTCGGGCACGCCCTGACCGGGCCCGACGACGAGCGTGGGACGGTCGGCGGCGGCGTCGAGGACCCGCGCGACGAGGGCACGCCCACCGACCTCGAGGAGGGGCTTGTGGGAGCCCATCCGCCGGCTGGCGCCACCGGTGAGGACCACGACGACCGGCGGTGCGGCGGCTGGGGTCGACGGCACCCTCGGAGTCTCGCACGGAGCATGGCAGGCTGGACCCATGGGGCGGGTCACGGTGCGGCGCAAGGTCACGACGATCGATCTCGCCGCGCCCTCGTCGACCACGCGGCCCGACACGCTGAGCGTCGAGGAGCCGCTGGAGCTGCGGGTGGGCGGCGTGCCGCTCACGGTGACGATGCGCACGCCCGGGCACGACATCGAGCTCGTGCACGGCTTCCTGCTCTCCGAGGGCCTGATCCGGTCGGCCGACGACATCGCGCTCGCGCGCTACTGCGAGGGCGCCGTCGTCTCGGGCGAGACCGGCTTCGACGAGAACACCTACAACGTCATCGACGTGACGCTCGCCCCCGGCGTGGCCGCGCCCGCCGCCTCGGCGACGCGCTCGTTCTTCACGAGCTCGTCGTGCGGCGTGTGCGGCAAGGCGAGCATCGAACAGCTGCGGGCGAAGTCGGCCTACGAGGTGCGCGGCGACGACACGCGCTTCGCCGCCGCGACCGTGGCCCGGCTGCCGGATCGCCTTCGCGCAGAACAGCGCTCGTTCGACAAGACGGGCGGGTTGCACGCAGCCGGGCTCTTCACGGCCGCGGGCGAGCTGCTCGTCGCCCGTGAGGACGTCGGCCGGCACAACGCCGTCGACAAGGTGGTCGGCTGGGCCCTGCAGAACGGTCACCTGCCCGGCACCGGGCGCGTGCTCGTCGTCTCGAGCCGCGCCTCGTTCGAGCTGACGCAGAAGGCCATCATGGCCGGGATTCCCGCTCTGGCAGCCGTTTCCGCGCCGTCGTCGCTGGCGGTCGAGTGCGCGGAGGACGCCGGGATGACGCTGCTCGGCTTCGTGCGCGGCACGCGCCTCAACGTGTACGCCGGCAGCCACCGGATCACGCCGCCCTGACCTCCCGGCGACGCCCCTCGACCGGGCCCACCCGATCCCCCGACCCACCTGATCCACCTGATCCACCGAGCGACTGGAGGCCATCCGTGGCGATCTACGCGGTGCACTACACCTATCCCGACGACGCGACCGAGATGCTCACGGTGCGACCCGAGCACCGCGAGTGGCTGAGCGGGCTCCCGGGGCTGCTCGTCGCCGGCATGTACCAGGAGGGCCTCGACGAGGTGAGCGAGGGCGAGACCACCGACCAGGAGCCGGCCAACGCCGGGCTGATCGTGGTCTCCAGCGACTCCATCGAGGACGTGACGGCCACGTTCGACCAGGACCCGTACTGGCTCGGCGGCTACATCCTGCGCCGCGTGGTCCGCCGGTGGGACCCGCCGCTGGGCCCCTGGGTCGCCGACCCCACCAACTCGCCCGGCTGACCGCGCCGGCTCGGGACTTCTCCAAGAAGACCGGGACGGGGGCACCTGCAATCGAGGTGGCGGCCGATCCCTGTGCACAAGCCCTTCTCATCGAACAGGTGTTCGAATAGAATGAGGCATGAGCACGAGGGCCAGGCACGACGCGGGAGCAGGCGCCGCTGCGCCCACTCCGGGGTCGCCGGCGCCCGACGAGCTGGGCCGGCTCGCTGACCTCCTCGACGAGCTGTCCCGTCTCGACGGCGCAGCGCTCGACGATGCGGCCCGCATCGACCAGCTGACCGTGCTCGAGCGCGCCAAGGCCGCGGTGGCCGCTGCCCAGGTGCGCGTCACGGCGGCCTTCGCCGCCTCGCAGGCGCAGACGTCGCGTGAGTGGTGGGACCGGGCCCGGCAGTGCGCCGACGTGGGCGACTTCGACGGCTGGCGCGCCGCGCGCGACCGGGCGCGAGCGGCCGCCCTCCCGGGTGATGACCGCCGCCGTGCGGGTGGGGCCGGCCACGATGACGCATCACCTGGGTCAGCATCACCTGAGTCAGCATCACCCGGGGCGGCATCACCCGGGGCGGCATCACCCGGGGCGGCGTCGCGGGGGTCCCGCCGCAGGCGACCGTCCGCCGTGACCGGGGTCGCTGCCCAGGTGGCGCTGGCCCGGCGCGAGTCGCCGGTGCGTGGAGCGGCGCACCTGACCATGGCGCTGGCGCTGACCACGTCGATGCCCTGCACGCTGGCAGCGCTCGAGGCAGGCGAGCTGAACGAGTGGCGCGCGCAGATCCTCGTGCGCGAGACCGCCCTGCTCACCGACGAGCAGCGCCGCGTCGTCGACGCCGAGGTCGTCGCCGATCCCGCCGAGCCGGTCGGGACGCTCGGCGACCGTGAGCTCGCCCGCCGCGTCCAGGCCGTGGCCTACCGCCTCGACGCCGAGGCCGTGCTGGCCCGCGCACGACGCGCCGAGTCCGAGCGGCGCGTCACGCTGCGGCCGGCGCCGGACACGATGGCCTACCTCACCGCGCTGCTCCCGGTCGCGCAGGCCGTGGCCGCGCACGCCGCCCTGACCGCTGCCGCCGACACCGCGCGCGCCGAGGGAGACGAGCGGAGCAAGGGGCAGGTCATGGCCGACACCCTCGTCGCCCGGGTCACCGGACAGGAGACCGCCGACGGCGTGCCGGTCGAGGTGCAGCTCGTCATGACCGACAGCGCGCTCTTCCGCCACGCCGCCGAGGAGCAGGGCTGCTGCGGCGGGCTCCGCGCCGTCGGTGAGACACCGGCACAGCTCGTGGGCTACGGCACGGTGCCGGCCCTGTGGGCCCGGGCGCTGCTCGACCCGGACCACGACCCCGCCCCCGGTCCTGGTCCTGCCGACGGTCCGGGCCACCGACCGACCCACGGACCGACCCAAGGACCGACCCTTGGACCGGACCATGACCCGCTCCACGACCAGGGCCACGATCCGCCTGACGCCACGGCCGCAGCCCGGGTGTGGCTGCGGCGCCTCTACCTCGACCCCGACACCGGTTCGCTCGTGGCCATGGACTCACGACGCCGCGTCTTCGACGGCGGGTTGCGCCGGTTCGTGCTCGCCAGGGACGTGGGCACGTGCCGCACCTCGTGGTGCGACGCCCCGGCCCGGCACGTCGACCACGTCCACGACCACGCCGACGGCGGCCCGACGAGCGCCGCGAACGGTCAGGGTCTGTGCGTGCGGTGCAACCACACCAAGCAGCTGCCCGGCTGGACGGCACGCACGGTCAGCCTGCCCGGCGACATGGACAGCGACATGCACAGCGACATGCACAGCGACAGCGAGAGGGACAGCGACAGCGGCGGTGGTGGCGGTGGAAACGACGGCGACCCGCGGCCCCTCACGCTGGCCTCGGCCCTGCACGCCGTCGAGACGACGACGCCCACCGGGCACCGGTACGTCTCGCTCGCTCCGCCCCTCCTGCCCGGTCTCACCATCGGCGCCGACGCTTTCGATGAAGCCGGTGGAGCCGGCGAGACGTCGACCATCGAGGAGCGCCTGCTCCACCTGCTGGCGCAGGCCGCCTGATGCACGCGCCACGAGGTCGGAGGAGCCGGTCGCAGGGACCTCGTCCGGAGCGGCTGCTCGGGAGGGCGTGTGTGAGGCGGGACCGGTCAGAAGGCAGCCGGCAGCTGGTACTCGCGTTGTCGCCGGCGCTCGGTGTGCCGCACGAGGAAGTACGCGACCTGCTGGGCGCCGGTGTCGCTGCCGGCCTCAGTGGTGACCCGTCGGCCGAGGTGGCGGCGGACGAGTCGCCGCAGGTGAGCGACGTCCTGGGCGCTCACCTGTGCTGCCACCTCACCAGCCGCCTCACCAGCCGCCTCACCGGCCGCTGATGTTGTCGTTGCACCGGTCGTGCGGCCTGCGACAACGATCGCTGTCCCATCGGCCGACGCGGGTGGCGGCTCACTGGGCGCGACCGTCCGCGGCGCCCTGTCCTCCGGCGCCGGCGACCCGGCTGCCGCCTCGAGCCGCTCCCGGGACAGCTGCCACGCCCCGGAGTCCGGATCGCGTCGAGCCACCCCGAGGGCCTCGAGGTCGGCGAGCGCGAGCTCGACGACGTTCGCGAACGGGTCGGTGCCGGCCACCGCGTCGAGCGCCGGGCCCAGCACGGTCGGCGTGCGGGCGAGCACCTCGCCCACCCGGTGGCGACCGAGCACCAGGGCGGCGAGCCCGGCGGGCTGGCGGTCCGGCGGGAGGTGGGGTGCCAGCCGGCACCGGGACCGCTCGACCTCGAGGTCGACCAGCCCGTCGGCCACGGCGTCGAGCAGCACCTGCACCACGAGCTCGGTGGCGAGGTCCTCGACGCCCGTCGCTGGTGCCCCGTGCACCCACCAGGCCAAACGCTCCCGCGTGCGGCGACCCGACGGGCTCGGCGGAGCCGCGAAGACCCGGACCGCCGCCGGCAGTCGCAGCTCGGGCAGCACCGGCCACTCCTGCTCGGCGCGGGCCCGCCTGAGGTCGCGCTCGCGCTGCTCGGCCGCCGAGACGGTCGCCCTCGTGACGTCGAGACCCGACGGGACGATCTGCAGGAGCCAGAAGCCGCCGCGTCGTGCGGTCAGCCCGAAGAGCCACGCCGCGCCCAACGACAGCACGAGCACGAGCGGGAAGTAGGCCCAGTCCTCCGGCTGCGTGAGGAACCACCAGAGCGGCAGCGCGGTGCCGGCCGCGGTGACGAGCCAGGGGTAGACCCGAGCGGCCCCGCGCGCCCACGCCGACCAGGGACCCGGCCACACCGCGCGTCCGCGCACGGTGGCGAGCATGTGGGCGCGGCCGGGGGGCAGGCCCCGCGCGGCCCAGTGCGTGCTGACGAGCAGCACCCCGACCCCGACGACGAGCAGTACGAGCCGGCCCAGCAACCACGGCAGGGTCAGCCGGCTCTCGGCCGCGGCGTCCACGTCGTCACCGACCTCGCCCGTCGTCCACCACGCCAGGAACGGCACCTTGGCCACGAGCCACACGAGGATGCCGAGCAGGTCGACGACGAAGCTCGCCGTCGCGACGGCGACCACGGCGGCGAGCGTGCGCAGGCCGAGGTAGGCCGCCGGGCGGCGGGCGCAGATCACGGCGTAGCGGTCACCGGTCGGGCCGTCGTCCTGGCCCGACCCCACCGCCGCACCGGACGGAGCCGTCATGGCGCCATGATCCCGCGCGCGCCACCGCCGCGCGGCCACTTCGCGAGAGTCCGCCCGCGCGACGTGTCAGCTGCGCGTGACCTGCCCGGCCTCGACGTGCCAGCGCTCGTCGAGGCGCACGTTCTCGAGCAGCCGCCGGTCGTGCGAGACGAGCAGCAGCGCCCCGTCGTAGGCGTCGAGCGCCTGCTCGAGCTGCTCGATCGCCGGCAGGTCGAGGTGGTTCGTCGGCTCGTCGAGCACGAGCAGGTTGACGCCCCGGGCCTGCAGCAGGGCCATGGCCGCCCGGGTCCGCTCGCCCGGCGAGAGCCGCCCCACCGCACTGCCGACCTGGTCGGCCTTGAGGCCGAACTTCGCGAGCAGCGTGCGCCGGTCGGCCGGGGTGAGGTCGGGCACCGCCTCGCCGAACGCCTCACCGAGCGGCAGGTCGTCACGCAGGCCGGTGCGGGCCTGGTCGATCTCGCCGACGGCCACGCTCGCGCCGAGCGAGGCGCGGCCCTCGTCGGGCGCGACCCTCCCGAGCAGGAGCGAGAGCAGGGTCGTCTTGCCGGCGCCGTTGGGCCCGGTGATGCCGATGCGCCGACGCGCCTCCACCTGAGCCGTCGCCGGGCCGAACGTCCAGTCACCGCGCCGCACGACCGCGCCGTCGAGAGTCGCCACGACCGAGCTCGACCGCGGGGCCGCCGCGATCGAGAACTGCAGCACCCACTCCTTGCGCGGCTCGACGACCTCGTCGAGCCGGGCGATCCGCGACTCCATCTGGCGCACCTTGCGCGCCTGCTTCTCGGCCGAGTCCTGCTGCGCCGAGCGGCGGATCTTGTCGTTGTCGGGGTTCTTCTTCATGGCGTTGCGCACGCCCTTGGACGACCACTCGCGCTGCGTCCGGGCTCGCGCCTCGAGGTCGGACTTCGTGCCGGCATACGCCTCGTAGGCCTCGCGCGCGTGGCGGCGCGCGACCTCGCGCTCCTCGAGGAACGACTCGTAGCTGCCGTCGTGCACCGACACGGCGTTCTGCGCGAGGTCGAGCTCGACGATCCGCGTCACGCAGCGCGCGAGGAACTCGCGGTCGTGCGAGACGAGGACGACACCCCCGCGCAGGCCGGTGACGAACGCCTCGAGCCGCTCGAGCCCCGCGAGGTCGAGGTCGTTCGTCGGCTCGTCGAGCAGCACGACGTCGAACCGGCTGAGCAGCAGCGCGGCGAGCGCCGCCCGCGCCGCCTGCCCGCCGGACAGCGAGGTCATCAGCGCGTCGGCCCCCACGTCGAGCCCGAGCTCCGCGAGCACGGCCGGGATGCGCTCGTCGAGGTCCGGGGCACCGCTCGCCAGCCAGTGGTCGAGGGCGACGGCGTATGCCTCGTCGGCCTTCGGGTCGTCGCCCCCGAGAGCACCTGCCGCCGCCTCCATCGCCTCCGTCGCGGCCGTGGCACCCGTGCGCCGCCCGATGTGGTCGGCGACGGTCTCGCCCGGCACGCGCTCGTGCTCCTGCGGCAGCCAGCCGACGAAGGCGTCGGCCGGCGCCGTCGTGACGGTGCCGTCGAGCGGCTCGTCGACCCCCGCGAGCAGGCGCAGCAGGGTCGACTTGCCCGCCCCGTTGGCCCCCACGACGCCGACGACGTCGCCCGGCGCCACCGTCAGGTCGAGGTGCTCGAAGAGGGTCCGGTGGGCGTGGCCCCCGGCGAGGTCCTTGGCCACGAGGGTCGCGCTCACGACCCCCAGCCTAGGTGCGCGGCGCCGGGGCCCTGCCCCAGCACGGCCCAGTCCGGTTCGGCGCGGCTCAGTGCGGTTCGGCGCTGCCTCTGCGGCTCAGACCGGGTGCACGACCACGACGTCGCCCGCGACGACCTCGTCGACGGCCTCGGGCACCTCGATGAGGCAGGTCGCGGCTGCGAGCGCCGTGAGGTGGCGCGCGTCGGGCGCCGTCACCGTGCCGTCGGCGTGGAGCACGCTCGTGACGAACTGCACGCGGCCCGCCCGCGTGCGTCGGGTCCGGCCGGCGTAGGCCGCTCGCAGCGGTTCCGCTGCCGGCACCCCGTGACGCCGGTCGAGGGCCGGCCGCACGAGCACGTGGAAGGCGACGAAGGCCCCGACCGGGGTGCCCGGCAGGCACACGACGGGCGTCGACCCGTAGCGCCCGAGCCCCTGCGGGCCTCCCGGTTGCATGGCGAGGTGCACGAAGGCGAACGTCGGCAGCGGCGAGCAGACCTGTCGCACGACCTCGTAGGCGCCCGCGCTCACCCCACCGGTCGTCACGACGACGTCGACGTGCGGGTCGGCGTCGAGCTCGTCGAGCAGCGCCCGCAGCTGCTCCGGGTCGTCGGAGCACACCTCGACGCGGGTCACCACGCAGCCCGCGGCGTCGGCCAGCGCCGCGACCATGTCGGAGTTGGACTCGTGGATGCCGCCCGCGCCGGGGTCGCTGGCGGCGGGCGCCAGCTCGGCCCCGGTGGCCACGACGGCGAGCCGCGTGCGGCGCCGGACCTCGACGGTCGCGCACCCGGCCGACCGGCCGAGGGCGATGAGCGCCGGCGTCACCTCAGCGCCCGCGACGGCGACGACGGCGCCGGACCGCACGTCCTCACCCCGCTCCCGCACGTGCCGGCGCGGAGGCACCCCGCTGGGTGCACCCGTCGTCCCGTCCGCCGTCACGGTCACCTCGCGGGGTGCCGGGCCGGTGGGGCTCGCGTCGGTCAGCTCGACGGGCACGACGAAGGCGGCTCCGACAGGCAGGCGGGCTCCGGTCATGACGCGGGCGGCCTCACCCGGCGCGAGCCCGAAGTCGGGTGCCGAGCCCGCCGGCACGTCGCCGAGCACGGGGTAGCGCCCCTGCCCCGGCGAGCCGGGGTGCACGGCGTAGCCGTCCATGGCGGAGGAGTCGAAGCGGGGCAGGTCGTCGGCCGCGACGAGGTCGGTCGCGAGGCGACGGCCGACCGCACGCCGGTCGAGCGCCACGGTCTCCGTCGACCCGTCGCCGAGCAGCCGCTCGACGGCGGCCCGGTGCTCGGCGACCGACACGTGATCCATGCGCGCCAGTCTGTCGCATGCGGTCACCCCGGTTGCGCCCGCCGTCGCCCCGGATCAGGCACGCGCCCGGTCGCCGCTCAGCACTCGATGACGTTGACGGCGAGGCCGCCGCGGGCGGTCTCCTTGTACTTCACCTTCATGTCGCGACCCGTCTCGCGCATCGTCTTGATCACCTTGTCGAGGCTGACGACGTGCGACCCGTCCCCGCGCAGCGCGGTGCGGGCGGCCGTGATGGCCTTGACCGAGGCGATGGCGTTGCGCTCGATGCACGGGATCTGCACGAGACCGCCGACTGGGTCGCAGGTGAGCCCGAGGTTGTGCTCCATGCCGATCTCGGCGGCGTTCTCGACCTGCTCCGGCGTGCCGCCCATGACGGCGGCCATCGCGCCCGCGGCCATCGAGCACGCCGAGCCGACCTCGCCCTGGCAGCCGACCTCGGCGCCCGAGATCGACGCGGTCTCCTTGTAGATGACGCCGATCGCGCCCGCCGTGAGCAGGAACCGGACGATGCCGTCGCGGTCGGCGCCGTTGACGAAGTTCGCGTAGTAGTGCAGCACCGCCGGGATGATGCCGGCCGCGCCGTTCGTCGGCGCCGTCACCACGCGACCACCGGAGGCGTTCTCCTCGTTGACGGCCAGCGCGTAGAGCGTGATCCAGTCCATGCCGCGGAGCGGGTCGTCGCTCGTGCCCTCGAGCTGCAGCCGGCGCGCGAGCTCGGGCGCGCGGCGCCGCACCCGCAGGCCACCGGGCAGCACGCCCTCGGTGGCGATGCCGTTGCGCACGCACTCCTTCATGACGCGCCAGATCTCGAGCAGCCCGTCGCGCACCTCCTGCTCGGTGCGCCACGACAGCTCGTTCTCGAGCATGATCCGCGCGATCGACTTGCCCGTCTCCCGGCAGTGCGCGAGCAGCTCGTCGCCGGTGCGGAACGGGTGGGCGACGGGCGTCGAGTCCTCGACGATCTTCGTCGAGCCGTCGGCGTCCTCGCCGACGACGAAGCCGCCGCCGACGGAGTAGTAGGTGTGCTCGGCGACGACGCTGCCGTCGGCCGCGAGCGCCGTGAACGTCATGCCGTTCGGGTGCACCGGCAGCGTCTTGCGCCGGTGCAGCACGAGGTCCTCGAGCTCGACGAAGTCGATCTGGTGCTCACCGAGCAGCGAGACGCGCTTCGACGCGCGGATCTCGGCGAGCCGGCCCTCGACCTTGCGCGGGTCGCACAGCTCGGGCCGCTCCCCGGTCAGCCCGAGCAGCACGGCCTTGTCGCTGCCGTGCCCGTGGCCGGTCGCGCCGAGCGAGCCGAAGAGCTGCGAGCGCACCCGCGCCACCTGCGTCAGCGTGCCCTCGTCGCGCAGCCGCTCGGCGAAGAGCGCCGCGGCCCGCATCGGGCCGACGGTGTGCGAGCTCGACGGCCCGATGCCGATCGAGAAGAGATCGAAAACGCTGAGCGCCATGGTGTCCTGACTTCGTGTCGTCGTTGACGGCCGTCGCCGCGGGGTGGTGGGCGACCGACCGAGCCTACGTCCCGTGCGCGTCCGCACGCACCCGAGGAGGGATGCCGGCACGCCCACCGCGCGGCCGCGTGCCCTCTCGCCTAGGGTCGGGGCGTGCAGCAGCCGCGATGGGTCGACGCCGCCGGGGTGCGCCGCTCCGTGTCGCCCGACCGCGCGCGCCGGCTCATCCGCCGCGAGCTCGCCGACGGTTTCGACCCCTCCACCGACCCGCCGCGCCTCGCGGCCACCGTCGGCGAGGGTGACGGCTCCGGCCAGCTGCTCGTCATGCCGTCGGCGACCCGCACCGGCGCGGGCGTCAAGGTGCTCTCGGTCGCGCCGGGCAACCCCGGGCGCGGGCTCGACCGCATCCAGGCCGTCTACGTCCTGCTCGACCCCGACACGCTCGCGCCCTCGGTGCTCGTCGACGGCACGGCCATCACGTCGCTGCGCACGCCCGCCGTCTCGGCCGTCGCCATGGACGCCCTCGCCCCCGACGGGGTGGAGTCGGTCGTCGTCGTCGGCAGCGGGCCCCAGGCGCTCGGGCACGCGGAGGCGCTGCTCGCCATCCGGCAGCCGGCCTCGGTGACGGTCGTCGGCCGGAGCGCCGACGCGGCCCGGGCCACGGCCCAGCGCATCTCGGGGCTCGCGTCGAGCCACCGGATGGCTACGCGAGGCCTCACCGTCGACGACCCGGCGTTCGAGGCGGCGGTGCGCGACGCGCAGGTCGTCGTCACCGCCACCTCCGCCGCCACGCCGGTCATCGAGGACGACTGGGTGGCCGACGGCGCCTGCGTCGTCGCCATCGGCTCGCACGAGCCGCACCGGCGCGAGCTCGGCTCAGGCCTGCTCGGCCGCTCGCTCGTCGTCGTCGAGGACCTGCAGACCGCCCACCGCGAGGCGGGCGACGTCATCCTCGCCGCGGCCCAGGGGCCGCTGAGCTGGGACGACGTGCACACCCTGGCCGACGTCGTGCTCGGGCGCGTGACGAGGGCCACCGACCGGCCGAACGTCTTCAAGAGCGTCGGCATGGCCTGGCAGGACCTCGTCATCGCCGAGCACGTCAGGAGCTGACGACCTCGTCGATGGCCTGCAGGCCGTCGTTGAAGGCGAGGATCCGGCGCGCCGTCGTGTCGGGGTGCGCGACGACCGAGCGGATGACGTGGGCGACGTTGTCGCGCGAGACCTGGCCGGCCTCGACGCCGTCGCCCGTCTCGATGTGGCCCGTCGCCGCCTCGAGCGTGAGACCGCTCGGGCGCAGGATCGTCCACGCGAGGTCGGTCGTCTTCAGGTGCTCGTCGGCGGCCGCCTTGGCCTCGGCGTACGCGAAGAAGCCGTTGTCCTCGGGCACCCCGTGGTCGGGCCCGGCGCCGAAGTAGCTGACCATGACGTAGCGCCCGACGCCGGCCCGGACGGCCGCGTCCATCGAGCGGATCGCGGCGTCGCGGTCGACGGCGTACGTCCGCTCGGGGCTGCCACCACCCGCTCCGGCCGACCACACGACGACGTCGCTGCCGCGCACGAGGTCGGCGATCGCGTCGGTGTCGCTGCTCTCGACGTCGAGCACGGTCGCGCTCGCGCCGGTGGCCTCGACCTCGGCCACGTGGTCGGGGTTGCGCACGACGGAGACGACCTCGTGGCCGTCGGCGACGAGCAGCGGTGCGGCGAGCAGCGCGACCTTGCCGTGGCCGCCGATGAGGATGACGCGGGACATGACTCTCCTAGGGGTTGGGGCGGGTCTTGTCGTTCCAACAGCCGGGGGCGAGCAGGTATGCCGCAGGCCCGGTCGCGTGCGCGTCCGGGCCTGCGGGGTGGTCGGGTGCCTGTGGCCCGTCGGGGCTCAGGCGTCGCGGTCGTGACCGATGAGCCAGCCGACGACGATGCCGACGAGCGCCGCGAGGCCGTAGCCGGCATACCGCTTGATGAGCACCGGCATGACGGCGGAGCCGAGGTCGAGCGCGGCGTCCTCCTCCACGTCCGAACCGACGCGTTGCGGGGGCGGCGGCCGGTGCGCCGGCTGGGCCGGCGTCGACGGCGCGGTCGACGGCGGCGCCGCCGACGTGGGTGCCCCGGCCGGCGCGGCCGACGAGGCTCCCGTGTCGGCCGCGAGGGCGTCGGAGGCCGAGTCGACGAAGCCACCCACGGGCGCGGCCGGTGCGTCCGGTGCGGATGCCGTCGCGGACCCGTCCGCACCCCCGGCCGGTGCGGCCTCGGGACCCGTCAGCTGCTTCTCGATGCAGGCGACGAAGGCCTGGAGCAGCTTGTCGGAGACGTCCTGCATGACGCCCCGGCCGAACTGCGCCGGCTTGCCCGTGACCGCGAGGTCGGTGACGACGTCGGCGCGGGTGCCGTCGCCGTCCGGGGTCAGCGTGAGCGTCACCGTCGCGCCGGCCGTGCCGTTGCCGCGCTTGTCCTTGCCCTTGGCCGAGATGACGGCGTGCTTGGCCGCGTCGTCGCGCTCCTCGAACGAGCCGGAGCCGGAGTAGACGAGCGCGATGGGGCCGAGCTTGACCTTGACGGTGCCGCTGAAGCCGTCGTCGGTCACCTCCGTCACCGTCGCGCCCGGGAAGCAGCTTCCGACGCGTTCGAGGTCCATGAACAGGGCCCACGCGTCGTCGACCGAGGTCGGCACCGTGAACGAGTGGGTCAGCTCCATCCGGCGATCACGCTCCCGCCGCGGCGAGCACCGCGCGCCGCGTCAGCACCGCGGCGAGGTGCCGGCGGTAGTCGGAGTCGCCGTTGAGGTCGGCGGGCGGGTTCGTGCCGTCGTTGACCGAGGCGACGGCCGCACGCACGGCCTCGTCGGTCGCGGGCTGTCCGACGAGGGCCTCCTCGACCGATCGCGCCCGCAGCGGCGTCGAGCCCATGTTCGTCAGGCCGACGCGGGCCTCGGCAATCGTGCCGCCCTCGCTGCGCACCGTCGCGGCGATGCCGACGATCGACCACTGGTGGCTGACCCGCACGAACTTCTCGTAGTGCGAGCCCCACCCGGTGTGCTTCGGGACCCGGATCTGCGTCAGCAGCTCGCCCTCGCCGACGGCCGTCGTGAAGAGGTCCTCGAAGAAGTCGTCGGCCGCGACGGTGCGCGTCGAGCCGCCCGCCCCGGCGATGACGAGCTCGGCGCCGAGCGCGAGCGCCGGTGCGCCCACGTCACCGGCCGGGTCGGCGTGCACGAGCGCGCCACCGATGGTGCCGCGGTGGCGGATCTGCGGGTCGGCCACCGTGGCGACGGCCTTGGACAGCAGACCCGCGTGCGTCGACACGGCCTCGGAGGCCAGCACGTCGGCATACGTCGTCATGGCACCGATGACGAGGTGGTCGCCGTCCTCGGTGACACCCTGCAGCTCGGCGATGCGGCCGAGGTCGATGACGACGCCCGGCGCGTTGAGGCGCATCCGGAGGATGGGCAGCAGCGACTGGCCGCCGGCCAGCACCTTGGCCTCGTCACCGTGCTCGGCGAGCGCCGTGATCGCGTCGGCCACGGAGGTGGGGGCGAGGTAGTCGAACTGGGCGGGGATCATGCCTGGCTCCCATCGTTCGCAGCGCCGGGATCCTGGTTGGGCACGCCCTCGTCGAAGTGCGGCTGCGCGTCGCGTTCGCCCTCGCCGGGCACCGAGCGCCCCTTCTGGATCGCCTTCCACACCCGCTCGGGCGTGCACGGCATGAGGATGTCGTTGACGCCCATCGGGCGCACGGCGTCGACGATGGCGTTGACGACCGCCGGCGTGGAGGCGATGCAGCCTGCCTCACCGACGCCCTTGGTACCCAGGGTGTTGTAGGTCGACGGAGACACCGTGTGGTCGGTGACGAAGCTGATCGTGTCGGCCGAGGTCGGCAGGGTGTAGTCGACGAACGAGCCGGTCACGAGGGTGCCCTGCTCGTCGTACTCCGCGCCCTCCCAGAGAGCCTGCGCGATGCCCTGGACGAGCCCGCCGTGCACCTGCCCCTCGACGATGAGCGGGTTGATGATGGTGCCGATGTCGTCGACGCAGACGTACTTGCGCATCGTCGTGGCCCCGGTCTCGGTGTCGACCTCCATGGCGCACAGGTGCGTGCCGTGGGGGAAGGAGAAGTTGTCGGGGTCGAACGTCGCGTCGGCGTCGATCGAGGGCTCCATGCCGTCGGGCAGGTTGTGGCCCGTCCACGCGGCGATGGCGACCTCGGGCATCGAGATGCCCTTGTCGGTGCCCTTGACGCCGAACTTCCCCGCGGAGAACTCGATGTCGTCGACGCTGGCCTCGAGCAGGTGGGCCGCGACGACCTTCGCCTTCTCGATGACCTTGTCGGCAGCGCGGACGACGGCCTCGGCGCCCACGACGAGCGAGCGCGAGCCGTAGGTGTCCATGCCCTTGGGCGAGATCTGCGTGTCGCCGTGCAGCACCTCGACGCTCTCGAAGGGGACGCCGAGCTTGTCGGCGACGATCTGGCTCCATGCCGTCTCGTGGCCCTGGCCGTGCGGCGAGACGCCGGTGACGACCTCGACCGTGCCGGTGGCGAGCATCCGGATGCTGGCGCTCTCCCAGCCGCCGGCGCCGTAGTTGAGCGCGCCGAGGATGCGGGACGGGGCGAGGCCGCACATCTCGGTGAAGGTCGAGATGCCGATGCCGAGCTGGACCGGGTCGTTGCTCTCGCGGCGGCGCTGCTGCTCGGCGCGCAGCTCGTCGTAGCCGAAGAGCTCCTTCGCCTTGTCGGTCGCGGCCTCGTAGTTGCCCGAGTCGTAGGTCATGCCCGCGACCGTCGTGAACGGGAACTCGTCGTGCGTGATCCAGTTCTTCTCGCGGATCTCCATCGGATCGACCCCGACCTCGGCCGCGAGCTCGTCCATGAGCCGCTCGATGGCGTAGGTCGCCTCGGGCCGGCCGGCGCCGCGGTAGGCGTCGACCCACGTCTTGTTCGTGTAGTAGTTCGTGAGGTTGAACTGGTAGGCGTCGAACTTGTAGATCGAGTTGAACATCCACGCGCCGAGCACGGGCACGCCGCCGCCGACGAGCGCCGCGTACGCCCCGAGGTCGGCCATGAGGTCGACCTTGAGAGCCGTGACGCGGCCGTCCTTCTCGGCGGCGAGCGTCAGCTTCTGCCACTGGTCGCGGCCGTGGTGGCCGCTCACCATCGTCTCGGAACGGGTCTCGGTGTACTTGACCGGCTTGCCGAGCTTGCGGGCCACGGCGAGGGTGGCGAACTCCTCGGGGGTCGTCTGCAGCTTGCCGCCGAAACCGCCACCCACGTCGGGGGCGATGACGCGGATCTTCGACTCGGGCAGGCCGGTCGTCGCGGCGATGCAGAAGCGCAGCACGTGCGGCACCTGCGTGGCCGACCACATCGTCACCTGCTCGCCGGTCGGGTCGACGACGGTCGAGCGCGGCTCCATGAAGGCGGGGATGAGGCGCTGCTGGCGGTACTCGCGCTCGATGACGATGCCGGTCTCGCGGGCCTTGGCGATCGCCTCCTCGACGTCGCCGCCGCTGCCCTGGCCGGCCGAGTCGAGCTGCCACGTGGCGCTCGTGTTCGTGCCGAGGTCCGGGTGGGCGAGCACCTCGTCCTTGGCGGCCTCCTTGAGGTCGAGCACCGCGGGCAGCTCGTCGTAGTCGACGTCGACGAGCTCGGCGGCGTCACGGGCCGCCGAGGACGACCGGGCCGCGACGACGGCGACGATCTCACCGGCGTGCGCCACGTGCGAGACGGCGACGGGCAGGTGGTCGGGCGTCTTCTGCTCGGCCGAGACCGGCCAGGCGGTGATGTTGACGCCCTGGATGTCCTTGAGGTCCTCGCCGGTGAAGACCCCGATGACGCCGGGGGCCGCCTTGGCCTCCGACACGTCGATGGCGCTGATGGTGGCGTGCGCGAACGGGCTGCGCACCATGGCGAGGTGGAGCATGCCGGGCAGCTGGATGTTGTCGGTCCAGCGCGTGCGGCCGGTGATGAGGCGCTGGTCCTCCTTGCGGCGTCGCGCCTTGCCGATCTCGGGAGCGGCCTCGGCGGGCCGGTCGTCGGTGACGGTCATGACGACACCGCCTGCGAGCTCGCGCCGCTCATCGTGCCCGCCGCCTGCTGCACGGCCTTGACGATGTTGTGGTAACCGGTGCAGCGGCAGAGGTTGCCCTCGAGGCCCTCGCGGATCTCCTGCTCGCTCGGGTTCGCGTTGTTCTTCAGCACGTCGCAGGCCTGCATGATCATGCCCGGCGTGCAGTAGCCGCACTGGAGGGCGTGGCACTCGTGGAAGGCCTGCTGGACCGGGTGGAGCTCGCCGTTCTCGGCGAGCCCCTCGATCGTCGTCACCTCGTGACCGTCCGCCTGGACGGCGAGGACGTTGCACGACTTCACGCTCGTGCCGTCGAGGTGGACGGTGCAGGCGCCGCAGTTGCTCGTGTCGCAGCCGATCACCGTCCCCGTCTTGCCGAGGTTCTCGCGAAGGTACTGGACCAGAAGGGTCCTGGGCTCGACCTCGTCGGAGTAGCTCACTCCGTCGACGGTCACGGAAATGCGGGTCATGCGCTCGTCCTCCCTGCCACGCTGCAGTTGACTTGCCGATTGACTTCTCAGGCGACTTCCCCGAGGCGAGTCTTACTCGGGTTCAACTACTTCACAAGGGGAACGCCGCAACCTCGGGCGGGACCCGGCTTCCACGGCACACGCAATGCAGACGAGACTGGGGCACATGACTCTTCACGCCGACGACTACCAGGCCGACCGCAGCCGCTACGACTCGATGACCTACCGCCGCACCGGCCGCTCGGGGCTCGACCTGCCCGCGGTGTCGCTCGGGCTGTGGCACAACTTCGGCGACGACGTGCCGCTCGAGCGCCAGCGCGCGACGCTGCGCCGCGCCTTCGACCTCGGCGTCACGCACTTCGACCTCGCGAACAACTACGGCCCGCCCTACGGCAGCGCCGAGCGCAACTTCGGCGCCATCTACGCGCAGGACTTCAAGCGCTACCGCGACGAGCTGATCCTCTCGACGAAGGCCGGCTACGACATGTGGCCGGGCCCGTACGGCCAGGGCGGCGGCAGCCGGAAGTACGTGCTCGCCTCGCTCGACCAGTCGCTCGCGCGGATGGGCGTCGACTACGTCGACATCTTCTACTCCCACCGCTTCGACGAGACGACGCCGCTCGAGGAGACGATGGGCGCGCTCGACACCGCGGTCCGCTCGGGCAAGGCGCTCTATGCCGGCATCTCGAGCTACTCGGGCCCGCGCACGGCCGAGGCGGTCGCGATCCTGCGCGACCTCGGCACGCCGCTGCTCATCCACCAGCCGAGCTACTCGATGCTGAACCGCTGGGTCGAGGAGGACCTGCTCGACGTGCTCGGCGAGGAGGGCGTCGGCTGCATCGCGTTCAGCCCGCTCGCGCAGGGCATGCTGACCGACAAGTACCTGGACGGCGTGCCGGAGGGCTCACGCGCCTCGCAGGACAAGTCGCTCTCCACCGACCTGCTGACCGAGCAGAACCTCACGCACATCCGCGCGCTCAACGAGATGGCGAAGCAGCGCGGGCAGTCGCTCGCGCAGATGGCGCTGGCCTGGATCCTGCGCGACGAGCGGGTCACGTCGGTGCTCATCGGCGCGTCGTCCGTGGGCCAGCTCGAGAACAGCCTCGGCTCGCTGCACAACCTCGAGTTCAGCCAGGAGGAGCTCGACACGATCGACCAGCACGCCGTCGAGGGCGGCATCAACCTCTGGAAGACCTCCAGCGCCCACTGAGGCCGGCGGCCCCGTCAGTCACGCGGGAGGACCGTGAGCACGCGCTCGACGTGGTCACGGAACTCCCGCATGAAGTCGGTGAGGAACTGGCGCATCGAGTCGTCGGTGACGGTGCTGTCGTCGGCGATGGCGCCGGGCTCGAGGCGGATGTAGGCCTCGGGCGAGGTCATCTGTCGGGCGTTGCAGAAGCTGAGCACCGCACGGAGGCTCTGTTGCGCCAGGGCGGTGCCGATCTGGCCGGGCGAGGCGCCGATGACGGCGGCCGGCACGTGGTTGAAGGAGTTCTCGCCCCACGGGCGCGAGGCCCAGTCGATCGCGTTCTTCAGGGCGCCGGGGATCGAGCGGTTGTACTCCGGCGTCACGAAGAGCACGGCCGACGAGGCCGCGATGGCCTCCTTGAGGGCGCGCGCCTCGGCGGGGTAGTCGCTGTCGAAGTCCGGGCTGTAGAGCGGCAGGTTGCCGATGGGGATCTCGGTGAACTCGAGGTCGCCCGGCGCGAGCGCGATGAGCGCCTGCGCGAGGGTCCGGTTGAGCGAGGTCGATGACAGGCTGCCGACGAAGTAGCCGACCTGGTACGTGCTCATGAGTGTCCTCCTCCGTGCGGGAGCTGTGTCGGGTGCCCTACCCGCCCCGCGTAGGTTGAGCGTATGCCGGACGCACCCGTCGACGTCGACCGTGACCTCCCGCTCAGCATCCAGGAGCGGCTCTACCCCGACCTGCCGTGCTTCGGCTGCGGGCCGGGCAACCCCAAGGGCCTGCAGCTGCGGAGCTACCCGCTGGGTGCCGACGACTCCGACCACTCCGCCGGCTCCGAGGGCGTGGGCGCGTCGTTCACGCCGTGGCCCGAGCACGACAACGGGCTCGGCTACCTCAACGGCGGCATCATCGGCACGGTCCTCGACTGCCACAGCGCGGCCGCCGTCATGCTCGAGGCCGAGCGGCAGGGCTGGCCGCCGCTGCCCGGCGCCGACCTGTCGTACGTGACGGCGGGGCTCGACGTGCGCTACCTGCGGCCGGCGCCGCTGCACGACCCGGTCGAGCTGCACGCGGTCGTCACCGAGGCGTCCGAGCCGCAGATGACGGTGCGGGTCGAGCTGCGCTTCGACGGCAAGGTGCGCGCCGAGGCGACGGCGCTCTGGAAGCGCTGGCGCCCCCGCACCTGACACCGAACCCGGCGCGGCGGCTGCGGTCATCCCTCGGGCGCTCGCATCCTGCTCCGGAAAGCGGAGCAGCTTCCGAGTCGAGGCTCGGTTCCTGCTCCGGAAAGCGGAGCAGGGTGCGAGCGCGGCGACGGTGACCTGCCCTCCCCTCAAAGGCCGAGCGGGTTGTCGTGCGCGGGGTGGTGGTGGTGGATCGGTCCGTCGGTCGCGGCGAGTCGGTCGCCGGCCCCGCCCCAGCGCAGCGCGATGATCTCGGCTGCGATCGAGACGGCGGTCTCCTCGGGCGTGCGGGCGCCGAGGTCGAGGCCGATCGGCGAGCTCATCCGGGCCAGCTCGTCGTCGGTGAGCCCGGCCTCGCGGAGGCGCTCGAGCCGGTCCTCGTGGGTGCGGCGCGAGCCCATGGCGCCGATGTAGGCGACGTCGGGCAGGCGCAGCGCCACCTCGAGGAGCGGCACGTCGAACTTCGGGTCGTGCGTGAGCACCGCGATGACGGTGCGGCCGTCGACCCGGCCCTCGTCGACCTCGTGCTGGAGGTAGTCGTGCGGCCACCTGACGACGACCTCGTCGGCGCCGGGGAAGCGCGTCTTCGTCGCGAAGACCGGGCGAGCGTCGCAGACGGTGACGTGGTAGCCGAGGAAGCTGCCGACCCGGGCCACGGCGGCGGCGAAGTCGATGGCGCCGAAGACGAGCATCCGCGGCTTCGGGGCGTGCGCCGCGACGAAGACGCGCATGCCTTCACCTCGTCGCTCGCCGTCGGGACCGTAGGTGAGGATCGCCGAACGGCCTTGTGCGAGAAGGCCCCTCGCGTCGTCGCGGACGGCGTCGTCCGCGCGGCCACTGCCGAGCGAGCCGAGGATCGACTCGTCCTCGTCGCCCTCGGCCTCGGGGTGCACGACGACCCGCCGGCCCACCCACGAGGGCTCGGGGTGCTCGATGACGGTGACGACGGCGACGGGCCGGCCGGCTGCGACGTCGGCGGCGACCTCGCCGAGCTCAGGGAAGGTTTCCCGTGAAACCTTCTCGACGAAGACGTCGAGGATGCCGCCGCAGGTGAGCCCGACGGCATACGCGTCGTCGTCGCTGACGCCGTAGCGCTGGAGCACGGGGTCGCCCGACGCGACGACCTCCTGGGCCAGCTCGTAGACGGCGCCCTCGACGCAGCCGCCGGAGACGGAGCCGACGGCCTCGCCGCCGGGGCCGACGAGCATCGACGCGCCGGCCTGTCGCGGCGCCGAGCGCCACGTGCCGACGACGGTGCCGACGCCGACGGTCTCGCCGGCCGACCACCACTGCATCAGCTCGTCCATCACCTCACGCACGGGCCACCACCTCGATCAGCTCCTCGAACGCCGCGAGCGAGTGCCCCGCGACGAAGTCGTCGATGTGCGGCAGGGCCGCGACGATCCCCTGCTGCACCGGCTCGTAGCCGAGCTTGCCGCGGTGCGGGTTGGCCCACACGACGCGGTGCGAGAGCGCGGCGAGCCGGCGCATCTGCTCGCCGAGCGCCTCGGGGCCCTCGCGCTCCCAGCCGTCGGAGAAGACGACGACGACCGACCCGCGGGCCATGCCGCGCCGGCCCCAGCGGTCGAGGAACGCACCGACGGCCTCCCCGAGGCGGGTGCCGCCCGACCAGTCGGGCACCACGCGGCCGGCGGCGGCGAGCGCCCGGTCGGGGTCGCGCTCGGCGAGGGCCCGGGTCACGTGGGTCAGGCGGGTGCCCATGGTGAAGACCTCGACGTGCGGGACCGTGCGCACGAAGACGTGCGCGAGACGCAGGAGGCTGTCGGCATACGGGCTCATCGACCCGGAGACGTCGACGAGCAGCACGATGCGGCGCGGGCGGGTGCCGCGGCGACGGTGGTGGATGCGGCCGGGCTCGCCCATGCGGCGCAGCTGCTCGCGCAGGGTGGCGGGGCCGTCGACGGTGCCGCTGCCGGCGCGGACGTGGCGGCGGGCGCGGCGCATCGGCGAGCGCGGGCCGAGGGCGGCGAAGAGCCGCGCGGCGGCGGCGCGGTCGGCAGCGCTCAGGGTCGCGACGTCGCGGTGGCGCAGCACCTCCTGCGCGCTCGACTGCGCCTCGAGGGTGTCGTTCTCGCCGTCGCCGCCCTCTCCCTCGCCGTCGTCGAGCGGCGCCTGGCGCACGGGCGGGCGCTGCACGTCGACGGGGCGGCCCTTGGGGATGTCCTCGCCGCCGAACCAGCGCTCGAAGAGCTCGTCGTAGGCCGGGAAGTCCGCGGGCGTGCTCGTCAGCGTCGAGCGCCCGGCCCAGTAGACGCCGGCGCGCTCGCCCATGCCGACGGTGGCGGCGGCCACGAGGAAGGTGCGCTCACGGTCGGCGGTGACGTGCACGCCGGCCGCGCGCAGGGCGCGCGCGAAGCCGAGGAGCAGCTCGTCGGGCTGGGGGTCGGCGGCACGGTTCATGCGGTGAGGAGCTTGTCGAGCGAGGCCCGGATGCGTTCGGAGTCCTCGCGGTACTTGAGGGCCGCGCCGAGGGTCGCGGCGGCGACCTCGGGGTCGAGGCGCGTCGCGCCGACGGTCTCGAGCGCGCGCGCCCAGTCGAGGGTCTCGGCGACGCCCGGGGGCTTGATGAGCTCGCCGCTCGTGCGCAGGCGCTGCACGAGGGTGACGACCTGCTCGGCGAGCGTCGCGCTCACCTCGGGGAGGCGGGTGCGCACGATCTCGAGCTCGCGGGCGAGGCCGGGGTGGTCGATCCAGTGGTAGAGGCAGCGGCGCTTGAGCGCGTCGTGCAGCTCGCGGGTGCGGTTGGAGGTCAGCACGACGATCGGCGGGGTCGAGGCCGCGACGGTGCCGAGCTCGGGGATCGTCACCTGCCAGGTGGAGAGCACCTCGAGCAGGAAGGCCTCGAACTCGTCGTCGGCGCGGTCGATCTCGTCGATGAGCAGGACGCACGGGGCCTGGCGGAGGGCCTGGAGCACCGGACGGGCGAGCAGGAAGCGCTCGTCGAAGAGCTCTGCCTCGAGCGCGGCGGTGTCGGTGGGGCTCGCGTCGTGCTGCGCATCACGGCTCAGGGCCTCGACGGTGCGCAGGTGCAGGATCTGGCGCGGGAAGTCCCAGTCGTAGAGGGCCTGCGTCGCGTCGATGCCCTCGTAGCACTGGAGGCGGATGAGCTCGAGGTCGAGGGCCTGCGCGAGGCCCTCGGCGAGGGCCGTCTTGCCGGTGCCGGGCTCCCCCTCGAGCAGGATCGGCCGGCTCAGCCGGGTCGCGAGGAAGGTGATCGTCGCGAGCGCCTCGTCGGCGAGATAGCCCGTGCCGCCCAGGGCGGTCGTGACGTCGTCGGCACTGGCGAACAGTTGATCCATTACCGCAGCATTCCTGATGAACCCGCCGTGCGAAAGCGCGGGGCGTCCTAACGGGACGCGTCGAGCTCGTCGGGGGTGTCGACGTCGCGCCCGGTGGCGAGGTCGCCGCACTCGACCAGCTCGTGCGGCGTGGCCCGGAAGTAGTGCCGGGCGCCGTGGTCGCCGCTCGCCGAGGCGATGACCGACTCCCAGTGGTCGCGGCCGATCAGGGCCGGGTGGCCGGGCACGCCGCCGTATGCCGCCCGGCGCAGCGCTGCTCGCAGCCCGTCCTCCGCGGAAGGGGCGTCGAGGACGCGGGCGACGACCTCGGGGGTCAGGTCCGGGAGGTCGACGAGGGTGACGAGCACGGCGTCGACGCAGCCCTCGCCCTCGTGGGTCGAACGGGTGAGGGCGGTGAGGCCGGCGCGGAGGGAGGCGCCCATGCCCTGGTCCCAGTCGTGGCAGGTGACGACGTCGACGTCCCGACCGAGCGCGGTGACGATGGCGGTGACCTCCTCGGCGGCCGCCCCGACGACGACGGTGGCGCCGGAGCACCCGCCGGCGTGCAGGAGCGAGACGGCCCGCTCGACGAGGGTGGGCTCGTCCGGGCGCCGCCGGACGAGCGCCTTGGGCCCGCCCATCCGGCGCCCGGCACCAGCAGCGAGCACGAGGCCGCGCACGTGAGCAGCACGCCCGTGCACGGCGGTCGGGGAGGGATCGTGGTCGGTCACGCTCGGAACCTACCCGGCACGGGCGACCGAGGTGGACCGGATCTCAGGCCTCCGGGAAGCCGGAGTCGACACAGAGGATGTTGCCCTCGCTGTCCTTGAACCAGGCCGCCTTGCCCATTCCGGCCATGTCGGCGACGCCGTCGTCCCACTCCACGCCCGGCATCTCGTAGGTCTCGAGCGTGACGCCCTTCTCCTGCAGCGCGCGCGCCTCGGCCACGACGTCCTCGACGTGGAATTGGGCGATCGTGTGACCGGCCTGGCCGGCGTACTCGGTCTGGTAGACGCTGAACGCCGTCCCGCTGCCGGTGCGGTAGACCAGCATCCCGCCCTCACCGAACTCGGCGACAGGGGTCAGTCCGAGCACGTCGGCGTAGAACGAGCGGGCCCGCGCGATGTCCGCTGCGGGGATGTTGGCGGTGACGGAAGCACCCGTGAGCATGGTTTCCTCCTGGTGATCGGGCGGGACCGGGAGCGGCCCTCTTCCGCAGTACACCCACCCCGACCCGTGGCGCAGCCGAATCCTGATCCGGGGTCGGCCACCACGACCCGCCCCGGCATGATGACGCCATGACGAGTGCCGTGGTCGAGCCAGCCTCCGAGAGCACCGCGCCATGACCACCCCGGCGCGCGGCGGTGACGACCCACAGGTCGAGGCCCGTGCACTGCTCTCGGAGCTCGGGACGGCGATGATCGCGACCGGTCAGCCGGTGCAGGAGATCGAGGAGGAGCTCGCCGAGGTGAGCGCCCGGCTCGGCTACCCCGACGTGCAGACCGCCGTGGGACCCACCGGGCTCATGATCACGCTGACTCCCGGGGGTGCGAGCACCTACCGTGCCGCCGTGGCCGGTCTGCGCCTGCACCAGGCGGCGAACGTGCGCCTCATCCGCCACCAGCTGCTCCACGGCGAGCTCACGGTCCAGCAGGCGCGCGACGAGCTCGCCGCCACCGCGACGCGCCCCGTCCAGCAGCCGCCGTGGCTCGTCGCCCTCGCGTGGCCGGTCCTCGCCGTCGGCATCGCGCTCATCCTCCAGCCCGGCTGGGCCAACGTCGCCGCCGCCGCGGTCTGCGCCCTGCTCGTGCTCGTCCTCGTCCAGCTCGCCGAGCGCTACGAGGTGGTCAAGGCCCTGCTGCCGACCCTCGCCGCCTTCGCCGTGTCGCTGGCCGTGTTCGGCGCTGCCGAGGCGGGCCTGCTCGAGGGGCCGCTCCGCACCGTGCTCCCACCCCTCGCCGTCCTGCTCCCCGGCGCGCTCGTCGTCAACGGGATGTCCGAGCTCGCGGCCGGGCACATGCAGGCCGGCTCGGCCCGCCTCGCCTACGGCCTGAGCCAGCTCGGCCTCTTCGCCCTCGGCCTGCTGATGGCCACGACCCTGCTCCGCATCCCGACGACGACGCTCGCCAACGTGCGCGTCGACGAGATCGGCTGGGCCGGTGCCCCCGTGGGACTGGTGCTCCTCGGCGCGAGCATCTGCCTCATGGAGGGCGTGCCGCTGCGCCTGCAGGGCTGGGTGCTGCTCGTGCTCAGCCTCGCCTTCGGGGCGCAGGTGGCGGGGCAGGAGCTCGGCTCCATCGCCCTCGGCGGCTTCGTCGGCGCCATCGCGGCTAGCCTCGGCGCGAGCGTCGTCGAGCTGCGCCGCCCCCTGCTGCCGCGCCTCGTGCTCTTCCTCCCTGCCTTCTGGCTGCTCGTGCCCGGCAGCCTCGGCCTCGTGGGGGTCACCGAGCTCGCCGCGGGGCGCGAGTCGGTCACCGACGTCGCCCTCGGCCTGCTCGGGGTCGCCATCGCCATCTCGCTCGGCCTGCTCGTCGGGTCGTCGGTCGGGCGCGCCCTGCGCGGCCGGCTCGCGGCTCCCGTGCCGGACGAGGCGACCTCGCCACCCCTCGCCACGGCGGACTAGAGTCGCACCTGCAACACCCCGTCCTCTCGCCAGGACGGGGTGTTGTTCGTCGCCCCCGGGTGCGGGCACCGCCGTATGGGTACGGACCGTAGGCTCTAGGGGCCAACTGGCACCTGTGACCAGCCACGCCGAGGAGCCACCCGTGTCTCAGACCTCATCCCGGATCAGGACGATCCTGCCGACGTCGAGCCGCACCGCTCTCGGCGCCACCGTCGCCACCGGCCTGCTGACGGCCCTCGCGCAGGCCCCCGAGCGGCTGGGCCGACTGCTGCGCGACCGCTACCCGATGGTCGCCGTCACCGGCATGACCGGCGTGGGCAAGAGCCAGCTCGTCGACCGCCTGACCCGCCGCACGACCGACGACGCCGTCGCCGAGGTCGGCTCGGCCGTCATGGAGCGCCGCACCCGCAAGGGCGCCCGGCTCCACGGCTTCCGCTTCCTCGTCGTGCCCGGCGACAACGCCGCCACCCGCCTCGGCGCCCTCGACGAGGTGTTCCACGACGAGCCCGTCGACGGCGTCATCCACGTCGTCGCCAACGGGTACGCCACCCCGCGCCGTGCCGGCGGCACCACCGGCACCGCGACCGCCACCCGCGAGGAGCAGCTCGCCGCCGAGCTCGAGGACTGGTCGATCACGTCGCACCGCATCGCCTCGATGGCCGTGCGCCGCTCGAAGCCGATCTTCCTCATCATCGCCGTGACGAAGACCGACCTCTACCCGCACGACATCGACGAGGTCGTGCGCTACTACTCCCCGGGCAGCGGCTCGCCCTTCGGCGACCGGATCGACGCCCTGCGCGCGCTCGCCGGCGGCGCGAAGCTCTCGGTCGACGTCCTCCCGGTGTCGAGCCAGGGCGGCGACAAGAAGGCCCCGCTGCCCGACAAGCAGGCCGGCGCCATGGTCGACAAGCTCGCCGACCGGCTCGGCCAGCTCAGCGGCCACGCCTGACCGGGCCCTCTCCGGAGAGGGCCCGGCCTGGCGGCCTGGCGGCCTGGCGGCCGGCGTCGGCTCGGCGTCGGCTCAGGCGTCGACGATGACCGGGATGATGAGCGGGCTGCGGCGGTGCTGCCGCTGGGCCCAGCTGGCCGCGGCCCGGCGCACCAGCTCCTCGACCTGCTCGAGGTCCTCGATGCCGTCCTGGCTCGCCTTGGTCAGCGCCTTCTGGATCGCCGGCGTGGCGGCCGAGAAGTCCATGACGTCGGGCGTGAAACCGTGGGCGAGGTAGTCCGGCTTCTCCGTCAGCTTGCCCGTGTCGGGGTCGACGATGCAGACGATCGTCACGACGCCCTCCTCGGCCAGCGTGCGCCGCACGTGCAGCGTCGCCTCGGTCGTGCCGCCGACGTTCATCGAGTCGACGTAGACGAGGCCCGCCGGCACGTTGCCCACGATGCGGGCCCGGCCGCCGACGAGGTCGATGACGCTGCCGTCCTGGGCGATGAGCGCGCGCGCGGGGTCGAGGCCGGTGCGCACGGCGATGTCGGCGTTCGCCTTGAGGTGGCGCCACTCGCCGTGCACGGGCAGGGCGTTCGTCGGGCGGATGATGTTGTAGCAGTAGGCGAGCTCGCCGGCGCTGGCGTGCCCCGACACGTGCACCTTGGCGTTGCCCTTGTGCACCACGTTGGCCCCGAGCCGGGTCAGCTCGTTGATGACGCGGTAGATCGCGTTCTCGTTGCCGGGGATGAGCGAGCTCGCCATGAGCACGGTGTCGCCCTCGACGATGCTGACCGGGTGGTCCTTGTTGGCCATCCGGGCCAGCGCGGCCATCGGCTCACCCTGCGAACCCGTCGCGACGATCGTCATCTGGTCGGCGCGCAGCCGCTCGAGCGCCTTGAGGTCCTTGACGACGAGGCCGTCGGGGATGGTGAGGTAGCCGAGCTCGCGGGCGATGCCCATGTTGCGCACCATCGAGCGTCCGACGAAGGCCACCTTGCGGCCGTGGCGCTGGGCGGCGTCCAGCACCTGCTGGATGCGGTGCACGTGGCTGGCGAAGCTCGACACGATGACGCGGCCGGTCGTCGTGCGGAAGACGGTGTCGATGGCCGGGGCGAGCTCGCCCTCCGACACGGTGAAGCCGGGCACCTCGGCGTTCGTCGAGTCGGCGAGGAAGAGGTCGACCCCCTCCTCACCGAGGCGCGCGAACGCGCGCAGGTCGGTGACGCGGCGGTCGAGCGGGAACTGGTCCATCTTGAAGTCGCCGGTGCACAGGGCCAGGCCCGCCGCCGTGCGGATCGCGACGGCCAGGCCGTCCGGGATCGAGTGGTTGACGGCCACGAACTCGCAGTCGAAGGGCCCGAAACCGCGCCGGTCGCCCTCCTTGACCTCGACGGTCACCGGCTTGATGCGGTGCTCGACGAGCTTGGCCTCGATGAGCGCCAGCGTGAGGCGCGAGCCGACGAGCGGGATGTCGGGCCGCTCGCGCAGCAGGTAGGGCACGCCGCCGATGTGGTCCTCGTGGCCGTGCGTCAGCACGATGGCGTCGATCTTGTCGAGGCGGTCCCGGATCCACGTGAAGTCGGGGATGATGACGTCGACGCCCGGCTGGGACTCGTCGGGGAAGAGCACCCCGCAGTCGACGACGAGCAGCCGGCCGGCGTGCTCGAAGACGGTCATGTTGCGGCCGATCTCGCCCAGGCCGCCCAGCGGGACGACCCGCAGCCCGTCGTTCGGCAGCGCCGGCAGCGCGTCGTTGCTCCGGCGACGGGGGCCCCGCCGGCTCATCGCCGGGCCTCGGTCGCGGACCCCGCGCAGCGCAGGGGAGTGGGGTGGTGCGACGGGATGTTCACGGGCTTCTCCGAGCTTGGGACTGACCTCTGGCGTGTCGGCCCAGGAGGGACCCACGCCCCTCATCGTGGCAGGAATGCCGCGCCGGGTCACAAACGCCCCTCCGGGCGGCCCCGTTGGCATACTCGGTGGGATGCCGACCGCCACCGGTGACTTCGAGCTGACCACCGACGAGCTGCGGGCCGTCGTCGCGTATGCCGTGTCGTGCGCCGAGCCCACCCTCGTCCTCTTCGAGCGGGCCGAGCCCGACGACCCGCGCCCCGCGGCCGCGCTCGACGCGGCCCGCGCGTTCGCCACCGGAGCGCGGCGCTCGCGCCTGCAGCGGACCGCCGCCACCGACGCCCACCGGGCCGGGAAGGAGGCGTCGACCGAGCCCGCCCGGCACGCGGCGACCGCTGCCGGCGACGCCTGCGCGGCGGCATACCTGCACCCGTTGGCGAACGCGACGCAGGTGCGCCACCTCCTCGGCTCGGCCGCTCACGCCGCCCGGGCGGCCGAGCTGGCGCGCGGCGACGACCCCGTGGTGGCGGAGTACGTGCTCGACGCGGCCGCGAAGCGGGCCACGCCGGAGCTGCTCGACGTGCTCGGGCGCTACCCGCGGGCACCGCACGGGCGCACCCGGGTGGCCGAGCTCATGACCCGGCTCGACAGCCTGCTCCGCGACCCGCGCCCGACGCCGCGCGTCGTCGACGATCCCGGACCCTTCTTCCACGGGACGCGTGCCGACGTCGCCGTGGGCGACCTGCTGACCCCGGGATGGCTCACGAACTACGGCTCGGGCCGGGTCTCGAAGCACATCTACGTCACGGCGAGCGAGAACGGCGCCCCGCTCGCGGCCGAGCTGGCGCGGGGCGACGGGCCGCCGCGCGTCTACCGGGTCGAGCCCCTGGGCACGATCGAGGACGACCCGAACGTCACCGACAAGCGCTTCCCCGGCAACCCGACGCGCTCCTACCGCACGACGGAGCCGCTGCGCGTCGTCGAGGAGGTGCTCGGCTGGGAGCCCCCGTCGCCGGAGGTCGTCGAGCGCATCCGCGCCCACACGGGCGAGCTGGCCGAGCTCGGCATCGAGGCCATGGACGACTGAGCGGCTCTGTCGGTCTTCAGGTTTGGCATTCGTCCGCACCCTTCGGGCGATTGCCCCGCAAGCACCACGAATCGTCAGCGGGAGCGCACGCAACCGGGTCGACATCGACGCGGTCATGCTTACTCGAGGACGCGCGTTCTACCAGCCGTGAGTGCCTACCGGCGCATCGTCTTCGGCCGTTCGCTCCATGGCCCAAGCATAACGCGACGCGTTATGCTGACCGAGTGATCCGGACGTTTCGGGACGCAGAGACCGAGCGGTTGCGGGCACGCCAGCGGACCAGGCGGTTCGATCCCCGGATCGAGCGCACGGCCCTGCGCGAGCTGGTCATGCTGGACGCCGCGGAGTCGCTCGACGACCTCCGGGTGCCACCGGGCAACCGGTTAGAGGCCCTGCACGGTGATCGCACGGGGGCAGCACAGCATCCGCATCAACCAGCAGTGGCGCATCTGCTTCGTGTGGACGCCCGCGGGCCCGGAGCATGTAGAGATCGTCGACCACCACCAGAGGAGGCAGACCCATGACGACCATCCCACCCATCCACCCGGGCGAGGTGCTCCTCGAGGAGTTCCTGACGCCGCTGGAGGTGACCCAGCACCGCCTGGCCGTCTCGATCGGCGTGCCACCACGCAGGATCAACGAGATCGTCCACGGGAAGCGCCGCATCACCGCCGACACGGCCCTCCGCCTGTCCCGTTTCTTCGGGACCACCGATCGCTTCTGGCTCAACCTGCAGACGCGCTACGACCTCGAGGCCGAGCGGGACCGCCTGGGCAGCACCCTCGACCGCATCGAGCCGCTCCGGAGCGCCTGACCGGGGCACTGCGTGACTCGTGCCCCGGACCGTCAGGTCGCGCGTGCAGCGAGCCAGTCGGAGAAGGCGTCGCCCTGGGCCTCGGTCCACAGGCTCGCGGGCGACTCGGCGAGGAAGTCCTGCAGCAGCGCCTCGGTGCGCTCGCGACCGAGGGTCGTCAGCAGCCCACCCAGCGTCTCCGGATGGGTGCGTACGAGGAGCGACAGGCGCGCCTCGTCGGTCAGGGCCCGCATCAGCGTGGCACCGGGGTCGGGCGCGGCGAGCCGGTCGGAGGCCCGCGTCGTGTAGGCGACGAGCTCGGCCTCCCGCTCCGCCGTCGTGCCGGACGGCGCCGGACCCTCGACCGAGACCCTCCCGGCCGCGCGCCCGGGCCGCGGCGGCGCCCCCGACGCGGCCGGCGGCATACGGACGATGTCGTGCATGCCGCCGAGCACGTCGCGCAACCCGGCGACGCCCTGCGCGGCGAGGGAGGCCGGCACGGCCTCGTAGATGACGGCACGCACCCGCGGCAGCGTCGGCACGACGCGGGCCGCGAGCGCCAGCAGCTCGGGATCGATGGGGCCGACGTGCGCGTCGAGGTAGTAGCCGTCGGTCTCGAAGCCACCGGCGAGGTGCACCTCCCACACGCGGTCGAGCGGGATGAGCGAGAGGAACTCGCCCACGCTCTGGCGGCCGTTGCGCTCGTTGGTCCAGATGTTGTGCAGGTCGAGCAGGATGCCGCAGTCGGCGCCCTCGGCGATCGCCGCGACGTACTCGCCGTCGCTGAGGTCGCCGGGCACGGGCCGGAGGTAGTTCGTCGGCGTCTCGACGAGGAAGGGCCGGTCGTAGGCCGCCTGGTACGCGCCGATGTGGCGCACCGCCGCGGCGACGGCGTCTGGCGTCTGCACCGGCGGCAGCAGGAAGCCGGCGTGCGCGTCACCGGCCACGTTGAAGGCGAGGTGCTCGCTCCAGTGCACGGCGTCGAGGTCTCGCGCCGACGCGGCGGAGGCGAGCACGCCCGCGCGGCTGGGCGCCGTCGTGCCGCCGACCGGGTAGCCGACGCCGTGCGCGAGCAGCGGCCGGCCGCAGCCCCGCAGCCAGGCGAGCGGCTCGGGCGAGATGACCATGCCACCGCCGGAGCGGGTCTCCCAGAGGGTCTGCGGTTCGACCTCGACGACGTCGACGAGGTCCTCGATGCCGCCCCACAGCTGGTCGAGCGCACCGAGGGCGATGACTCCGACGCCGAGGTCGAACCGCGCCCAGGTCACGGCAGCTCGCCTCAGCCCACCCGCAGCTGCGGAGCGGTGAGCACCGGCTGCAGCTCGAGGTCGGGGCTGACGACGAACTCCTCGAACCGGCGCCAGTCGATCTGGATGCCGGAGTTGCAGTTGCCGCACCCGAACCGGTCGAAGATGCTGGCCTGCACCTTCTGGAAGGTCTCGAGGTTGCCGAGGATGTCGCCGGGCACGTGCACCGTCACCGCCACCTCGCGCGGCGGCAGCGGCTGCGGGTTGAGCTCGCCCATGGTCGTGGTCCTTTCACTCTGGGACGGTGACGGCTCGCTGCCGCCACCTGCCATCCAGAGCCCCCGCCCCCGCCCGCTGATACCGCGGCCGCATGCCGCCGGTGCCGTCGGGTGCCCTCAGCTGCGCAGCACCTTCTCCATCGCCTTGCCCTTGGCGAGCTCGTCGACGAGCTTGTCGAGGTAGCGGATCTTCTGCATGAGCGGGTCCTCGACCTCCTCGACGCGCACCCCGCACACGGTGCCGGTGATCGCCGAGACCTTCGGGTTGAGGTGGGCCGAGGCGAAGAAGTCCTCGAACGTCGTGCCGCCCTCGAGGTGGCGACCGAGCGCCTCCTCGTCGTAGCCGGTCAGCCACGTGATGACCTCGTCGAGCTCGGCCTGCGTGCGGCCCTTGCGCTCGACCTTGTTGACGTAGGCCGGGTAGACCGACGCGAACGGTGTCGTGAAGATGCGGTGCCCCATGCTCCGAGGGTAGCGACGCCCGACCCTGCGGCATACGGACGTGGAACGTCCGCATCAGGTCCTAGCGTGCTGCGCATGGCCATCGCCCGATACCCCAGCTTCGTCCTCGACTGCCCCGACGCGGAGGCACTCGCCACCTTCTACGGTGCACTGCTCGGCTGGAGCGTCAAGACCTCCGACGGGTGGGGCGAGATCCGCGACGAGGGCGGCCAGCAGTGCATCTGCTTCCAGCAGGTGGAGCACTTCACCGCCCCGCGGTGGCCGGGCCAGGACGTGCCCCAGCAGGTGCACCTCGACGTCATGGTCGAGGACCTCGACGCCGCCGAGCCCGAGGTGATCGCCCTCGGCGCGACGAAGCACGAGCACCAGCCCGGCACGTCGTTCCGCGTCTTCCTCGACCCGGCCGGGCACCCCTTCTGCCTCTGCGTCGACTGACGGCCGCGGCCGCGCGAGGATGGGGCGATGACGGACTACGAGGTCGGGGCGCTGACGCCGCAGACCTGGGACGCCTATGCCGCGATGATCGAGCGGCACCGCGGCGTCTTCGGCGGCTGCTGGTGCACGTGGTTCCACACCCTGAGCGCCGACAAGGAGCGCACCTACGAGGGCAACCGCGCGCTCAAGCAGCGGCTCGTCGAGGAGGGCCGCGCACACGCCGCGCTCGTGCTGCACGGTGACGACGTCGTCGCGTGGGCCCAGTTCGGTTCTCCCGCAGAGCTGCCCAACATCCACCACCGCAAGCAGTACGACGCCGAGGCCGACGTCGTGCCCGACTGGCGCGTCACGTGCATCTTCGTCGACAAGGCGCACCGCAGGAAGCACCTCTCGGCCCTGGCCCTGGGCGGCGCGCTCGACCTCGTCGCCGCGGCGGGCGGCGGTGTCGTCGAGGGCTACCCGCACGACAAGGGCGGCAAGCGCGAGGCCGTGCTCTACAACGGCACGCGCAGCCTCTACGAGGCGGCCGGCTTCGACTACGTCCGGCCCAAGGGCCAGTTCAACTGCGTCATGCGACGGAGCGTGCCGTGAGCGGCCGTATGCCGTCCGCCGGGTCCGCGCCCGACGCCGACGGCCGCGCGGGGCGGGCCGCGTCGCTGCTCGCCCTGCACTCCGGGCCGGGCTTCGTCCTGCCGAACGCCTGGGACGCCGGCTCGGCGCGCATCCTCGAGCACGTCGGCTTCCCCGCGATCGCGACGACGAGTGCCGGGATCGCCTGGGCGGCAGGGGTTCCCGACGGCGAAGCCATGGACCGTGACACGATGCTCGACCACATCGGCCGGATCGTCGCCGCGGTGGGGGTGCCCGTGACGGCCGACCTCGAGGCGGGCTACGGCGACACGGCCGCGGACGTCGGGCGAACCGTCGCCCTCGCGGCCGCGCTGGGCGCGGTCGGGGCGAACCTCGAGGACGCCCGCCCGGGTGGCGCCGGGCTCTTCCCCCTCGAGGAGGCCGTGGAGCGGGTGGCCGCGGCCCGCGCGGCCGCACCGCCCGGCGGCTTCGTGCTCAACGCCCGCACCGACACCTACTTCGGCGGCGTCACCGGCGACCCGTTCGCCGAGACCGTCGAGCGCGCCAGACGATTCGTCGAGGCGGGGGCCGACTGCGTCTTCGTGCCCGGTGTCGTCGAGGCCGAGACGATCCGCCGCCTCGCCGAGGCGATCCCGGCACCCCTCAACATCGTCGCGGGACTCGCCAGCACCATCGACGCGCCGACGCTCTTCTCGCTCGGCGTGCGACGGGTCAGCCTGGGCGGCAGCCTCGCCCGCGCCGCGCTCAGCCTGCTCGAGCGTGCCGGGCACGAGCTGCTCGAGACCGGCACGCTCGGCTTCCTCGACGGCGCCATCGGCTACGCCGACCTCCAGCGCCGGTTCGGGTCCTCGCCCGGCTGACTCAGGTCAGCGGCATGCCACCGGTGACGCCGATGACCTCACCGGTGACGTAGCTCGACTCCTGCGACGCGAGGAAGACGTAGGCCGGCGCGAGCTCGGCGGGCTGACCGGCGCGGCCGAGCGGGGTCTGGGTGCCGAACGACTCGACCTGGTCCTCGCCCATGGTGGCCGGGATGAGCGGCGTCCAGATCGGGCCGGGGGCGACGCCGTTGACGCGGATCCCCTTCTCGGCCAGCTGCGCCGCGAGGCCCTGCGTGAAGGCGACGATGCCGGCCTTCGTCGTCGCGTAGTCGAGCAGCTCGGGTGACGGCTGCCGCGACTGGATCGACGTCGTGTTGACGATCGTCGAACCCGACGAGAGGTGTGGCAGGGCGTGCTTGCACAGCCAGAACATCGCGTAGAGGTTCGTCTTCATGACGCGGTCGAACTGCTCGGTCGTGACGTCGGCGATGCCGCCGGGCTGGGCCATCTGGTACGCCGCGTTGTTGACGAGGACGTCGATGCCGCCGAGCTGTTCGACGGCCTGCTCGACGACGGCGACGCACTGCTCCTCCCGCGTCAGGTCGCCGAGGCACACCGCGGCGGTGCGGCCGGCCTCCCGCACGAGGCGCGCCGTCTCCTCGGCGTCCTCCTTCTCCTCCTCGAGCGCGCTGACGAGCACGTCGGCACCTTCCCGGGCGAAGGCGATCGCAACGGCCCTGCCGATGCCGGAGTCGCCGCCGGTGATGACGGCACGACGGCCCTCGAGACGACCCGAGCCCCGGTAGCTCCGCTCGCCGTGGTCGGGCTCGTCGCCCATGTCGCCCGTGAGGCCGGGGTGCGCCAGCTGCTCGCCCTCGGTGTCGGGCTGTTCGTGCTGCGTCGTCGGGTCCTGCTCGGTGTACTGGTCGTCGGACTGCTCGGGCATGCTCGGGCCTCGCTACGGGGTCGTGGTGGTCGTGGTGGTCGTGGTGGTCGTGGTGGTCGTGCTCGGGTCGTCGCTCCCCCCTCTACCCGCCGCGCCTGCCGTCACACCCTCCGGTACCACACCGCCCGGCGCGTCGGCGGGCGTCGACGACGTCAGGCCCCGGGCTCGGGGTCGTCGGGGCGGGCGATGGCGATGGCGATGAGGCGGCGCACGCGTCAGCCGGTGGTGCCGCCCGCGCCGTCGGGGTCGACGTCGTCGTCGCGCACGCCGTCGCGGTAGACGTGCGTGGCCTCCGCGACGGGACGGTCGTGCAGGAAGTCGGCACCCGCGCGGGTCTCGAGGTCGTCGAGCTCATCCTGCGTGCGACGGCCCGCCTCGGCCTGGGTCTCCTCGTCGCCGGGCACGGGCTGGGCCGCGCCGGGGATGCGATCGGTCATGTCCTGGCTCCTTCGGTCGGCGGACGCCGTGCCCGTACCCAGCCCACGCGCCGGTGGACCGGCCGTCAGACGGCGCTCGTCGCCCGGTCGATCTTGCGGTGGTAGTGCATGCCCGCGCGGCCACCGACGAGGGCGCCGAGCAGGCTCGCCACGGCCACCACGAGCAGGGCGACGAGGCCGCCGGTCGTCAGGGTGCCGCCGTCCATCGGGATGCGCGGGAAGCTGTTGACCCGGCTCAGCACGTCGTACCTGCTCCCGGCCACGGCGGCGACGATCGCCACGACGACGGAGATGACGATGGCCCAGACCCACACCGCGAAGCCCTGCTTCGTGCCGTCGAAGCGCGCCATCCGGCCGGCGACGTAGCCGCCGCAGAAGTAGGCGACGAAGAGCACGACGAAGAGGGCGACGACCCCGATCGTGCCGACGCTCTGCGGGTCGACCGTGGCGCTGTCGGCGGCCTCGCTCGCGGCCCGGGCCACGTCGGTGCCGGTCGCGACCCCGACGGCCGTGCCGGCCCCGGCCACGAGGGCGGTGAGCAGCACCGCCATGCCGGTCGCGGTGAGCCAGCCGAAGAAGGCCGAGCCGACCTTGACGCCGCCGAACCGCTCCTTGGCCGTCGGCCGGTCGTCGGCGAGGGCGCTCGGCCGCCCGCCGCCGTGGGTGCGCTCGATGCGGTCCGTGCGGTCCGTGCGCTCGGAAGATCCTGGTGCTGCGCTCATGCGACGCCTCCTGGGACGGTGGGTGCAGACGGCCTGCACGGGAGACATACCCGGACGGTGGGCTCCCGTGCGCCACCTGAGGCCAGCCGTGGCTGGATCGTGGAGGGCGCAGGCGGCGCCCAGCCGCGACGATCCGGCCACGGAGGGATCGTCGTGCAGGCACCTGGCCGCGCCCGGCCGCGCCCATCAGCAGAGCGCCTCGGCGCGTCAGCGGATGCGGGCGAGGTCGAGCGTCCACACCGGGTTGCCCGGCACCTGCGCGACCCTCGGGCCGGACGCGAAGCGCGTCGACGGCTGGATGAGCGGCACGAAGGGGCTCCGCGCGTTCATCGCGACCTGCCAGGCCGCGTACGCCGCTGCCCGGTCGTCGCCCACGGAGTCGCGCGCGCCCTCGGTGAGGTCGTCGACGAGCGGGTCGGAGCCGCGGGTCCACCCGGCGCGCAGGCCGACGAGCTCGCCCGGCGCAAAGGCGAGGTAGTTCTCGGGGTCCGGGTAGTCCGGGCTCCAGCCCCACAGGCTGAACGCCGACCGGCCCGAGCGGTAGGCGGCGAGGGCCTCGCGCGCCGGGGCCGGGTTGAGCACGACCTTGATGCCGACCTGGGCCAGCTGCGCGCGCACGAGCGCCGCGAGCGCGCTCGTCGGCACGCCCTGGACAGGAAGGTCGGCGGCATACGTCAGCGGGATCGCCTGCCCCGCGTAGCCCGAGCGTGCGAGTGCCGCCTTCGCCCGGACGAGGTCGCGCTCGGGCACGACGGGCACCGTCACCACCGGACTGGGTATGCCGTCCGGCACGGTCGGCACGTCGGTGGCCGTCGCCGACGGGGAGTCGGAGGTCGCGCCGGGCGCCGGCGTCCCCGTGCCCGAGCCCGTGCCCGTGCCCGCGGTGGTCGGGGACGGCGGCAGGCCCGGCGTCGGCGAGAGGTCGTCGAGCGCGCCGACGATGCCCGCGGGCACGAGGCCGGCGGCGGGCGTCGCGCCGGGGACGGCGAGCCCGAGCGCGCGCCGGTCGATGCCGAGGCGCACGGCCTGCGCGAAGTCGGGGTCGGCGGTCCAGCGGTTGAGTCCCTTGGTGCGGTTGAGCGCGAGGTAGGCGAGCGAGCTCGAGCGCACCGTCGTGACGGTGACGGCCGGGCCCGGGGCCTTCGTGGCAGTCGCGTTCGCCTGGCTCGCGGAGAGGTCGAGCACGACGTCGGCCGCGCCCGAGGTGACGTCGGCGAGCTGTTCGCGCGGCGTGCGGTTGCGCAGCACGACGTCGGGGAAGGCGGGCTCGGTGCCCGCCCGGCTCGGGTTGGCGGTGAGGCGCACCTCGCGGGTGCCCGTGACGCCGTCGAGCACGTAGGGGCCCGAGCCGGCCGAGTGCGTCGACAGCCAGGTGGCCGCGGTGTCGCCGGGGCCGATGGTGCCGCCGTGCGACTTGACCGCGGCCGAGTTGAGGATGCCGAAGGCGGGGTTGGCGAGGATCGCCGGCAGGGCGAAGTTCGACCCCGGCGAGCTGAGCGTGACCGTGCGGTCGTCGACCTTGAGGACGGTCACCGAGCCGAGGATCGAGGAGGCCGGCCCGCGCAGGCCCTTCGCGCGCTCGAGGGTGAAGACCACGTCGTCGGTCGTCATCGGGCTGCCGTCGGAGAAGACGACGCCCTCGCGCAGGCGCAGCGTGAGCCAGCGCCCCTCGGGGGCGATCGTGTAGTCGGCGAGGCCCGGCACCACCGTCGTCGGGTCGTCGGGGTCGAGCGTCGTCAGCGTCTCGTAGAGGGCGTGCGAGAGCAGCGAACCGGTGCGGTCGAACTGCCGGGTGGGATCGAGCGTCGTGTGGTCGAAGACGGCGTCGACGACGAGCGGCCGGGCGCGGGCCGGCGTCGTCGCGGTGCCCGTAGGCGTGCTCGTCGCGCTGCTCGTCGGGTCGGCCGACGCGGCCGGTGTCGTCCGGGTCCCGCTCACCTGCCCGGCCGGCGCCTCGCTCGTGCAGGCCGAGGTCGTCACCAGCGCGAGGACGCCGAACGCCGCCACCACGGAGGGGCGGACGAGACGAGCTGGCATGGGCTTCCTTCGGCACCGACGAGGGCACGGGCCGTCGGCCCCGTCCCGGAGGCCGAGTCTAGCCGCGGTCGGCCACGAGGCCCGGCGGGCTCTGCTCCGTGGACGTGCCCGGCACGCCCGGCGCGAGCACGAGGTAGCCCTGCGCGACGAGCACGACGGCGATGGCGACCCACTTGCCCGGCGGCAGCTCGACGCCGTAGCGCCACCGGTCGATGAGCACGAGGCCGACCTGCAGGATGACGACCCAGCCCATCGTCACGAGGGCGAGCTCGGCGTACTGCAGCGACGACGCGTAGACCCAGAAGAGGACGAGGAAGGCGCCGAGGCCGAGCACGAGCGCCCGGATGCTGCCGTGCTCGGCCCACTCCTTGGCGAGCACGGCGCCGGCGAGGTCGAGCCCGGCGAGGCAGGCCATGGCGACCGTCGCGACGACGGGCACGGGCCAGCTGTCCGGGGCCTTGATGAGGGGAAAGACGTCGGTGACGTTCATGGAGGGGTCCTTCGTCAGGCAGGCCCGACGGGGCACGGGCCATGACCGTCAGTGCCGCCCCGCCTCACCCCTGATACGGCTCCCTCACGGCAGCAGGTCGTCGAGGTAGGTCGGCAGCATCTCCCACCACGTCGGCCAGTCGTGGTCGTAGCGCGGGCCCCAGTCGTCGACCCGGTTGGGGATGCCCTTCTCGCCGAGCACCTTCGCCACGTCCCAGGCCTCGCCCGGGTCCTCCCACCTGCCGCTGCCGGTCGCGAGCACGATCATCCGCGAGCGCAGGACGTCGAGGTCGGGGCCCTGCAGGTCGGGCAGGAAGTGGAGCGGCGAGCTGAAGTACATGTCGTCGGTGAAGGGGCCGCCGATGAACTTGTCGACGGCATACGTGCCGCTCATGCAGACGGCGCTGCGCACGAGGTGCGGGTAGCGGCACGCGACGGCGAGGGAGTTGAAGGCGCCGATCGAGGCGCCGGCCGTGACGACGGGCAGCGGGCCACCCACGTCGGAGTGGATCGCCGGGATGACCTCGCGGGCGACGGCGTCGTGGAAGCGGTTGAAGAGCGCCATCCGGTACTGCGTCGACCCGCGGTGCTGGGCCATGGCGCGGCCCGCGACGCTGTCGACCGAGTAGACCTTGGCCCGACCGGCGTCGATGAGCGGCCGGAGGTGGTCGATCATCTTGTGCCGCTCCACCTCCTCGGCGTCACCGCCCGCGGTGGGGAAGAGCAGCACCGGGGCGCCGTAGGTGCCCCAGCGGGCCACCGTGATGTCCTGCTCGAGCCGCTCGGAGTACCACCGGTCGGTCACCTTCATGCGGATCACCCTTCTGGACAGGCTTATTCGTAGACGAACTTCTGGGGGCCGGGGAAGAGCCACGACAGGCCGTCACCGAGGCCGTCGCGCCAGTTCTCCCAGTTGTGGCCGTCACGCGACTCCGTGTAGCGCACGGTCGTGCCGGTGTGGCGGAAGACGGGCACCATCGAACGGTTCGGCGTGATGAGCGGCTCGTAGACGCCGCACGTCATGTAGAGCCGGTCGACGACCTGCGACGGCTTCTCGCGGAACCGGTTGACGAACTTGACGACCGGGTCGAAGGCCGGGCCGCCCCCGTGCTCGAAGCCGATGTCGGTGAAGACGAGCGAGGCCGACTGCAGGAGCATCGAGCCGAAGAAGCCCGGGTAGCGCACGGCCGTCGAGAACGCCGCGATGCCGCCGAACGAGCTGCCCATGAGGCAGCGCGCCTCGGGCGCGTCGACGAGCGGCAGCCGCTCGGTGAGCAGCGGCACGAGCTCGCGCGCGATGAACCGGGCGTGCGGCGCGTGGTTCGGGTACTCCTTGAGCCGGTCGCGGGGCGGCACGAAGACCGCGACGAGCGGGTCGACGTCGAGCCGGTGGATGAGGTTGTCGAGCACCGTCTTCATCGCCGCGAACTCGAGGTAGTCGGTGCCGTCGTGCACGACGAGGAGCGGGTAGCGCTGGGCGCTGTTGAACCGCGCCGGCAGGTAGATCTGCACCGGCTGGTCGCGCCGCAGCGCCTTGCTGCGGATCTGCTCCTCGACGAGCGTGCCGGGCCGGGCCTCGGGGTCGTGCGCCACCCAGTCGGGCACCCGGTAGCCGATGGCCGCGCACACCGACGACGAGCCCATCGGGCTGTGCGCGAGGCGCCCGTTGAGCGGGTCGTTGAACCGCTCGTAGTGCTCCCCCTTGCGGATCTCGATCTGGTACTCCACCCGCGATCCCTCGGGGAGCACGGTCGTCACGGCCCAGAGGTCCGAGTCGCCGATCCGTTTGAGCGGCAACGGGTCCGGCAGACCGACGACGCGGTGGCGCACCCACACCTCGTCGACGTCGCCGCGGAAGAGGAAGGTGGCGCGCTCGCCCTCGATGATCGGGGCGCCGTAGCGCTCGAGGAAGCGGTCGATGGTCGGCCCGTCGAGCGGCAGTCGGTCGCGCAGCGTGTTGACGGCCAGGCGCTCGGTGGGGCTCATGCGGCAGCCACCACGGCCACGCGCCCGTCGGGCTCGACGACGCGCGCGCCGGCCGGCACCCGGGCACGCCCGTCGCCGCCCTCGCCCTCGCCCCCCGCGCCCTCGCCGCCCTGGTCACCGTCCGGGAAGCGCACGACCGCGCCGTCGTCGAGGAGCACGAGCCGGTGCTCGGCGAAGCGCCGCGCGAGCAGCGACATCCGCTCGCGGTCGTCGAGGCGCAGCCGCCGCTTGGCGTGCGGCAGCACGAGCACCCCCGGCACGCGGCCGAGCCCGGTGTCGTGCACCTCGTCGGCCGTCACGCCCTGCGCGGTGAAGTCGTGGAAGAGCACGACCTGGTCGGTGAGGGCCATGGCCCCCGCCGACCACGCGACGACGGTCTGCCCGGGCCGGAAGGCGACGTCGAAGACCCGCAGCGTGCGCATCAGGGTGCGCACGTTGCCGCCGGCGACGACGACGGTGTCGCACTCGTCGAGCACGGCGTTGATCTCGCCGCGGTGCCAGCCGAAGAGGCCGCTCTCGTCGGGGCGGGTCACCTCGCGCACGGAGCGGTAGAGCTCGGCGAGCTGGGCGGCGTACCAGCGGTCGACGTCGCGGACGGCCTCGATCGCGGCCTCGACGGCCGCCGGGCCGACGTCGTGGAGCGAGGTGCGGTGCCCCACGTCGCGCACCGCGTCGACGGCGCCCTGCAGCCGGATGCCGTAGAAGGCGCGCAGCTCGTCCTGCCGGTCGCGGAAGTCGAGCGCGGCGGCGGCGAACTGCTCGTCCTTGGCGAGCACGTCCATCATCCGGTGGTGGAGGCGCAGGTTGACGCCGCGGCCGTCGAGGTGGCCGGCGAGCTCGCCGTCGTCGGACTCGCGCTCCTCCCAGCCGGAGTTGACCATGGCGATGCGGCCGGCGACGTCGAGCGAGCGGATCGTCGAGCCGACCGTCGTCGTGAAGCGTTGCGGGCCGAGCAGGATCGTCGTCATCAGGAGGCGATCAGCCCGCGTGTACGCGGATGGTGCGGCCGACGTCGTCGAGCATGGCCCGAGCGGTGTCGAAGTCGGGGTGGCGCAGCCTCACCCAGGCGTTGGCCATGTAGCCCGCCTCGACGCCCTGCGTGCCGTGCCCCACGGGCGGGAAGTGGCCGTCGATGATCCACTCGCCGTAGCGCGACCGGATCTCGTCGATGCCGGAGTAGCCACGGATCTGGCCGTCGTGGTCGGGGCGCAGCGCGACGATGCCGGCGGCATACGTGCGCCGCATCTGCTGCTCCGGCGCGCGGTGCGTGATGACGTGCGCCCACTCGCGGTAGACGTCGACGTCGTTCGCGGCCGAGTAGACGTCCCACGCGCCGACGCCGGGCGGTCGCGCGCCGATCTCGCTGAACTTGAGGCCCTTCGGGCCGTAGAACCACTCCATGTGCGTGGCCGACGTCTCGATACCGAGCGCCTCGATGACACGGCGGCCGAGCTCGCGCACCTCGGCGTAGAAGGCGTTGCCCGGCTCGTCGATGCGGTTCGTCGTGATGAACTGCGGCGAGATCCAGCGGTGGCGCATCGCCTCGAGCACGTTCGGGTAGTAGTGCGTGGCCCAGTCGTGCACGACCCGGCCGTCGAGCGTGATGGTGTCGTAGAAGCCCTCGTGCCCCTCGACGAACTCCTCGATGGCGATCGAGCTCTGCCCCTCGCGGCCGTATGCCGCCAGCGCGGCCTCGAGGTCCGCGTCGTCGTCGACGCGCACCGTCCCCTGCGCGCCGGCGCCCGCACGGGGCTTGAGGATGAGCGGGTAGCCCTCGCGCTCGGCGAAGGCGCGGGCCTCGGCGGCCGAGTCGACGGCCGCGCTCGCGGCGGTCGGCACGCCGGCCTGGCGCAGCGCCTCCTTCATCGACGGCTTGTCGCGGCAGAGCCACGTCGTGCGCACGCTCGTGCCGGGGATGCCGCAGGCCTCGCGCACGTGGGCGGCCGGCATCGTGTGCGCCTCGACCGTGGCCTCGAGCGCGTCGATCCACACGCGGTCCTGGAAGTGGCGCACGCCCTCGATCATCTGGTCGACGTTCGTCACCGAGCCGACCCGGTAGTAGCCGCGGAGCGCACCACGCAGCTCGTCACCGAGGTGCGACTCGTCGGACTCGCCGATGCCGTAGACGTTCGCACCCACCGAGGCGAGGGCGTGCACGAAGCGCCGCTGGTTCGCCGGGAACGACGGCTCCACGAAGATGATGTTCACGGCAGCGACGCTATCGGTGATGCGGTGACCTCGCCACGGACGCCGGGCCGTCTCGGCGAAAGCCCGGCGCGGGCGCACGCCGCGCAGCAGACTGGTCCCGTCGCCGTGGGGCCCGCGCATCCCTCCAGGAGGAGCCATGTCCAGCACCGTCTCCCGTCCGCCCGCTGCCGACCAGGCCTGGACCGGCCCCCTCGTCGGCCTCGGCGTGCTGTCCGTCGTGCTCGGCGTGCTCGTGCTCGCCTGGCCCAAGGCGACGCTGCTCGTCGTCGCCGTCGTCTTCGGCCTGCAGCTCGTCGTCGTCGGCGCCGTGCGCATCGCGACGAGCCGCCTGCTGCCGGGCGAGCCGGGCTGGCTGCGGCCCGTCTCGATCGTGCTCGGGGTCCTGACGATCGTGGCCGGCGTCATCTGCCTCTTCCGGCCGGGCACCTCGCTCCTCGTCATCGCGATCTTCATCGCGGCCGGCTGGATCGCCGAGGGCGTGGCCGCCGTCGCTCAGGGCGCCGGGTCGGAGCGGACGACCGGCGCGCGGGTCTACCTGCTCGTCAGCGGCGTCGTCGCCGTGCTCGCCGGGCTCGTCGTCGCGATCTTCCCCGGCTCGTCGCTCGTGCTGCTGACCCGCCTCTCGGGCATCATGCTCGTCCTCATCGGCGTGGCCGAGCTCGTCGCGGCGTTCATGGCGCGCCGGGCCGTCGCGGCCGCCACCCCGCCCGGCCGCCACCGCTGAGCCGGGCCGCCGGACGGGCCTGGCCGGGCCGGCATCCGGCTGCGTGGAAGGTCGGTCCCCCTCGAGGGGGACCGACCTTCCACGGCACCCGACGGCTCACGACACCGGACCACTCAGAGCCAGCCGCGCTCCTGGGCGACGCGCGCGGCCTCGGCGCGGGTCGACGTGCCGGTCTTGCCGATCGCCGAGCTGAGGTGGTTGCGCACCGTGCCGGGCGAGAGGTGCACGACGCCCGCGATCGTGGCGACCGTGCCGCCGCGCAGGGCCACGCCGAGCACCTCGCGCTCGCGGTCGGTGAGCGGGTTCGCGCCGTCGACGAGCGACTCCGTGGCGAGCGACGGGTCGACGACCCGCAGGCCGGCGTGCACGCGCCGCACCGCCTCGGCCAGCTGCCGCGCCGGCGTGTCCTTGACGACGAAGCCCGAGGCACCCGCCTCGAGGGCCCGGCGCAGGTAGCCCGGCCGCCCGAACGTCGTCACGACGAGCACGCGCACCCCCGGCAGCGAGGACCGCACGGCGGCCGCCGCCTCGATGCCGTCCATGCCGGGCATCTCGATGTCGAGCAGGCACACGTCGGCACCCGACGTCAGCGCCGCGTCGACCACCTCGTCGCCCCGCCCCACCTCGGCCACGACCTCGAGGTCGGGCTCGAGCGCGAGCAGCGCCGCGAGCGCCCCGCGCACGAGGGCCTGGTCGTCGGCGAGCAGCACCTTGATCGTCTCGCTCACAGCGTGACCTCCAGCACGGTTCCGTGTCCCTCGGGGCCGGTGGCGATCGTGATCCGGCCGCCTGCGGCCTCGACCCTCTCACGCAGACCCCGTATGCCGTTGCCCTCCGGCCGCTCGCCGAGCCCCCGCCCGTCGTCGCGCACCACGAGGCGGTTCGACGCGAGCTCGACCCAGCAGGCGTCGGCGTCGCTGTGGCGCACGACGTTCGTCGTCGCCTCGCGCAGCACCCACGCGAGCACGGTGCGGTGGCGGGGGTCGACGGCGGTCGGGTCGTCGGGCACGTGGCCTTCGATGCCGGCACCCGCGAGCGCCGTGCGCGCCGAGGCGAGCTCGTCACCGAGACGTGCCACGCGCAGGCCGCCGACGGTGGCCCGGATCTCGGCGAGCGCCTGCCGGCTGAGGGCCTGGATCTCGGCGAGCTCGGCCTTGGCGCGTTCGGGGTCGAGGTCGACGAGCCGCTCGGCGAGCTCGGCCTTGACGGTGACCACGGTGAGGGAGTGGCCGAGCACGTCGTGCACGTCGCGGGCCACGCGCTCGCGCTCCTCGACGATGGCGAGGTCGCGCGACATCCGCTCGTACTGCTCGCCCCGGTCGGAGACGACGCGGACGCCACCGGTCATGACCCCGACGGCGAAGACGATGATCGCCACGCTCCACGTGCCCTCGCCCGGGTCGGTGACGACGGCGGCCGCACCGGCCACGAAGGTCGCCGCGACGCCCACGCCGATCGCGGACGGGATCGGCAGGGCGAACATCGCGAAGGCGACGACGAACGGGAGGAAGCCGAGGCTGTTCGCGCCGATGATGAGCGCCGAGCCGACGGTGCACGCGAGCAGCAGGGCGAGGATCGCGACCGCGCGCCGCGTCGTCGCGGGCTGCCGGCCGAGGCGCTCGAGGTGCGAGGAGCCGACGACGTAGGTCACCGCGAAGACGACGACGAGCCCCAGGCCGACGACGACCTGCCAGACCGGTCGCGGGGTGCCGACGAGGGCGATGACCGGGAAGACGAGGAAGACGAGCCAGACACCACGGACGACCCAGCCGTAGCGCTCCCACGGGTTGCGCCCCGCGCCCTCGGACGCCCGCTCGGCGCTCGGGGCGTCGGGCGCCGAGGTCTGCGTCACTGGCGCTCCCGACCGCGGCGCACGAGGAGCACGGCGAGCGTGCCGAAGATCGTCAGCCAGGCGACCACGTTGAGCACCGGCACCCAGAGCGGGTCGTGCGAGCCGTCGGCGAGGTAGCCCTCGGTCAGCGGGTAGCGCGCCAGGGCGGCGTAGCCGTAGAGGGGCGTGAACTTCGCGAACGTCAGGATCGCGCCGGAGAGCGGGATGAAGAGGTTGCCGAGGAAGGCGAAGATCACCATCGAGCCGCTCGCAGCGCCGACGGCGGCCTCGGAGCGGAACGCCGTGCCGACGAGCAGGCCGTAGACGGCGAAGACGGAGGAGCCGACGAGGCAGAGGAGCGCGCTCAGCGCCCAGGCCTGCCCGGAGCCCCGCGCGCCGGTGGCGGCGCCGAGCGTGAAGGTGAGCAGGATCGGGACGGCGGCGACCGTCATGGCGATGAGCGCCTTCATCGCGATGTACGACGAGTCGGCGAGCGGCGTCAGGCCGAGCTGGCGCCCCCATCCCTGCTGCCGTTCCACGGCCGCGTTGCCTCCGATGCTCGTCGTGGCCGTCACCGCTCCGTAGGCGGCCATGCTGATCATGACGTACATCGCGACGTTGCCGTTGCCGATGCTCTCGCCCTTGGCGTCGACCGTCGCGCCGAAGACGAGGAAGAAGAAGGCGGGCAGCACGGCGGTGAAGAACATGCCGGTCCAGTCCCGGGTGATCCGCCGCATCTCGAGCAGCGTGAAGGTGGCGTTCATCGGACGAGCTCCTTGGCATCGGTGCCGGCAGTGGCGTCGCCGGGGTGGGTGGAGCCGGGGTGGGTGGACCCGGCGGTCCCCGAGGCGGCGGCGTCGCGGTCGTCGCCGGTCAGGGCCATGAAGGCCTGCTCGAGACCCGCCGTGACGATCTCGAGGTCGGTGCCGCCGAGCTCGAGGAGCAGCAGGCGGGCGACGGCGTCGGAGTCGATGGCCGAGACGACGACGCGGGCGCCGCGCTCCTCGACGTCGCGCACGCCCTCGAGCGTGCGCAGCCGGCTGACCGACTCGCCGACCGACCGGGCGGGCAGGGTCGCCGACACGGTGCGGCCGCTCGCCCGGGAGCGGATCTCGGCCGTCGTGCCGTCGGCGACGACGCGGCCGCCCGCGACGAGCACGATGCGGTCGGCGAAGGCGTCGGCCTCCTCGAGGTAGTGCGTGGCGAAGACGACGGTGCGGCCGGCCGCGGCGTCCTCGTGCATGGTGTCCCAGAAGTCGCGCCGGGCGGTGACGTCCATGCCCGCCGTCGGCTCGTCGAGCACGAGCAGCCGCGGGTCCGGCAGCAGGGCGAGCGCGAAGCGCAGCCGCTGCTGCTCGCCCCCGGAGCACTTCGACACGCGGCGGTCGGCGAGCGACCTCAGCCCCGCGCGGTCGATGACCTCCTCGACGGGGGCCGTCGACGCATACGTCGAGGCGATCATCCGCACCGTCTCGCGCACCGTGAGGTCGCGCAGCAGGCCACCGGTCTGCAGCACCGCGCTGACCTCGCCGGCGACGACGGCCTCGCGCGGGCGACGGCCGAAGACGCGGGCGCTGCCCGACGTCGGCTCGGTGAGGCCGAGCACCATGTCGAGGGTGGTCGTCTTGCCGGCGCCGTTCGGCCCGAGGAAGGCGACGACCTCGCCGGCCTCGATGCGCAGGTCGATGCCGTCGACCGCCCGCACGGTGACGTCCTGCGAGCCGCGGCGTGGGGCGAAGGTCTTGACGAGGGAGCTCAGCTCGATCGCCGGCGCCCCCGAGGCGGCGGCGGTCGGGGTGGGTGTCGTGGTCATGGCCCTACTGTGCCGCCGCAGGGCCGCGTGCAGCAGCGGCAGGCGTCACGAACCGCGGGTGACAGGTGTCACGGGTGCGACGACACGAGGGACTGCGACGCGACAGACTTGGCCCATGGCGACCTTCACGATCCGGCTCGACCCGTCCCTGCCCGCGCCCGAGGCGTGGCGGCGCATCCTCGACCTGCACGGGCACACCGCGGTCATCCCGCTCACGACGGTCACCGGCGCGGCCATGACGGCAGGCGCCCTTGTCGAGGGCTCGCGCTTCGTCGCCCGCACCGGTGTCGGGCCGGTCGGCTTCGACGACGTCATGGTCGTCGACGAGATCACCCAGCCGTCGGCCGACCGTGCGGGCCGGGCGCGGATCCGCAAGGAGGGCAAGGTGGTCCGCGGTTCGATCGACCTCGCCGTGACGCCGCAGGCCTCGGGCTCACGGGTCGAGTGGTCGCAGCAGATCGGGGTGCGCGGGGTGCCCCGCGTGCTCGACCCGGTCGTCGCGCTGGTCGCCAGGCTCGCCTACGGCACCGCGCTCGAGCGGCTGCTCGCGCGGCGAGGTTAGGCTGGCGACAGGCCCGGCCCCGGTGACCAGCGGAGGACCAACGCGGTGGATCGTTTCCAGTACCTGCTCCTCATGCTGGCCTGCCTCGCCGTCACGCTGCCGCTCGAGCTCGTGCTCGGTGCCCGCGTCTACCGCCGCCCCGGGCTGCTGCTGACGGCCCTGCTGCCCGTCGTCGTGCTCTTCTCGGCGTGGGACCTGCTCGGCATCCACCGTGGGCACTGGGGCTACAACCCGGCCTACGTCACCGGCCTGCAGCTGCCGGGCTCGATGCCGGTCGAGGAGCTCGTCTTCTTCGTCGTCGTGCCGATCTGCGGGCTGCTCACCTACGGGGCGGTCGGCCAGGTGCTGGCCCGGGTGCGCCGCCTGCGCCACCGGACCGACGTCACCGGCGCCGACGCCGGCGGCGCTGCGTCACGCGAGCGGGTCGGCGATGCCTGAGTACACCGTGCTCGCGGTGCTGGCCGTGCTCGCCACCGTCGGGCTCGAGCGGTGGTCGCGCACGGGGCTCTTCCGCACCCTGCAGTTCTGGCTCAGCATGGCCATCGTCTTCGCCTTCCAGGTGCTCGTCGACGGATGGCTGACCAAGCTCTCCGCGCCGATCGTGCTCTACGCCCCCGAGCACTTCCTCGGCGTGCGCTGGCCGTGGGACGTGCCGATCGAGGACTACCTCTTCGGCTTCGCCATGGTGGCGAGCGTCATCATCCTCTTCGAGCGCGCACGCCGGCGCCGCGAGGCGCACCAGGCGGGCCGCGACGACGCGGACCGCCCCGACCCCCTGCCCCAGGAGCACCCGTGACCGACACGCAGCCGGCCCGGGAGGCCGTGCCCGAGGCCTTCGACGACGTCGCGGACCGCTACGACCTCATGGTCGGGCTGAGTCCCGGCTACCACCGCCAGCTGCGCTCCTCGGCGACGCTGCTCGTCGACGCCGTCCGGGCGTCGACCGCCGGCACCGAACCCGCCGACCCCACCGAGCCCGCCGACCCCGCCGAGCCTGAGCAGCCCCGGCGCTACCTCGATCTCGGCTGCGGCTCCGGCGCGTCGACGGCCGCGCTCGTGCGGGCCGCCCTCGCCGAAGACGACCACGGGGCGGCGCGTCCCGTCGTGCTGGGCGTCGACGGCTCGGCGGGCATGCTCGCGAGCGCCCGCACCAAGCGCTGGCCCGACGGCGTCTCGTTCGCGCAGGGGCGGGCCGAGGCGCTCGCCGACCAGCCGGAGCTCGGGCCCGCGCGGCGCGCCGGCGGGCTCGACGGCGTGCTCGCGGCCTACCTCGTGCGCAACGTGCCGGACCGCGACGCCGTGCTGCGCTCGATCCGCGAGGAGCTGCGCCCCGGCGGGGTGCTCGTCGTGCACGACTACTCGGTGCGGGGCCGGCCGGTCTCCACACTCTTGTGGACCCTCGTCTGCTGGGGCGTCATCATCCCGCTCGGCTGGGTCACCTCCCGCCGCACCGGCCTCTACCGCTACCTCTGGCGCAGCGTGCTGCGGATGGACTCCACCGCCGAGCTCGAGCAGCGCCTGCGTCGGGCCGGCTTCGAGCAGGTGCGCACCGTGCCGGTAGGCGGCTGGCAGCGCGGCCAGGTGCACCGGGTCGTGGGGCGCGCGCCGTGACGTGGCGGCCGGGGCTCGACCCCCGCGCCGTGCGCCACCCCGCCACCCCGGCCCCCGCACCCGGGACCCACCCCGGCGCGTCCGGCCGGGTGCTCGTCGTCGGCGGCGGCATCGCGGGCCTCACCGCGGCCACCGGCCTCGCCGAGCGCGGCGTCGACGTCGTGCTCGTCGAGCGCGAGGCGACCCTCGGCGGGCGCGTGCGCTCGTGGCCGGTCGCGCCCACCGAATCGGCCCACCCCAGCGACGCCACCGACCCGGCCGGCCCGACCGGCGTGACGATGAGCCGCGGCTTCCACGCCTTCTTCCGCCAGTACTACAACCTCCGGGCGCTGCTCCGGCGCGCCGACCCCGGGCTCGAACGGCTGGTTCCGGTGCCCGACTACCCGCTCACCCTCGCCGCAGGCCCGACCGACTCGTTCGCCGGCATCCCGCGTACCCCGCCGCTCTCGATCGCCGCCTTCGTCGCGCGCAGCCCGAGCTTCCCGCTCTCGGCGCTGCGGCGGGTCGACGTCGGCGCGGCGCTCGGCCTGCTCGACGTGCGCTTCCCCGACATCTGGTCGGAGCTCGACGGCGTGAGCGCCGCCGAGGTGCTCGACCGGCTGCGCTTCCCCGAGCAGGCGCGCCACCTCGCGCTCGAGGTCTTCGCCCGCAGCTTCTTCGCCGACCCGCGCGACTTCTCCGGCGCCGAGCTCGTCGCGATGTTCCACACCTACTTCACCGGCTCCGCCGAGGGGCTGCTCTTCGACGTGCCCGACGACGACTACGACACGGCGCTCTGGCGCCCGCTCGCCGCCCACCTCGGCCGGCTCGGCGTCGAGCTGCGCACCGGCACGTCGGTGACGGGGCTCGAGGGCACGCCGGACGGCATCCGGGCCGGGCTCGACGACGGCAGCACGCTCACCGTCGACGACGTCGTGCTCGCCACCGACCGCGCGACCCTCCAGCGCCTCGTCGCCGACGCATCCTGGCTCGGCGACCCCGCGTGGCGCGCGTCGGTCGCCGCCCAGCGCACCGCCCCACCCTTCGCGGTCTGGCGCCTCTGGCTGGACCGCCCTGCCGCGGAGGACAGTCCGCTCTTCCTCGGCACGAGCGGCTACGGCCCGCTCGACAACGTCACGTTCGTCGACCGGATGGAGGCCGGCGCCGCCGCGTGGTCGCGGTCCTCGGGCGGCTGCGTCGTCGAGCTGCACGCGTATGCCGTCACCCCCGGCACCGACGAGCGCTCGCTCCGCGACGAGCTGCGCCACCAGCTTTACGCCCTGCACCCCGAGCTGGCCGGCGCCGGCGTGCTCCACGAGGAGTGGCTGCTCTCGCAGGACTGCCCGCTCGCGGGCACCGACCCGTGGGCCGGGCGCCCGGGCGTCACGACCCCCGACCCCCGCGTCGTGCTCGCCGGCGACGGCATCCGCTGCGCGCTGCCCGTCGCCCTCATGGAGCGCGCCGCGACCACCGGCTGGCAGGCCGCCGACGCCTTGCTCGCACGCCGGGGGCTGCCGGGCCACGACCTCTGGACCGTGCCGCTGCAGGGCCGCGGACGCGCCGTCGCCCACGCCCTGCGCGGCCTGCTCGGTGCCGGCGCCGGTGCCGCGGTGCGTCAGTAGCCCACGGTCTCGCCGCGGTCGCGCAGCAGCCAGCGCCGCTCGGCGTAGGCGAGGTCGTCGACCCAGAGCCGGCGGGCCGTCGACGCGACCGCCGGCCGCAGCAGCGGCGAGAGGGCGCGCGCGACCGCGAAGCCGCGCCGGTCCGAGTGCGCGATCGTCGCCTCGGTGACGACGGTCGTCGGCCGGCCGTGCCGGTCGTGGCCGACGAGCGTCGCGTGCGTCTCGACGACGCTGCCGGTGCCCTCGCCCTCGACGATCGTCATGACGATGGTGCGCGCGTCGGGGCAGCTGAACGCGGCCCGCACCGGCACGGCATACCTGCGCGTCACCCGGAAGGCGACGTCGACGACGAGCCGGTCGACGGTGGACGCGGCGTCGTCGACGGTGAGGTGGCTGAAGGCGTAGGGGTGGTACCACGTGCCGTGCCAGGGGTCGAGGCGGTTCGCGACGACGTCGCTCGGCTCGCACGTGCCGCGCAGCGTCACGACGGTCGCGAACGACGCCGCACCCGGCGGCCGCACCGGCAGCGCGGGCGCGTCGGTGGGCTCCTCCCCCTCGGTGGGCAGCCGCACCCACAGCAGCACGCCGTCGTCGAGGGCGGGGAAGGTGAGCCAGTCGCGGCGCGCGCCCGGCTCGAGCGCGAGCCCGTGCCAGCGGCAGAACACCGCGCCGTGCATGACCTCGCAGTCGTCGAGCAGCGCGCCGAGGTGCGGGCACGTGCCCGGCCCCGCGAGCAGGTCGCCGTCGGCGCCGCGCCACAGCACGACCTCCCGACCGCCGACGGTGCGCACGACCGAGCGGTCCGCGCCGACGTCGGTCGAGGCGCCCACGACGTGCCAGCCGCCGGGGTCGCGCCCCTGCGCGTCGTCGAACGACCGCCGGATGCGGCCCGGCCGCGCCTCGCGCCACGTGCCGGCGAGCCGGTCGCGGGGCACCTCGGGCAGCCGGCGCAGCGGGTTGGGGCTGCGGCGGCGCGGCGGCTGCGCGCCGGAGTGCAGGTACGTCATGCGGTCACCTCGCCGGGACGGCCGGGACCGAGCACGAGCACCCGGGCCGACAGCGCCGCCTTGCGCCACGTCGGCACCCGCGCCCGGCCGCTCCACACGTCGTAGTCGCGGGCCTCGATGCGTTCGAGGATGCGCGAGTAGAGCGTGCGCGCCGCCCCGACGCACCGCGCCGAGGCCCCCGGCAGCAGCGGTATGCCGGCGTCCGCCTCGTCGTAGAGCGCGCGGTTGCGCTCGAGCTCGAAGCGCATCAGCTCGCGCCACTGCGGGGTCACGGTGCGCGCGTGCGGGTCGGCGCCGAAGCGGCGCAGGTCCTCCTGCGGCACGTAGACCCGACCCCGGTCGAGGTCCTCGCCGACGTCGCGCAGGAAGTTGGTCAGCTGGAAGGCGAGCCCGAGGGAGCGGGCCGGGGCGATCGCCCCTGCCGCGCGCGGCCGCAGGACGGGCAGCATCATCTCGCCGATGACGGCCGCCGAGCCGTCCATGTAGGCCAGCAGGTCGTCCCACGTCTCGTAGGTCGACTGGGTGAGGTCGAGCGCCATGGCTCCGAAGAAGCGATCGAAGCACTCGTCGGGGATCGCGCACTCACGCACGCTGTGGCCGATCGCGGCGAGCACCGGGTCGGTCGTCGGGGCACCGGCCACGACCTCGCCGAAGTCGTCCTGCAGTCCGCGGAGCCGGTGCGCCGTCGCGGCCGCCCGGTCCGCGGTGGTGGCGCCGGCGGCGTCGACGATGTCGTCGGCGAGGCGGCAGAGGGCGTAGACGGCATACACGTGCCGGCGGCGCTCGGGCGGCAGCAGGAGCGTGCCCCAGTAGTACGTGGTGCCGTGCTCGCGGGTGATGCGCGCGCAGCGCCGGTAGCCCTCGCCGAGCAGCGCGTCGGCGCCCGCGGCGGTCGTCACCGCCGACCCCCGCGCGCCGCGCCCGCTGAGCCCGGCGCGCCAGCACGCCCGGGGAGGTAGGCGTCGACCCGGTCGGCCGCGAGCTTGCCGCTGACGAGCACCATCGGCACCCCGACCCCCGGCACGGTGCCCGAGCCGGCGAAGACGAGGCCGGGCACGCGGCGGTCGAGGTTGCCGGGGCGGAACGGGCCCGTCTGGCGGAAGGTGTGGGCGAGGGCGAAGGGCGTGCCCCGGTGCATGCCGAGGCGCTCCCACTCGAGCGGTGTCACGAGCTCCTCGGCCACGACGTCGGTCGGGTAGCCGTTCGCCCCGAGGAAGGCGTGCAGCCGCTCGCGCATCGGGCCCCGCTCCCGCTCCCAGTCGACGCGGCCGTCGAGGTTGGGCACGGGCTCGAGCACGTAGAGCACCGAGCTGCCCGCGGGCGCGAGCGTCGGGTCGCTCAGGGTCGGCACCGTGACGAGCCGCGAGGGGTCGGGCATGAGCCGCCGGTCGTCGATGAGCGCGCGGAAGGCGCCGTCCCAGTCGGACCCGAAGTGGATGTTGTGGTGGCTCGTGCCCGGCTCGGGAGTCCCGGTCGCACCGACGTGCCAGACCACGGCCGAGGGCGAGTACGTGCCGGAGCGCACGACGCGCGGGGACGTGAGCTGCGGCAGGAGGTGCTCGTACGCCGTGGGCAGGTCGAGCGTGCAGACGACGGCGTCGGCCCGCAGCCGCTCACCGGACTCGAGCTCGACGCCGGCCACGGCCCCGCGCCGGTCGAGCACGAGCCGGGTCACCGTCTCGCCGAACCGCAGGTCCGCGCCCGCCTTGGCGGCCGCGGTCGCGAGCGCGGCCGGCACGGCGTCCATGCCGCCCTCGGGCCACCACACGCCCTCGATGCTGTCCATGTAGGTGATGACCGCGTAGAGGGCGAGCGCGCTCTCGGGCGACAGGCCGGCATACAGGGCCTGGAAGGAGAAGAGGCGGTGCAGGCGCTCGTCGCGGAACCACTCGCGGATGACCGGCCCGAGACGGCGGAAGCCGCCGAGGCGCACGAGCCGGGCGGCCGCGCGCGGCGAGCGCGCGAGGTCGAGCGGGCTGTCGAAGTTGGCGTCGATGAAGTGCGGCATCTCGACGCGGTAGAGGCGGCGCAGCCAGTCGACGAAGTCGACGAAGGCCGCGGCGTCGACGCTGCCGCACGTGTCGGCGATCTCCTGGCGCATGGCCTCGACGCCGTGGCGCACCATGATCTGGCTGCCGTCGTCGAAGCGCGCGCGGTAGGCGGGGTCGAGCAGGCGCATCGGCAGGGCGTCGTGGAGCGAGGTGCCCGCAGCGGAGAGCGCCTCGCCGACGAGGTCGGGCATCGTCATGACGGTCGGGCCGGTGTCGAAGGTGAAGCCGTCGCGGCGCAGGCGCAGGCCCCGCCCGCCCGGGGCGTCGTGGCGCTCGACGAGGGTGACGTCGTGACCCCGGCCGACGAGGTGGCACGCGGCCGCGAGGCCCGACAGGCCCGCCCCGATGACGACGACGCTCATGAGTCGCGCCAGCCGATCGCCCGCGCGAGCGCGACGAGCTCGTCGACGGCTCCCGGGTCGAGGTCGGCGCGCGCGAGCGCCGCGCAGGCGAGGTCGACCTCCGCCGCGATGCGCCGCTCGGTGCGCTCGAGCACCCCGGCCTCGCGCATCGCCTCCTGGAGCAGGGGCACGGCGTCGGGCGTCACGGTGGCGTGCGGGCCGAGGTGGCGCGCGACGAGGTCGGCGGGCAGGGCGCGCTGCGCCTCGGCGAGCAGCACCGTCGGCTTGCCGGAGAGCAGGTCGTCCCCGACGGGCTTGCCGGTGCGCGCGGGGTCGCCCCAGATGCCGAGGATGTCGTCGCGCAGGGCGAAGGCCTCGCCGACGTGGCGGCCGTAGTCGTCGAGGGCCTCGAGCGCGCCCGGCGGCGCGGGCTCGGGCGACGCGGCGGTGGTGGCGCCGTCGTCGGCGCCGGCGGCGAGCGCGCCGAGGCGCAGCGGTCGCTGCACGGTGTAGGCGCCCGACTTGAGCATCGCCACGAGGCGGGCGCGTTCGAGGTCTCGGCGGCGGGCCGCGGCGCCGGTCACGTCGAGCAGCTGGCCCTGCACGAGCTCGCGCAGCATGTCGGCCCAGGCGCGGCGCAGGGGCGGGCTGCACGAGGCGGCGAGGTGCCACGCCTCGGTGAGCGCGAGGTCGCCGTAGAGGATGGCGACGCTGTCGCCGAAGAGCTCCGGGTCGCCGAGCGCATCGGCCCGCACGTGCGCGCGGGCCGCCTCGACGTGGGTCGTCGGGCGGCCGCGCCGCGAGTCCGACCTGTCCATGACGTCGTCGTGCACGAGCGCGAAGAGGTGCACGAGCTCGAGTGCGGCGCAGAGCGCGACGAGCTCGTCACGGCCGGCGCGCCCGCTGCGCTCGGGGCCGCGCGCGGCCACCCAGCCCCAGTGGCACATGACCGGCCGGAGCCGCTTGCCGGTCGCGGGCAGCAGCCAGTCGCGCAGCAGCTCGGGCAGGTCGGGGGTGATGACGTCGGCGGGCTCGGGCGAACGGGCCGTCCAGTCCTCGACGAGCCGGTCGCACACCTCTCCGAGGAGCGCGTCCGTGTCCGCGAGGGTGCGGTCGAGGCGTCGCGGGTCGCCGGCTCCCAGCGGTGGCGCACCGGTTCGGGCAGGGCTTCGCCGACCGGTCGGGCGCGTCGAGACGTCGGACGTCATGCCACCGGCAGGTGGGGTGAGGGGCAGGGGCTCGGCGACACAGCACCACTGTTGGCGACGGGGGGCTCGTTGGCAAGGGCCGTGTCGAGCCTTGCCCCCGAGCGCGCACACATCCGGAGTGCGGTGCGGCGACGAACCACCGGACATGATCCGCCTCCGACACGCCCTCAGCGGGATCCTCGCCGCCGTGGCCGGCATCGCCGCCGGCCACCTGACCGCCGGCTTCCTCGACCCCGCCTCCTCTCCGGTGCTCGCCATCGGGTCGACGGTCATCGACCTCACCCCGACACCGGTCAAGGAGTGGGCGATCGCGCACTTCGGCACCAACGACAAGCTCATCCTGCAGGGGTCCGTGCTCGTCGTGACCCTCGCGCTGTCCGCCCTGGCCGGGCTGCTCGCCCGCCGCCGGCTCGCCTTCGGCATCGGCTTCATCGTGCTGCTGACCGGGCTCGCCGGGGCTGCCGCCCTCAGCCGGCCCACGGCCGGCGTGCGCGAGGCCGTGCCGGCGCTCGCCGCGATGGCGGTCGGCGTCGCCGTGCTCGTGCTGCTGGTCCGGCGCGTGGCCGTGCCGACCCACCCGTCCGACGCCCGAGCCGACGCCCCCGACGAGGGGGACACCGCGGACGGCGCCCCCCGGACGACCGGTACGAGCCGCCGCGGCTTCGTCGGCGCCGCCCTCGGCGTCACCGCGCTCTCCGTGCTCGCCGCCGCCGGTGGCCAGCTGCGTGCGGGCGCCCGGTCGCTCAAGAAGATCGTGCTGCCGAAGCCCGCGGACGCCGCCAAGGCGCTGCCCACCGACCTGGCCGGCACGGTGCCCGGCATCTCGCCGCTGCGCACCCCGACCGCGAAGTTCTACCGCGTCGACACCAACCTCGTCGTGCCCCAGGTCGACGCCGACAGCTGGACCCTCGAGATCGACGGCATGGTCGAGAAGCCCTTCTCGATCACCTTGCAGGAGCTGCTCGCGATGCCGATGATCGAGCGCGACATCACGATGACGTGCGTCTCGAACGAGGTCGGCGGCGGCTACGTCGGCGCGGCCCGCTGGCTCGGCGTGCGCCTGACCGACGTGCTCGACCGTGCCGGCGTCAAGGGCTCGCCCGACCAGCTGCTCAGCACCGCGGTCGACGGCTTCACCATCAGCACCCCGCTCGATGTCGTCCGCGACGGTCGCGACGCGATGATCGCCGTCGGCATGAACGGGGCGCAGCTGACCGACACCCACGGCTTCCCGGCGCGCCTCATCACGCCCGGCCTCTACGGCTTCGTCGGTGCCACGAAGTGGCTGACCAAGCTGACCCTGACGACGTATGCCGCCGAGCAGGCCTACTGGACCAAGCGCCAGTGGGCGACCGACGCCCCCATCAAGACGAGCGCCCGCATCGACACCCCGGCACCGCTCTCGACCGTTAAGGCCGGCTCCATGGCCATCGGTGGGGTCGCCTGGGCACAGCACCGGGGCGTCGGCAAGGTCGAGGTCAAGATCGACGACGGCCCCTGGCAGGAGACGAAGCTCGGCCCTGCCGTCAACGTCGACTACTGGCGGCAGTGGTACCTGCCGTGGGACGCGAAGCCCGGCCTGCACCGCCTCGCCGTGCGTGCCTTCGACAACGAGGGACGCGCGCAGCTCACCGAGCGCGCGACGCCGTTCCCGAGCGGCTCGAGCGGCATCCAGGAGGTCGTCGTGACCGTCGAGTGAGCCCTGCCCCGAAAGTCGCCCGAAAAAAGTTCTCCGACAAGCCAATCCGGTTCCCCATGGGCACCGAATCCCACATGACCGTGCACCACCCAGCCACCCAAGGAGTGACTGACATGAAGACCCTGAAGACCCGCACCGGCCTCGTCGCCCTCGCGATCGCCCTCCCCCTGAGCCTCGCCGCCTGTGGCAGCTCGAGCGACAACACGTCCGCCGGCGCCGGCAACACCCCGGCCGCCACGTCGTCCGACTCGATGACGAGCTCCGCCCCGATGGACACCCCGTCCGACACGATGACCTCGTCCGAGTCGATGGACGCTGCCTCGGCCGTCTTCGGCTCCGGCTGCGCGGCCGTGCCGAAGAGCGGCGCCGGCTCGTTCAACGGCATGGCGACCGAGCCCGTCGCCACCGCCGCGAGCGCCAACCCGCTGCTCTCGACGCTCGTCACCGCCGTCAAGACGGCCGGCCTCGTCGACACCCTCAACTCGGCTCCCGAGATCACCGTGTTCGCGCCGGTCAACGACGCCTTCGCCAAGATCCCGGCCGCCGACCTCAAGAAGGTCCTCGCCGACAAGCCGACCCTCACGAAGATCCTCACGAACCACGTCGTGGCCGGCAAGATCGCGCCGGACCAGCTCGCGGGCGACCACAAGACCCTCGCCGGCACGACCATCACGGTCAAGGGCTCGGGCGAGGACTTCACCGTCGGCAAGATGGACGCCAAGGTCATCTGTGGCAACGTCCCGACCGCCAACGCGACCGTCTACATCATCGACGGGGTCCTGATGCCCTGATCGGTCCCCGACCGATCACGACTCAGCACGACCGATCCACACCTGGGTGACGCACAAGAGGGCGAGGGGCGACACAATGGACCGCATGTCACGGTTCTCGGTGGTTCCCTCCGGCGACGACTCGCCGGAGGGCGCCACCCGCCCTGCGTCGCTCGAGCAGCTGCTCCACCGGTCTGCGACCGGTGACGAGTCGGCCTTCGCCGAGCTCTACGACGCCGTCTCCGCCCGGCTCTTCGGACTCGTCCGGCGGGTCGTGCGCGACCCGGCCCAGTCCGAGGAGGTCACCCAGGAGGTCTTCCTCGAGATCTGGCGGCACAGCGCCCGCTTCGACCCCGCCAAGGGCGGGGCGTTGTCGTGGATGCTGACGATCGCCCACCGCAAGGCCGTCGACCGCGTGCGGTCGGCGGAGGCAGCCCGCAACCGCGACATCGGTTACGGCACCAGCCACCAGGACGTCAGCCATGACTCCACGTCGGAGGCCGTCGTCGAACGGCTGGATGCGGAGCGGGTTCATCAGGCCCTGGCGACGTTGACCCAGGCACAACGGCAGGCCCTCGAGCTGGCCTACCTCTCCGGCTACACCCACACCGAGGTGGCGACGATGCTCGACCTTCCTCTGGGAACGGCCAAGACACGTATCCGTGACGGATTGATCAGACTACGAGACACGCTGGGGGTGACACTGTGAGCGAGGACATCCACGCTCTCTCCGGTGCGTACGCGGTGGACGCCCTCGACGACGTCGAGCGGGCCCGCTTCGAGCGCCACCTCACCGGCTGCTCCGCCTGCCGCGCCGAGGTCGAGAGCCTCGTCGCCGCGGCCGTGGAGCTGTCGGTGCTGACGGAGGTGGCACCACCGCCGTCGCTGCGCGCCAAGGTGCTCGCCGACATCGCGAACGTCCGCCCGCTGCCCCCGCTGTCGGTGCCGGAGCCCGCCACGGGCGACGAGGCCGACGGGACGCAGGTGGACCGCATCCCGGCGGGGCTGCCCGCCGGCCCGAAGCCGGAGCCGCAGCCGGAGCCCAGTGCACGCATCCCCGGCACCCGGACGCCCTCACCGTCCGAGGGCGCACCGCAGGGTCCGGCCGGCCCCGCGACCGTCGCCCCCCTCGACGACCACCGCCGGGCTCGCAGCGCCAGCAGCGCCCGCGGCTTCTCCCGTGGGTGGCGCGTGCTCGTCGCGGCGGCCACCGTCGCGGTGCTCGCGGTCAGCGGGTTCACGATCTGGCGCCAGGTCAGCACCTCGCCGTCCAAGGCCCTCGCCGACCAGGTGCTCGCGGCTCCCGACGCCACGCGCACGGTGCAGCAGCTCCCCGGCGGCGGCACCGCGACGGTCGTCCGTTCGGGCTCGCTCAACCAGGCCGTGCTCGTCACGTCCGGCATCGCGAACCCGCCCAGCGACAAGGTGCTGCAGATGTGGCTGCAGGACCCCACCGGCCACATGACCTCGGCGGGGCTCATGCCGGGCGGCGGCGACCAGGTGGTGCTGCTCGCCGGCGACGCGAGCCACGCCAAGGGTGCCGGCGTCACCATCGAGCCCGGGCCCAGCGGCTCCGACCAGCCGACCACGAGCCCGATCGCCTTCATCCCGTTCGCCTGACGACGTCCCCACCGAGCCACACCGAGTGCCCAGCCCCCGTCGGGTGCTGGGCACTCGTGCGTCGGGACGACGGCACCGCGGCGCAGGTATTGCGCCGCCGCAGTTGGTGCGGCACGCTGGAGTGATGCAGGACGACACTCGCCCGCACCCGACCGACTCGACCGACCCGACCGACCCGACCGCCGTGCCCGACGACCTGAGCGGTCCGCACGCGGGCGCGTCGGTCGAGGCCGTGCGGGCCTCGATCGAGGCGGCCGCGACGGCGCTCGCCGCCTCGGACCCGGCTCGGCCGCGTGAGGCCCTGCCGCTGCTGCGCCGTGCGCAGGAGCACCTCACCGCGGCGATCGACGAGGCCATGGCGGCCGCGCTCGTCGCCGACGGCAGCACCATCCGCACGACGGGCGCCCTCGCCGGGCTCTCCGAGAACGCCGTGGGGCCGCGCCTGGCGCGCACGAGGCTGCTCGCCGCCTACGGCACCGAGGCCGGACGCGTGACCGCGAGCGGGGTCGAGCGCGCGCGCTACGACCTCGAGCAGGGACGGCACCGCGCGACGCCGGCGCCGACCGACCCACCCGCGCCGATGCGCTTCCGCGCCCGGCGACCCAGCGCAGGAGGCACGCCATGACCGACCCGACCCTCACCCACCTCTACTTCCTGCTCGACCGCAGCGGCTCGATGCACTCGATCAAGGGCCACACCGAGGGCGGCTTCGACGCCTTCGTGGCCGAGCAGCGCAGCCAGCCGGGCCGCTGCGTCGTCACCCTCGCGCAGTTCGACGACCGCTACGAGGAGGTCTACCGGGACCGGCCCGTGGAGGACGTGCCGCCGCTGCAGCTGCAGCCGCGGGGCAGCACCGCGCTGCTCGACTCGATCGGGCGACTCGTCGGGGAGGCGGGCTCCCGCCTCGCCGCCCTGCCCGAGGAGCAGCGCCCCGGCGTCGTCATCGTCGGGATCATGACCGACGGCCACGAGAACGCGTCGCGCGAGCTGACGCACGCCCAGGTCAAGGCGATGATCGAGCACCAGACCACCGACTACGGCTGGCAGTTCCTCTACATGGGCGCCGACCAGGACGCCATCGAGGTCGGCTCCAGCATCGGGGTCTCCGCCGCCAACTCGATGACCTACAGCCGGGGCCGGGTGGCTGCCGCGATGGCCGCCACCTCGCGCAACGTCGGCCGCACGCGCTCGGCGGTCGCGGGCGGCGCCTCCGTGGAGCAGGCCGCGAAGCTCATCGCCTTCGACGACGACCAGCGAGCGGCCGCCCGCGACTGACCCGCACGCCGCGCCGGCCGGGGTACGTTGACGGCATGAGCGACGTGTCAGGGGGCACCCGGTCGGGCGCTGCCGCGAGCGCGACGGCCTGAGGCGCGGGGTCGCGCGTGCTCACCGCCGACGCAGCCGGGGCCGTCGCGCGCGCCTACGGGCTTCCCGGCCCCGCACGCCTCACCGGCCCCGCCGCCCGGGGCCAGCTCGGCCAGGTCTGGCGCCTCGAGACCGGGGCGGGCCGCCATGCCGTCAAGGAGTGGTTCGCCCGGCCGGACCCCGAGACGGCCGCCCGCGACGCCGACCTCAGCGACGCCGCCCGGGCGCAGGGCGTGCTGACGCCCACCGTCGTGCGCACGGCCGACGGCGCCGTCGCGACGGTCGTCGAAGGCACGGCCGTGCGCGTCTTCGAGTGGGTCGACCTGCGGCCCCCGAGCCGCCACCTCGACCCCGTGGCCGTCGGGCGTGCCCTCGCCGGGCTGCACCGGGCGGGTCCGCCGAGCGACGAGCCGGTCGACAACTGGTTCTCCACCGGCTTCGGCGAGGAGCGCTGGCGCGAGCTGCACGCCCGGGTGGCCGCCGAGGGCGCACCCTTCGCCGGCGAGCTCGGCGCGCTCGTCGACGACCTCGTGGCCGTCGAGTCGGTGCTCGAGCCGCACGCCTCGCCCATCGTGTGCCACCGCGACCTCTGGGCCGACAACGTGCTCGCCACGACCGACGGCCGGGTGTGCGTGCTCGACTTCGAGAACCTCGGACCGGCGGACCCCAGCCAGGAGCTCGCCATGGTCCTCTTCGAGTTCGGCGACGACGACCCGGCGCGCGCCCGGCGCCTCAACACCGCCTACGTCGACGCCGGCGGCCCCGGGCGGGTGCTGCGGCGCGGTCACTTCACGATGCTCGTCGCCGAGCAGGCGCACATCGGCCAGCTCGCCTGCTCGCGCTGGGTCGGGGCGAGCAGCGCGACCGAGCGCGAGCGCCTCGCGGCCTGGTTCCGCGAGATCCCCGACGACCCGGTCACCCTGCCCCGCATCGATCGCGTGCTCGCGGCGGTGCGCTGATGCCGGGGGCGCGCGGCCTAGGGTGAGCCCGTGACCAACGTCGGACGCATCATGCTCGCGCAGCTCCGGTCGATCGGCTCGCGCAACGCCTGCCTCGCGGCCGGTGACGTGCCCGGCGGCCCGTGGCTCACCCGCGGCGGACGCACGTACCGCACCGGCGCGGGCGGCAGCACGAGCGCGGCGGTCGAGCGGGCCCGGGCGGCCCGGTCGGTGACGAGCGTGCGCGCCTACCAGGAGGTCGGCCGGGCCGACCTGTTCGTGCAGGTCATCCCGTTCGCGTCCGACGAGGACGCACGCGCAGGGCTGGCCGAGCTGCGCGCGCTGCCCCGCACCATGCCGCGCAGCAAGGGCCTCACTGACGTCGGAGAGCTGCGCGCCGCGGTGGCGCCCGAGGTCGCCGGCACGACGCGCGTCGAGGCGGCCGAGCAGCCGTTCGTGCTCGACGGTGAGCACTGCCGCACGCTGACGCTGTGGTGCGCGGCCGGGCGCACCGTCGTCGTGGCCGCCCTCGGCGGCCGGGCGGAGGCGGTGCGCTGGCCGGAGCTGGCGCAGGTCGTCGAGGCCCAGGTCGTGGCGCTGGCCTGAACCCTCGACCCGCCCTCCGGCCGCGAGTCGTCGTCGAGCGAGGTGCGGGTCAGTCGCGCGTCAGTCGCGGGTCCAGTCGGGTCCGAGGCGCACGACGTCGCCCACGACGACGACCGCCGGCGCCCGCACCCCCCGCTCGGCCGCGACGGCCGCGATGGTCTCGAGCGTGCCGACCGTCGTGCGCTGGTCGGGCGCGAAGCCCCGCTCCACGACGGCCACCGGGCAGTCGGGCGCGCGGCCGTGCTCGACGAGCAGCTGCGTCGTGCGGGCGAGCGCGGTGACGCCCATGAGGAGCACGAGCGTGTGGTCGCCGCCCGTCGGCAGCGCCGGCACGTCCTCGTGCCCGGTCACGACGGTGAAGCCGCGCGCCACCCCGCGGTGCGTCACGGGGATGCCGGCGGCCGCGGGCACCGAGACGGCGCTCGTGACACCGGGCACCACCTCGACCGCGATGCCGTGCGCCTCGCACGCCAGCCGCTCCTCGCCCCCACGACCGAGCACGTAGGGGTCGCCGCCCTTGAGCCGGACGACGCCGAGCCCGCGCTGCGCCTCCTCGACGAGGATGTCGTTGATCCGCGACTGCGGCACCGGGTGGTGCCCCGGCGTCTTGCCGACGTCGATGACGCGCACCGAGGCGGGCAGCCGGTCGACGACCGCCCGGGGCGCCAGCCGGTCGACGACGACGACGTCGGCGGACGCGAGCAGCTCGTGGCCCCGGGCCGTGAGGAGGCCGTCACTGCCGGGACCACCCCCGACGAGGGCCACCCAGCCGGCGGCCGGACGCGTGCGACGCAGGTCGAGGGCGCCGGACGTGAGCGCGCGCTCCACCCCGTCACGCACCGCCACGGACAGCCCGGGGTCGCCGGCGGCATACGTCGCGACGGTGACCCGACCGGCGGGCGTCGTGACGTCGGCGCGGGCGGTCGTGCTCGCGGTCGTGGTGGCGGCGTCGGTGGCGTCGATGCACCACGTGCGCTGGGACTCGGCGTCGTCGGCCACCTCGCGGTCGATGCTGCGCTCGCCGGTGGCGGTGTGCACGAGCCAGGCGCCGTCGAGGTCGGCCGGGCCGGCGTAGTCGCGCTCCAGCCACTCGACGCGCCCGGCGCGGACGAGGTCACGGAGGTCCTCGCAGACCCACGGGGCGACGACGCGCACGCGCGCGCCCTCGTCGACGAAGCCGTGCACGCGGCGGGCGGAGACGGGACCGCCACCGACGGCGACGACGAGCCGCCCCGTGAGGTCGAGGACGACGGGCAGGGCGCCTCGGGGGCTCAGATCTCCCACTCCTCGTCCCCCTCGGGCCGGGTCGGGGCACCGGCGGCGGTCGGGAGGGTGGCCCCGACCATGCCGGCGGCGACGGTGCGCCCGTCGTGCGCGTCGATGAGCAGGAACGAGCCGCCGCGCCGCGATGCCGAGTAGTTCTCGACGGGCAGGGGCGAGGCGAGTCGCAGGGTGACGAGCCCGATGTCGTTGAGCGCCAACGACTCTGCCGCGACGGCGTGCAGGCCGTCGAGGTCGAGGGCGCCGTCGAGCGAGCGGACCGCGGTCTGCACGGTGCGCGAGCCGTGCTTGAGCAGCAGGCGCTGCCCGGGGCGCAGCGGCGCGTCGCCGAGCCAGCAGACGACGGCCGCGATGTCCTGCGTCGGCTCCGGGGCCGACGTCGCGGCGGCGATGACGTCGCCCCGCGAGATGTCGATCTCGTCGGCGAGCCGCAGCGTCACCGACTGCGGAGCGAACGCCTCGTCGAGAGAACGGGATCCGAGGTCGATGCCGGTCACGGTCGTGCGCCGGCCCGAGGGGAGCGCGACGACCTCGTCGCCCACCCGCACGACGCCCGAGGCCACCTGGCCGGCATACCCCCGGTAGTCGACGTGCGCCGCGTCGCGGGCCGCGCCCTGGGGGCGGATGACGAGCTGGACCGGGAGGCGGAACGCCTCGTTCGCCGGGTCGTCGGACGGCGGCAGGCCCTCGAGCAGCTCGAGCAGGCTGGGACCGGAGTACCACGGCGTGCGCGCCGAGCGCTCGGCGACGTTGTCGCCGTCGAGGGCGCTGACGGGGATCGTCGTCGCGTCGACGACGCCGAGCTCGCGCGCCACGGCCTGCACCTCGGCCTCGACCCGCTCGTAGGCCTCCTGCGAGAAGTCGACGAGGTCGATCTTGTTGACCGCGACGACGACGTGCGGCACCCGCAGCAGCGCCGTGACGGCGAGGTGGCGGCGGGTCTGCTCGAGCACGCCCTTGCGGGCGTCGACGAGGAGCACGACGACGTCGGCCGTCGAGCTGCCGGTGACCGTGTTGCGCGTGTACTGCACGTGCCCGGGGCAGTCGGCGAGCACGAAGGAGCGGGTGGCCGTGGCGAAGTAGCGGTAGGCGACGTCGATGGTGATGCCCTGCTCGCGCTCGGCGCGCAGGCCGTCGGTGAGCAGGGCGAGGTCGGCGCCGGTGAGGCCGCGGTCGCGGCTGACGCGCTCGACGGCGGCGAGCTGGTCGGAGAGCACCGACTTCGTGTCGTGCAGCAGGCGTCCGACGAGCGTGGACTTGCCGTCGTCGACGGAGCCGGCCGTCGCGAGGCGCAGCAGCGTTGCAGACATCAGAAGGTTCCTTGTCTTGGGGTCCCCGCGAAGTATCGGAGCGAGGAACGAGCGGAGAGCTTCGTGGGGGTGTTCAGAAGTAGCCCTCCTTCTTGCGGTCCTCCATGGCGGCCTCGGAGATCCGGTCGTCGGCGCGGGTCGCCCCGCGCTCGGTCAGGGTCGAGGCGGCCACCTCGACGACGATCTCGGCGTTGGTGCGGGCCGGTGACTCGACGGCTCCGGTGCACGACATGTCGCCGACGGTGCGGTAGCGCACGAGGCGGGTCTCGACGGTCTCGTCGTCGCGCGGCCGGCTCACCGGACCGACGGCGAGCCACATGCCGTCGCGCTGGAAGACCTCGCGCTCGTGGGCGTAGTAGAGCGGCGCGAGGGGGATGTCCTCCCGCTCGACGTAGCGCCAGATGTCGACCTCGGTCCAGTTGCTGATCGGGAAGACGCGCACGTGCTCGCCGGGGCGGTGCCGGGGGTTGAAGAGGTTCCACAGCTCGGGGCGCTGGTTCTTCGGGTCCCACTGGCCGAACTCGTCGCGGAGGCTGACGATGCGCTCCTTGGCGCGCGCCTTCTCCTCGTCGCGGCGGCCGCCGCCGAAGAGGCCGTCGAACCGGTGCTCGGCGATGGCGTCGAGCAGCGGCATCGTCTGGAGCGGGTTGCGCGTGCCGTCGGCTCGTTCGCGCAGCCGCCCGTCGTCGATGTAGTCCTGCACGCTCGCGACGACAAGGCGCAGGCCGAGCCGCTCGACGGTCTCGTCGCGGTAGGCGATCACCTCGGGGAAGTTGTGGCCCGTGTCGACGTGGAGCACCGGGAAGGGGATCGGCGCCGGCCAGAACGCCTTGGCGGCGAGGTGGAGCATGACGACGGAGTCCTTGCCGCCGCTGAAGAGCAGCGCGGGCCGCTCGAGCTCGCCGGCCATCTCGCGGATGACGAGCATCGCCTCGGCCTCGAGGGCGTCGAGCTGGGTCAGCCGACGGTCCTCCGCCCCGGGACGGTGGGCCGCTGCGCTCGGTGAGTCCGGGGCGCCGTCGAGCTCACGCGGCGGGATCGTCCGGGCTGCAGGGGGGTTCACGGTCGTCGTCATGTGTGGAGTCCGCACTCGGTCTTGGCGAAGCCGGCCCAGCGGCCGGCACGGGGGTCCTCGCCGGGCGCGACCCGGCGGGTGCACGGCTCGCAGCCGATGGAGGGGTAGCCGTCGGAGAGCAGCGAGTTGACCTCGACGCGGTGCTCCTCGGCGTAGGTGATGACGTCGTCGAACGTCCAGGCGGCGATGGGGTTGATCTTGACGAGGCCGTTCTTCTCGTCCCAGGAGACGAGGGGCGTCTCGGCACGGGTCACGGCCTCCTCGCGGCGCACGCCCGTCACCCACGCCTCGTAGGCACCGAGCGTCCGCGCCAGGGGCTCGACCTTGCGCATCTGGCAGCAGAGGGCGGGGTCACGGTCGTGCAGGCGGGGGCCGTATGCCGCGTCCTGTTCGGCGACGGTCAGCTCGGGCAGGACGTTGACGAGGGTGATCGGCAGGTCCTCGGCGACGATGTCGCGCGTCACGAGCGTGTCGGAGAAGTGGTAGCCGGTGTCGAGGAAGAGCACGTCGACGCCGGGCGCGAAGCGCGAGACGACGTGGGGCAGCACGGCGTCGGCCATCGAGCAGGCCACGGCGAGCGTGCCGCCGAAGTGGAAGGCCGCCCAGGCCGCGACCTCGTCGGCGGTCGGCTCGCGCTCGGGGTCGGCACCGAGGGTCGCGTCGAACTCGTCGACGAGCGCCCTGAGCTCGGACTCGGGACGCCGCCGGCGGGGGACGGTGGGGGTGGCGAGGTGGACTGCGGTCACAGGAGGGCTCCTTCGTCGGCTCGACGGGTCCACGCGGAGAAGGTCTCGGCCGGCTCGCGCTGGTCGAGGAAGGTGCGCACGACGCGCTCGACGTAGTCGGGCAGGTCGTCCGCCGTCACCTTGAGGCCGCGGACGGTGCGGCCGAGGCCGGCCTCGTCACGGTCGACGGACGCGAGCCCGCCGCCGAGGTGCACCTGGAAGCCGGGCACCTGCTCGCCCTCGATCGTCACGAGCTGGCCCTTGAGGCCGATGTCGGCCGTCTGGATGCGCGCGCACGAGTTGGGGCAGCCGTTGACGTTGAGGCTGATCGGGGTGTCGAGCTGCTCGGTGACGTCGGCGAGCCGCTGCTCGAGGGCGGCGATCGTCGTCGCGGCCGTCGCCTTCGTCTCGACGATGGCGAGCTTGCAGAACTCGATGCCGGTGCAGGCCATGGTGTGCCGGCGGAACGGGCTGGGAGCCGTGCTGAGCCCGAGCTTCTCCAGGCGCGAGACGGCCCCGCGCACGAAGCGTCCCGGCACGTCGAGCACGACGAGCTTCTGGTGCGGGGTGAGGCGCAGCCGGTCGGAGCCGACGTGGGCCATGAGGTCGGCGAGCCCGCTCAGGACGTCGCCGCTGATGCGCCCGACGACCGGGGCCGCACCGATGTAGCGGTTGCCGTCCTTCTGCAGGTGGACGCCGACGTGGTCACCCGGGCCGGTCGCCCGGGCGGGCGGGGGCCCGTCGGGCAGCTCGCGGCCGAGGTACTCGTCCTGGAGCACCTGGCGGAACTTCTCGGCGCCCCACTCGGCGAGCAGGAACTTGAGGCGCGCCTTGTTGCGCAGCCGGCGGTAGCCGTAGTCGCGGAAGATCCGGATGACGCCGTGCCAGACCTCGGCCGCCTCCTCGGGCCGCACGAAGACGCCGACGCGCTCGGCGAGGCGGGGGCTCGTGGAGAGGCCACCGCCGACCCAGAGGTCGTAGCCGGCACCGAGCTGCGGGTGCACGACGCCGACGAGCGAGATGTCGTTGATCTCGTGGACGACGTCGAGGCTCGGGTGGCCGGTGATGGCCGACTTGAACTTGCGGGGCAGGTTGGCGAGCTCGGGGTCGCCGACGTAGAGCCCGAGGATCTCGTCGATGACCGGCGTCGGGTCGATGATCTCGTCCTGCGCGACGCCGGCGAGCGGGCTGCCGAGGATGACGCGCGGGGTGTCGCCACAGGCCTCGGTCGTCTGCAGGCCGACGGCCTCGAGGCGACGCCAGATCTCCGGCACGTCCTCGACGCGAATCCAGTGGTACTGGATGTTCTGCCGGTCGCTGATGTCGGCCGTGCCACGCGCGAACTCGTGGCTGATCTCGGCGAGGACGCGCAGCTGCGCGAGGCTGACCGCGCCGCCGTCGAGGCGCACCCGGAGCATGAAGTACTCGTCGGACAGCTCCGTGTCGTCGAGCTGGGCCGTGCGACCGCCGTCGATCCCGGGGCGGCGCTGGGTGTAGAGCCCCCACCAGCGGAACCGCCCGGAGAGGTCCTCCGGCGGGATCGAGCCGAAACCCTCCTTGGCGTAGACCTGCTCGATGCGCTCGCGGACGCCGAGGCCGCCCTCCTGCTGCTTCCACACCTCGTTGGCGTTGAGCGGCTCGGCGCCGTCGACCTTCCACTGCCCGTTGGAGCGGCCCGGGCGGGGCGGACGGGTCGCCGGGCGGGCGTCCGGGCTCGAGGTGTCGGTGACGGTCATGTAATCGAATGTATAACCGCGCCTTATCCACGCCCAAGGGGGTCCAGACTTCGACCCTTTCCCACTGGAGTGGTAGGAGAAGTTCAGTCGGGTCGCGAGCCGAGCAACCGGGTCTCGTCCGCACCCACCGGTGGGGCCTGCCCCGGGCGTGGGCCCGAGCCTGCCGAGCCTGCCGGGTCCGGGTCCGGGTCCGGGTCCGGGTCTGGGCGCCGGCCCGTGCTCGGCACGGGTCGCGACCGGCGACCGGGTCGGCGGTCGCGCGCACGAAGGGAGAGTCCGGAGCGGCGGCGGACCAGCAGGGCGACGGCGACGGCGACGAGCGCGAGCACCACCGCGAGGGCGGTGAGCGGCCCGGCCAGCGGTGCCTTCGACACGAGCACCCGGGCGTCGGCGGCATCCGGTCCGACGACCCACCGGATCGTGCTGACGACGTCGGGCAGGCCGCGGCGGTGCACGGCGACGCGCACGTCGACGGGGCCCTGCGCCGGCAGCGTCACGCCCGCCGCCCACCGGCCGCGGGTGACCGGGGCCGCCGGCACCGGGGTGGACCCGCGGGGCGCTCCGTCGCCGGCCCCGTCGGTCGAGGCCGTCGCCGACCCGACGCCGACGGTGACTCCGGTGACGGGACCGGGCGAGGGGCGGCGCGTGTCGAGCACGTCGACGACGGCGACGCTCGCGCCCGGGCGGTTCGGGCGCAGCACGACGGTCTGCTGGAGGTCGGCGACGGGCCGGTCGTCGATGCGGCTCGGCGGCTCGGCGATGACGAGTCGGGGCGACACGGCCGGCTGGCCGCTCGCGAGCACCGCGCCGAGCACGACGACGATCGTCAGGCCCACCGCCTCGACGACGACCCGGGGCCGCACGGCGGCGGACGCCCTCCGGGCGTGCACGGCGCGCGTCGTGCGCAGCGCGAGCACCCCGACGAGGGCGGCGACGGCGAGCTTGGCGAGCAGCATGCGCCCGTAGGTGGTGAGCAGCACCGCGTCGACCGAGACGACGACGTCGCTCGCGAGGTAGACGCCGCTGACCGCCACGACGACGACCGCCACGACGGCAGGCACCCGGAAGCCGGTCAGGAGCGGCGCGAGCTCGCCGCCCGGCCTGCCCTCACGGCGGTGGCGCAGCACGAGCAGCGCGAGGCAGGCGACGGCCCCCGCCCACGCGCAGGCCGCGGCGAGGTGGGCCGTCGCGGCGATCGCCCAGGTCGCACCGCTACGCAGGCCGACGTGGCCGAGGGCGACCGTGAGGAGCGCGGCGACCAGCCCGGCGGCCAGCGCGAGGCGTTCCCGCGTCGCCGCGGACCGCTCGGCAGGGGCGCACGTCGTCACGAGCGCCACCACGGCGACGAGGGCGGCCTCGCGCCCGAGCCAGCGGGCGGCATACCCCGTCGTGACGGCGCTCGTGCCGAAGCGGGCGAGGTCGAGCACGGTGACGAGCAGGGCCGCCGACGCGGCGAGCGCGGCCCCGGTCCGCGCGAGGCGCCACAGCCGGGCGCGCAGCAGCGCCCGGGTGCGGGGGTCGGGCGTGCGCGCGAGTGGCCGACCGCAGAGGAGCAGCGCGCCGAGGGCGAGGCCGAGGCCCGAGAGCACCGCCCAGCGGCCGGCGGTCTCGAGCGCGTCGGGCGCGCTCTCGCTCGGACCGGCCGCGGTGACCTCGTCCTGCACGCCGAAGGCGAGCAGGCCCGACGACTGGTGCAGGTCGTCGCTCGAGAGGGTGCGCCAGGCCACGTGGTAGGCACCGACCGGCAGCGCCGGCAGGGTGGCGACGATCGTCGCCGGCGCCTCGCGGTCCTCGTCGGTCTCGGCGAGCGTCAGCGCGCGGGGTGCGTACCGTCGGCCGGCCGTGTCGGTGATCGTCACCTCGGTCGACTCGAGCACGACGTGCTCGGTGAAGCGCAGCTCGACGACCCGGGGGGCGACCTGCAGGCTCGTGCCGTCCGCCGGGCTGCTCGAGGCGAGGTAGGCGTGCGCCGAGGCCGGCGCCGCGCCACCGACGACGAGCGCGAGCGCCGCGACCACGAGTGCGAGGACCGACCGCAGGCTCCGGGCGCGCATCACAGCACCGGCACGTGCTCGAGGCGGAGCCCGTTGGTCTCGATCGTCACGTCCTCGCCGGGGCGCAGGGCGCCGCCGGTGTTCTGGTAGACGAAGTAGTACGTCGCGCCGGCCCGGTTGATGTGGCCCTGGCGCATGATCGACACCCGCTGCGTCGACCCGGCGCGGGCCTCGCTGCGCAGCAGCGGCGGGTGCTTCGTGTCGGCCTGGAAGCGCGACGCCTTGTCGAGGTCGAGCACGACGTAGCTGAGGGTGACGAGGCCGCCGTCGCCGACGACCGCGACCCGCGAGAAGCGCACGCCGAGCGTCGTCTCCATCTCGGTCGACTGCGGCACGGCCCGCTCGCCGTCCCCACCACCGCGCAGCGACCGGGCACCCACGAGGGCGAGGGCGGCCACGACGAGGACGGCGAGGACGGCGAGGCCCACACGGAGCCGGGGGGGTCGGGGCCGTGGGGTCGTGCCTCCCGGCGGCCCGTCGGGGCCGGGCGCCGGGGGGACGGGGGTGGTGGCGGTGGTGCTCATTCGGACTGCCCTCCGAGCTGGCGGCCGGGGTCACGGGCAGGTGACCCCGGCACGGGTGGGGCCGGGTCAGGGGATGCTGATCCGGGTCGAGACGAAGGTGTCGAACCAGGCCGTGCCCGCCATGGTCGACGCGGTGGTGGTGCCGGCGGTGATGCCGAGGCGGGCCGACTGGACCTGCATCCCGGCGCCGGTGTTGGCGCCCGTGCGCGTGTCGCGCAGGACGTTGTCGACGAGCAGCCGCAGCGAGCCGTTGGTGCCCTGGCTCCAGTCGACGCGGACGGTGTGCGCACCGGTGCCCAGGGTGTAGGCAGGGCCCGTCGTGGCACCGAGCAGGGTGCGGTTCATGACGATCCGCAGCTGCGCCGCCGTGGCCGAGGTGCCCACGCGGTGGAACTGCACCGCGAAGGCCTGCCCGGTGCTCGTCCGGCCCTCGAACAGCGTCACCCACGTCGTCGTGCTGGTGCCGGTCGACAGGGTGTTCGGGTTGAAGGAGAACTGGGCGTGGTAGCCGGTCTCGTCGAGCGGCGTGTCGTCGGTGACGTAGGCGGGGGCGTTGCCGCCACCACCGGGCAGCGTGGCCGCGAGGCCGATGTTGGTGCCACCGGCGGGGATGCCGGCCGCCGCCGTCGCCGAGACCGCACCGGTGCGCGCCGTCCACGCGAGCAGGTTGCCGCTGTCGAAGGTGTCGCTGAAGATCGCGTTCCCTCGGACGACCTGCACGGAGGTGGTGACGGCGTTGCTCCAGTTGCCCGCCGCGTCCTGCACCCGGAGGGAGACGGTCACGGTGCCGGGCAGCAGCCCGCCGAGCGGGATCGCCGCCGAGACGCCGGTGCCCGTGTCGGTGATCTGCACGCGGGTGCCCTTGCCGACGCCGGGGTCGGTCGTGCCGGTCCAGTACTCGGCCGCCTGGAAGCGCGGGCCGGCGTAGGACGGGAGCACCGCCTCGGTGACCGGTGCCGCGAGCGTCAGCGTCGTCGCGCCGTTCGTCGGGTTCGGCGAGCCGGTGAGCGCGCCGAGCACGGGAGCCGTCTTGTCGACGAGCAGCCGCACGAGGGCGTTGTCGAGGGTGAGGCTGCCCCAGTTGCCGGCGGCGTCCTTGCCGTGGACGTAGACCTTGTGCTCGCCCGGCGTCATCGCCTTGACCTGGGTCAGCGGGATGAGGCCGTAGACCTGCTCGGTCGGGGAATCGAAGGCGCCGTCGACCGCGATGAGGCTGAGGCCCTTGCCGAAGACCGGGGTCGTGCTCGTCGGGTCGATGAAGGCCTCGCCGGCCGTGACGGTGCTCTGCAGCCCGTTGGCCGCGTCGCGGTCCTGCAGCTCCGCCGAGACGACGAGGTAGCCGGGGTACGACTTCGAGCTGACGACGGCGTTCGTCGGGTTGGGGCCGACCGTGCTCGCGTTGACCGCGGGGGCGGTGAGGTCGACGGTCAGGTCGACGGGCACCGCCGGTCCCCAGATGTTCTGGGAGTTGCGGCTGTGCACCCAGACCTGGGTCGTGCCCTCACCGAGCGCGGCGACGGTCGCGGCCGCGATGGTGCCGGTCTCGGCCACCTTCGTCGCGACCCGGTTGAGCGTCATGGGCACGCCCTGGCCGTCGGTGCCGACGGCGCCGACGAAGTACTCGGCGGCCGTGATCGTGCCGCCGGCCGCGGTGTCGTCACCGGTGGCGCTCACCGTGACGGCTCCCTTGCCGCTGGCCGGGCGCGGGCTGACGCTGAGCGCGGTCGTCTGCGGGCCCGTCTTGGCGAGGTTGAGCACGACCGAGCCGATGACGCCCCACTTGCCCTCCGTGTCGACGCCGCGCACGAAGACCGTGTGCTTGGCCGAGGTGAGGCAGTGCAGGTCGACCGGCGGGATCGGGCCCGCGCAGTCGGCCGCCGTGGCGACGGCGGGGATCGAGCCGGTCACCGTCGTCGTCGCGGAGGTGCCGAAGGTGCCGGACATCGGGGTGCCGAAGCCGACCCCGACCGTGACCGCGTCGTCGACGACGAACTCGGCGCCGGCCACGAAGTGACCGCCCGTCGTGGTGTCGCTGACGGTGGCGGTGACGGTGACCGCACCGGTGCCGTCGGCCGGGTTGGGCGTGGCCGTGATGCCGGTCGAGACCGGACCGACCTCGTCGGAGCTCGGCGGCGGCGCGTTCGTGTCGAGGAAGGTGAGCATGCCGCCGAAGGCGAGCGCCATCGGGTCGGCCGTCGTCTGCCCGGCGTTGTCGAGGCGGGCGGCCGACTCGTAGACGGCGACCTTGGCCTCCGGTCCCGAGGGCATCGCCACGAGGACGTCGGTCGTGACGCCCGGCTCGACCGGCACGACGACCGATGGCTCGGGGAAGGCCAGCGGGTGGGCGTCGTGGGTCAGCACGTCCTGCTCGCCGCCCAGCGTCGACATGGTGTGCGACTCGGCGCCCGCGTTGACGTAGCGCAGCAGCACCGTGTGCCCCTGGTCGGTCGGCACGGGGTCGGTGACCGGGTAGGGCTTGCCGTTGATGAGGCGGTAGGCGGGCGAGAACTCGCGCATGTCGAAGGTGTCCGGGTGCGCGTTGAGACGGGGGTCGATCTCGCTGAGCACGAGCACCGCCTCGTCGTCGTAGCTGTGGCCGTATGCCGTCCCGTCGGCCGGGAGCACGACGAGCGCGCCCGCGAGCCCCATGGCGACCTGGCGGGCACCGTCGCTCGTGTGACCCGCCTCGTAGAGGAAGGTTCCGGGCCGACCGGCCGTGAAGGCATACGTCGCGGTGCCGCCGACGGCCACGCCCGCCAGGCGCTCGGTCGTCGGGAGGCCGGCGGTGAAGGCGGTCGCCGGCTGGCCGGGGAAGGCGAGCGACGTGGGCTGGGTCAGGCCGTTGTGCAGCGTGACGGTGACCCTGTCGCCCTCGCGGACGACGAGGACCGGGCCGGGGGCCGTGGCCGCGCCTGCCTCCGTCGCCGAGTAGCCCCACACGGTGATCGGCTGGCCGGTCACCCCGTTGGTGCCCGGCTTGGCCCAGAGGTCGCACGCGACGGCCTCGGGGTCGGTGGCGGTGGCCGGCGTGACGGTGCACCCGGGGCTCGGTGCGAGCTTGCCCACCGCGGCGGCGGGGGCCGCCACGGAGGCCGGGGACGCGGCGGGCGCGAGGGCGGGCGCCGCCGCCGGGCCGGCAGCCGGCGCCGCCGACGGCACGGGCGCGGCGAGCGCCCCACCGGCGAGGGAGACGGGGGCGAGCGCGACGGCGGCGAGGGTGATCGCGAGGCGCTGCCGGAGGCTGACTGGTCGAGAGGTCATCGGATCGTCCTCAGCTCGCCGGGCAACCGGCGGGCGGGTCGATGCGGAAGACCGTCATCATGCCGCCGAAGGCTGCGCCGTAGTTGGTGGCCTGCTGGAGCGCGTGGCTGTGGGCCACGTGGTAGTACTCGCCGCACTCGTTGTTGACCGTGATGTTCGACGGGTAGGTGCCCTGCTTGCCGAGGTAGGGGCTCTCGCTGAACCACGTGTCCGCGCCGACGAGGTCCTGGTCGGTGATGGCCGGCAGCTGGGTCGGGATCGGGTTGGTCAGGGCGTCCCAGTGCTCGACGTCGCGCCAGTCCATGAGGGCGTCGACCGTCTGCCCCGGCATCACGTCGATGTCGTACTTGAGGTACGAGAGGTCCTGCGCCGTCGAACCCGTGCCCTGCAGGGGGTGGCCGTCCTTGTTGACGACCCGCTCGTCGCTGCCGTGCGGGTGGAACGGGTAGTTGACGCGTCCCGCGTTGAGGTAGCGGATGACCGCCGGCAGGGGGTTCGTCGCGGCGTCCCACGGCTTGATGTGCACGAGGGCGCCGTAGGGCTGGTTGGGCAGCCACGAGGCGTTGTTCGGGGCCAGGGTGTCGGGCATGCTCCGCCCGTTGATGAGGTAGTAGCGGGCGTTGTAGGACGCCCAGTCGACGGGCTGGCTGCGCTCGACGGCGAGGTGCACCTCGGGGTCGATCTCCGAGAGGAGGTAGACGTACTCGTGCTGCGGGTTGAAGGCCGAGTCGGCGCGGTCGTTGACCTGCCCGGCGGCGGTGGCCGGCCGCACGACGAGCGCCCCGTAGAGCCCCATCTGCTGCTGCTTGGTCACGTCGGTGCCGCTCGTGTAGAGGTAGGTGCCCGGCGAGCCGGCCGTGAAGGTGTAGGTGACCGACCCGCTGTCGGCGGGCGCGGCCTGCACGAGCGAGGTGAGCGAGCTCGTCGTCCCGGTGGTGTCGGTGACGAACTGCGGCTGGGCCGGGTTGCCGTTCGCCTTGACCCCCTTCTGGCCCGGGAAGAGGATCGAGGTGGCCTCCGGCAGCGTGTTGTGCAGGATGACCGTGACCGGGCGCCCGGCGGTGACGCAGAGCACCGGGCCGGGCAGCTGGAACCGGCCCGAGCTCATGCCGTAGCCCCACATGTAGATGCTGTTGCCGTCCGGGGTCGTCACGTAGCCAGAGCGGGCCGTCAGCGAGAAGGTCTGCTGCGGATCCGTCTGGCAGAGAAGGCCTTCCGAGGTGGCGGCCTGCGCGCCCGTCGTCGCACCGACGGCGACGGAGGCGACGACGGTGACCACGGCGGCGAGGATGCCGGTGCGCCGGCGGGTGCGAGCGGTCCATGCCGCCCGCAGACGGCTGCGACGGCCGGACCCTGAAGATCGGGAAAGGTGCATGATCGTCCTCCGTCGGCTGCTCAGGTGTTGGGCTCGGTCTGGGGGCCGTACGTTCCGGCCGGGCCGACGCGGAGGACGGTCATCATGCCGCCCCACCCCGGCCCGCCACCGTTGCCCAGGTAGGCGTAGCTGCGGTCGTAGAGCAGGAACTCGCCCTCGACGCGCGGTGTCACGAGCACGTCGCGGCTCTCGCCGGGGCCGACGTCGACGGTGTTCGTGCTGAGGTAGTTGTTCGAGCCGTCGCGCCCGCGCAGCAGGCTCGCGTCCTTGGCGACGACCTGCATGTCGACGTTGTCGAGGGTCAGGGCGTGGTTCTGGTAGCCGAGGTTCGACAGGCGCAGCAGCACGGTCTCGCCGACGTTGCACGTGATGAGCGAGCTGATCGGCTGGTACTGCAGGCGACCACCGGCGGTCGACCGCGGGTCGCCGTTCGGCGCGACCGTGTCGGGGTAGCCGCGGCCGTTGAGCAGCCAGAAGCTCGGCGCGTAGTCGGTCCAGTCGCTCACCTGGATGTGCGCGTCGCGGTAGTGCGCGGCCGACCAGAGCTCGGTGAGCATGAAGGCGAACTCACGGTCGTAGCGGGTGCTGCCGTCGCCGTCGTTGTAGGCGTAGGTGAGCCGGGCCCCCGTCGGCACGGAGCCGACCCGGGTGCCGTTCTGCGCGGGCCGCACGAAGACCATCCCCGTCATGCCCATCTGCACGTGCTCGACGTCCTCGAAGTGGCAGTGGTACATGTACGTGCCGGCGTCGTGGGGGCGGTAGTAGTAGGACAGGTCGCGCCCGATCGGCACGGCGAGCGACAGCTCGGGCACGCCGTCGAAGAGCGGGATCGCGTTGACGAAGCCGTGCCAGTGCAGGGTGTGCCCGTCGAAGAGGTCGGGGCGCATCAGCAGCCCGAGGTTGCTCAGCGTGATCGTCACCTCGTCGCCCTCGTCGAAGGCGAGCATCGGCGCGGAGATCTGCGCCTTGCCGCGCACGGCCGCGACCTCCTGGGCCGTCGTCATCGACGTGACGTCGCGGAAGCCGAAGACGTAGGTGTCGAAGCCGGGCGGGGCGAGCGAGTCGGGGTAGAAGGGCAGGTCGGGCGGCGAGCCGGCCGGCATGCTCACCCAGCCGTCCGTGCCCGCGAGGTGCACCGACTTGACCGGGCCGGCGCCGGCCGCGCGCACGACGGTCGGCCGCTTCGCCTGCTGGCCGAAGGTGGCGCGCGAGGCGAGGAGGACGCTGCCGAGGGCGCCGGCGCCGCCCAGCACGACGGCCCTGCGGCCGAGCCCCGCACCCCCGGTGGGGGTGGAGCGAGATTCGTCGGACATGTGCTGCTCCTGAGGTCGGTCCGGCCGCGGTCGGACGGGTGCTGGTGGTGGAGGGGCCCCCGGGGTACCGGGGGGGTGTCAACGGGGTCGTCGACGCACCCCGGGGGCCTGTCTGGGGGGTCACGGGACGAACTGGTCGGAGCCCGCGTCGTAGCGCCTCGAGGTCCCGACGACCGTCGGCCGGGCCTGGCCGTCGATGTCCCGAGGGGCGGCGTTGACGGTGACGGTCCACGGGACCGGGAACCCGAGCACGGTCTGCGTGCCGAGCGTCACCGAGGTGCTGGCGGCGCCCCGGCCGTAGGCCGGCGAGCCGGAGCCCGTGAGGTGGTAGTCCGCACGCAGCCGCGGGGGCAGCAGCGCCGTGACGATGGCCGCCTCCCGGAAGGCCGGGAAGGTGCGCGAGGCGAGGACGGTGACGGTGAGCTCGGGCGTCGGGTCGACGAAGCCCGCCGTGTCCGTCACGGTGACGTTCGAGCCGCCGTCGGTGCCGAGGGTGGTCTGCAGCACGCTCGAGACGGGGTGCAGCAGGCCGGGGTCACCGACGACGCCCATGTCCCACGGGTCGACGCTGTTGGCGGAGCCGTCGGGCAGGGTGCCACCGATGCCGTAGACGTAGCCGCCGACGAACGTGCCGGCCCGGTTGTCGTTGAAGACGTTGTCGAGCAGCACGGGCCTGCTGAACGTCGACTGGCCGTTCACCTTGACGAGCGCGAAGGCGCTCGCGGAGAGGCCGCTGCTCGTGAGCTTGGCCATGAGCGGGTCGCTGTTCGGGCCGGTCGCGAGGCCCGCGGGTGCGGGCAGGCCGTCCGAGGTGACCGCCGTGGCCGTCGTCAGGTTGCCGGCGACGGTGTTGTCGACGATCGTGACGAACGCGGCGTCGTCGAGGGCGATGCCGCCGCCCTCGTGGGCCGAGACGTTGTTCGTGATCGTGTTGTTCGTGATCGCGATCGTCTGCGGGTCGGCCTTGCTGACGTGCGAGCCGCTCACCTGCAGCAGCCGGATGCCGCCGCCGTCGTCGCTCGCGAGGTTGGCGTCGATGACGTTCGCGTCGATCGTCGCCGCGCCGGTGCCGGGGCTCAGCCCGGTCGGCGTGGCCGGCAGCTCGCCGGCGAGCATGACCGCGCCGCCCTCGTCGTAGGAGCTGTTGAACCAGATGGTGTTGCCGGCGATCGTGCCGCCGTTGCTGCCACCGGGGTTGCTCATGTAGCCGAAGGCCGTGAGGGCGCCGCCGTACTCCGCGGAGAAGTTGCCGCAGATCGCGTTGTGCCGCACGACGTAGCCGTCGCTGCCGGTGAAGAGCCCGATGCCGCCGGCGAGGTTGGTGCCGCCGTTGTTGAGCACCTGGTTGTCGGCGATGACGGGGTCGTAGTTGCGGTTGTCGCCGGTGTAGGGCGTGCCCACCCGGATGCCGCCGCCGTAGCTGCCGCTGTTGCCGACGACGACGTCGTCGGTGATCCGCACGCCGCGGTTGTTGGCGTGCAGGTAGATGCCGCCGCCCTGGGTGACGAGCGCGCCGGTGGCGCCGTACGGCGTCTTGACGCCGCCCGTGAGGACGTTGACGTTGCCGGGGAAGTCGCTCTGCGAGCCGCCGGTCACCTGGAAGCCGTCGATGACGACCGGGTATGCCGTGTTGTCGAGGGTCGCGCGCGCCGGGTCGTCGAGCACGGTGATCGTGGCGGCGTCGGGCACGTCGGCCTCGCCGCTGTAGGTCAGCGTGCCGAGCCGGGTGATCCAGGCCTGGCCCGCCGGCAGGTCGGGGCTGAAGCCGGAGCCGTCGAGGATCGAGCCGGGCACCCAGAGCGGCGAGCCGTCGGCCTTCGTCGTGAAGCCGCCGGGGCCGACGCCCTGGATCGCGACGCGGTGGTGCACGAGGAGGTTCTCGTTGTACTCACCCCGCGGGTTGAGCGCGGACGTCGCTCCGGGCCACACGACGACGAGCCAGTAGCGCTTGGCCGACGTCGGGGTGGCGGCCTCGAGCGCGGCCTGCACGGTGGCATACGGCCGACCGGGACCGACCTCGGCGACGTTCGGGTTGTCGACGGTCGAGGCGTTGAGGCCCGGGGCGGTGCCGAGGTTCCAGACCGTGATGCCGTTGTACGTCGAGCGCTTCGCGCCGTTCGTCACCGACACCTTGAGGGCGCCGCGGCTGTTCGTCGACAGCGCGGGCACGGTGAAGGAGATGCTCGTGTCCGACCAGCCGGTCACGGTCACCCCGGTGACCGCCGCTCCCGCGGCGTTCGTCAGCGTCACGGTGCCGGTGCCGCGGGTCGCCCCGAAGCCCTTGCCCGTCACGGTGACGGTGCGCCCGGTGCCGCTGGGCCGCACGTAGGGGTGGTCGACGGCGAGCAGCTGCGGGTCGGTCGTGCCGAGGTCGCACCGGGCCGGGTTCGACGCGGTGGTGCCGGGGGCGAGCACGGTGGCCGCCGCTTGGGTGGGCGCCGTGTCGGTCACGGTGTAGAGGCCCGGCCAGCCCTGGAAGTTCGTGCTGATCGTCCGGTAGGCCGGGTTGTAGTCGGGGTTCGGGTCACCCGGTGCGCCGGGGTCGTTGCCGGTGAAGCGGTACATGTTCGGGCACGGGCCGGCCGGCACGGGGCAGTTGTAGGTGCCCGTCGAGGGCTCGAGCGCCTCGTAGAAGCCGTTGAAGTCGGTGTGCACGGTGTCGACGAGCCGGCCGCTCCAGTCGTAGAGGCCCATCGGGACGTGGGGCAGGCCCTGGGCCTCGCCGAAGTTCGCGCTGCGCTGGTCGAGCGCGAGCCCGAGGTCGTTGATCGTCAGGCCCCAGAAGTGGGTCGGGATCGGCACGGGCGTGAAGAGGTTGAAGTTCGGCGCCACGGTCTGCCCGTTGCGGACGGTGACGAGCTTGGCGTCGCACAGCGGCCGCTCCTGGCCCTCGAAGGGGCTGCCGCCGCCGTCGAGGAAGGCCGGGTTCGTGACGCGCACGGTGTGGAAGGCACCGGCGCAGGAGGAGATGATGCCCGCGCCCTGCGACGGGGGCTGGGTGGGCGGCGTCGGGTCGTTGCCGGTGCCCGGGTCGCCGGCCGCGGCCTCGACCGAGCTCGGCGGGAAGTTCTCCTGCGTGAGGTAGCTGTCGCCGTCGAAGACGTTGACGTCCTCCTCGCGGGTGACCTGGTACATCGGCTTGCCGTCGACCGGGTCGGTCGGCACCTCGACGGCGGCGATGTAGTCGCCGGCGGCGAGGTCGCCGAAGCCGTAGTTGCCGTTGACGGTCTGCCCGGCCGCGCCGGGCGTGCTGTCGGACGGGCCGACCTGGACGCCCATCATCGGGGCCTCGACGCAGAGGTTGTTCGCGTCGGCGCCCGACTCGGGCAGGGCGAGCTGGTCGGTCATCTCGGTGCCGTCCCACTGGCGGGCCGTGCAGCCCCGCGGGGCCGCCCACGTCTCGCTCGTGTAGGCGTCCGTGACCTCGGCACCCTTGACGAGGGCGCCGCGCTGCGGGTCGGGGTTCGTGATCCGCTGCGGCACGCTCGGGTTGGTGACGGCGTCGTAGTCGGGGTTGGGCACGGTGAGCGGCACGATCGCCTTGCCCTGCCGGCACGCGTCGTCGCGCTCGTCGGCCGGGGCCGTGCAGGGCACGCTCTGGTAGAGGTGCACCTTCACGTCCGGGATGCCCGGCTGGTAGTCCTCGCTCACGGCGTCGGCCGGGTCGAGCTCGTTGCGGGTGACGTCGTAGGAGACGGTCGCCGCGATGCCGCCGTTCTCGGTGGCGGCATACGGCTCGACACCCCAGTCGATGCGGCCCGACAGGCCGATGATCGGCAGGAAGTCGATGTCGACGAGCGCCCCGAGCGTCGTGGTCGGGCTGTCCTCGTTGTCGGCCTGGTAGGTGATGCCGGTCGTGCGGTAGCGGGTGTTGAAGCCCTCGAGGACGAGCCACTTGCCGAGCGGGTAGCCCTCCTTGATGTCGTAGACGCCGTTGTCGCTCGTCGTCGTGAGGTTCGTGTACTGGTCCATGAGGGAGTTGTCGCGCTCGCGGACCGTGAGGGTGAAGCCGGGCACGGGGTCCTCGCCGGGGTCGCGCCGGCCGTTGCCGTTGTCGTCGACGAAGACGGTGCCGCGGATGTGGGTGAACCAGCCGACGAGCATCTTGTTGCCGACGTCGATGAGGGCGCCGTCGCTCACCTCGACGTTGAAGCTCCAGAGGATGTAGTCCTGGGCGTCGTCCCAGATCGTCAGCTGGTAGGTGCCGTCGGGCACGTTCTTGATGTCGAACGAGCCGTTCGCGGCGCCCCGGCCGACGTAGACCGCGGCGTCACCGGCGGTGAGGTCCGACAGCGCCACCCACGGCGAGGGGATGGGGCCGGCGTACTTCGCCCCGGCCCAGCCGGTCTCGGGCACGACCTGGCCGTTCTGGCCGCCGATGTAGGGCAGGCCGGCGACGGCGACGCCCTTGACCTCACCGGTGGCGGCGGAGGTGGGCAGCGCCTTGGTGCGCACGAAGCCGAACTGGGTGGCGGGCACCGGCTCGGCGCCCTTGATGAACTCGGTGTCGAGGCCGGTGTCGCCCTCCTGGATCCAGATGTCGTGGTCGTGGCCGCCCTCGAGGGTCGTCGTCTGCACCCAGCCGGACTGCCCCGCCGGGGGCGACACGGTGGCGCCGTAGCGGTTCGGCCCGAGGTTCGGGATGGTGATGACGCCCCGAGCGTCGCTCGTGCACCGGCCGGTGGAGTGGGCGGCGTCGACGAGCGGCTTGCCGTCGGCGTCGAACCGCACGCGCCCGTTCGCGTCGTGCAGGTAGGCCGTGCAGAGGGCGTTGCCGTAGTAGTCGACGCTGACCGGCCCGAGCACGTCGCTGAGGTTGCCGGTGAAGCCGGCGAGCCCCTGCTCGGCGTCGGCCTCGTAGGTGCCGTCGGTCGGCACGTTGTCGTTGAAGACCTGGATCTTGATCGTCGCGAGCGGCAGCGGCAGCGGCTGCATCTCGACGGCGACCGCGGTCTCGCGGCCGGCGACGACGCCGAAGTGCGCCCCGTCGATCTTGAAGTCGGGGGCGGTGACCGAGACGAGGTACTTCCCGGGCGGCAGGCCCTTCAGCTTCGTCGCGGCCGAGAGGTCGGTGGAGTCGCCCTGGGCGACGATCTTCGAGTGGCCCGACGTGGTGCGCACCGACGGCCAGGGGCACGTGTCGGCATACGGCTCGGTGGGCTCGCCCGGGCTCGTGGCCGGCTTCGTGCTGCCGCCGGGAGCGCGGGAGGGCAGGCAGCGGTCGAGCAGCGGGCTGGCCGCGGTGCCGGGGTTGCCGGTGTCGTCCTCGTTGACCATCCAGTGGTAGCCGCTGACGGCCGACCCCTTCTGCACGAAGCCCGGCCCCGTGTTGACGCTGCGCGCGCTCGTCACCGTCATCGAGATGCAGCCCGTGCCGCCGGGGGTGCCGGTGGGGCAGTCGGCCACGGTGACGACGGACGGCGCGGCCGCGACCGCCGCGGGCGACGTGACCGCCGTGAGCCCCGTGGGCGCCGCCCCGCGCTGGGCGGCCGCGGCGGCCGGGCCGCCGAGGGAGGTGAACCCCGAGACGGCCACGGCGACGACGCCGATGACGAACGGATAGGTACGCCTGCGCAGCTCTCGTGCGTTCACGATGACTCCCACGTGGTCACGGCCAGGCTCCGGCCGAGCCTGTCGTCCTCGCGACGCTCGCAGAGGGCGGAGGAGGTCGTGAGCAGGTCGCCACCGCGCCTCAGCGAACTGTCACGGGACCGAGGGGTCACGCCTCATCCACTGCTCAGCCGGTCGAGAGGCCGCTGTCATGAACCTGTCAGGAACGCGCCGGACCCGTCCCGGTTGGACACCTTTGCGGACCCGCATTCCCAGCGCTTTCGCCGCATCCCTCGCGGTCGCCCCGATCGCGTGCCGATACTGGTCGCGTGGGCACGGCCACCGGGGCCGCACCGGCTGACAGGGGACGGATCGGGGACGCGCGTCCAGCCCACGGGCGCGCCGGGGGACTGCAGGGGACGAGGGGGTCCGATGGCAACGGTCATGGTCGTCGACGACGAGGAGCGCATCCGCGGCCTCCTCGCGAAGTCGCTGTCGTCCGAGGGGCACTCGGTGGTGACGGCGGCCACGGCGAACGCCGCGATCGACCGGCTCGGCTCGGGGGCGATCGACCTCGTGCTCCTCGACCTCGTCATGCCCGGCGACAGCGGGCTCGCCGTGCTGCGCGAGATGTCGGACCGCCAGGACACGACGCCGGTCATCGTGCTCTCCGGGGTCACGGAGGTCGGCGTGCGCGTGCAGGCCCTCGAGCACGGTGCCGTCGACGTCGTCGCGAAGCCGTTCAGCCTCACCGAGCTGCTCGCCCGGGTGCGGCGCAACGTCGGCGGCGCCCGACCGGTCACGCAGGAGCGCTTCCTGCAGGCCGGCGGCGTGCGCCTCGACCTCGACCGCCGCCGCGCGACCTTCGCCGGCACCGGGGTGGCGCTCACCGAGCGCGAATTCACCCTGCTCGCCCACCTCATGCGCCGCAAGGGCCAGGTGTGCCGCCGCGAGGAGCTGCTCCACGACGTGTGGGGGCTCGACTTCGACCCCGGCAGCAACGTCGTCGAGGTGTGCGTCGGTCGCCTGCGGAGCAAGCTCGGCCAGGGGCTGCCCGTCGAGACGGTGCGCCGGGTCGGCTACTGCCTCTACGAGGACTGACGATGCGCAACCGGATGCTGTGGGTCTCGGTGGGCGTGGCCAGCGTGTGCTCGGCCGCGATGATCGCCCTGCCCGGCAGCGAGACGGTGCCCTACCACGTGGCGTGGGCCACCTTCGCGCTCTGCTTCGGCCTCGCCCCGTGGAGCCCGGTCGCCACGTGGTGGACGCTCGGCGGGTTCACCCTCGTCACCGGCTCGATCCTCGTGCACCGCGTGCTCGACGGCGTGCTCGAGTGGCAGGAGACGACCGAGGTGCCGCTCATGCTGACGCTCATGCTGCTCATGGTGTGGCACGTGCGTCGCCGGCAGAGCGCGCTCGCGGCGTTCACCGCGCTCGCCGACCGTGAGCGCGAGGCCGCCCGCACGCGCGAGGTGCTGACCCAGCGCACCTCGCACGAGATGCGCTCGCCCCTGACGATCGCGCGCGGCTACCTCGAGGCCATCGCCGCCAGGCCGCTCGACGCGGAGGTGGCGGCCGACGTGCGCGTCGTCGAGGAGGAGCTGGCCCGGCTGACCCGCGTGTGCGAGCGCCTCGTGCGCAGCATGCGCGTCACGGCCGACCTCGACATGTCGCGGGTCGACGTCGACGCCCTCGTGCGCAGCACCGCGGAGCGCTGGTCGACGGTCGTCGACCGCGACTGGCGGGTCGACGCCTGGGGCGGCTCGCTGTGGGGCTCGCCCGAGCGGCTGCGGGCCTGCCTCGACACGCTCGTGGAGAACGCCGTGCGCTACACCCGCGAGGGCGACACGGTCGAGCTGTTCGTGCGCCTGACCGGCGACGAGACGATCGCCATCGGCGTGGCCGACTCCGGCCCGGGCTTCGCGCCCGAGGTGCTCGCGGCCGGCGCCCCGGGCGGGGCCGGCACGCACTCGGGGTCCGACGGTCTCGGCGCGGGACTCGTGCGCGACGAGCTGTCGCAGACCGGGCTCGGCATCTCGCTCGTGCGCGACGCCGCCGGCCGTCGCGGCGGTCGGGTGCAGCTCGGCACCTCGCGGTGGGGCGGCGCGGAGGTCGCGATGGTCGTGCCCCGGCAGCCGAGCGTGCACGAGCAGCTGGGCTCCGGCACGGTCGCGACGTTCCCGCCGCACCACCACCACGACGCCGGCGAGGTCCGCGTCACCACCCCCTGACGGCAACACACCGAGAAAAGCCCAACACACCGCGATCCGATCCCGGTGAGTTGCGACTTGCTCGGTGTGTTGCGGGTCAGGGGCGGGCTTTGACGGCGAGCACGGCGCAGGGGGCGTCGAGCAGGATCTGCTGGGCCGTGCTGCCGGTGACGAGCTTGCCGACGGGCGAGCGGCGGCGCACCCCGATGACGACGAGGTCGGCGTCGACCTCGGTGGCCGCCGCGAGGATCTCGTCGGCGGCCGGGCGCCCGCTCGTCGGCTGGCGCACGTCGTGGGCGACGTCGGCGTTGGCCAGCTGGAGGTCGATCGTGTCGATGTCCTCCGCCGTCGCGAACGTCGGGTCGGCGTAGTTGCCGTCCCGGCCGGTGTTGACGACCGTGAGGTGCGCGCCGTCCTGCCGGGCGAGCTCTACCGCGGTGTCGAGCGCCGCGACTCCTTCTGCGGTCGGGATGTATCCGACGACGATCCTGGCGAACATGTCTCTCCTGTCGCGCTGGCCCCGCGGGTCGTCCCGAATCTACCGCTCCCGCGGCCGCCGGGCCCGCCCCGCGTCAGCGGACGAGACGCAGCCGCACCCGCTGGCCGGGGCGCAGCTGGGCCGCGACGGGGAGCGACGCCGGCGTGACCACGGCGACGACCGGGTAGCCGCCGGTCACCGGGTGGTCGGCGAGGAACAGCACGGGCTCCCCGCCGGGCGGCACCTGGACCGCCCCGGGGACGAGGCCCTCGCTCGGCAGCTCGCGGTCGGCATACCTACTCGTCCAGCGGATCTGCTTGCCCTCCAAGCGGATCCCGACGCGGTTGCTGCGCGACGAGACGGCGCGGGCCTCGGCCACGAGGTCGTCGAGGTCGCACCACCCCGCCCGGGGGCCGGGCAGGAGGTCGAGCACGACGTCGTCGTCGGTGAGCGCGCGGTGCGGGGCGACGTCGACGTGGGGCAGGGCACGCGGCGGGGGCCCGACCGGCAGCACGTCGCCCACCGCCGGCACGGGTGGCCCGAGACGCGCGAGGGTGTCGGTCGAGCGCGACCCGAGCACCGGGTCGACGGCGATGCCGCCACGCACCGCGAGCCAGGTGCGCAGGCCCGCGCGGGGTGCGCCGAGGGTCAGCACCTGCCCGTCGGCGAGCACCACGGGGGCGGCGTGCGGCACCGGCCGGCCGTCGACGGTGGCCGGGCACGGCGCCCCCGTCAGGGCGACGAGCAGGTGGCCCCGCGCGCGCACCGACAGGCCCCCGAGCGTCACCTCGAGCGACGCCGGGTGCGCGTCGCCCGGCCCCGAGCGGTGCCCCAGCAGTCGCAGGCCGAGCAGGTATGCCGCCGGGTCGGCCGCGCCCGACCGCCCGACGCCCGCGTCGGCGAGACCCGGGCGCCCGAGGTCCTGCACCAGCGTCAGCGGCCCGGTCGCGAGCACCTCCACACCCCGCGGCATCGCCCGGTCCGCCGTCCGCCCCGTCGAGGAGACGCGGCTGCCCGTCGCCCGGGCACCTGCCGCCTCGACGGGCGCCCTCGGGTGCGTCTCCTCGACGAAGCGGACGACGTCGCCCGGCGCGAGGAGGGCGGGCGGGTCTCGGCGCTCGTCCCAGACCGCGAGCGAGGTCGAGCCGAGCAGCTGCCACCCACCCGGAGAGTCGTGCGGGTAGATGCCCGCGAACTCGCCTGCGAGGGCGACCGACCCGGCCGGCACGCGGGGGCGCGGGTCGGCGCGCCGCGGCACCCGGAGCCGCTCGTCGCCGCCGACGAGGTAGGCGAAGCCGGGCGCGAAGCCGCCGAAGCCGACCCGCCACGTCGCACCGGTGTGGGCCCGCACGACCTCCTCGCGGGTCAGCCCGGTCAGCCGGGCGACGTCGTCGAGGTCGGGGCCGTCGTAGCGCACCGGCACCTCGACGACCCGCGCACCCGGCGGCGGCGCGTCGCCCCCATCGCCCTCGTCCGCAGGATCGGGCAGCGCCTCCGCGACCGAGAGGCACGCCCGGCCGACCTCGTCCGCGCGACCGGGCCCGCGCAGCACGACGAGCACGGTGCGGGCCCCGACGACGAGGTGGTCGACGAGCCCCCACGGGCCCGCGCCCGGCACCAGGTGCTCGGCCAGGGCCGCCCGCAGCCGCACGGCCGCGTGCGTCTCGGCCACCTCGACGAGCAGCGCGGCGGCGCCCACCGGCAGCACGCGGGCTCGCACGGGTCAGCCCGCGAAGGAGCGCAGCTCGACGCCCGAGTCCTCGAGCGCGGCGCGCACGGCGTGCGCCATCGCGACCGCCCCCGGGGTGTCGCCGTGGATGCAGACCGACTCGGCCCGCACCGCGACCGTCGAGCCGTCGACGGCCGTGACGACGCCGTCGCGCGCGAGCCGCACGACGCGGGCGGCCACCGCCTCGACGTCGTGGAGCACGGCGCCCGGCTCGGAACGCGGCACGAGCCGGCCCTCGGGCGTGTAGGCCCGGTCGGCGAACGCCTCGGGCACCGCGCGCAGCCCGGCCGCCGTCGCCCGCTCGAGCACGACGCTGCCCGGCAGGCCGAGCACCGGCAGCGACGGGTCGACGGCGACGATCGCGTCGACGACCGCCTGCGCCTGCGCCTCGTGGTGGACGATCGCGTTGTAGAGCGCGCCGTGGGGCTTGACGTAGGCGACGCGCGTGCCCGACACGAGGGCCATCGCCGAGAGCGCCCCCAGCTGGTAGATGACGTCGGCCGTCAGCTCGTCCGGGTGCATGTCGATGAACCGGCGACCGAAGCCGGCGAGGTCGCGGTAGCCCACCTGCGCGCCGACGACGACACCGCGCTCGGCGGCATACGTGCACGTCGTGCGCAGGGCGACGGGGTCACCGGCGTGGAAGCCGCACGCGACGTTCGCGCTCGTGACGACGCCGAGCACCGCCGCGTCGTCGCCGACGGTCCACGGGCCGAAGGACTCGCCGACGTCGGCGTTGAGGTCGAGGCGCATGCCCCGATCGTGCCACCCCTCAGCGCAGGGCGGCGTAGTGCTCGGGCAGCCGGCGCCGGTATGCCGCCAGCAGCTCGCGCGCGACGCCCACCGAGTCGACGAGCGGGTGCAGCGCGAAGGCCTGCACGGCGAGCGCGGCGGAGCCCTGCGTGACCGCCGCGATGACGAGCTCGTCGACGGCCTTGACCTGCTGCACGAGCCCGAGGGCGTGGCCGGGCAGCGGGCTGACCGGCAGCGGAGCCGGCCCGGACGCGTCGACGCGGCAGGGCACCTCGACGACGGCGTCGGGGGGCAGGCAGGCGACGGTGCCACCGTTGCGGACGTTGAGGATGAGCCGGGCCGGCTCGTCGCGCGCGATGGCGGCCATGAGCGCGAGGGCGACCCCCTCGTAGCCGCCGCCCTCGACGTCGGCCTCCGCGCGCTCGTGCGTCCCGTCGTCGCCCTCGCGGGTCTCCTGCATGTAGGTCGCGTTGCGCTCGCGCCGCACGGCGTCCCACCGCTGCCACGCGGCGCCGGGGTCGGCCGCCACGGCGGCGTAGAAGTCGGCCTGCTGCCCGGCGAGGAACTCGCCGCGGGTCTCGTGGGCGCCGCTGATCTGCGCGATGGCCTCGCGCGTGCAGTAGTAGTAGAAGAGGTACTCGTTCGGCAGCGCCCCGAGCGAGCGCAGCCAGTCGGTGCCGAAGAGCTGGCCCTCCTCGATGCCGCCGAGGGCCGCGTCGTCGGCGAGCAGGCCCGGCAGCAGGTCGCGCCCGTCGTGGCGCAGCGCGGTGAGCCAGCCGAGGTGGTTGAGTCCGGCGTAGTCGATCTCGAGGTCGTCGAGCGGGTGGCCGAGCGCGCCGGCCGCCCGCGTGGCGAGCCCGAGGGGCGAGTCGCAGATGCCGACGACACGGTCGCCGAGCACCGTCTGCATGGCCTGCGTCACGAGGCCGGCCGGGTTGGTGAAGTTGATGACCCACGCGTCGGGGGCGAGGCGCTGCACGCGGCGGGCGACGTCGAGGGCGACCGGCACGGTGCGCAGGCCGTAGCCGACGCCGCCGGGACCGGTCGTCTCCTGGCCGAGCAGGCCGAGGTCGAGGGCGATCCGCTCGTCGGCGGTGCGACCCTCGAGCCCCCCGACCCGCATCGCGGAGAAGACGAAGTCGGCACCGGGCAGCGCGGCGTCGAGGTCGGTGGTCGCGGTGACGGTCGGCGGTGGGAGGTGCGCGGGACGGGACGCCGCCCCGGCCTCCGCCTGGGCCGCGAGGACCTGCTGCACGACGGCGAGCCGCGTCGGGTCGGTGTCGTGCAGCACGACCTCGGTGACCCGGCGCTCGGCCGTGTCACGCAGGAGCGCGCCGTGCACGAGCGGCACGCGGAAGCCACCACCGCCGAGGACCACGAGCTTCATGACGCCACCACCCTCGGACCGTACCGCGACCACGGCGGCGCACCCGGCATACGGGCTCGGTGGCAAATGGCGGGAGTCGCGCGGGCGGGTGCGAGAGCATGGGGGTGTGCCCGGCAACCTGTCGTTCGACCCGCTCGCGTCGCACCGCACCGACGACGAGCCGGGCCTCGACGTGTTCGTGTGGGGCACCGTCTTCCTCGACATGATCTTCGCGGGCCTGCCGAACGCTCCGCGACCGGGCACCGAGGTGTGGGCCGACGGGCTCGCCTCGTGCCCCGGCGGCATCGCCAACCTCGCGGTCGCGACCCGCCGCCTCGGGCTGCGCACCGGGCTCGCGGCCGCCTTCAGCGACGACGACTACGGCGACTTCTGCTGGCGCACCCTCGAGCAGCAGGAGGGCATCGACCTGCGCCGCAGCCGGCGCTTCCCCGACTGGCACAGCCCCGTCACGGTGTCGATGTCGGTCGACCGCGACCGCAGCATGGTCTCGCACGGCCACCCGGCGCCGGTGCCGGCGAGCGAGCTCATCGGCACGCCGCCCCGCTCGCGCGCGGTGATGGTCGACCTCGGCGAGGACGAGGCGTTCGGGGCACCCGGCGGCCCCGGCGGCACGGGCGGGGCCGGCACCCGCACGTGGGTCGACGAGGCCCGCGCCCGGGGCGCCCTCGTCTTCGCCGACGTCGGCTGGGACCCCGAGGAGAAGTGGTCGCCGCACGTGCTCGACCGGCTCGACCGCTGCGACGTGTTCATGCCGAACGCCGTCGAGGCGATGGCCTACACCGGCACCGGTTCGCCGGTCGAGGCCGTCTACGCCCTCGCCGACCGGGTGCCCGTCGCGATCGTCACCGACGGCGCCGACGGCGCGCTCGGCATCGACGCCCGCACCGGCGAGGAGGCCCGCGTGCCGTCGCTGCGCGTCTCGGCCGTCGACCCGACGGGCGCCGGTGACGTCTTCGGCGCGGCGCTGCTCGTCGGCACGCTCGCGGAGTGGCCGCTCGAGCAGCGGATGACCTTCGCCAGCCTTTGCGCCGGGCTCGCCCTGCAGCAGTACGGCGGGTCGCTCGCGGCCCCGGGCTGGGGCGACCTCGCCGACTGGTGGACCGCGCTCGTCTCCGACACGAGCGCCGACGCGTACCACCGCTCGCTGCGGCGCCGCTTCGCCTTCCTCGACGACATCGTGCCGCGCGTGCCCGTCGAGGCGTGCCGGCGCGCGACCGCGACGATCGCCCGGCGGGCCGACGTCCAGCCGGCCGGCTGAGACCGCCGGTCAGCCCTTCGGGCGCCCAGCCGGGAGCCCAGCCGGGAGCTCAGCCGGGAGCTCAGCCGGTCAGCCCTTGGGGCAGCCGCCCTTGCCGACCTCGGCGAGCTGCGTGACGAGCGCCGGCGAGACGACGAGCGAGTCGTGCCACGACTTCCACTCGAGGTGCTCCACGCCGGCGGCCTTGAGCCGCTTCTCGAGGTCGGCGTCGATGTCGGCCTCCTTGGGGAAGCTCACGGTGGCGACGGCGCACTGCCGCTCGAACTCGACCTGGGCGATCTCGCGGGTGCGGGCGTCGGCCGGCACGTCGGCGCGCACGGTGCTCGTGCTGCTCGGTGCCGCACCGGCGTCGGCGTCGGCGCCACCGGTGGCGGAGCCGCACCCGCCGAGCGCGCCGGCCGCGAGGATCACACCGAGCACGGCGGAGGTGGACGTGGTGGTGGAGGGAAGTCGCACGGTGGTCCTCAGGAGGCGGTGAGCGTCAGGCTCGTGGTGCGGGTCTGCGGCGAGGCCGCGGTGTAGCTGACGGTGACGGGGATCTTGTAGGTGCCCGGCTTGAGGTCGGTCGCGATGAAGCGCACCCCGGCGTAGTCGGAACTGCCGCCGACGAGCGTCGTGTCGCCGTTGAGGCCGGTCGAGGAGCGGTCGCCGGGGTAGGCGACCTCGAGCCCGGCGGGCAGGTCACCGAGGCGCACGGTGAAGCGCGCGAGGTCGGTCGGGCCGCCGGCGAAGGCGATCTTCTGGAAGCCGTTGCTGCCGGCCTTGATGCCGAGCGAGGTCGACTGCTGCGTGAAGTCGGCCCCGGTCGCGGCCTGCACCGGCACCGTGACGGTGGCCGAGGTCGAGTAGGTCTTGCGGTTGTTGCCCTTGCCGTTCTCGTCGCTGTTGCCGGCGCCCACCGTGTAGGTCGACGTCAGCACGACCTTGAAGCTGCCGGTCTGCGTGTAGGGCACCTTGAGCTTGAAGGCCGTGAAGTCCTTCGTCTCGCCGACGAGGGTGCTGGAGCCGTAGAGCGAGGTGTCCGAGCCGCCCCGCGTCGTCGGGTAGGTCACGGTGACGCCCGGAGGGGCCGTGACGGTCGTCGACCAGTCGCGCACCGTGTTCTCGCTCGTCCACACGACCGAGAGCCAGCCGGACTGGCCCGGCGAGAGCGCGGCCGTCGTCGACGTCACGGCGCGCACCTCGCTCTTGTCGGCGTCCGCCGGCGCGAAGGCGAGCGCGGGCGCGGCGGACAGGACGAGCCCGGCCGCGAGCAGGGCGGCGACGCCGGTGGTCGTGACGCCGGTGGACGGGGCGACGCCGCGGCGGCGGCGCAGGAGAGCGGGCATGGTGGACCTCGATACTGGGGGGGATGCGTGGTTCGTCCCCTTTGTCGTCATCGTACGGGCCGCCCGCCCCCGCGTCCCGCGATCCGGGTTCAGTCGCCGGCGATGCCGGTGCGCTCGACGCCCTCGACGATCCAGCGCTGGAGGAAGAGGAACATCAGCAGCAGCGGCACGATCGCGACGAGGGCCGCCATGAAGAGCTGGCTCACCTGCACCGACTGCGCCGTGAGGAAGGTCGACAGCGCGATCTGCACCGTCCACGCCTCCTGGTCGCGGCCGATGACGAGCGGCCAGAGGAAGGCGTTCCACGACCCGATGAAGGTGATCGTGCCGATGGCGGCGACGAAGCCCATCGAGTTGGGCACGACGATCCGCCAGAAGGTGCCCCAGTAGCCGAGGCCGTCGATGAACGCCGCCTCTTCGATCTCCTTGGGGAAGCCGAGGAAGAACTGCCGGAAGAGGAACGTCGCGAGCGCCTGGAAGAGCCCGGGGATGATGAGGCCCCGCAGCGTCGAGATCCAGCCGAGCGACGAGACGAGCACGAAGCTCGGCACGAACGTCACGGCCGCCGGGATGAGCAGCGTCGCGGTGATCGTGTAGAACACGGCGTTCGACCATCGGTACGGGATGCGCGCCAGCCCGTAGCCGGCGAGGCCCGAGATGATGAGCACCCCGACCGTCTGGGTGACGGCGATGAGCCCCGAGTTGAGCAGGCTGCGGGCCATCGGGATGGCCGGGTTGTCGAAGAGCCCGGTGAGGTTGCTCGTCTCCCACACCGGCGGCAGCCAGTGGAAGTCGGGGCTGCCGAGGTCCTGCTCGCGCATGAAGGCGCTGCGCAGCAGGAGGTAGAACGGGATGAGGAAGAGCAGCGCCGCCACGACGAGGGCGCTGTAGCGGGCCAGCCCGACGAGGCGGGACTGCTTGCGGCTGCGGACGATGGCCATCTAGTCGCCCCTGTCGCCGAGTCGGAGGAGCCGGCCCTGCACCACCGCGACGATCGCGATGATGAGGGTGAGGATGACGGCGCCGGCCGAGCCGTGCCCGAAGTCCTGCCCCGAGCCGAGCGCCGTGTAGTAGAGGTAGACGAGCGGGGGCCGGGCGTACGGTGGGTAGGTGCCGAACGTCGCGAGGATGTTGTAGAACTCGTCGAAGGCCTGGAAGGCGTTGATGAGCAGGAGCAGCAGCACCGCCGTCGACGTCGCCCGCAGCTGCGGCAGGGTGATGTGGCGGAAGACCTTCCACCCCTCGGCGCCGTCGATGGCGGCCGCCTCGTAGAGCGTCGGGCTGATCCGCTGGATGCCGGCGAGGAAGAGGATCATGTAGAAGCCGATCTGCAGCCAGAGACGCGCCGTGACGATGACGAGCCAGTACCACGGCGGGTCGGCGAGGCTGAGCCACGGGATCGAGTCGATGCCGAACCAGCCGAGCACGGCGTTGGCGAGCCCGGAGCGGATGCCGCTGAAGATCGACATCTTCCAGATCAGCGCCGCCACGACGTAGGAGCACGCCGTCGGCAGGAAGAAGACCGAGCGGAAGAACGCCTGCATGACCCGGGTGCGCGCGACGAGCAGCGCCGCGGCGAGGGAGAGCGCGAAGGTCGTCGGCACGATGAAGACGGCGAAGGCGAGGAAGGTGACCAGGCTGCTGCGGAAGGCCGGGTCGCCGAGCATGTCGAGGTAGTTGCCGAGGCCGACGAAGGTCGTCGGCGTCACCGTGTTGTACGACTCGAAGAACGAGAGGTAGATCGACCACGCGATCGGCACGTAGACGAAGACGACGAGCCCGATGACGAACGGCCCGACGAAGACCCAGAACCACAGGTTGCGGTCCTGGCGCCCGCGCAGGCGCCGGCCGAGCGACGGCCTCGGTGGTGGAGGCGGCGTCGCCCGGTCGGCTGCCGTCCGCTGCGCGGAGGGGTCGTATGCCGTCGGGTCGGCCTGCGCTGTCAGGCGAGGACCCGCTTCAGCTCGGCGTCGACGACCGTCTTGACCTTGGCGATCTCACCGGCGGGGTCGGCGCCCTCCTTGACGATGCGGCTCATCGCGTCGCCGAAGGCGGTCGCGCACTTGGGCGTCCAGAGGATCGGGCTCTGGGCGTGGCCGACATCGGTGGCGAGCTTGGCCGCCTCCGCCGCCTGGCCGTCCTTGAGCGTCGACGCCTGGCTGATGAGGCTCGTGCGCGAGGGGATGTGGAAGCCGTAGGCCGTGGCGAAGTCGAGCTGGTCGGCGGTCTGGTCGATCCAGAGCCACTTCGCGAACTTCTTGGCGGCCTCGACGTCCTTGCTCTTGGCGCTGACGCACGAGCCGTAGGCGCCGACCGGAACCGAGGGCTTGCCGCTGCCGTCGAGGGCGGGCCAGGCCATGACGCCGAAGTCGTCGCCGAGGCCCTTCTTGATGTCGGGGAAGGTCCAGAGGCCGGTGAACTGCATGGCGGTCAGGCCCGCCGTCAGCGCCGACGCGTCGAACCAGTCCTTGGGCGCGCCGAGGAGCAGCACCTTGGCGTCCCACATCTCGCGCAGCTTGCCGAGCGCCGTCGCGGCGCGCGGGTCGTCGAAGCCGAACTGGTTGTCCTTCGTCAGGTAGTCGAGCCCGGCCGACCACAGCATCGAGCCGCCCATCAGACCCGCGCCGCCGTCGTTGCCGAGGAAGAGGCCCTTGACGTTGCCCTGGGTCAGCTTCTTCGCGGCGTCGATGAGCTCGTCGATCGTCTGCGGCGGCGTGACGCCGGCCTTGTCGAGCATCGACTTGCGGTAGACGAGCAGCTGCATGTCGACGACCTGCGGGATGGCGTACGTCTTGCCGTCGTAGGTCATCCGCTCGAGGATGCTCGGGTTGAAGTCGCTCTTCGTGTCGCCGATGAGGTCGGTGAGGTCGACGACCTGGCCGCCCTTGATCATGTCGATCGTCGGGCCGTTGCCGTACTCGAAGACGTCGGGCCCGGCGTCCGTGAGGAGCGAGGCGGCCGTCGACTGGTCGTAGTCGCCGGGCTTCCAGCTCACCTTGACGGTCGCGTCCTTGTACGCGGCGGCGTACTTCTCGACGGCCTGCTGCGTGCCGGCCTCGCCGTACTGGTGGTACCACTGGTTGATCGTGGCGCCGCTGCCGCCGCCGCTCGCGCCGCCCGAGGCGGCGGGCTCGCGGCCCGTGTTGCTGCCGCACGCGGCGAGCGCGCCCGTGACGGCGGCCGCGCCGCCGAGGGCGAAGAGGGAGCGACGGGTCATCCCGGTCCCGAGGCCCTGGCCGAGGTGACGGCCGATCTGCTTGTCAGACATAGGTTTCCCCGCGTCCTTCCTGCCCGTGTGCCGGGCACCGTTCACGACGGCGGGCCTTCGGCCAGTCTGCTCGACCCGCGCCCACGCTGTGATCGTATGCCTGCGGGCCCGGCGCGTGCGGCAGGCACCACCCCGGGATCCCGCGTCGCGCGACCGTCCGACCAGAGAACAATCACGAGATCGAACGGGCCTCGGGGCGCTCTGGCTGGTACCGTCGTCGCGTTGCCGTCCCGAGCCCGCACACGCGGGCCCGGCTCGACGGATGCGGCGGGTGAGAGTTCGCGCGTCGCCTCCCTCGAGAGTCGGCGGCAGGTGGTCTCCACACGGGAGACCTCGTTAACCAGAAGAGGCAACACCAGTGGCAACAGGCACCGTCAAGTGGTTCAACAGCGAAAAGGGCTTCGGCTTCATCGAGCAGGACGGTGGCGGCGCTGACGTCTTCGTGCACTACTCGGCCATCGACAGCAGCGGCTACCGCGAGCTGCAGGAGGGCCAGAAGGTCGAGTTCGACGTCACGCAGGGCCCCAAGGGCCCGCAGGCCGAGAAGGTCCGCGGCATCTGATCGTCGGACAGCACCTGGCCTGACCCAGGTTCTTCAGGATCCCCCGGCCGCTCGCGGCCGGGGGATCCGTGCGTCCGGGCCCGTTTCGCAGGCACGGCGCGGGGACGGTCAGCCGAGCGGCATCCGGCGGGCGGCGACGACGGGCCGCAGCACGGCCTCGACCTGCTCGGTCGCGAACCACCGGCGCAGGCAGTCGTCGGCGAGCACGTCGGCGAGGGCGCCGAGCACCATCGACTGGTCGAGCGAGAGGTGCCGGCCGGCCGTGCGGCCCGTGCGCACGTCGACCGCGTCGACGAAGCCTCCGGGGCCGTAGGCGCCCAGGTCGCGCTCGAGGCGCACGAGGTTCTCGGCGGCCTCCTCGGGCTCGACGAGCAGGGCCATCGCCGAGGCGTGCGGCGTCACGACGACCTCACCGCCCTGCTCGCTCGGGTAGCCCTCGTCCAGCCAGGCGATCGGCGGCACGCCGAAGACGCCGTAGCCCTCGCCGGGGCGGGCGCACGGGCTGAAGCCCCAGTAGCCGTAGCCCTGCTCGTCGAGCGCGTACTCCCGCTGCAGCGCCACGGTGCGGGCCTCGTTGACGCCCCACGTCGTGGGCGCCCAGCGCGCCTCCGGCACGAAGATCGTGGGCATCAGCGCCTCGAACATCGACCCGCCGAAGGTCGGCACGACGTCGCGCCCGCGGAAGTGGCGGAGCGGGGCGTCGAGCGCCGCGTAGTGCTCGGTGGGGATCTGGCCGTGGGCCATGCCGACGTAGCTCGCGATGCGCGGCTCGGAGTCGAGCAGGTCGTAGTGGTGCACGGTGTGGAGCACCTCGGCGTGCCCGGCCACGAACGAGGCGCGGCGCGTGGGCTGCCCGGGGTCCTCGACCCAGAAGCCGCCCGTCAGCCGGCCACCGACGCCCTCCGGCCCGGCCCCGGCGTCGTGGAAGACCCCGAAGTGCATCCGGTCGAGCACGAGGTGGGCCGCGTCTCGCACCCGCGGCTCGGCGGCGGCCGCGACCATGAGACCGGCCGCGAGCCAGCCGTTGTCGACGCTCGAGAGGAACGGGTGGATCGGGTCGCCCCCACCGGGCATGCGGTGGAGCAGGGCCCCGGTGCGGTCGTCGTACCAGTTGAAGAACATGCCCGACTCGTCGTGGACCTCCATCCGCGCGAGCGTGCCGAGCAGGCGGGCCATCCGGTCGGTCGCCTCGTCGGGGCCGAGGAGCCCGAGGTCGCGGGCGGCGACCGTGCACCAGAGCAGTCCGCCGATGTTCGTCGGCGAGGTGTAGCCGCTGCGGGTGGCGGGGTCGAGGTCGACGGCGATGGCGTCGGTCGGCAGCCCCGAGTCGGGGTCGGTCATGGCCTCGAAGGAGCGCCACGTGTCGGCGGCCCAGCGGAGCAGGAGGGAGCGGTCGGGCATACGGGGTCCTCGGGATTCCTCGGGGTGTGGTCGGGCAGGGGCCGCGCGTCAGGCGCCGGCGACGGTGGCCTGGTCCCAGTCGCAGCCGCACGAGCCGCGCACGACCATGCGGGTCGGCAGCACCTGGGGGTGCACGTCGAAGCGGCGGCCGCCGATGCGCTCGTGGAGGCGGATCGCCGCCCACCGGCCGAGCTCGCGCATCGGCTGCTGCACGGTCGTCAGGCCGGGCGCGAGGTAGCGCGAGGTCATGATGTCGTCGAAGCCGACGACCGCGACGTCGTCGGGCACGCGCCGGCCGTCGCGGCCAAGCAGCACCATCGTGGCGAGCGCGAGCTCGTCGTTGGCGCAGACGAGCCCGTCGATCTCGACGCCGTCGGCGGCGGCCGCGCGCAGGGCCTCGATGACCTGCCGGCCCGAGCGCTCCTCGAACTCGACCCGGATCGGCGGCGCCACCTCGGCGCCGCGACGCCGGCTCAGCGCGTGCTGGAAGCCGCGGTAGCGCTCGGAGATGTCGTGCGACGCGGCGGTGTCGCCGACGAAGACGAGCCGGGTGCGGCCGTGCTCGAGCAGGTGCCGGGTCAGCTCGGCCGAGCTGATGAAGTTCTCCACCTGCACTGAGTCGCAGCCCTCGATGGCGTCGCGCGCGACGAGCACCGTCGGGGTGGAGCGGACGATCTGGCGCACCATGGCGTCGCTCACCGTGTCGTTGGCGATGACGATGCCGTCGACGCGGCCGAGGATCTTGCGCACCGCGGCCTCGGCGTCCTTGGAGGCGTCGCAGACGACCACGACGACCGACTGGCCCTCGCGCGCCGCGGTCGACTCGAAGCCCGAGAGCAGCTCGGAGTAGTACGGCCCGCGCAGCCCCGGCAGGACGAGCCCGTGCGTCTGGTGCGAGGGCACGTCGACGGTGCGACCGCCGCGCAGGGGCACGTACTCGAGGTCCTCCACGGCGCGCAGCACCCGCTGGCGGGTCATCGCCGACGCCGGCGTCGAGCCGCTCAGCACGCGCGACACCGTGGCGATGGACACCCCGGCGCGCTCGGCCACGGTGTAGATCGTGACCGGCCGTGCGTCGTCGTGCTCCGTGGGCACCCAGCCTCCCTCTTCCGGGGACAACTGTGCACGGAGCGGCCACGGTTCACAAGCGTGCCCGGGGCCGTGTCCGGGCCCGTGTCCGCGCCCGTGTCCGCGCCCGTGTCCGCGCCCGTGTCCGCGCCCGTGTCCGCGCCCTCCCGGCGCGCGGCGTGGGGGCTCCGGTGCTCCCTCTCGGAGCCCCACGCCGCGCCGTCCGTGGGGGGCGCGTCAGAACGGGTTGGGGATCGCATCGATGAGCGTGCGCGTGTAGTCGTCCTTCGGGTCGCGGATGACCTGGAGCGTCTCGCCCTGCTCGACGACGCGGCCGTCGTTGAGCACGATGACCTCGTCGGCGAGCATTCGCGCGCTCAGCAGGTCGTGCGTGATGTAGAGGATGCCGACGTCCTTGGTCTGCACGAGGTCGTTGAGCAGCTCGAGGATCTCCGCCCGGATCGACACGTCGAGGCTGCTGATCGGCTCGTCGGCGACGATGAGCTGCGGGTCGACGGCGAGCGCCTTGGCGATGATGACGCGCTGGCGCTGGCCACCCGAGAGCTCGTAGCCGTAGCGGTTGACGAAGCGGTCGGACGGCGTCAGCGCGACGATCTCGAGCAGCTCGTTCACCCGCTCGCGCAGGGCGTCGCCCTTGAGGCCGTGGTAGTTCGCGAGCGGCCGGGCGAGGATGTAGCCGATGCGCTTGGCCGGGTTGATCGAGCTGTACGGGTCCTGGAAGACCATCTGCACGTCGCTGCGGTAGTCGCGCAGCGCCCGGCCGCGGAAGCCGGCCACCTCGCGCTCGCCGTCCGCGCCGTGGAAGACGATGCGCCCGCTCGTCGGCCGGTCGACACCGGTGATCATCCGCGCCAGGGTCGACTTCCCGCTGCCGCTCTGCCCGACGAGCGCCGTCACCTCGCCCTTGCGCAGCACGAAGCTCGCGTCGGTCACGGCCTCGGTGCGGGTGACGGTGAGGCCCCGGCGGCGGCTGAAGACCTTGGTGACGTCCTCGACCGAGAGCACGACGTCGCCGCGCAGCGCCCTGGCCGACGACTCGGCCGTCTTGACGAACTGGGGCCCCTCGAAGGTGCGGGTGGGGGCGCCGTGCTCACCGGTGCCGCCCTCCTCGCGCTGCAGCTGCGCGACGTGACAGGCCGCCTCGCCCGCGCCGAGCGGCACGAGCGGCGGGTCGACCTCGGTGCACCGGGCGATCCGCTCGGGGCAGCGTGGCGCGAACGGGCAGCCGACGATGGGCAGGCTGAGGTCCGGCGGACGCCCCGGCACGTAGGTGATCCGCACGGTCTCGGCGCGGGGGTCGCCGTAGGAGCCGAGCAGGCCCCTGGAGTAGGGGTGCAGGGGCTCCTTCAGCAGGGCCGCCGCGGGCTGCTCCTCGACGATCCGGCCGGCATACATGACGAGGATGCGGTCGGAGAGGTCGAGCACGGTGCCGATGTCGTGGCTGATGAAGAGCACGGCGAAGCCCTGATCGGCCTGCAGCCGCCGCACGTTCTCGAGGATCGAGTGCTGCACGACGACGTCGAGCCCGGTCGTCGGCTCGTCGAGGAGCACGAACTTCGGCTCGAGCGCGAGGGCCAGGGCGAGGTTGACGCGCTGGCGCATGCCGCCCGAGAGCTCGTGCGGGTAGGCGCCGATGAACTTTTGGTCGATGATGACCATGTCGAAGAGCTCACGGATCCGCTGCGTGACGGCCTCGCCGCGCAGCTGGGAGTGCTGCTCGATGACGTCGCGGAACTGCGCCTCGACGCGCACGACCGGGTTGAGCGAGTTCATGCTGCTCTGGAAGACCGTCGAGATGTCGCGCCAGCGCAGGCTGCGCAGATCGTCCTCCGGCAGGTGCGTGATGTCGGTGCCGTCGAAGGTGATGCTGCCGCCGCTGATCCGGCCCGGCCGCTGGAGCAGCCGGAGCAGGGCGGTGCCGAGCGTCGTCTTGCCCGAGCCGGACTCACCGATCAGCCCGACGAACTCGCCGGGCTCGATCGAGAAGCTGACGTCCTGCACCGCGTCGAGCGCGCGGTGCGAGCGGGGTTCGTAGCGGACCGACAGGTCCTTGACCTCGAGCAGGCTCATGCGTCCTCCCTCAGGTGGGGGTTGCTCAGCAGGTCGACGCCGAAGTTGATGAACGACATGCCGGTGATGAGGATGGCGAGGACGAGGCCGGGCACGAAGACCCACAGCCACAGTCCCTGGGTGATCGCGCCCTGGGCGTTGGCCTGGTAGAGCATCGTGCCCCACGAGACGCTCTGGGTGTCGCCGAGGCCGAGCACCGCGAGGCCCGCCTCGGCGCCGATCGCACCGGTCGCCGCGCCGACGAAGGCCGCCGCGACGAGCGAGCTCATGTTCGGCATGATCTCGCGGAAGACGATGCGCATCGTGCCCTCGCCGGAGAACTTCGCGGCGGTGACGAAGTCGCGGTTGCGCAGCGTGATGATCTGCGCGCGCTTGGCGCGGGCGCCGCCCGCCCACGACGTGATCGCGATGACGAAGACGATGAGCCAGACGCCGCGCACCTCGGAGTAGGCGACGAGCGTGATGATGAGCGGCAGGGCCGGGATGACGAGCGCCACGTTCGTGACGAACGAGAGGATGTCGTCGACGATCGTGCCCTCGGCGTAGCCGGAGATCATGCCGATGACGAGGGAGATCACCGTCGCGAGCAGGCCACCGAAGAGCCCGACCAGCAACGAGATCCGCGTGCCGTAGATGAGCTGTGAGGCGATGTCGCGGCCGTCGGTGGTCGTGCCGAGCCAGTTCTCGGCGCTCGCCCCGGCGAGCGGGGTGAAGGTCGAGTCGAGCGGGTCGTGCGGAGCGATGAGCGGCGCGAAGACCGCGACGAGGACGTAGAGCGCGACGATGACGACGCCGACGCGCGCCTTCCTGCTGCTCCAGACGACCTCCCACCAGCGGTCGGGACGCTCGACGTCGGGCACGTGCTCGACGCTGAGGGCCTGGGTCGGATCGCCTTGGGCCATCACGTCGTTCGCGGGTGTCGTGGTCATGACTGCGCCCTCCTCGCGCGCGGGTCGAGCACTCCGTAGAGCAGGTCGGCGACGAGGTTGGCGACGAGCACCCCGACGGTCGTGAGCAGCATGAGGGTCTGGAGCAGGGGGTAGTCCTTGTTCTCGACGGCCTCACCCATGAGGCGACCGAGCCCCGGGAAGTCGAAGGCCTGCTCGACGAGGATCGCCCCGCCGAGCACCCCGCCGAGGGCGAGGGCGAAGCCGGTGACGCTGGGCAGCAAGGCGTTCCGCGCGGCGTACTTGAGCGCCACGACCCGGTCGGGCAGGCCCTTGGCCTTGGCCAGCCGGATGTAGTCCTCGCCGAGGTTCATGATCATCGTGTTGCGCATGCCGAGGATCCAGCCGATCGGCGTGACGACGAGCAGCGCGAGCGCGGGCAGGAAGGAGTGCGAGACCGCCTCCTGGATGAACGGGAAGTTGAAGCCCGGCGTGGACTCCTCGTAGCCGCCCGAGGTCGGGAACCAGCCGAGGCTGTAGCCGAAGACGTAGAGCAGCAGCAGCGCGATCCAGAAGGGCTGCAGCGTGCCGAGGAACGTCGAGCCCAGCGTCACGAAGGAGTCGAGGCGCGAGTTGCGCCGCCACGCGGCATACGCCCCGAGCACGATGCCGACGGCGAAGGAGATCACCTGCGTCACCGTGACGAGGATGACCGTCCACCAGAACGCCTGGCCGATGACCTCGGTCACCTTGAAGGGGTAGTAGCTGTACGACAGGCCGAAGTTGCCGCGCACGAGCTCGCCCAGGTACGTGCCGTACTGCGAGAGCAGCGAGCCGTCGGGCGCGCCGAGCATGGCGCGCATGGCCTGCACCTGCGCCGGGTCGAGCTGCGCGTCCTTGCCGGCCAGCTTCTTGACCATGATCTCGGCGGGGTCGCCGGGCTGCAGGCGCGGGATGAGGAAGTTGAGCGTCACCACGGCCCACAGGGTCGCGGCGAAGAAGCCGAACTTCCGGGCGAAGTACGTCATGCCGTCCTCCTCCTCACGGACGGGACGGGCCCGTGGGCCCGACCCGTCCGGTCGCGGGTCGTCACTTCGGCGCGGTGAGGTGCGTCAGGACGAGCAGGCGGTCGTCCGACGGGTTGGCGTAGGCGTCCTGCTCGCTCGGCCAGCCGACGGCCTTGTCGGTGCGGTAGAGGATGCGGGCCGGGGCGTAGATGAGCGGGGTGACCGGGAACTGCGTCATCATCGTGTCGACGAGCTCACCGAGGTACTTCTTCTGGTTCGGCTCGTCGGTCGACTGCGAGAGGTTCGTGACGGCCTCGTCGACGGCCGGGTCGCTGAACCGCCCGACGTTCGGCAGGATCTCGGCCGGCTTGGGGAACTGCTTGCTCGAGAGCTTGGCGCCGATGTTCTTCGCCAGCTCGCAACCCCCGTGGAGGTACTCGAGCATGAGCTGGAACTCACCACTCTTCTTCTGGCCGTCGACCGAGTCGGGCGCCGAGGCGGTCACCTTCGTGTCGACGCCGGCGGCGTTCATGCCCTGGGCGACGACGTCGGCGATGGCCTGGTAGTCGATGAAGCCGGCCTGCACCGAGAAGTTCACGGCGAGCGGGGAGCCGTCGGGGTTGGTGCGCTTGCCGTCGGCGCCCTTCTTGTAGCCGGCGGCGTCGAGCAGCTCGTTCGCCTTGGCGACGTCGAAGGGGATGACCGTGTCCTTGCCGGCGTACTTCTCCGGCAGCAGGTTGTCCATCGACGGCAGCTTGAGGCCGGTCTGGCTCGCCGGCTTCATGATGCCGTAGGTGGCCTTCGTCGACATGCCCTCCTTGTCCATCGCGTAGCTGATCGCCTCGCGGAACTTCGGGTCGTTGAAGGGCGCCTTCTGGTCGTTGCCGGTGAGCACCGTGGAGCCGTTGGGGGCGTAGTAGAAGTGGTTGTTCTTCGGGTCCGCCTCGACGAAGGTCTTCTCCGGGTTGGGCACCTCGCCCCAGTAGGCGTCGAGCTGGCCGGCGCGCAGCTTGAGGGCGGCCTGCGAGGCGTCGTAGTTGCCCTCGAGGACGAGCTTGTTCACCTTGATCTTGTCGGCCTGCCAGTAGTCAGCGCGGCGCTCGAGCACGAGGCGGCGGCCGTTGTAGCTGCCGACCTTGAAGGGGCCGGTGAAGACCGGGGTCTTGTCGACGTACTTCGACGGGTCGCCCACCGTGGAGTAGTAGTGCTCCGGGAGGATCTTCGTGCTGATGATGCCGTCGTACTTCGGCGCGGCGTTGCCGGTGAACTCGAAGACGACCTGATTGCCCTGGGCCGTCACCGACTTCGCGGGGGCACCGAAGGTGTCGTTCCAGACGCCGGCCTTGTCGACGGCCGGGTACTGCTTGCCGAGGTTGAAGGTGAAGGCGACGTCCTTCGCCGTGAAGGGCTTCCCGTCGCTCCACTTGACGCCGTCACGGATGTCGAGCGTCAGCTTCGTCGCACCGTCCCACGTCGACTTCGTGGCGAGCCACGGCGTCTCCTCGCAGGTGAGGTTGTTGCGCACGATGAGCGGCTCGTAGAGCCAGTTCGACGTCAGCGGCTTCGGCGAGTTGGGGTTGTAGTTGACGAGGCCACCGACCGTGGCGTCGGCCTCGGCGGGGAACGTCAGCTGGGCGATCATGCCCCCGCCTCCGCCGTTGGCCTCGTTCTGCTTCTGTGCGGCGCTGCCGGCGCAGCCAGTCAGGGCGAGCGCGGCGGTCAGGCCGGTCACGAGCAGGGTGGGTTTCGTGCGAGTCAGCGTCATTGCAGAGCTCCGTCGGTTCCGATGTCGGGGGCGGGATTTTTGCCAGAGTAGGTGGGCTCGATCGCCTGCTGTCAACGCTCTGGACGCATGTAACTACTTTCATGGGGTCGCTCGTGCGTGCTCCGACTTTCATTTGTTTTCAAGCCGATTCACCCTGTCGTCGAATGCGGTCACCTTGGTAGGAAGGACGGGTGCTCGATGACAACGCCGTCCTGACCGCTGCTCCGGTGCTCCACCTCGAGGGTGGCTCCGGGCTCTCCGCCGAGGTGCTCGCGAACGGCGCCCTGCGCCGCCTCGAGGCCTTCGGCACGAGTCTGGTGCTCCACCCCGCGACCGTCGCGGAGGCCGGGCTCACCAACGTCCACCTCCGGGTGCACCGGCCGGACGGCATCCGGCGGCGGGCCCTGCTCGGCCCGGGCAGCGACTCCGTCGTCACCTTCGGTCGCCACGAGATGACCGTCACCGGTCGCCACGAGTCGGTCGCCTACCGCCTGCGCCTGCGCCTCGGCGCGGAGCTGCCGAGCTGGCACTGGGACGTCGAGCTGACGAACGCCGGCGCCGAGCCGGTCACCGTCGACGTCGTGCTGACCCACGACCCCGCCCTCGCGCCGCTCGGTGCGGTGCGGACGAACGAGTACTACGTCAGCCAGTACCTCGACATCACGCCCGTCGCGACGGCCGAGCACGGCACGGCCGTCGCCGTGCGCCAGAACATGCCGGGCACGCGAGTGCCGTGGCTCATGGTCGGCACCGTGGGCACGGGCGCCGGCTGGGCCACCGACGCCCTGCAGCTCGTCGAGCGCACCGGCCGCGAGGTGCGGTGGACCGGCCTCGACGCCCCGGACCTGCCGGCCCGTCGCCTCCAGCACGAGCACTCCCTCATCGCCCTGCAGGACGCGCCGGTCGAGCTCGCCCCTGCCGCCACGCGCACGACCGGCTTCTGGGGCGTCGCGGTCGAGGACCACCCCGAGGCGACGTCCGACGCCGACGCCGGGTGGGCCGAGCGCGTCGCGGCCGCAGCGCCGGCGCGCGCCAAGTCGCCCGCTGCGTCCGACGACGAGCGCCACGGCCACGAGGCACCGGTGGGCGCCACGCTGTGGTCGCAGAGCCCCGCGTTCGCCTCACGCCCGCTGCGGCACGACGAGCTCGACGCCGCCGGCCTGCTCGAGGGCCGCACGCACGTCGAGACCGCCGCCGACGGCACCGAGCTGGCCTGGACGGTGCGTGGCGGCCAGCTCGTGACGCCGGAGAAGGAGCTCGCCGTGCTGCGCCCGCACGGCCACCTGCTGCGCACCGGCGACGCCTTCACCCCCGACTCCCGCTCGCTCGCCTCCACCGTCTGGATGGCCGGCACCTTCCACTCCCAGATCACCCGGGGCCACGTGGGCCGCAACCCCGTCGTCACGGGCCGCCGCACCTACCTCGGCCTCCAGCGCGCGCACGGCGTGCGACTCTTCGCCGAGGACGCCGACGGCGGCTGGTCGCTGCTCGAGACCCCGAGCGCGTGGTTCACCGGCCTCGACCACTGCACGTGGTGGTATGCCGCCGAGTCGGGCCCCGTGCTCACCGTCACCTCGAGCGCGCCTGCCGACACGCACGCGCTGACGCTCACCGTCGGGCAGCGCGGCGCCGCGCCGCGCCGGCTGCTCCTCGCACTGCAGGTCGCCGACGACCTGACCGACGCGCCGACCGTCGAGACCGCCGACGACCACGTCGAGGTGACGACGGCGGGCGACCCGCGCGCGTGGCGGCTCGGCTGGACCGGCCCCGGCACCGCCGAGGTCGGCGACGCGCGCCTCCAGGCCGACGGTGTGGGCCGCGGGCCCGGCTGGGTCACCGTGCTCTTCGAGCCGGCCGACCAGCTCGAGGTCGTCGTGTCGTCCGCACCCGGCTCGGGCGCGGCGTCCGACGGTGACGTCATCCCGGAGGGCGAGCGCCTCGGGGCGGCGTTCTGGGACAAGGCCGCCCATGCCATCACGCTCGACGGCTCGGCCCTCGGCGACGGTGGGGACGGCACGCACGCCGGCCGCTCGGTGGCCAACCTCGACGCCGCGCTGCCGTGGTTCACCCACAACGCCTTCGTCCACTACCTCTCCCCGCGCGGTCTCGAGCAGTTCTCGGGCGGGGCGTGGGGCACGCGCGACGTGTGCCAGGGGCCGGTCGGCCTGCTCACCGCCCTCGGGCGCCAGGACGCCGTGCGCGACGTGCTGCTGCGCGTGCTGCGCGCCCAGAACGCCCGCGGCGACTGGCCGCAGGCCTTCGAGTTCCTGCCGCCGCTGCCCGAGTCGGGCCAGCAGGACTCGCACGGCGACGTCGTGTTCTGGCCGGTGCTCGCCGTCGGCGACTACCTGCGCACGACGGGCGACGCGAGCCTGCTCGACGAGCTCGTCCCGTTCGTCGGCGACGACGCGCTCGGCGCGCCGGAGAGCGTGGCCGAGCACCTGCGCCGCGCGGTCGCGCGGATCACGGAGTGCACGGTGCCCGGCAGCCCGCTGCCGGCATACGGCCACGGCGACTGGAACGACTCGCTGCAGCCGGCCGACCCGCACCTGGCCGCGAACCTCGTGTCGACGTGGACCGCTGTGCTGCAGACGCAGTCACTGCGCACCCTCGCCGAGGGCCTGCACGCGACGGGCACGCCCGGCGACACGGCCACGCTCGCGGCCGACGCCGACGAGCTCGCCGAGCGCACCCACGACGCGCTGCTCGACCAGCTCGCGGCCGACCCCGTGCTGCCGGGCTACCTCCTGCACCACGAGGACGGCCACCTCGAGCCGCTCGTGCACCCGAGCGACGAGCGCACCGGCCTGCGCTACGGCGTGCTGCCGTGGATCCACGCCATCGGCGCCGACCTCATGACGCCCGAGCAGGCCCGTGACCACCTCCGGCTCATCGAGAAGCACCTGACCGGGCCTGACGGCGCGCGTCTCTTCGACCGGCCGGTCAGCTACGTCGGCGGGCCGATGACGGTCTTCCAGCGCGCCGAGGCGAGCACCTTCTGGGGCCGCGAGATCGGGCTCATGTACATGCACGCCCACCTGCGCTACGCCGAGGCCCTCGCCCGGGTCGGCGACGGCGCGGCGCTGCTCACCGCGCTCGCCAAGGCGAGCCCGGTCGGGCTGGACTCGCTCGTGCCGCAGGCGCTCCCGCGCCAGACGACGTGCTACTACTCCTCGTCCGACGGCGCCTTCACCGACCGCTACGACGCGCAGGAGCGCTACGCCGCGCTGCTCGCCGGCGACGTGCCGCTCGAGGGCGGTTGGCGCATCTACTCCTCGGGCCCGGGGCTCGTGCTGCGCCTCGTCACCGAGGTGCTGCTCGGCGTGCGCCAGCGGGACGAGCAGGTCGAGATCGACCCCGTGCTGCCGCCCTCGGGCGACGGCGAGGCCCGCGAGCTCGTCGCGACACTGCCGCTGGCCGGCACCGACCTCACCGTCCGCTACGTCGTCGGCCCCGAGGGCCACGGCGTGCGCCGCGTCACCGTGGGCGGGCGCGAGCTCGACCTGCGACCCCTCAGCAACCCCTACCGCCGCGCGGGGGTGGCCGTCCGGGCCGCCGACCTGCGTGCCGACGGGCACACCGACGAGATCATCGTGGAGACCCACTGACATGACCGACGCCCCCACCACGCCCCAGCGGCCGTGGCTCGATGCCACGCTGCCCGTCGAGGAGCGCATCGACCTGCTCATGGCGCAGATGACCCTGGCCGAGAAGGTCGGCCAGACGCACATGGTCGCCAACATCCACCCCAACGACGACGCCGCCGAGATCGCGTCGGGCCGCATCAGCTCGAGCCTCTACGCCTCGGGCGCCACCGCGGGCAACGAGCGCGACGCCGGCGTGCTCGTCGCGAACATCGACGCCGCGCAGCGGCACGCCGTCGAGGGCAGCCGGCTCGGCATCCCGCTCCTCTTCGGCCGCGACGTCATCCACGGGCACCGCACGGTGAGCCCCATCCCGCTCGGCATCGCCGCGTCGTTCGACGCCGACCTCGCCGAGCAGATCGGCGAGGTCGCGGCCCGCGAGGCGGCCGTCGACGGCGTCGCGTGGACCTTCACGCCGATGGTCGACATCTCCGAGGAGCCGCGCTGGGGCCGCGTCGCCGAGTCGCTCGGCGAGACGCCGGTGCTCTCGGGCCGGCTCGCCGCCTCGATCGTGCGCGGCTTCCAGGGCGACGACCCGGGCGACCCCGACCGGATCGCCGCGTGTGCCAAGCACTTCGCCGGCTACGGCTTGGGCGCGGGCGGCCGCGACTACGACACGGTGAGCGTCGGCGAGAACACGCTGCGCAACCTGCACCTGCGCCCGTTCAAGGCCGCCGTCGACGCGGGCGTGCTGAGCCTCATGGCCGCGTTCAACGACGTCGACGGCACGCCGATGCACGCCCACGAGCACCTGCTGCGCGAGGTGCTCAAGGACGAGTGGGGCTTCGACGGCGTCGTCGTCGCCGACTGGAACGGCGTCGGACAGATCGTCTTCCAGGGCGCGGCGGCCGACCAGCGCGAGGCCGCGCGCCTCGCCATCCGCGCCGGTGTCGACCTCGACATGGTGAGCGGCGCCTACCTCGAGCACCTCGAGGAGCTCGTCGAGACGGGCGAGGTCGAGCTCGCGCTCGTGGACGACGCGGTGCGCCGCGTGCTGCGCCTCAAGTTCCGCCTCGGCCTCTTCGAGCGGCCGTATGCCGGCCGGCCCGGTGCGTCGAACGCGCCGACCCCCGAGACCCGCGAGATCGCCCTCCGGGCGGGGCAGGCCGCGCACGTGCTCGTCAAGAACGACGGCGTGCTCCCGCTCGATGCGTCGGCCGACGCCGGATCGGTCCTGCTGACGGGCGGATTCGTCGACGACGGCGACGCGCTGCTCGGCACGTGGGTGCTCGACGGGCGCGGCGAGGAGGTCGTGACGCCGGCCGACGCCCTGCGCGAGCGCCTCGGCGACCGCCTCACCGTGGGCGACGGCCGGTTCTCCGACGTGACGCTGATGCAGGCCCGCGCGGCCGAGACGACGGTCATGCTGCTCGGCGAGCACCGGTCGCGCTCCGGCGAGGCGCAGTCGGTCGTCGACATCGGCCTGCCGCCGGGCCAGCTCGAGGTGCTCCGGTCGGTCGCCGCGTTCGGCAAGCCCCTGGTCGCGGTCGTCTACACCGGGCGGCCGCTCGACCTCAGCGAGGTGCTCGACCTCGCCGATGCCGTTCTCGTCGTGTGGCACCCGGGCACCGAGGCCGGCAACGCCCTCGCCTCGGTGCTGCTCGGCGAGGTGGAGCCGCACGGCCGCCTGCCCATGACGTTCCCGCTCTCGGCGGGGCACATCCCGACGAGCACGCACCAGCGGCCGACGGGTCGGCTCATCCGCGCCGACGTCGACCACAAAGAAGGGCGCTACATCGACGCCCTCACCTACCCGCGGCTGCCCTTCGGCCTCGGCCTGTCCTACACGAGCGTCGACTACGGCGCCCCGACCGTGTCGGCCCCGACCCTGCCGCTCGACGGGTCGGTCACCCTCTCGGTGACCGTCACGAACACCGGCGAGCGGCCGTGCCGCGAGACCGTCCAGCTCTACTTCCGCGACCCCGTCGCCGAGGTGACCCGCCCCCTCGTCGAGCTCACCGACTGGGCGCTCGTCGACCTCGCACCCGGCGAGGCGCGCGAGGTCACCTTCGACGTGCGCGCCGACCAGGCGGCATACGTCGGCCGTGACCTCACGACCCGTGTCGACGAGGGCGAGATCGTCCTGCTCACCGGCCCCGACGCCGCCCGCCTCCAGCCCGTGTCCGTCACGGTGACGAAGAAGGACTCATGATCGAGATCAGCCAGCGCCAGATCCGCATCGACGGCGAGCCGCGCATCGTCATGTCGGGGGAGGTGCACTACTTCCGCGTGGCGCGCGCGGAGTGGAGCCAGCGGCTCGACCTGCTCGTCGAGGCCGGCTGCGACACCGTCGCGACCTACATCCCATGGATCTTCCACGAGCTGCCCGACGGCACCCTCGACGTCACCGGCGAGACGCGCCCCGAGCGCGACATCGGCGCGTTCATCGACCTCGCGGCGGAGAAGGGGCTGCGCTTCCTCGCGCGGCCTGGGCCCTTCCTCATGGCCGAGCTGAAGAACGAGGGCATCCCCTACCGCGTCTACCGCGAGCACCCCGAGGTCGTGCCGCTCGGCTGGGACGGCGTGCCCGTCACCTCGAGCACCGTCGACTACCTCGCGCCCGCCTTCCTCGCCGAGAGCGCGCGCTGGTTCGACGCGATCATGCCGGTGCTCGCGCCGCGGCTGCAGCCGGCCGGCGGACCGATCGTCGGCGTCCAGCTCGACAACGAGATCGGCATGCTCGCCTGGGTGACGAACTCGCCCGACCTCACCGACGGGCTCGTCGCGTCGTTCGGGGAGTTCGTGCGCGACCGTCATGGCAACGACCTGCCGTATGCCGCCGCGCCGGGCTCGGCGGAATGGGCTGGGGCCGTGCGCTCCCCCTCCGAGGCGGAGGCCGGCGCGCTGCGCCTCGACCTCGGACTCTTCATGCGGCAGCGGTTCGCCGCCTACGTGTCCGCTCTGCGCGCGATGTGCGAGGAGCGCGGCGTCAGCGGCGTGCCGTTCCTCATCAACATCCACGGCACCGAGGGCGGCAACGGCGCGCCGTTCCCCATCGGCATCAGCCAGCTCGTCGACACGTATGCCGGCATCCCCGGCATGCTGTCGGGCTCGGACCACTACCTGGGCGAGGCCACGCTCAACACGATGACCGACCTCTACGTCATGAACGCCTTCATGGCGGCGGTGCACGACTCCGACCAGCCACTCACGTCGCTGGAGTTCGAGGCGGGTTCGGGGGACTACGGCGCGGGCGCGGAGATGCAGTACGACCCGTCGACGGCCGACCTCAAGACGCGCCTCTGCCTCGCGCAGGGCAACCGGCTCATCAACTACTACCTCTTCGCGGGCGGCATCAACCCGCCGCTCGACGAGACGGTCGATGACGGCAACGACCGCATCAGCTTCACCGGCGAGCGGCACGGCACGGCGGCGCCGGTCGGGCCGGAGGGCCAGCGCGGCTACGCCTATGAGGCGACCGCGGCGGCCGTGCGGGCGGTCAAGGCCAATGAGCCGTGGCTCGCCCGCATGGACGAGGACCACGACGACGTGACGCTCGGGCTCGTGCTCGACGCGTACATGACGGAGTACCACCACCCGGGGTCGGACGTGATGACGGAGGTCGTTGACGACCTGACGTCGCACCGCGGCGCGGGCGAGCGCAAGGCGCTGGCGCGCTCGCTCCTGCTGGGCGGCTTCCGGTTCGGCGCGACGCACCTCGAGCGGCGCGACCCCGCGCCGGGAAGCACGGTGCTCGTCGGGTCAGGGCGCTTCATGTCCTCGGCCGTGCAGGAGCGGCTCGTCGGCCACATCGGCTCGGGGGGCAACCTCGTGCTGATGGGCCGCGTGCCGCAGCGCGACCTCGACGGCTCGCCGTGCACCCTGCTCGCAGATGCCCTCGGCATCCGTCCGCAGGAGGTGCTGCGCGACAGCGGGCACTACTTCCCCTCGCTCGTCGCGCACGGGTGGGCGCAGCCCTGGCCCGAGATGCGGGCTGGCTGGATCGAGCCGCTCGAGCACTCGCGCGGTGACGTAGTGCTGACCGACGTCTACGGCGCCGTGTGCGGCCTCGAGGTGGGGCTGGGGTCGGGCAAGGCGATCGTGCTCTCGGCGCAGCTGCCCTCGGACTCGCTCTTCTTCGACCGCGCCCTCGCAAGTTTGGGGGTGACCCCTGGGCTGCGCCTCGAGACGCAGTGGCCGGGGGTGTTCGCCACGACGACGAGCACAGCGGACGGCCAGCGGGCGGTCCACGTCATCAACACGTCCGGCGCGCCGGCGTCGGTGACGGTCGCGCTCGACGGCACGGCGATCGCGAGTGGGGCTTCGCTGCTCGTGCCGGCGCGCTCGGGCCACATCCTGCCGCTGGGGCTCGAGGTTGGCGGTCGCCGCCTCGACTGGGCCTCCGCCGAGATCGCCGGAGTCGACGAGGACGGCACCATCCACTTCCGCCCCGGCCTCGACGACGACGGCCGCACGACGGTCATCGTCGACGGCCTCCCGGTCGAGCTCCCGTCTGGAGAACACACCCTGGCTCCCTGAGCCCAAGCGCCACGAGCGGCCGAGGTGACGACAAGAAGTCGCGCCCTGGCCGTTCCGCTACATCCCAAGAGCAGCTCTCGACTAGCCCTATCCCGCCCACTATGGGTGTCTCAATGACGCCGAACTCGTGAGCGACTTGCGGAATCCTGTCCGATCTGGGCGTTCCGGTCTGCTTGGGCCCGTCTAACGAACGAGTTACTTCCTTCCCGCAGAGCGGGTCACGATGTGAGCGCCACGGGGTTGATCTTCACCGCTTTACACATGTTTTCGAAGTGGTCCGCGTCAACCGATCGCAGAAACTCCATGCAGCGCCGAACGTCGCTAAATACAGCGCGAGCATCCAGCACTTCCACGGTTTCATGGCCCTCCCCGTGGGAGAAGCGGTTACAGAAGTCGTACACAGCTCGATAGGGCTCGTTTGGCTCCTTCTCCTTGGCGTCGATGGCCGCTTCGCCAAGCGTGACGATGGCGTCCGCGTTCTCGCCCTCGAGAAACTCGGACAGGTTCGTCTCGACCCACTTGCGGGTGAAGACCGCCATCGCTGGCGAAGGCCCGCCGTCGCCTGCGTCAATTGGGACCCTTTGTTTGTCGTCACGCTCCCAGATCATGGCGGTGGCTGCGTCAGCAGCGGAGATGCTGAGCAGCGCCTCGGCGAGGGTGGACTTTCCACTGCCGTTGTGCCCGTAGACGACAGTGGCGCGCCCGAGGGGCACTTCGGGCGGCCAGAAGCCCGGCGCCAGTGACCGCCACTGGCTCTTTACATCGAGTCGGCGAAGCATGGGCTGACAGTACTTGCGGCCGCCGACACGAGAGATGACTTCGCGTCGTCGCGTCTCTCCGCCGCGAGAGCGGCCACGTCACTCCGCCGCGAGAACGGCCACATCACAGCCCCGCGAAACCGCCACGCACTTCGGCGCGTGGCAGCTTCAGTCGACGGCCGGCCAGGAGCCGCGGCTCTGGAAGTACTCGACCGCTTCCGGGGCGCTCCTGAACTCGAGCAGACCGCCGACTTTGACAGTCAAGACGTCCCGCACCTCTTCGGGAGTGGCAAAGAAGAACTCCCTGCGTAGATTCACCCAGTTGACGCGCCGGTCGGCGAACTCCTTGTGAAGTTCGTGCTCCAGGGTGATCGCGTCATCGGAGAAGAACAGCGCATGAATGTCATAGGTGAACGGCACGGATGCATCGCCCAGCTCGCGAACGCGGTCGCGCGGCTCGAGTCGGCGTGTCATGCCGATCTTGACCACGTTCGGGCCGAACGCGCCGACATTAGAGATGACGTACACGTAGCCGGCGCGGATGTTCGCGGTCCTGTAGTCGTTGGCCTCGATGGCGGCGTCGATCTGACCAAGTCGTCCAGCCAGTTCACTTGCGGCGGCGTCGTCGCCGGAAGCGCGGAGTGCGGCAAGCGCGCTGACGTAGTGGGCTCGTTCCTTCTCCAGGCGTTCCCGCTCGGCAGCGAGCTCTTGCTCGGATCGCCGCTGCTCGCGCAGTAGCTCGCGCTCTACTCGAGCTCGCTCTCGCTCCTCCTGGACCTTCATCTGGTAGTCCGCGGTGAGCTCGATCTCAGCGAGCCGCAGGGCGTGGTACTCGGGATTGATCCGCATGTCCATCATCGCGCCTAGCTTCTCGATCGCTGCTACCGCCTTGTCGAGCCGGCGCGTCGCCGTGACGGCGTTGCCCGAGCGCAGTGACCGGACGCATGAGTCCGCTTCCGCGTTGTACGCCCGGAGCATGAGCTTGGACAAGTCCGACACCATTCGCCGCCCCTTGGCGAGACTGCCTGAGAAGGTGAACATGTCCGCCGCCAGCACCGCACGCCGGCCTTTGATGAAGTCGTCCACCTGCACCTCCAACTCACGGAGGCGGTCCCTGTAGGCGGCAGCGTTCTCCAAGGGATGGTGGTACCGGTAGATGCCCACGTCCTGGAGCACCTGCTGGTCGCTGAGTTCCACGATGTCATCAGCGGCTCCAACGGTCGCGGCCAGAGCCGCTTCCAACTCGATGACCCGGTGCCGCAGTCTGCTGATCTCCGCGTTTGCGGCTGAGGACGCTCCTGCTGAAGGCGGCTCGGACAAGGACACCGCAGGGTCGTCGGACGAGGGTTCCGACCCGGGACGCTCGAAGGACGGCTCCTTCACTTCGGGCACGGGCAGGGGCCACGCTTCGTGTTCTTCTGGCAGCCACAGCTGCCATCCCTCAGGCGGGTCGGGCCAAGAGGGGTCCGGCCGCCAGCCGGCGGGTGGGGTCCATCCCGGGGGTGGTGTGGGCCAGCCGGGTGGGGAGTTGAACTTCACCCCCGGCCCCGGACCCGGACGCCGGACGCGGTGTCGGCGGGCGTGAGGTCGAACGGGGTCTTGGACAGTGCGGCGCCCAAGTGGGTCAAGGTGGCATGGGGGACGATCCGAGCAAGGTCGAACTCGCTGAAGGAGTCGCGGTCGGCTGACACCACGGCCAGGGGCACGGTCTCCGGTAGTCCGGTGGCCGGGGCGGTGCGGTCCGCGCCGACCGTGAGTGCGATGGTGCGGATTTTGCCGGCGCGATCGGCTTCGAACACCTCGTGGAGGGTGCGCACCGCGCACTGCCAGACCGCGTCCGCGTAGCGCTCCTTCTGGGCCTTCACCGGGAGCATGCTCGGGGTGATCTCGTCCTTGCCCTTGACGTACCGGTACTCCTTCACAGCAGGCACGGCAGCTGGCTCGGGGACGCGGACCGTGAGCGTCAGCTCGCGGGAGTCGAGGTCGAAGGCGTAGTCGTGGCTAACTGGGAAGTGCTCCGGGTAGACCGAGTTGGATAGCACAACGCCGACATATTGTTCGATTGCATCGGGAACGTCGAACGCGAGGTTGTTGATGAGCTTCGTCAGCTCGGCATTGCGCTGCTCGGCGTCCGCCTCTCGCTGCGCGCATTCGCGCTCGTACGTCTGCTGGGTCACGCTCAAATCCTTGAGTCGCTCCGCCTCTGCCTGACCGCGCCGAGCCTGCTCGGCCACGTAGTCATCGTGCATCTTCTGGCAGTGTGCCTGCCACGCGCCGGTCTGCTGGCGGTGATCGGCCTCCGCCTGCGCGACAGCTCCTTGGTGCTTCTTCTTGCTGAAGACCCCGGAAAGGCCGGTGGGTGGCGGCGGGGCCACAAACTCGGGCTGCGGCGGGTAAACCAGCTCGGGCATTGGCTCGATAGGCACTGCAAGGCGCCCTGGGTTGAACGGCGGGTGCTCTACCGAGGTGACCTTCAAAGACTCCAAGTCGACGAAGTCGTCGACCTGCAGCGTTGCGGCGAGCAGTCCATCGATCTCGCCGTACACGTTCGCCAGCTCCACGTTCATGGAGTTGGCTTCGGCGACACGAGCCTCGGCATACAACTGTGCCGCGACCCTGTCAGCTGCCTTCTGCTCGGCAGCCGACGCACGGGCGGCCGCGGCTCGCGCGTTTTGCGCCTTCCGCCTCGCGGTCTCCGCCGCGCGCACCGCTGCAGCGTGCGCACGAGCAGCGGCCGCGTCCTGCTGACGCCGACGCTTCTCCGCCTGCTGGGCCTGGTGATGCATCTCCGCGAGGAACCCGCGCTTAGCCATCAGAACTCCCCTGTCACTGACACGCGACCGCCGCGCACCGTCGCCGTCCTTGATAGCAAAGGACTGGCATGAAATGTGTCGATTCGCATCGATGAACTCCAGCTACCCCCATTCGGCAGGAGTGGAGCTAACTCAAGATCAATGGATGCAGCACCAACGAGGGCTGTGCGCCCTAGGGCGCCATGCCCAGCTGTAATGAAGTGCGTCTCTCCGCCGCGTCAGGGGCTTGGGCTCCCCTGGCTTGCGGCACGACCCCGCTGCCCTTGAACGCGATCGAGCGATTCGTCCCAATTCTCAGGATCTGCGTACACGGAGCTCACGAGCAGGCATCCTCGAGGCGTGTTGTCCGCAGAGGTCTCATGGCGCCAGGAGCCAGGGATCAACCGCGCCTACGTCTGGTTCAGCGACGGCACCATCGCCGGCTACCGCGACCTCGACACGGGCAACGACCACCCGACGTCAACGGACTACACCCAGCTGATGCACCACGTGCTGGCCGACTGGGTCCACACCCACGGCATCGGCTGCGGTGAGACCTCCACCGAGCCTGAACCCCCTGAACTAAGCCCCGGGGGCGGCCTGCGCGGTTGGCTCACCCGACGGAAAGCGCGCCGGCAGCACTCCCGCGCCGTGGCCGCCCACCGAGAGTGGCAACTGGACCATCCACGCTGGAAGATCCCAGTCGACCCGCCACAGTCAGGCTGGCGCGACCTCGTCCGGAACGATCCCGGGCAAGCGCTCTGGCACCACGCCTCCCAACTGCCTGAGCCGCGGTGGTTCGACCTCACCGCCCAGCGGGAGACCCGCGCCTGGACCCAAGGCGCCCGCGGCGAAGAGACCGTAGCCGCCGAGCTGCGGCGCATCTCCCGACCGGGCGCGTGGCGCTACGTCCACTCGGTCCCCGTCGGGAACCGCGGCTCCGACATCGATCACGTGCTCGTCGGCCCAGCCGGCGTCTTCACCCTCAACACGAAGACACATCCCGGCGCCTCGATCTGGGTCGGCAAAAACACCTTCATGGTCAACGGACACAAACAGCCCTACCTGCGCAACTCCCGGCACGAAGCGGCCCGCGCCAGCCGACTGCTCACCACCGCTGTCGGTCGCCCGATCCAGGCACGCAGCATGATCGTCCTAGTCGACCCCGCCAGGCTCAACATTCGCACGCCACCGCAAGACGTCATCGTCACCACCCGACGTGGGCTGCACCGGTGGGCCTCAACCCAGCCCGTCGTACTCTCCGACCACGAGGTCGAGACCATCTTCGACCACGTCCGCCGCTCTACTACCTGGACGTAGTCCGGGCACCAACTGAACCCCGCTACCGGCACCCCATTTGGACCGGCCCCAGACCCTCAGCTCCTACGCGAGGAACCGCACACCCTTGCGTCACACCGCCGCGAGAGCGGCCACGTCACACCGCCGCGAGAGCGGCCACATCACACCGCCGCCTGCGGGCGCACGTGTCCCTCAGGGTCGAGAACCGGACGATCCGACGGCATGACAGCGAAGCGCCCATGATTGGCCCAGCCATGCAGCTCTAGCCCTCTGGGCTGCCGCTCTGCCGTCGGTAGCTACGAGCCGGAGCCCGTCTTCTCGTTCGGGTCAGGCGCAACGGCCAGATAATCCCTTTTCTGGCTACGCTGATGAGATGGCGGTGCCCTACCCACCCGACGGTCCGATTAACTACAGCCAAGAGATGGATCACCGCGTAGCGGTTGCCAGCAGGGTCGTTCAGGCCGCCATCGACGAGCTTCCGAACTGGGAGCTCATCTCGAAGCGGATCGCCGACGCACTTGGTCTCAATCTCGGTAACGGACATGACCGTGCTGTTGTTCAAGACGCCTTTTTGAAGGCTGAACTCGATCTCGAATGGACTAACGTCGTCGTCTACGAGAGCGACCACTTTCGCCGTCCAAGCGGTGCCAACGATCCCGCGCCAGTTCCCCCGGCGAGATTGCATGAAGTTGCAGAGGCCGTTTGGTCCCTCGGCTGGCCCAGCCCCGGCCACAAACCGAGTCGCTCAATCCACGAGTGCTTTCTAGCGCTCGGTGGGCGCTACCGCCACTGTGACGTCTACTGGGCGATGCACAAGTATCTAAAGGGCAATCGGTTGCGTGTGGTCCGTCGCAACTGGATGCTGCTCAAGGACGTCGAGACTGTGCTTTCCGACCCGACGTTGACTTCCGAAGAGCGCGAAGAGCTTGAGCGCGACCTGGAGAAGGACCTGGTTGAGGCTTACGTCATCTGGTTGGACCGCCCTGACGTCCGCAAGCACTTGTTCAGCAACGGGCGCGAAGCTGATTTGTACGACCAGGAGCGGCAGCTGATAATTGAGGCGAAAGCGAACCACCACGATGACGTCATGGTTGCGCACGGCATGGGTCAAGCCATGTACTACCGCTCCTTGAGCCAACTAGGCCCCGACGACCGGATCGCTGTACTGCTTCCCGGTCGTCCCAGTGAAGCGATCATCCGTCTGCTCTACATCTACGACGTCGGGCTCATTTATCGCGACGGCGACACATTCACAGAGCAACTTGCTTGATTCCCTCGTTCTTGGGGGCGTTCGAGAACTCTGGCGTGTGTCTTCCGGGCCTCAGCATCCGCTGGCATGCGGGCCCAACGACACGCACGCCTCTGCTGCTATCTGCTCATCATGCGATGGTCGCGAGGTGCGTCTATGCGCCGCGCGGCGTTGCGCGGGCTCCGTGTCGATAGGACTGCTGCCGTCCCTGCGTGTCGGTTCGAACTGCGTCAGCCGACCATCTCGTGCAGCTTCACGCCATGGTCGGTAGCGATCATCTCGGCAGCCTTCTCGCCGATCATGATGGCCGCGGCGTTCGTGTTGCCGCTGACGACGTTCGGCATGACGCTCGCGTCCGCCACGCGCAGCGCCCCGATACCGCGCACCCGCAGCCGGGGGTCGACGACGTCACCGATCCGGCACGTCGACGTCTGGTGGTAGACGGTCAGGGCGTAGTGCCGGGCGAAGTCCTCGAGCAGCGCGTCGCTCGGCTCGGCGCCGGCCACGTGGCCGTGCGCCTGCGCCAGGTGCGGCGGGATGACCGGGTCGCCCAGGCCGCCGCCGGGCCACGCCTTGGCGATCTCCAGCGCCCGGCGCATCACCGCGACCATGACCGCGACGTCGTGCGGGTCGGCGAAGTAGTTGAGCTCGATCCGCGGGTGGACGGCAGGGTCCTTGCTGACCAGCGTCACCGAACCCTCGGAGTGCGGCTGCACGGGGTTGGGCAGCACGACCACCTGCCCGCGGGTCGGGTCGAGGAAGGATGCCGGGTCGTCGAAGAACGCTGTCGGCGGCAGCCGGAAGACGCTCTCCCAGATGGCCGGCGTGTAGCCGCAGGCGAGGAAGCCGATCTGCGCGTCATGGGTGTGCTCGTCACCGAGCCCCGTGGAGAAGAAGGCGACGGCGTCGTAGAGCGACGATGACGCAATGCCGCGCCCGGTCGTGAACCACTCGCCGATGCGGCGCTCCGCCTCGGCCTTGGCAGCGGCGACCGGCTCGGGCAGGTCGACGTCGTCGGCGGGGTCGGCCGGCAGCGGACCGGCCGGAGCCCGCAGCGCATCCGGCCCGAGCGACAGCGCGACCTCGGTCATCGTCTCGCCGATGCCGTCGGCCGCGAACATCAGCGGGGTGTGCAGGTGGTCCTTGAGGTGGCGCCCGACGTCGGGCAGGTCGACGACGCAGTCGATCCCGACGACGGCGAGCTCGTCACGCGCACCGACCCCCGAGAGCAGCAGCAGGTGCGGGGAGCCGATGGCGCCCGCGCACAGCACCACCTCGGTGCCCGCGGCCACCTGCTCGTGGGCGCCGTCCTTGGCGCGGTAGGCGACGCCGGTGGCGCGCACCGACTCCCCGTCCGCCTCGAGCAGCACCCGCTCCACGAGCGCGCCCGTGACGACGGTGAGGTTCTCCCGGTCCATCGCCGGCTCGAGATAGGCGTGGAAGGTCGAGCTGCGCCGGCCGTCCTTCGTCGTCGTCTGAAAGAGCGAGGCCACCCCCTCGGGGTTGAGCCGGTCGCGGCCGTTGTAGTCACCCTGCTTGAGGCCCGCCGCGCCCGCGGCCTCGACGAACTCGTTCGACGCGCGCAGCACCGGCTCGCGCACCGACACCCCGACCGGCCCGTTGACACCGTGCATCTCGAGGTCGGGCTGCAGCTCGGGGCTGCTGACGAAGCCCTCGGCCTTGCGGAAGTAGGGCAGCACCTCCTCGTACGACCAGCCCTCCGCGCCGCCCGCCGCCCACGCGTCGAAGTCACCGGGGTGGCCGCGCACGTATGCCATGTAGTTGAGTCCCGACGAGCCGCCGAGCATCTTGCCGCGAGGCACCATCATCTGGCCGCCGACGAGGCCCTTGCCGACGCCGCCGGGGTCGGCGTTGAACATCCAGTCGGTCGTCGGGTCGTTCTGCAGGCTCGCGACCGCGGCAGGCACGAGCTCCGTGGGCGGCGGCGGCCCGCCGGCCTCGACCAGGCACACGCGGACGTCCCGGTCCTCGGTCAGGCGGGCGGCGACCACCGCCCCTGCCGACCCTGCCCCAACGATCACGTAGTCGTACGTCGAGCCCATCGAAACCACCTCGTCGTGGTGCCTCGCCCGATGGCGGGGACGGTGTCGCCACGCAACCACACTTGCGAAAGGCCCACAAGGGAGCGCTCGTCGGCATCACGGACGCCCCTCGTCCGGGAGAGTTCGTACCGTGAGGGCATGACACGAGACTTCGGCTTCGAGCCCGGCCAGCCACCGCAGTGGGACCTCGAGCGCTTCCTGCGCGGCGACGAGATCGACACCGCCGTCATCACTCTCGAGCGCAACCGGCGCACCTTCGCCTGGAAGTGCGCCCGGGTGGGCGCCGACGGCATGCGCACGAGGCTCGGTGCGTCGACGGTGACCCTTGGCGGCCTCCTCAAGCACTTGGCCTGGGTCGAGGAGCTCTACTTCCAGCACCGCCTCGCCGGCGTCCCGCCGATCGCCCCCTTCGACCGGCTGGACCTCGAGGAGGACTGGGACGAGCTGACCTGGACGACGGCGGCCGACGACACGCCCGACGAGCTGCGCGCGCTCTGGTCCCAGGCCGTGCACCGCTCGCGGGAGTCGCTCGACGAGGCACTAGCCCGGGGCGGGCTGGAGCAGACGACGAGTGACGGGATGAGCCTGCGCCGGGTGCTGGCCGACCTCGTCGAGGAGTACGCGCGCCACACCGGGCACGCCGACCTGCTCCGCGAGGACCTCGACGGCGAGACCGGCGAAGGGCCGCCGAGAGACTTCCCGACGCCCTGACCCCGCACGAGCCGGGCCCCTCCCGTCAGCCCCCGCCGAGAGGCAGGTTGAAGGTGGAAGCCATCGAGGTGGCGGTCGCCGCCTGGCCCAGAGGCGGCGCGCCGAGCACCTCGCTGTAGAGGCGCGCCAGCGAGTAGTGGTCGAGCGGCGTCGTGTCGACGACGCTGTGCAGCGACGGGTGGGCGACCGTGGTCAGCACGACGTTGCCGTGGTGGCGGTCGTCCTCGTCGGCGGTCACGACGATCGCGAGACGCCCTGCGCGCCAGTCGGGTCCGGACATCACGGCCTCGACCTGCGTCCTGAGCCACCGGTCCGCGGTCGCCAGGTCGCAGTCGTGGGCGTCGTTGCACACGTCGGGAATGACCATGCCCGCGTTCGGCAGCTGCCCGCCGGCGGCATCCGTGCTTAGCTGCATCAGCGGGACGTCGAACTGCTTGCACGCGGCGCGCTCGCCCAGGTGGTACGCCCACGGGTTGTGCCGCACGGCATACGTCCCGGAGCTCGCGGTGGCGCAGGTGCCCGGCATCCCCTCGGCATAGAGCTTCGCCGTCCCGCCCACGCTGAGCGCCTGCCCGAAGACCGACGGCTGGTCGGTCGCGTGGCTCGCGGGCGGGGCGTCGTCGACGATGCCGGCCGTGCTGCCGCCCGTCATCGCCAGGTAGTTGGGTAGCGACGGGTGCGTCACGGCCCGATAGCTCGTCGCGGCACCGAACTTCCGGCCGAGCGCGACCGTGTAGGGCATCGCCGCGCTCATCTGGTCGAGCGAGTGGTTCTCGACGACGAAGACGAGCAGCTTGCTCACCGCTGCGGGCTGCGCGGAGGTTGAGGTGGACGAGGTCGACGGGATCGCTGTCGAGGTGGCGGGCGCCGAGGATGCCGTCGCCGGTGCACTGGTCTGGGCGCTCGGTGCGGTCGGTGCGCCCGACCCGCAGGCGCCGAGCAGCACCGCGGTGGCGAGCGCCCACCCGAGCACCTTGTTCGACACGCGACCTCCACGGTCCGGAGCGGCCTGTGGAGTGGACGGTACGCCGTGCCGCTCGGGGCGGGCTGGGAAGCGCGGGTCGTCCTGCGGCTCGGGGCCGTTGCGCGTCGCGCGGCCGCGGGGGTTCCATGACCTGTATGCGCGTTCGGCTCGGCCACGGCCCGCGGTGGGTGGCGGCCGCGGCGTGCGCGGCGCTTCTCGCCGCCGGCTGCCTCTCGGCCTGCGACGCCGACCCGGCTGCGAGCGCCCCGGCGAGCACGAGCCACGCGTCGTCCGGTCCGGGCGACACCACCACCGTGCGCGTGCTGCAGCTGAACCTCTGCAACAGCGGGCGCGCCGCCTGCTACACCGGCGGCGACGCCGTCGACCTGGCCGTGGGGCTCGTCCACGACGACCGACCCGACGTGGTCACCCTCAACGAGATCTGCCGTGACGACGTGACCGTCTTCGAGCGGGCGATGTCCGCTGCGCACCCGACCACCACGGTGGCCGCGGCCTTCGCGCCCGCCCCGAACCGCCTGACCCACAGCCCCGTCACGTGCCGGGACGGCGAGGACTTCGGCGACGGCGTGCTCGTCGCCGTCCCGCGGTCGGCGCTGGCCGCAGCCGCAGCCACAGACACGCGCCCCCGCTCCAGTGTCTACCCGGTGCAGGACCCCGCCGACCCGGAGGAGCGCGTCTGGGTCTGCATCGACGTGCGCACCCGCTTCGCGGCCTGCACGACGCACGCGGCGAGCACCGACGCGACGGTGGCGCTGCGCCAGTGCCGCCACTTCCTGACCGACGTCGTGCCCGACGCCGTCCGGGCCGAGGAGGGCATCCCGCTGGTCCTCGGCGCCGACCTCAACCTCTCGGCCGCCGGCTCACCCGGCGTGCAGTCGTGCCTACCGACCGGCTACCAGCGCGCCGACGACGGCGGCGTCCAGCACGTCGTGACGAGCCCCGGCACCGTGCTGCGGTCACGCAAGGTCATCGACATGCAGGGCACGACCGATCACCCCGGCCTGCTCGTCGACGTCGCCCTGCCGCGACCCTGAGCGCCTCAGGAGGCGCAGACCGCGAAGACCTTGGCGGAGTAGGACGTCGTGCGGAACGTCCAGCCGTTGGCGTCCGAGTACTTCCCGGTGATCTGCTTCGCCGTCGCCTTCCAGCCGTTGGCGTTCGGCATCGAGCCGGTCAGCAGGTACTCCCGGCTGCTGGTGTAGCCGAAGTAGTCGTCGGGCAGCGAGCCGACGCCGCCGCCCGTCATCCGCGTGCCGGCGGGGCAGGCGACCGAGCCGGTGCCCGACACCGTCTTCGTCGTGTCGAAGTAGTTGACGGCAGCCTGGACCGCCGGAGGTGACACGAGGACGCCGACGGCGATCCCGAGCGTGGTGAAGCCGGCGTACGTGGCGCGCTTGCGCATGGAGGTTCCCCTATCCCGCGAGACCCTCCCGCAGACCGGGTGGAACGCTACGGCGCCGGCGCGCGCCGCGTGCCCGTTTTGCGAATTTTGACCCGCACGCTCGGACGCCGACGCATCGCTGACCGCCCGCTGCCAAGGCGCTGGGCATCGGCTGCCGATGCCCCCATCTGCCGTGGGCGCTGCGTATCGTCGGGAGGGACCAGCCGACCGCGACCCGATCGAGGCCCCCGATGACGGCCCCACCCCGCGCACCCGTGCGCGCCGCCGGTGGGTCACGCTCCGGCTGGCAGCCACCGCGCGCGCTGCTCGTCGTCGGGGTCCTCGTCGTCGCGCTCCTGCTCACGGATGCCGTCGCCCAGGCGGTCACGCCCTACATCCGCCGCGACGACTGGCCCTACCTGCTGCCGCCGCACACGCCCGACGCCACCGACGTCTACGCGAAGAACCTCAACGAGGGTCGCTGGCTCAACTGGGTGTGGTGGCTCGTCGTGGGCCAGCACGGCACGGCGGTCAGCGCCGCGCTCACGTACGTGGCGGCATACGCCCTCTTCGTCGCGGGGTTCTGGCGGCTCGTGCGGCGCCGGCTGCCTTCGCTGCACTGGGCGGTCGACGCGCTGCTCGGCCTCGGGCTCTTCACCTCCGTGCTCTGGGTGCACCTCTTCTACTGGCCGGGCACGCTGACGCCCTCGGTGCTCGTGGCCGCCGCGGGCGTGTGGACGCTGCCCGCGGCGTCGCGGCGCCGGTCGCACCTCGCGCTCTGGCTGCTCGGAACGACCGTGCTCGCGGTGCTCACCTACCCGCCCGTCGCCGGGGTGCTGATCGTCTGCGTGGCCCTCCAGCTCGGCGCGCAGTCGTGGCGCCGGCTCGCGCTCGTGGGCCTCGGCTTCCTGCTCGCGTATGCCGTCGGCATCGGCGTCGTCTACGTGCTCAACGCGATCGCCTTCGGCCACCCCGGCGTCGTCGTGGCGGCCTGGCGGCGCCCGAACCCCCTGACGAGCCTCTACGACGCCAAGGTCAACACGCTCCGGGCGCTGCGCTCGCTGGCCCGGCTCGGCGTCGCCGTCTGGCCCGCGCTCGTCGTCGGGGTGGTCGCGGTCGCCGTGGGGCTGTGGGACCGCTCGGTGCGACCGCGTGTGCTGCGGGTGCTCGCCGCCGTGGCGCTCGTCGTCGGGCTGGGGGCGCTCCAGACGCTCGTCACCGGCGTCGTCACCGACCCGCGGGGCGAGCTGTGGGTGTGGCCGGCGGTCGTGCTGCCGGCCGCGCTGCTGCTCGCGGGCTCCCACTGGTCGCCGCGCGTCGGGGTGGCTGCGCTCGCGGCACTGGCCGTCATCGGCACCCTGACGTGGCGGGCTGACGTCGGCGACCACCAGGCGTCGCAGCGCCGCTACGCCGCGCTCGCGCAGGAGGCGACGGCGCTGCGTCCCGACGGCTCGCGCCCCCTCGTCGTGCTCTACCAGGCACCGCGCGAGCGGGCCACGGCGCGCGGGCGGATCACGGCCGGCACGCTGCAGATGATGATCCGGGCCGAGTCCGGGGGCCTCGTGCCCCGGTGGTGCCGACCGGCCGAGTGCACCCGGATCGCCGCACGGGCGCCGCACCGGGGGACGGCCGGCGGCGCGGGCACGGTCGTGCGCGTCGGCACCCTCGTCGGGGTCGTCGTGCCACACCCGCCCGCCCGGCTCTGAGCGCATCTGCCACTTTCGCCCCTTCGTCCCCCCGCGTACCTTTCGCGCTGCCGACCGCAGCGGCCAGGGGTAGGCCTGACCCATGGAACCGATCTCGCGCCGACCGGCGCCTCAGGGGATTCACCGGCGTTCCGTACGTGGCGCGATGACAGCCGTCGTCGTGACCGCACTGACCATCCCAGTCACCGCTGCCTTCGCGCAGCCGACCGCATCGAACGCAGTGCCCGCGGCGAACGACCGGCTCACGGCCGGCACAGCCGCGCAGATCAGCGCGCTGCAGAAGGTCAAGGCGTCGCTCACCGGCGCCGAGGCCAAGCTCGACAGCCGCCTCGCCCTCGGCCTGCGCGCCCGCACCGACACCGCCCTCCGACAGGCCCTCCCCGGCCTCGACACCATCGCCAGGACGAAGGCGGCGTCGGTCGACGTCGACATCGAGGTCGCAGCCGTCAGCGACTCGCTGCTCACCCGCCTCCGGGCCGCCGGGGCGTCGATCACGTATGCGTCGAGCCGGGTCCGCTCGGTGCGCGCCACCGTGCCGACCACCTCCCTCACCGCCGTCGCGGCCCTGAAGGAGGTGACGCACGTGCGCGCCGCCGGCGGCGCGATGACGTCGTCGTCCACCACCCCGAAGCCGGGGGTGGGCAGCGACGCGCAGCGCGCCCCGGGCTCGATCGTCACGACGGTGCCCTCCAAGGCCGACCGCACCAAGCGCGTCGAGGCGGCCCTCAACCGGGCGCTGACCGCGCGCCGTTCGGCCGTCGCACCGCTCGTCGGCACGGTGACGTCCGAGGGCGACAAGGCGCACGCGGCCGACGTCGCCCGCACCCGCTATCGGGTGTCAGGCGTCGGCGTGAAGGTCTGCGCCCTCTCCGACGGCGTCGACTCGCTGCCGGCCTCGATCGCCTCGGGCGACCTGCCACCGGTCGACGTGCTGCCCGGCCAGGAGGGCAGCGGCGACGAGGGCACGGCGATGCTCGAGATCATCCACGACCTCGCACCCAAGGCCGACCTCGGCTTCGCCACCGCCTTCACGAGCGCGGCCTCCTTCGCCGACAACATCCGCGCCCTGCGCAGCCAGGCCGGCTGCGACATCATCGTCGACGACGTGCTCTACTTCGCCGAGTCGCCCTTCCAGGACGGCCCGATCGCGCAGTCGGTCAACGCCGTCACGGCCGACGGCGCGCTCTACCTCAGCTCGGCGGGCAACGAGGGCAACGTCATCGACGGCACCTCGGGCAACTACGAGGGTGACTTCCGCGCCTCCGGCCAGCGCGTCGGCAAGTTCGTCGGCGACGCCCACGACTTCGACCCCGGGCCGGGCGTGCAGCTCTACGAGCCGCTCTCCGACCCCAGCGGCGGCGTGCCCGTGACGCTGCACTGGGCCGACCCGCTCGGGGCGGCGGCCGACGACTACGACCTCTACCTGCTGAACGGCAGCGGCAACGTCATCGGCTTCTCGCAGGAGGTGCAGGACGGCGACGACGACCCCTTCGAGATCCTCGGCACCGACCCGTTCACCACCAACCAGCGCCTAGCCGTCGTCAAGTACTCCGGCGCCGACGTCTACTTCCAGCTCTCGGCCCTGCGCGGTCGCTACGTCGACTCGCCCGACGGGCTCGCGGCCTACACCACCCCCGGCGTCACGCGCGGCCACTCGGCCACCGTCGACGCGATCAGCACGGCCGCCGCGCCCGCGGCGACGCCGCTGCCCTTCGACCTCGAGCCGGGCGACCCGCCGAACCCGTCCGGGCCCTTCCCGAACGCCTTCACCCGAGCGCAGCTGCCGGAGCGCTTCACCTCCGACGGCCCGCGCCGCGTCTTCTTCGCGGCCGACGGCACGCCCTACACGCCGGGCAACACGAGCTCGACCGGCGGCGTCGTGCGCCAGAAGCCCGACCTCACGGCGGCCGACGGCGTCAGCACGACGGTGCCGGGCTTCGAGAGGTTCTTCGGCACGTCGGCGGCCGCACCGCACGCCGCCGCCATCGCCGCGCTCGTGCTGTCGGGCAACCCGGGCACCGCGCCCGACGAGATCCGTGACGCGATGGTCTCGACCTCGATCGACCTGACCCCGCCGGGCACCGACCCGCGGACCGGTCACGGCGTCGTGCTCGCGACGCGGGTGCTGCGCCAGACCGGGGCGACGCCGCAGCCGCTCGTGCGCACCGGCCAGGCCACCGTGGCGCCCGCCGGCGACGGGGACGCCTACCTCGAGCCCGGCGAGTCCGGCACGCTGACCGTGCCGGTGACGAACATCGGTGACGGGCGCGCCACGAGCGTCAACGTCCGCCTCCGCTCGGGCGACGCGGGCGTCACCGTCACGCCGTCCGTGCGCACCTACGGCACCCTCGCCGCGGGGGCCACGGCCTCACGCACCTTCACGATCCGACTGGCCGCGGGCTACCCCGCCGGCAAGCCGGTCTCCGTGGCGGCCACCGTGTCGTTCGTCGGCAGCTACTCGCCGCAGCGCTCGACCCTGTCGCTGCCCACCGGCCAGCCGGCCGCCGAGCCGACGCGGTTCAGCTACACCGGCCCGGCCGTGGCGATCCCCGACCGCGACGCGACCGGGGCGAGCGTTCCCATCCCGGTCACCGGGTCGACGTATGCCGGCGACATCCGCTTCAGCATCGACGGCACCACGTGCACGACCGACGAGGGCGCGACGACCGTGGGTCTCGACCACACGTACGTCTCCGACCTCGTCGGCACGCTGACGTCGCCGTCGGGGGCGAGCGCCACCGTGTTCAGCGGCAACGGCGGCTCGGGCAACAACCTGTGCCAGGTCGTCTTCGACGACGACGCCACGCGCAGCATCGTCTCGGCGGGCAGCACCGACGCGCCGTTCACGGGTGAGTGGAAGCCCGTGTCGCCGCTCGCGCCACTGCTCTCGCAGCCGGTCGTCGGCAGCTGGACCTTCTCGGTCGTCGACCGGGCGGGCGGCGACGTCGGCTCCATCCGGGCCGTCTCGCTCGAGCTGCTCGGCTACGTCGGCTGACGAAGAGGTCCAACCCCTCCGACCCGTGAACGGGAAGGGGCCCCGGTCGTCACGACCGGGGCCCCTTCCCGTGCGCTGCGTTGCGCTGCTCGTTGTTGCTCGCGGGTTCGGGCTACTTGACCGAGCCGGCCGTGAGGCCGCCGACGAGGTGCTTCTCGATGACGGCGAAGAGGATGACGACGGGCACGACCGCGATGACCGAGGCCGCGAAGAGCTGGTCCCAGTGCTGCTCGTAGCCGGTGATGTAGGCCCGCATGCCGACGGTGAGCGGCTTCTTGTCGTCGTCGATCATCAGCGTCAGGGCCACGACGTACTCGTTCCACGCGGCGATGAAGGTGAAGATCGTCGCCGTGACGAGACCGGGAAGCGTGAGCGGCAGCATGACGCGGCGCAGCACCTGCCACCGGCTCGCGCCGTCGAGCGCCGCCGCCTCCTCGACCTCGAGCGGGATCGAGGCGAAGAAGCCGTGCAGGATCCAGATCGCGAAGGCGAGGTTGAACGCGGCGTTCGTGATGATGAGCGCGGCGTAGGTGTTGATGAGGTTGAGCTCGAAGAACTGGCGGTAGAGGCCGACGACGAGCGAGGTCGGCGCGAACATCTGCGTCACGAGCACGAGCAGCAGGAACGCGCCGCGGCCGGGGAACCGGTGCCGCGAGGTCATGTAGGCCGCCGGGATCGCGACGAGGATGACGATGACCGTCGAGCCGGTCGCGACGATGAGCGAGGTCTTGAGCCACGACAGGAACCGGTCGTCGCCGAGCACCTGGGCGTAGGTGTCCCACTGCCAGACCTTCGGCAGGAACGACGGCGGGGTGCTCTTGACGTCGCTGCTCGTGCGCAGCGAGTCGAGCACCATGACGAGGTAGGGCGCGACGAAGACGAAGGCGACGAGCGCCCCGCCGACCGCCATGAGGATCTTCCTGCGGCGCTTGGGATCCCGCGTGCGCACCGGCGGATCCGACTGCGGCGGGGACGCGCCCGCCGCGCGGGCTGCAGGTGCCGTCGTGGTGCTCATCGGCTCGTCTCCTCACGCCAGTTGATGATCTTGAGGTAGACGGCGACGACGACGAGGATCAGCAGGACGTTGAAGATGCCCGCCGCGGCCGACATGCCGACGTCCTTCTCCTGGCTCTTGAAGGCCAGCTTGTACATGAACGTGATCGTCGTGTCGTGCAGGTAGCCCGGGTTGCGGTCGTTGAGGGTGTAGATGATCGGGAAGCTGTTGAAGACGTAGATGACGTTGAGCACCGTCGCGATCATCAGGGCCGGGCGCATGAGCGGCAGCGTGATGCTCCGGTAGCGCTGCCACGGGCTCGCGCCGTCGACGGTCGCGGCCTCCATGACGTCGTCGGGGATCGCGCCGAGGCCGGCGATGAAGACGAAGATCGTGAACGGCAGCGAGACGAAGACGCCGACGACGACCATCGAGAACATTGTCCAGGAGTCGTTGCCGAGGAAGTCGATCGGGGTGTCGATGACGTGCAGGCTCGTCAGGACGTGGTTGATGATCCCGTAGTTGTAGTCGTAGAGCAGCACGAAGAGCTGGCTCGTGATGACGAGCGAGGCGGCCCACGGGATGATGACGGCCCAGCGCACGAAGCGCCGCCCGGGGAAGCTCTTGACGAGGAACTGCGCGAGCGCGAGGCCGAGCACGATGGTGAAGGCGACGACGGCGACGACCCAGACGACGGTGTTGCGCAGCACCGTGCCGAGGTCGGGGTGCTCGAGCACCTTGGCGTAGTTCGACCAGCCCGCGTCGCCCTTGCGCAGCCCGGTGATGGAGTACTCCCCGCGCGAGGCGTCGAAGAGCTTGAGCGCCGGGTAGAGCACGACCCCGAGGATGAGCACGAGCGCCGGCGCCAGCCAGAGCAGGGCGACGAGGGGGTGCACCCGGCCGATGCGGCCGGCGTGTGCGCGACGGCGACGGGACGGCATCCGGGAACGGCGGTCCCCCGACCCCGCCGCGAGGGCGGGGTCGGGGGTCACGGTGGTGCGCTCGGTCATCGCGGAGCGAGCCTCAGCCGCCGTTTTCGGCGGTCTTCTGCAGACCGTCGAGGGTGGCCTGCGGTGAGCCGGTCAGGCCGCCACCGAGGTTCTGCTGCACGGCGAGCTTGACCTTGTCCCACGTCGGGTCGTCGGTCGGGGTGAGCTGTGCGTTGGGCAGGGTGTCGAGGTAGACCTTGAGCGAGGTCTCGCCCTTGAATGCCTCGACGCCCGACTTCGTGACGGGCAGGAAGCCCTCGGCCTTGATGAAGGTGTTGACCTGGTCGGGCTGGTAGTAGAGGTCGTAGAAGGCCTTGACCGCCTTCTCGTTGCCCGGCTTCTTGAAGGCCATGAGGTAGTCGGTGACGCCGAAGGTCTTGCTCTCGGAACCGTCGTTCGTGGGGAACGGCGCGACGCCGTAGTCGACCTTCTTGTCCGCGTCGAGCGCGGCGGCGAGGGGGCTGAAGCCGATGACCATGCCGGCCTTGCCCGACTTGAAGAGGTCGAACGCGTCGGCCCGGTTGGTGCGGGCCGGGTTGTTCTGCGTGACCTTCTCGTCAGTGAGCTTCTTGAGGAAGCTCAGCGTCTCGACGTTCTTGGCGGAGTTGATCGTCCACTTGTCGCCGTCCTTCCACGTGCCGCCGTTGTTGAACAGCCACATGGAGAACTCGCCCTGCGACTCCTCGGGGCCGAGCGGGAGCGCGTAGCCGACGGTGCCGTTGCCGAGCGCGGTGAGCTTCTTCGCGTCGGCCTCGAGCTCGGTCCACGTCTTGGGCGGTTCGTTGATGCCGGCCTGCTTGAAGAGCGTCTTGTTGTAGAAGAACGCGCGCGCCGAGGAGAGGTCGGGGAAGCCGTAGAACTTGCCGTCGTACGTGCCGTACTTGACGAAGGTGTCGAGGATGTCGCTCTTGACGGCCGCGGGCAGCACGGCGTCGGAGTCGTAGAGCAGCCCGTCCTTGGCGTAGCTGGCGTACGCGTTGAGGTTGAGGATGTCGGGCGCCTGGTTGTTCTGGATCATCGTCGAGGACTGCTGGTCGATGTTGTCCCAGCTGACGACCTGCACGTCGAGCGTGTAGCCGGTCTTCTGCTTGTACGTCGCCGCGAAGGCGTCCCAGAACTTCTTCGTGTTGTCCTTGGAGTACTCGGCCGCGACGAGCTTGATCGTCTTGACCTCCTCACCGCTGCCGCCGGTGGACCCGCCGGCCGAGCCGGCTCCGGTGCCGCCGCCACAGGCGCCGAGGGCGAGGCCGGCGATGGCCACTCCCGCGACGACCACAGACTTCTTCGTCGACCTCATGTCTCTCCTTGGTTCGGTTCCGGGCGTGGTGGGCACGTGGGGGACGTGCCGGCCCGGACACACGGTGGGGCCCAACCTAGGGCGCGCCCGGCAGGGATTCAAGAGCAATGCTGACCGAGTTGTCGATCAATCGATCACATTCACGCATCAGTGGGGCACGGCGGCATACCGCCGCGGGGCGGTCACGCGCGCTTTCGAGGCGAGCACGACGTGGCCCGGCCCTCAGACCTGGTGGACCTCGACGCCCGCGGCGCGCAGCGCCTCGACCTCCGCGGGGTCCGCGTCCACGGTGGTGACGAGGTGGTCGATGCGCTCGGCGGGAGCGATCGAGGCGAAGGTGCGCAGCCCGAGCTTGTCGCCGGTCGTCACGCAGATGACCTCCTTGGAGCGCTCGATCATGGTGCGGATGATCGCCGCCTCCTCCTCGTGGCGGCAGGTGGCACCCTCGCGCGCCGACAGGCCGTTGACCCCGACGATGGCGACGTCGATCCACAGCTGCTGGAGCACGAGCGTCGCGAGCGGACCCGTCACCTCGTAGGACTCCGGCCGGGCCACCCCGCCGAGCGAGACGCACTGGACGTGCGGGCGCAGCACCGCCTCGGTCGCGATGTTGAGCGCGTTGGTGACAAGCGTGAGCTCGCCGCCGACGGCGAGGTCCTCGCGCGCCGTGAGGGCGCGCGCCGTCGCGGTCGTCGTCGTACCGCCGTTGACGCCGACGACCTGGCCGGGGCGCACGAGCGCCGCGGCCGCCGTCGCGACGCGGGCGCGGTCGTCGTCGCCACGGCTGCTGCGGTAGCGGTAGGGCAGCTCGTAGGCGACCGAGGTCGCGACCACACCGCCGTGGTTGCGCGCGACGAGCTGGCGCCGGGCGAGCTCGGAGAAGTCGCGGCGGATCGTCGCCTCGCTGACGCCGAGCAGCTCGGCCGCCTCGCCGACGCCGAGCCGACCCGCCGTCGCGAGCCGGTCGAGCATCACCGACCAGCGGCCGGCCCGGGTGCGTGCGAGATCGCCGTCATCGGTCACGCGCCGAGCGTAGCGCGGAAGTCGAGCAGTGGACATGTGCATCTGTGCGCGTTTACGCTTCGGAACGCGCAGACACAATCACCTTCTTCGTCGGAGTCGCCCCATGTCCCAGCCCACGCACCTCGCCCGTGAGATCGCCACCCAGCCGGACGACTGGGCCCGCACCGCCGCGCGCCTGCCCGCCGTGGCGGGCGACCTGCCCCGCCCCGGCGAGCGCGTCGCGACGATCGGGTGCGGCACGTCGTGGTTCATGGGCCAGGCGTATGCCGCCCGCCGCGAGTCCCTGGGGCAGGGGCCGACCGACGCCTTCACGGCCTCGGAGCACCGCCTCGCGCGCGGCTACGACCGCGTCGTCATCATCTGCCGGTCGGGCACGACGACCGAGGTGCTCGAGGTGCTCGACGAGCTGCTCGCCGCGGGCACGCCGCACGTGTCGATCGTCGCGACGCCGGGCACCCCTGTGGCGGAGCGGTCGGCCGCCACGATCCTCATGGACGACGTCGACGAGCAGTCGGTCGTGCAGACCCGATTCGCCACCTCGACGCTCGCGCTGCTGCGCGCCTCGCTCGGCGAGGACCTCGGGCCCGTCGTCGAGCAGGCGCGGGCCGTGCTCGCGGAGGACGTCGAGACCGCCCTCGGCGACCTCCGCTCGGTCGAGCAGGTGACCTTCCTCGGCACCGACTGGAGCAACGGCCTCGCGAACGAGGCGGCCCTCAAGCTGCGCGAGTCGGCGCAGTTCTGGGCCGAGTCCTACGTGGCGATGGAGTACCGCCACGGCCCGATCAGCATCGCCGCCCCCGGCCGCGCGGTCTGGGCCCTCGGCGCCGTGCCGGACGGGCTGGCCGAGCAGGTGCGCGAGACAGGCGCGCACTTCGAGCACCGCGACCTCGACCCGATGGCCGAGCTCGTCCGCGTGCACCGGCTCTGCCTCGCGCGCGCCGAGTCGGCCGGCCTCGACCCCGACGCTCCGCGCCACCTGACGCGCAGCATCGTCCTGACCTGACGCCAGCCCCCCCCCGCTTCAACCGTCGAAAGGCCAAAGTTCGGGGGTCCCCAACCGTCGAGAGGCCACTTCTCGTGGGTCCCCAACCGTCGAGGGGCCAAATTCCGCGGGTGCCAGACCGTTGAAAGGCCAATCCTCGCAACCCAGGTTTGGCCTTTCGACCTGTGCGCACCCGCACGACGTGGCCTTTCGACGGTCGGGGGTCTCGAAAAGTGGCCTCTCGACGTGTTCAGATCCGCAAGAAGTGGCCTTTCGACGGTTGGGGGTCAGCGCAGGGCCAAGAGGGTCATGAGGCGGGCGGCCTCGTCGGTGACGGCGTCGCGTGCGGCGCCGAGGTAGGCCCGGGTGTCGACGGTCGGCCGCGCCTCGAGACGCGCCGTCATCGCGGTCGTGAACACCTGGTTGAGGTGGGTCGCGACGTTGACCTTCGTCATGCCGGCCCGCACCGCCCCGACGAGTCCCTCGTCGGGCACGCCCGACGAGCCGTGCAGCACGAGCGGCACCGGCACCTGCGCACGCAGCCGTCCGATGAGGTCGGTGTCGAGCCGGGCCGTGCGGTCGGTCATCGCGTGGCTGCTGCCGACGGCGACGGCGAGCGCGTCGACGCCCGTGTCGGCGACGAACTGCGCCGCCTCCCCGGGGTCGGTGCGCGCCCCGGGCGCGTGCACCCCGTCCTTGCCGCCGACCTCGCCGAGCTCGGCCTCGACGCTGACGCCGGCCGCGCGGCAGAGCGCCACGACGCGGGCGGTCTCGGCGCGGTTGGCGTCGTCGGGCAGCCGCGACCCGTCGAACATCACCGACGTCAGCCCGAGCCGCACGGCTTCCTCGACGAGCGCGACGTCCTCCGCGTGGTCGAGGTGGACGACGACGTCCTGCGCGCACGCGTCGGCGATCGCGAGCGTCGCGGCGGCCAGCGGCGCGAGCGACCCGTGGTAGCGCACGCAGTTCTGCGAGATCTGCATGACGACGGGCAGGCCGACGCGCTCGGCCGCGGCGGCATACGCCTCGGCGTGCTCCAGCTGGATGACGTTGAAGGCGGCGAGCGCCCGTCCGTCGGCGCGGGCTGCGGCGAGCAGCGGGGTCAGGGGGGAGCGGCTCACGAACGGATCTCCTCGATCTCGACGTCGGGGGCGAGTCGATCGGCGTCGGCAGGGTCGAGCGCCCCGGCGACCGGCTGGAGCACGGCGGCCGCCGACCAGGCCACGCCGGCGCGCAGCAGGGCCTCCCACGGGGCGGCGCCGTCGGGCAGCTGACCGGCTTGGTCGAGCCCGGCCGCGAGCGCCGCGGTCAGGGCGTCACCGGCCCCCGTCGGGTTGCCGGTCAGCGGTCGCGGCAGCCGCGCGCGCAGGGCGAGCTCGCCGTGCACGAGCACGAGCCCCGCGGCGCCGTCGCTCACCACCGCGGCCCGCGCACCCGCACCGACGAGGGCGTATGCCGCCTCCTCCGCGGTGGGGAGGGTGGCCGTCGCCGCGGGCGCGGGGTCCGTCGTCCCAGCGAGGGCGTGAAGGACCCCGGCGGCCTCCGACCGGTTCGGCTTGACGAGGTCGGGGTGCGCGGGCAGCGCGCGGGCGAGGGCCTCGCCGCTCACGTCGAGCACGACGAGCAGGTCGTGCGCGTGGGCGAGCTCGGTCAGGCGCAGCACGAGGTCGGGGTCGGTGCCGGGGGGCAGGCTGCCCGAGACGGTGAGCACGCGCGCCGACCCGGCGAGCCGCTCGACCTCGTCGGTGACGAGCTGCCAGACCCGGCGCGACTGCCCGACCCCGGCCTCGTTGAGCAGGGTGGCCCGGCCGTCCGACTCGACGACGGCGACCGAGCGGCGGGTCGGGCACGGCGACTCGATGAGCCGGTGCGGCACCCGCCGCGCGTCGAGGTCGGCGGCGAAGAGGTCGCGGTCGAGGGCGCCCACGGGTGCGACGGCGACGACCCCGGCCCCCGGCGACGTGCCGGTCTCGGTGGGCGTCGTGGTCGTCGGGGTCGACGTCCGGTTCGACGTCGAGGCGAGCATCGTCGCGAGCACCGCGGCGACGTTGAGGCCCTTGCCGCCTGCCCGCTCGGTCACCGACCCGACGCGGTGGGACTCGCCCAGCGTGACGGTCGGCACGGCATACGTGATGTCGAGGGCCGGGTTCGGCGTCAGGGTGACGATCATCGGCCGACGAGCCCGAGGGCGAGGCTCGCGGCGCCGAGCGAGCCGGCGCGGTCACCGAGGGCGGCGGCCTCGACCGCGACGTCGCCGAGGTGCCCGACCCGGTCGGCGAGCGCCGCGCGGAGGGGGACGAGCAGGGCGTCGCCGGCGTGCACCAGGCCACCGCCGACGAGCACGAGCTCGGTGCCGGCGGCCGCCACGACGGGCGCGAGCACGCTCGCGAGCGCGTCGATCGCCTCGGTCCAGACCCGCTGGGCCTCCGGCTCGCCCGCGGCGGCGCGGCGGGCGACCTCCTCGGCGTCGCCGGTGAGGCCCGTCGCCTCCGACCAGCGGCGGCCGATCGCACCGGCGCTGGCCACGGCCTCGAGGCAGCCCCGCCGGCCGCACCCGCAGGGCGGGCCGTCCGGCACGACGACGACGTGACCGATCTCCCCGGCCCAGGGCGCGCCCGTGACGAGCTCACCGCCGGTGAGCAGCGCGCTCGCGAGACCGGTGCCGAGGGGGACGAAGAGCACGTTCGCGACGGCGCGGGCGGCCCCGAGGCGGTGCTCGGCAAGCAGCCCGGCCCGCACGTCGTGGCCCACGGCCACGGGCACGTCGACCCGGGCGGCGACGGCCGAGCGCAGGTCGAGGTCGCGCCAGCCGAGGTTGGCCGACCACACGCCGATGCCGGCGGCCTCGTCGACGAGCCCGGGCACGACGACGCCGACCGCGAGCAGGGTGGCCGGCTCCGCAGGCTGCGCGACGAGGTCGGCGACGAGCTCGGCGACGACGTGCGCGGCGAGGTCGCCGAGGCGCTCACCGTCGCGGTCGCCGAGGCCCGACGGGGTCGGGGTGACGGTCTCGGCGAGCACCTCGCCGTCGACGGTGACGAGGCTCGCCTTGGTGCGGGTGCCCCCGACGTCGATGCCGACGACCGCTTCGCGCTTCACCGGCGCAGTCTATGAGCAATGCTGCGCGAAGGCCCAGTCGATCGAGCAGATTCGGACACACACCTCGTCCGCTGTCGACGACCTACGGGTCAAGCGTGGCAGGCCGGCGTCAGCGGCGGTAGAGCGCCCGCGCCGGACAGAGCCGCACGGCCGCCGCGAGGGCCTCGAGCGCCACCGGGTCGTCGCCGTCGACTCGGGCCTCGACGACGACCGGGTAGCCCCACTCGTCGAGGGTCACCCCGTCGAGCAGCTGCGCGCACACGCCGTGGCCGCTGCAGGCCACGCGGTCGACCGCGAGCACGGGGTCACCGGCGAGCCCGAGCCGTCGGCTCGTGCTGCGGCGGCGATCGGCGGGTGCCGACGGGGAAGTCGTGGACATCGCTGCTCCTTCAGGGGTCAGAGGTCAGGGGGGTCAGAGGCTCAGAGGCTCTAGGGGCTCCGGTGGGTGCGACCGGAGAATGCCGTCGAGCCGGCGAGCTGCGCAGGGCGGGACGACGCGTCGGCGGACGGGTCGGCGGACGGGCAGCGCCCGGCCCGGTGCTCCTCGAGGTGGCCGTCGAGCACCCGCAGCGCCGAGTCGGCGAAGCCGGCCACGCCGTCGGGGAAGCGGCAGGCGCCGCGACCGGGCAGCAGGGCGACCCGGGCGCGCACCTCGCGGCCCGTCGGGTCGGCGCCGGTCAGCAGCGCCCTCCAGTCGGCGGCGAGCGCCGGCAGGCCGAACATGCACGGCCCGCACTGCCCCGCGCTCTCGCCGGCCGCCCACGCGAGGCAGCGGTCGACGAAGCCGAGGGGGCAGTCGCGCGGGTCGAGCACCTCGAGCACGCCCGGGCCGGTGCGGGCCCCGACGCGGGCGAGGTCGGCGTCCGACCAGCGCAGCCCGGCCACCGAGCCAACGTCGACGAAGGCGCCACCGAGACCGCCGACGAGCAGGGCGGGCGACCCCGGCGGCAGCCCACCGGCGGGCCGCAGCAGGTCGGTGACGGGCTCACCGGCGGCGGTCTCGAGCACGAGACCACGCACGCTCGGGGTGCTCACGGCGACGAGCCGCGGGCCCGGCTGATCGGGCGTGCCGACCGAGCGGAACCAGGCCGCACCCCGGTCGGCCACCTGCGCGACTCGCCACACCGTCTCGGCGTTGAGCACGACCGTGGGCGGGATGCGCCGGCCGGCGGAGTCCCGGCCCCCGCGCACGACCGGCTGGCGCTTCGTCAGCGGCCGGGCGAGCCCCCCGCGGGCGAGCGAGACGAGCGACGACTCCTCGGAGGAGACGTAGCGCGCCGGCACGTCGAGCACCGGCAGCCCGGCCGCGCGCAGGAGGGCGACGGTCTCGGAACCGCGGTGGGCGGCATACGTGACCGGGGACCCGGCGGCGACGAGGGAGGCGCCCTCGACGAGCTCGGCGAGGTGGTGGCGCACGACCCAGGCGTCCTTGGCGGCGCCGAGCTCGCCGTCGCAGGCGTTGACGACGAGGCGCGCGCCGTGCGCGTGCGCGGCCTCGACCTTCGTGGCGGTGCGGAAGGCCGCGCCGCCACGGCCGGTCAGGCCCGCCTCGGCCAGCAGGGCGACGAGGTTCATGACCACTCCTGGGCGGCGACGAGCGCGCGGCGGTCGCGGTCGGCGTGCGTCGAGGCGAGGCGCCAGGCGAGCGCGGCGGCTCCGGCGACGGCGCAGGCGAGCGTGATGCCGCGCAGCACCGGCTGGTCGCCCGTGCCCAGCGCGAGGCCGTGCACGACGGCCACCGGCCACAGGGCGTGCGAGAGCAGGTGCACCCGGCGCCACGTGCGCTCGGCGAGACGGGCCCGCAGCACGGACGTGACGACGACGGCGACGAGCACGTCGAGCGCGAGGGTGCCGAGGCCCACCCAGAGCGTCTCGTAGCCGGAGGTGAAGGGCAGCACGGCGCTGACGGCGTCGATGGAGACGTAGGTCTCGGCCACGGCGGTCGCGACGTGCGCGGCGAGGAACACCGTCATCCCGAGGGAGAGCGAGCGGTGCAGCGCCATGACGAGGGTCGCGCCCTCGCCGCGGGGTGCGCGCCGGCCGGCGATGACCGCACCGAGCACGACGACCGCAGTGAGCAGCACGATCGCGGCGACGCCGGTGCCGCGCGAGGCGTACCAGAGCAGCTCGTTCATCAGGCGGCCCTCCGCGCGGCGGCGGGCCAGCCGGGCGTCGTCACGACGCGACCGTCGAGGCCCTCGAGGCGGGCGGGCACGCCCTGCGCGGTCAGCCAGGCGGGGGCGTCGGCGCCGAGCACGACGGCCGCGGTCGACGCCGCGTTCGCCTCGAGGCAGCTGACGGCTGCGCACGAGACCTGGGCCCACACCGCGGCGGCTGGGCGCCCGGTGCGCGGGTCGATGACGTGGTGCCGCGGGCCGTCGTCGGTGGGCCACACCCGCAGCCGCGTCGACGAGGTCGCGACGGCCTGCCCGGTGCTCGTGACGACCTCGCGCACGACGGCGTCGGCGCCCTCGATGCCGACGGCCCAGCCGCCGGCCGGCAGCTCCCCGGCCACCGCGACGTCACCGCCGAGGTTGACCGCGAAGCCACCCGGCAGCCGGGCGGCGAGCAGCGCCGCGATCGTGTCGGCCGCGTGCGCCTTGGCCGAGGCGCCGAGGTCGAGCAGGGTGCCCGGGGCCACCGTGACCCGGCGGGCCGAGACGTTGAGGTGCACCGTGTGCCACCGCGGCACCGGCGCGACCCGCACCTGGTGGAAGCCTTCGCGTGCCCGCACCACGTCGAGGTCGCCGTCGTAGCCCGTGGCCACGAGCGCCGCGCCCACCGTCGGGTCGACGAGCCCGCCCGTCAGCCGCGCGACGCGCAGCGCCGCGAGCAGGTATGCCGTGAACACCGGCGACACGAACGCCTCGGCCGGTGCGTGGCGGGCCTTCTCGGCGAGCCGGCTCACCTCGGAGTCGGGGCGGAAGCGGCTCACCGCCGCGTCGACCTGCTCGAGGTGACCACGGGCGATCGCCAGGGCGTCACCGAGCACCTCCGGACGGGTCACGAGCACCGTGTTGCTCGTGCCGATGGCGCGGAAGGTCGCGGCCGCGACGCCACCCGCAGCGGCCGGGACGACGGGTGTCAGGGGGAGCGTCGTGCGGTCCATCACGAGCCGCCCGAACTGGTCTGGGCCTGGGCGTCGGTGCCGCTCACCGGGGCCACGGCCCCGAAGCCCGAGCTGCCGGCATCCCGGGCGGACACCTGGCCGGACACCTGGCCGGAGGTCTGGCCGGACGTCTGGCCGGACGTCTGGCTCGTGCCCTGCGACACGGTCTGGGTGGCGACGGTCTGGCCCTGGGTCTGCGCGAGGTGGATGCCGACGGCGCCGACGAGGACGGTGGAGGCGGTCAACAGGCCGGCGGTCCACCGTCGGGCTCGGCGCAGGGCGCGGGGGACGGTGCTCATCGGGGCTCCTTCGTCAGGTGGATGCCCCCACCGTCGCGAGCGCCGCTGTGGTGGCGCTGTGCCGGCCCGATGGGACCGCGATGACTGCGCGCCGTCGCCTCGCGGGCCCGGCCGGGCGGCCCGCGTCGCTCAGGAGATGCCTGGCGCGAGCGCCACGCTGCGCGGCACGACGAAGCGCCACGCGTCGACGACGATCTCGCGCATCCGCTCCGGCTCGAGCGCGTCGAGGCGCGCATCCACCCAGTTGAAGCGCAGGTCGGAGGGCCGTGGCAGCAGGAAGACCGCCGGCTCGCTCGCGACGAGCACGTCGCGCTCCTCCCGCGGGAAGGCGAAGCCGAGCTGCGTCTCGTCGGCGGAGAAGGCGAGCCACACGACCTTCCCGACGCGGAACTTCACGCGGTCGCGCACGAGCACCTCGGTCGACCGCGGCAGCGGCTGCGCCACCCGCCGCACGTCCTCGATCGTCACGGGCATCCGTCCAGCCTGCCACGCCGCCCGCGCGCCGCGCACCCCTCGCCGGGCCCTTCCGCGAGGGGGAGCGCCCGGCATACGCTGCCGGTGTCGCGACCCCGACGGCACCCGGCCGGGCGGGATGACACGTCGACCTCCAGCGAAGGAGACGACGTATGCCGTCATCGCCCACCCCGCCCACGCCCGCCGCCGCGGCGTCCCCCTCCGACGTGCCGGAGCGGCTGCTCGCCTTCCTCGACCGGCTCGGTGCCGAGCTCGAGCGCCGCGGCGACGCCGTGGCCCTGCTCGGCCTCGGCTCCGTGGGGCGCGACCTCCACCGCCTCGACGAGCACTCCGACGCCGACTTCTTCGTCGTCGTCGACGACGTGGCCGCGCGCGACCGCTACCTCGCCGACATCGACTGGCTCGACGCCGCCCACCCCGTGCAGTGGTCGTTCGAGAACAGCGGTGCCGGGCGCAAGGCGCTGCTGCGCGACGGCCTCTTCGCGGAGTACGCGGTCTTCACGCTCGAGGAGATGGCGACCGCCGGCTACCCGCCCGGCCGCGTGCACTGGCGCCGCGCCGACGCCCCCGACGGGCTCGAGCAGCCGGCGACTCCCGTGCCACAGCCCGAGGCGCTCGCTCACCAGGTGGGCGAGGCGATCACGAACCTCTACGTCGGGCTGCACCGCGACCTGCGGGGCGAGCGGCTCACGGCGACCCGCTTCATCCAGGGGTACGCCGTCGACCGCTGGATCACCGTGCTCGGTCACCTCGGGCTCGGCCGCACCGCGAGGCAGGACGTCTTCGTCGTCGACCGTGGCGTCGAGCGCCAGTTCGACGCCGACCTGCTGCCGCTCGCCGACCTCGTGCCCGGCTACGAGCGCAACGCGCACGCGGCGGCGACGCTGCTGCGCCTGCTCGAGGCGCACGTCGAGCTCGACCCGGCGATCACCGACGCGGTGCGCGCCCTCGTCGAGCGGTCCGCGGCGGCCGCGCGGGAGCGGACGAGGGCTCAGGCCTCGGCCGGGGCGAGCTCCAGCTCGTAGACGAGCAGCTGGAGGGTGCCGACCGGCGACCAGTCGCGCTCGGGCGCCCGCGTGAAGCCGAAGCGCTCGTAGACGCGGTGGGCGGCGTGCATCGCCGGCTGGGTCGAGAGCACGACGCGGTCGCGGCCGAGGGCCCTGGCGCGGTCGAGGCACGCGCGCACGAGTGCCGTGCCGACGCCGCGGCCGCGACCCTCCGGCGCGACGGCGAGCGTGCGGAACTCGGCCTCGCCCTCGCGGGCGACGTCGGCGAAGGGCCCCGGGCCACTGACGAAGGCCACGCCACCGAGCACGACGCCGTCGGGGTCGACGGCCACGAGCACCTCGGCGTGCTCGGCCCGGCGGGCGACGTCGCGCAGCACCTCGAGGTAGGGGTCCTCCGCCCCGAAGTCGAGCAGGCCGTCGTCGAGGTACGCGGCCGCCGTCAGGTCACCGAGGCGGGCATGGTCCTCGGTGCGCGCGGGCCGGATCGTGAAGCCGTGCATGCCGGTCAGTCTCGCAGGGCGAGGCCGACCCACCTGCCGGTCGGGTGGGCGTCAGGCAGCGAGGCGCCAGGCGAGCACGCCGAAGAGCACGCCGAGGGCGTTCGTGGCCCAGTGCATGCCGACGCTCGCGAAGAGGCTGCCGCTGCGGCGGCGCAGCTCGCCGGCGAGCACCCCGCCGAGGGCCGTGAAGAGCACCGTGCCGCCGACGACGGCGAGCTGGGCGAACGGGCCGAGGCCGGCCACGGCCGAGCCGATCGCCTCGTTGCCGGTGGCCGAGGCCATCGCCGGGAAGACGTGCCAGAGCCCGAAGAGCAGCGACGAGCCGGCGAGCACCTGCCACATCCGGGCGTGCCGGGAGAGGAAGCCCCAGAGCACCGAGCGGAAGGCGACCTCCTCGAGCAGGATCGTGCCGACCGGGATCAGCACGAACGCCGTGAGCAGGGCGCCGGCCGGGGGCAGGTGGTAGCGGGCGTCGAGGAAGGCGGTGCGGGTCGAGGGCAGCAGGATGCCGACGAGGTAGACGAGGCCGACGACCCCGATGACGCCGAGGCCCCAGCGGATGCCGCGCGCGTGCGTGTGACGGGCGAGGCCCAGCTGGTGCCAGGTGAGGCCCTGCCACCGCGCGAAGGCGAGCAGCGCGACCGCGCCGACGGGGCCCAGCCACATGGTGTCCCAGCCGAGCACGTGGTTGGCCACGTTGACCCCGGCTAGCGCGAGCACGACGGCGACCGTGGCGGCGAAGCGCGCCCGCCGGCCCCGGGCGATGAGCGCCAGGCGGCGGTGCCGCACGTCGTCGTGGCTCTCGGCGTGGCTCTCGTGGTGGCTCTCGTGCCTCGCAGCAGGCACGACGACGCCGTCGGTGCGGGACGCGACGGCGGGGGCGGCGAGGGCGGCGAGGGCGGCGGGCGTGGTCATTGCCCACCATTTTCGCACCGCATCCTGTGGACGAGCCGTGCACGACGGCCGGCGTGACCACGCTCACCACGCCCGTCCCAGCGGTCACACGCGGCCCGCACCGACCGTTCCTCGTGCCGGGCGTCCGCTCCGCCCCTAGGGTCTGCCCATGACCACCGCCGCCACCGGGCTCCAGGGAGTCCCGAGGACCCGGGCGAGCACCGCCCGTCGGTGGCGACGGCTCCGCTACGCGCTGCTCGCCGCCGCGCTCGGGCTCGTCGGCACGGGGCTGCTCCTCGGGTCGTCGCCCGCGACCTACCGCGACCTCCTCGACGGCGTCAGCGGCGGCCGGGTCAGCGAGGTGCAGGTCTCGGGCGCCCTGCCCGACGGTTCGACGGGGTACGCCACGGTCTCCCTCGCCTGGACCGACCAGAACCGCAACCGCTTCGCCCAGGTGGTGCAGGTCAGCGACCCGGGGCAGTCGGTCCCGCTCGACCGCCGCACCGAGGTGCTCACCGGGTCCGTTGCGGACGAGCTGCGGGCGCACGACCCGTCGCTGCGCGTCGTCGTCACGGGCTGGCCCGAGTCGACCACGACCTACGCGGGGTGGCGGCTCCCGTCGTGGTTCCCGGTCGCCCTGGGCGTCCTGTGGATCGCGGTCGTCGTGCTGCTGGTCAACGGCGCGCAGCCGTGGTGGGCCACGCGCTGGGGCTGGTTCTGGCCCCTCTTCTCCCCGGTCGGTGTCGTGGCCCTGCCGCTCTTCCTGCTCGTCTCCGGCCCGCCCCCGGGCGTGCCCGAGACCGGGCACACCGGTCGGCGCCTGACCGGCGGCTGGTCGTTCCTGCTCATGTGCGTCGTCGGCCCCGCGCTGGGCTACCTGCTGCTCGACCGCTGACGGCGCGCGCTCGGCGGCTGCGCCCGGTCAGCGGCTGCGCTCGATGAGCCCCCGCAGGTACTCCGCCTGCCCGAGGTGCTTCGCGGCGTCGTCGAGCACCGAGACGAGGCGCACCCCGACGGTGACCGGCGGGTCCCAGTGGCGGTCGACGACGCGGGCGTACCCCTCGCCGTCCAGCGACCCCAGCAGGCTCGTCGTCCGCTCGTGCACGGCGCCCTGGTAGTCCGCGAAGAGCGCGGGGTCGGCGACGGTGAACCGCCCGACGTCGGCCGAGCTCATGCTCCAGCCGTGCGCGTCGCGGTCGTAGGGCAGCCCGAACCGGTCGACCCAGCCCTCCTCGAGCCACGCCGAGGTGCCGCCGGCGAGCCCTGCCACCTGGTCGTCCTGCTGGCGGGCGAGGTGCCAGACGAGCCACGCGACGTGGTTGGCCTCGGGGTCGGGCCGCCAGAGCAGCTCGTCGACGGTGAGGCCCTCGACGACGGGCGGCACGCCGTCGCGGATGCGGCCGAAGCCGTCGAGCATGAGGTCGCGCGCGGTGTCGGTCGTCATGTCGTCCACCTACCCAGCATGCCCCTCGGTGCGCGCGACGGCCCGCGCCCGACGGATTCCGAAGAAGACGGACCTTCCGGGCAGTCGGATCGGTGACGTATCAGCGCGAGGCCTTCGGTCTCTGACAGGTCGTGCCCCGACCGGGGCCGTCGGCGCGCCACGAGCGCGGCCGGCCGCGCGACGCCAGGTCGCGCCTCCCCGCGACGACGAGGTCGCGACCAGCACCCAGGAGAGCAGCATGACCACCACCAGCCTCACCCCCACCGCCCGAGCGGCCACGACCCTCGCCGGGCTCTGCGACGGTGCGGTGCACCTGCCCGGTGACCCCGGCTACGACGCAGCCCGACTGCCGTGGAACGTCGCGGTCGACCAGCGCCCCGCCGCCGTCGCGCTGCCCCGCACCGTCGCGCACGTGCAGGAGGTCGTGCGCGCCGCGGCCGCCGCCGGCCTGCGCGTCGCACCGCAGAGCACCGGGCACAACGCCGGCCCGCTCGCCGCGCAGGGCCTCTCCGACGTCGTCGTGCTGCGCACCGAGCGCATGCGTGGCGTGACGATCGACCCGACGCGTCGCCTCGCCCGCGTCGAGGGCGGTGCCCTGTGGATGGACGCCACCGAGCCCGCCGCCGACCACCGGCTCGCGGCGCTGCACGGCAGCTCGCCCGACGTCGGCATCGCCGGCTACAGCCTCGGCGGTGGCATCGGGTGGTACGCCCGCCGGCTCGGCCTGGCCGCGAACAGCCTCACCGCCGTCGAGCTCGTCACGGCCGACGGCGAGCACGTGCGCGCCGACGCCACCGAGAACCGCGAGCTCTTCTGGGCGCTGCGCGGCGGCGGCGGAAACTTCGGCGTCGTCACGGCGCTCGAGTTCCGCCTCTTCCCGATCGAGACGGCGTATGCCGGCATGCTCGTCTGGGACCGCGACCACGCCGAGCGCGTGCTGCGGCGCTGGGCCGACTGGGCGCCCGAGGCACCCGACGCGGTGACGACCTCGTTCCGCTTCCTCGACGTGCCGCCGCTGCCGACGGTGCCCGAGCCGATCCGGGGCCGCTCCCTCGTCGTCATCGACGGCGCGGTGCTCGGCTGCGACGCCGAGGCCCGCTCGATCCTCGGGCTGCTGCGCGGGCTCGGTCCCGAGATCGACACCTTCGACCGCATGCCGGCCCGGGCCCTCCCGCGCCTGCACCTCGACCCCGAGGGCCCGACCCCGGCCGTCTCCGACAGCACCCTGCTCGGCGAGCTGGGCGACCCCGCCATCGACACGCTCCTCGAGCAGGTCGGGCCCGGGTCGACGACCTCGCTCCTCGCCGCCGAGCTGCGCCAGCTCGGCGGGGCGCTCGGGCGCACGCCCGCGAAGCACGGTGCGCTCGCCCGCCTCGACGCGGCGTACGCCGTCTTCGCCGTGGCCGTCGCCGCGACACCGGAGCTGGCGGCGCAGGGCCAGCTCGACGCCGAGCGGCTCACCGCGTCGCTGCGGCCGTGGTCGACCGGTCGGAGCTACCTCAACTTCGCGGAGAACGACGTCGACGTCAGCACCGGCTACGACGCGTCGGTCTGGCGCCAGCTCAAGGGGATCCGCTCGGCGCTCGACCCGGACGACCGCTTCCTCGCCAACCACCGGGTGCCCCGACTCTTCGAGGACGGAGCCGTCACCCCCTGACCGTCACACCGACGAGCGGTGCCCGACCCGGTGCTCACGTCCGCACCGGGTCGGGCATGCGCGAAGATGAGGGCATGCACGCCCCTGGCTACGACGTCGACCGGATCCGCTGGCACTTCCCCGCCCTGCGCGAGGGCGCGGCGCACTTCGACGGCCCCGGCGGGTCGCAGGTGCCCGACACCGTCGCGACGGCCGTCGTCGAGACCCTGACGTCGGCCGTCTCGAACCGCGGCAGCGTGACCCCTGCCGAGCGTCGCGCGGACCGGATCGTCGTCGACGCGCGTGAGGCGATGGGCGACCTGCTCGCCGTCGACCCCACCGGCATCGTCTTCGGCCGCAGCGCCACCGAGCTGACCTTCCACCTCGCCCGCACGCTCGCGGCGGGCTGGGGGCCGGGCGACGAGGTCGTCGTCAGCCGGCTCGACCACGACGCGAACATCCGCCCGTGGGTGCTCGCGGCCGAGGCCGCCGGCGCGACCGTGCGCTGGGCCGACTTCGACCCGGCCACGGGTGAGCTCGAGCCCGACGCGGTCGAGGCCGTCGTCGGCGAGCGCACCCGCCTCGTGGCCGTCACGGCCGCGTCGAACCTCATCGGCACCCGGCCCGACGTCGCGGCCATCGCCGACGTCGTGCACGCCGCCGGGGCCCTGCTCTGGGTCGACGGCGTCCACGCGAGCGCTCACGTCGCCACCGACGTGCCCGCGAGCGGCGCCGACTTCTGGGTGTGCTCGCCCTACAAGTTCCTCGGGCCGCACCACGGCGTGCTCGCCGCCGACCCGGCGCTGCTCGAGACGCTGCACCCGGCCAAGCTGCTGCCCTCGAGCGACGCCGTGCCGGAGCGCTTCGAGCTCGGCACACTGCCCTACGAGCTGCTCGCCGGCACGACCGCGGCCGTCGACTTCCTCGCCGACCTCGTGCCCGACGAGACACCGTCCGACCAGACACGGTCCGACGAGTCGCCGCGACCGCGCCGCGAGCGCCTGCTCACGTCCTTCGCGGCGCTCGAGGAGCACGAGGACTCGCTCCTGGCCGCGCTGGAGGAGCGCCTGCGCGCGATCCCGGGGCTGACGGCATACTCCAACGCCAAGCGGCGCACGCCGACGCTGCTCGTCACCGTCGAGGGGCACGAGCCGCAGGCGCTGCGCGAGGGGCTCGCCGCCCGCGGCGTCAACGCGCCCGCCGGCCACTTCTACGCGTGGGAGTGCAGCCACCACCTCGGCCTCGGTGCGACGGGCGGACTGCGGATGGGGCTCGCGCCCTACACGAACGCCGAGGACGTCGACCGGCTCGCGACCGGCCTGGAGGCCATCTGCGGCGGCGACGCGTGAGCCGGCCGGTGCCGCTCCCGCCCGGCCCGGGGCAGGAGTCGGTGTGGGACTACCCGCGCCCGCCGGCCGTCGACCCGAGCGGCGAGCTCGTCGAGGTGCACCTCGGCGGCGAGGTCGTCGCGCGCACCCGGGCGAGCCTGCGCGTGCTCGAGACGAGCCACCCTCCCACCTACTACCTGCCGCTCGACGCGTTCACCGACGGCGCGCTCGTGCCGACCGCGGGCAGCAGCGTCTGCGAGTGGAAGGGCGAGGCGGCGTACTTCGACGTCGTCGGGGGTGGGCGCCGCGCCGCGCGTGCCGCCTGGACCTACCCCGAGCCCGTGCCGACGTATGCCGTCCTGTCGGGTCACGTGGCCGTCATGCCCGGACTCGTCGACGCGTGCTTCGTCGACGGCGAACGGGTGCGCCCGCAGGACGGCGGCTTCTACGGCGGTTGGATCACCGACCGCGTCGTCGGGCCGTTCAAGGGCAGCCCCGGCTCCTGGGGCTGGTGAGCGGGACCGCGGGACCGGCGGGATGCCTGCCGGGGGCTCGGATCCTGCTCCGGAAGACGGAGCAGGTCCCGAGCGTCAACCGGGGGTGAGGGCAGGCCCGGCGGCGGCGCCTGCTGCCGACCGGGTACGACCCCTGCGACCCCCCGGCAGCGACGGAAGGAGCACCATGGCCACGCACGAGCCGCCCAAGGGCGTGCAGGAGGCGGCGCAGCGCGCCCAGAGGTGGATCGAGGACGGCAAGGCCGGCGCGAACTTCACCGACACCGGACGCCATCGGGCCGCGCAGCTCGCCAAGGGCGATGCCGTCAGCGACGACGTCGTGAAGCGGATGCGCAACTACTTCTCCCGGCACGCCAAGGACGCCGACGCGACCGGCTTCCACCACGGCGAGGACGGCTACCCTTCGGCCGGCCGGGTCGCCTGGGACGCGTGGGGCGGCGACGCCGGCCGACGGTGGGTCGAGAACCTCGGCGACGACTGATCGTCGCAGCGCCCCGTGCCTCAGCGGGGCAGGGGCTCGATCCGCGACTCCACGATCGCGCCGTCCCGCAGGTCGAGCACGGCATACGTGCCGGTGGGCTGGCGCCGCTTGTCGGTGGGCGATCCGGGGTTGAGCAGGCGCACGCCGGTGCGCGGGTCGTCGGGCACCTCCTCGAGCGGGATGTGCGAGTGCCCGAAGACGACGAGGTCGGCGCCGGGGAAGCGGCGCCGCATGCGCGCGCTGCGCCCCTGCTTCTGGCCGCTGTCGTGGATCATCGCGACCCTGACGCCCGTGAGGTCGAGCTCGAGGGTGTCGGGCGCGCCCCACGCGGCGACGTCGGGCCCGTCGTTGTTGCCACGCACGACGTGCAGCGGCGCGAAGCCGGCGAGCAGGTCGAGCACGTCGGGGGTGCACACGTCACCGGCGTGCAGCACGACGTCGGCCCGCCCGAGCTCGGGCAGCAGGGCCGGTGGGCACGCCTTCCAGTGCCGCGGGGCGTGCGTGTCGGACAGGACGAGCACCCTCACGAGGGGCTCCGGGCGGCCGGGGCAGCGGGCCACGTGGGCAGCAGCGGCCCCATCTCGTCGAGCTGGTCGCCCGTCACGAACGACGGGTTGGCCATGAAGGGCTGGCGCTGCACCTCGAGGTGGTCGACGCCCGCCGCCCGCAGCTGAACGTCGGCGACGGGCGCCTCGAGCAGCTCGACGTCGATCTCGACGCGTTCGCGCACGGCGTGCGACGCCGATGCCGTGCGCCAGAAGCCCTGTGCCGACTCCACCCACGGCTCGGCCTCGGCGACGGTGTGGCCGAGCCCCCAGATGCCCCTCGTGAGCCGGTCGTGGCCGGGCCCGGACACCCAGAAGAGCACGCGGTCACCGGGCCGCACGAGCTGCGTGCGGTAGCTCGGGTGCACGGCCCACGACGTCAGGCGGCGCTCACCGGCGTCGAGCAGGCCGCGCAGGTCCCAGACCGCCGGGTTGCACTTGAGCACCCAGGCCCCGAGGGTGCGCCGGTCGACCGTCCGGCCTGCCGCGCCGCCGGCTCCGTCGCTGCTCCCGTCGCTGCTCCCCTCGCCACCGTGCCGTCCGCTCCTGCGCATGCCCGGCACCTACCCACGCACGCGCTCGAGCACCTCACGCACGGTCGCCTCGACGAGCTGCACCTTGTAGCCGGTCTCGGGCAGCGGGTTCGCGCCCTCGGTGGCGCGTCGCGCGGCCGCGGCGATCGTCGCGTCGTCGAGCGTCGACCCGGTCAGCAGCTCCTCGACCGCGCCCAGGCGCAGCGGGACCGGTGCGACCCCGCCGATCGCGAGACCGCACGCGGTGACCGCGCCGGCGTCGTCGCGCACGACCCGCACGACGGCCTCGACGAGCGGCCACTCGGCCTCGAAGCGGCTGATCGAGCGGAAGTACGCCGCCTGCTCGCCCGCGACCGGCGCCGGCAGCACGACCCGGGTCAGCACCTCGTCGTCGGCCAGCAGGTGGTCGCGCGTCGGGTCCGACCCGTCGCCGAGGAGGTCGACCACCGACAGACCGCCACGCTGCGTCGTGTCGACGGTGGCGGCATACGTGAGCAGCGCCATCGCGAGCGACGACGGGTGCGGGTGCACGCACGGCGCGGTGTCGAAGGCGACGCCGTAGAGGTGGCGGCCGTCGCGCGCCGGGCACGTGGTGCCGCCGGACTTGAGGCAGCTCGTGTGCGGGTGGCGGAAGTACCAGCAGCGGGTGCGCTGCAGCAGGTTGCCGCCGATCGTCGCGGTGGCGCGCACCTGCGGCGTCGCGAGGCCGGCGGCGGTCAGCGCGAGCGCCGGGAGGTCGGTGAGCTCACGCGCCACCCGGGCGACGGTGACGCCGGCGCCGAGCGAGGTGGCCGCATCCGTCCGCTCGATCGCGGTGAAGCCTGGCACCCCCGTGAGGTCGAGCACGTGCGGGGTCGCGCCCGTCGTGCGCAGCCGCTCCTGCAGGTCGGTGCCGCCCGCGCGGTAGACGGCGTCCGGACCGACGCCCTCGGGTCGCTCGTCGTATGCCGTCAGCAGCGTCACGCTCACCGGGTCACCTCGCCGCGGGCGTGGGTGCGCAGGCCCTCGAGGAGCCGGTCGGGCCGCACCGGGAGGGTCAGCGGACGCCACCCGGTCGCGTTGAAGATCGCGTTGCCGATCGAGGCGGCCGGACTGACCGTGGCGACCTCGCCGAGCCCGACGCCACCGCCGGGCACGCGCTCCCAGCCCTCCTCGTGGAAGTGGATGTCGATCTCCGGGGTGTCGCCGAGCTGCGGGATGCGGTAGTCCTCGAGGTTGGCGGTGAGGGTGAGGCCGGTGTGCGGGTCGAGCACCTGGTTCTCGAAGAGGGCGAGGCCGATGCCCTGGATGATCGAGCCCTCGCACTGGCTGCGGGCGAGCACCGGCGCGTGGATGCGGCCGACGGCGATGCCGCCGTGCACGCGCAGCACCCGCGTCGCGCCGGTGCGGGTGTCGACCTCGACCTCGCTGACGTGCACGGCGGCGGAGAACCCGCGCCCGACCTGGATGCCGTTCATCGTGACGGGCACGGGCCGCATGCCGCGGTCGCCGCCCCGGCGCGCCGAGGCCGACGCGCCGTCGGGCACGCGGTCGAGGTCGGCGCCGACGCGGTCGCGCAGGGCGGTGGCGGCGTCGACGGCCGCCGACCAGAGCGAGACGGTCGTGCGGCTCCCGCCGGAGGCAGGCCCGTGCGTCGTGCCGCCGTGCGCGCGACCGAGCTGCACGTCGACGGTGACGGGGTCGACACCGAAGACGCCGGCGACGGCCCGGGCGAGCACGGTGCGGCTGCCGGTGCCCATGTCCTGGCTCGCCGTGGCGGCGGTGAGCCGGCCCCCGCGCACCGAGACGACGACCTCGCAGTCGGGGTCGACGAGGTAGATCCAGTTGCCCGCGGCCACGCCGACGCCGCGGCGGAGGCGGCCAGTCCGGCTGCCGGTGGCCGGGCGGTCCTGCCACGTCGGCAGGCCGTGCGCCCACCGGTAGAGGGCCTGGCGCTTGGGGTTGCCGTCCCACTGCGCGCGCAGCTCGATGGGGTCGCGCCCGAAGCGGTGCGCCGCCTCGTCGACGCTCTGCTCGAGCGCCCAGGCGTTCGTCGGGCCGCCGGGGCCGCGGAACGGCGAGCCGGGCGGGGCGTTCGTCACGACGTCGACGTCGCGGGCCAGGCGCGGGGTGCGGTCGTAGACGAGCATCGACAGGGCCGCGACGCTGTTGCCGACGGCGACGCCCGCGTGGCTGTCGGTGTCGACGACGAGGGCGCGGATCGCCTGGGTCGTGTCGTCGACGAGGAGGGAGACGTGGGTGCGGCTGCCCGGCCGGTTGCCGGTGCCGGTCAGCTCCTCGTGCCGGTCGAGCACGAGCCGCACCGGGCGACGGGTGAGGCAGCTGAGCGAGACCGCCCCGACGGCCTCCATCGTCAGGCTCAGCTTGGCCCCGAAGCCGCCGCCGACGTGCTCGGCGGTCACCTCCACCTGGCTCGGGTCGAGGTCGAAGTGGTCGGCGATCTCCTGGCGCATCGCCTCGACGCCCTGGGTGCTCAGCCAGACCCGCAGGTGCTGCGGATCGCTCCAGTCGGCCACGCACGCGTGCGGCTCGAACGCCGTGTGCACCTGCGGCGCCGTGCGGAACTCGAGCTCGACGAGCCCACGCCGGCCCGCCGACCGGGCGCTCGCCACGCGGCGCTTGGCGAGCGTGCCGAGGAAGGGCGCCCGCGACGGGCCGTGCCGGTTGCCGTCCCAGGGCGCCGGCATCGCGCCGCCCTCGCTCGCGCTCGGTGCCTCCTTGCGGTCGGCGCGGGCGGCATACACGAGCGGGGCGCCCGGGCGCAGCGCCTCGTCGGGGTCGACGACGAACGGCTGCGGGGTGAGCGGGACGTCGAGCTCGCGGGCCAGGCGGCGGGCCTGGGCCGCGGTCTCGGCCGCGACGACGGCGATCGGCTGGCCCGCCCACCGCACCCGGCGGTCGTCGCCGAGCACGTCGACGCCGACGACACCGGGCGGGAAGGTGATCGGCCCGACGACCGCGGCCGCCACGTCGGAGCGGCGGATGGCCGCGTGGAGCATGCCGGGCAGCGTCACGTCGGTCGTGTAGACCGCCGCGCCCGTCACCTTGGCGGGGGCGTCGACGCGCTCGACCCGCTGGTCGGGCGCCCCCGCGTCGTGCTCGCCGCGGCAGGCGGCGGCGACGGCGCGGAAGATCCCCTCGTAGGACCCGCACCGGCAGAGGTGGCCGGCGAGCGCCCGGGCGATCGTGTCGCGGTCGGGCTCGGCCGTCCCGTGCTCCGCACGCCACCGGTCGTGGAAGGCGACGGCGTCGACGACGAAGCCGGGCGTGCAGTAGCCGCACTGGAGGCCGTCGTGGTGGGCGAAGGCCCGCTGCACCGGGTGCAGGTCGTCGCCGTCGGCCACGCCCTCGACCGTCGTGACGCTGGCCTCGCGCATCCGGGTGGCGGGCGTCAGGCAGCCGAGCACCGGCTCGCCGTCGACGAGCACGGTGCACGCTCCGCACACGCCGCTGCCGCAGACGAGCTTGGTGCCCGGGAGGCCGAGCTCGCCGCGGACGACGTCGACGAGCGACTCCGTCCCTTGCACGTGCACGAGCCGCGGCTCGTCGTTGACCGAGGTGCGAAGCTCCACGAGGACTCCTGCCGACTGCGCCGGGACGACACTGCTGCCGACGCTACCGCCCGGGCCCCCGAAGCGCGACGGCCCCGTCCATGGTTGCCGGGCGGTTGCCGGGCGGGGGTGGGGCGCACGGGAACGTCGGCTAGGTTCGCGACCGTGGAGGTGTTCCAGACGATCGGTGACCGGGTGGTGCCGGCGACCGGCGAGGTCGCCCTCGGGGCACCCCGGCTCGTCGTCGTGCTGGCGGTCGCCCTCGCGCTCGTGCTCGCCCCGCCCGTGTGGGGCGTCGTCCGGCTCGTCGTCACGCTCGTGCACGAGCTCGGGCACGCCGTCGTCGGGGTGCTCGTCGGGCGCTCGTTCACCGGGTTCGTGCTCCGCGGCGACATGTCCGGTCACGCGGTGACCCGTGGGCCGGTGCGCGGCGCCGGCCGGGTCGCCTCGACGTGGGCGGGCTACCCGGCGCCGGCGGTCGTGGGTGCCCTCCTCGTCTGGGCGGCCGGGCGCGGCTGGGCGGCGCCGGTGCTCACGGCGTGCCTCGCGGTGCTGCTCTTCGCACTCGTGCGGGTGCGGTCGATGCTGACCGCCGTCGTCATGGTCGTCGCGCTCGCCGGGTCGGCCGCGCTTTGGTGGTGGCGTGACGACACCCTCCAGTCCCAGGTGCTCGTCGGCCTCGGGCTCGTGCTCGTCGTCGGGGCCTGGCGCCACCTCGGGGCGGTGCTCGAGGACCGCAGCGTCGGCAGCGACCCGGGCGTGCTCGCGGCCCTGACGCGCGTGCCGCGCCTCGTCTGGAACGCGACCTTCGTGCTCGTCGCGGCAGCCGCCACCTGGCTCGTCGGCGCCGAGGTCCTCACAACCCTCCGCTGACCCGGCGGGGCTGCCTCACGTGGGCGCCGTGCCCGCCCGAAAGGTGGCCCCTCGACGGTGACGCACCCGCAAGGAGTGGCCTCTCGACGGTTCAGGACCCGCGAAGAGTGGCCTCTCGACGGTTCAGTTGAGGCTGAAGGGGGGCGTCGGCGGGGCGGCGACGGCGCCCAGCGCGGCGGCGAACTCCCGCTCGCGCCGCACGAGCCGCATGCCGAGGCGCAGGCGTGACTCCGTGTCGGCGCTCTCGAGCAGCGCCTGGCGGTCGACGACGTCGAGGCTCACGGTGTCGGGCACGGCATACGCGAGCGCCCGGTCGTCGTCGGGGAGCTCGACGTCGGCGCCGACGGCGGCAGCGAACGCCGCGAGCTCGGTGCGCAGCTGCGCCGCGAGCGCGACGACGGAGGCCGCGTCGCCGTCGGGCTCGGTGAGCCAGGTGATGCGGGCGGTGACGTAGGGCGTGCCCGCGGACTCGTCGATGCCGTCGACGCGGAAGCGGTCGGTGCCCTCGGAGACGACGAGGAAGCGCGCGCCCTCGAGCGCGGCAGCCTGGGTCAGCAGCGCACCGCAGCCGACCGGGTGCAGTGCCCGCACGCCGTCCTCACCGACCTCGAAGCCCTCGCGGATCGCGACGACGCCGAAGACCGGCGAGCGCTCGTCCTGGTCGTCGAGCAGGTCGCGCAGCAGCTGCACGTAGCGCGGCTCGAAGATCTGCAGCGGCAGCCGCGACCCGGGCATGAGCACGGTGCCCAACGGGAAGAGCGGCAGAGTCGCCATGGCTCCACCCTAAGCCGATCTGCGCCGTCGCGTCGGGGCCGCCGTGCTCAGTCGGCGAGCGTGGCCGGCATGCGCTGCGTGGAGGCCAGGGCGTCCCGGTCGCCCCGCTCGCGCGCGACGTCCCCGCCGCCCCCGTCCGAGCCGCCCGGCTGCGTGTCGTCGCGCACGGTGCCGGTGAGGCCGTCAACCTCGTCGAGCATCTCCGCCGGCGACCCGTTGATGGCGGTCGCGAGGCCGAGGGCGAGGCCGCGCAGCTCCTGGTCGCCGAGGCCGAGGCGCACCGCGACGGCCGCGGCGTTCGCCGGCCGCTTCTCGGGGTCCTTCTCGAGGCACTCGGTGATGAGGTCGCGCAGGTCGTCGGGCACGTCGTCGGGCAGCGGGGGCGTCGGCTCGTTGACGTGGCTGAGCGCCGTCGCGATCGGGGTGCCACGGTCGAAGGGCCGCTGCCCCGAGAGCATCTCGTGCGCCACGACACCGAGGGCGTAGAGGTCGCTCGCGCCCGTGGCGGCGTGCCCGAGCGCCTGCTCGGGGCTGATGTAGTTGGGCGTGCCCAGCATCTCGCCGTGCTGCGTGTGACCGGACGCGTCGAGGGCGCGGGCGATGCCGAAGTCGGTGAGCTTCACGAGCCCGTCCTCGCGCACCATGATGTTGGCCGGCTTGACGTCCCGGTGCACGACCCGGGCCCCGTGCGCGACGCCGAGCGCGAGCGCGGCCTGGCCCATGATCGAGCGGACCTCGGCCGGCGGCAGCGCCCCGCGCCGGCTGAGCAGCGCCGAGAGCGGCTCGCCGTTGACGAGCTCCATGACGAGGAAGGCGAGGCCGTCGTCCTCGCCGTAGTCGAAGACCGTGGCGATGTTGGTGTGCAGCAGCGCGGCCGAGTGCACGGCCTCGTCGCGGAAGCGGAGCGCGAAGAGGCGCTCGTGGTCGGCGTCGGGGCGCATCACCTTGACCGCGACCTCACGCTGCAGCACGCCGTCGGTGCCCGCCCACACATCGGCCATGCCACCGGAGGCGATGCGGCGCTCGAGGTGGTAGCGGTCGCCGAGGACGAAGCCTTCCTGCAAGCGGTTCATCTCAGCACCTCACCCTCTCGGTCGAAGGTGCGGCGTCACATGACATCTCGGAGGCCTTCGTCAGCGGTCATCGTACGGGACCCGGACGACGCTCGGTCGGCCACGGGTTCGGGGTCTGCTGCGACGCCCCCCGGCCATCGGCACGCCACACATACCCCGACCCCGTCCGTTTTCAACAGGTTGCCTCGCTGCAGTGGGCGCCACCAGCGCAGAAGAGCGCACCACATGCGGAAGGGCCCCGGTTCGGTGAACCGGGGCCCTTCGTCATCGCGTGCGCGAGGGGGGATTTGAACCCCCACGCCCTTTCGGACACTGGCACCTGAAGCCAGCGCGTCTGCCGTTCCGCCACTCGCGCGTGACAAGGAGACAGTGTGCTGCATGCGCCCCATGATCACCAAACCGGGCACGCCGCCGCCCTCGTCGCGCCTCTGTCGCGCCCGCCGGAGCGCCCGGTCCCGTATGCCGGTAGCCCGGCTCAGGTGACCGCGGGGGCGTCCGCGTCGGGCCGGTCGGCATACCCGGGCCGGTGCCGACCGGCACCCGGCTTGCCCGGGCCACCGGCACCACCGGACCCGCCCGAACCACCGAGCGAGAGGGTGGCGACCAGGCCGAGCACGAGGAAGCCGGCGGCGGTGAAGGCGGCGTACCGCGTGGCGTCGGAGAAGGCCTGCTCGGCGACCGCCGCCGCGGGGGCGGTCCGCGGGTCGCTCGCGAGCGCCGGGATGGCGCCGCCCGCGCTCTCGACGACGACGTCGACGACGGCGGTGCGGCCGCTCTCGGGCACCCCGAGCCCGGCGAGGCCGGAGTCGAGGCGGGCGCCCGCCGAGGTGAAGAGCACGGTGCCGAGGACGGCGATGCCGAGGGCCGAGCCGATCTGGCGCGCGGTGGACTGCAGGCCCGAGCCCTCGCCGCTGCGCTCGACCGGCACGTCGACGAGCACGACGCCCGTCAGCTGCGCCGTGGCGAGCCCGACGCCGAAGCCGTAGACGAAGAGGCAGGGCACGACGGCCGCCCACGACGTCGACGGGCCGATGACGAAGCCGAGGGCCGCGACGCCGACGATCTCGGCGAGGATGCCGATCCGGACGATCTCGGGCGGCGAGAGCCGCGCGCTCAGCACGGCCACGAGCCCGCTCGCCGCGAACGAGCCGATCGCGAGCCCGAGCAGGACGAGTCCGGTCTGGAAGGCCGTGTAGCCGATGACGTTCTGCAGCCAGAGCGGGAGCGAGAGCACGATGCCGAACTCGCCGAGGCTGACGATCATGGCGGCGACGTTGCCGTTGCGGAACGACCGGATGCCGAAGAGGTCGAAGCGGAAGAGCGTGGGCCGGCCGGCGGCAGTGCGGCGCAGGGTGCGCACGACGAACGTGGTGCCGGCCACGAGGGTCACGACGAGGGCGACCGCCACCGGCGAGGGGCCGCTCGCCCACGTCCACGGCCCGAGCTCGAAGGGCTTCGTGACGGCCCACCACCCGTAGGTGCGCCCCTCGATGAGCCCGAACGCGAGGGTGGCGAAGGTGACGGCCGAGAGCAGCGCCCCGACGAGGTCGATCCGCTCGCGGCGCGACGAGCGCGACTCGTCGACGAAGAGCGCCACGCCCGCGACGATGAGCAGGCCGATGGGCAGGTTGATGCCGAACGCCCAGCGCCACGAGAACGAGGTCGTGAGCCAGCCACCGAGGAGCGGGCCGACGGCCACCATGCCGCCGATCGTCGAGCCCCAGACGGCGAAGGCGATGCCGCGCTCGCGGCCCTGGAAGCCAGCGTTGATGAGCGAGAGCGTCGTCGGCAGGATCATCGCGCCGCCGAAGCCCTGCACGATGCGCGCGCCGATGAGGGCGGTGCCCGACCCGACGAGGGCCGCGAGCACCGAGGCGAGCACGAAGACGACGACGCCGATGAGCAGCATCCGGCGCCGGCCGATGCGGTCGGCCACGGTGCCCCAGATGAGCAGGGTCGCGGCGAAGACGAGCGTGTAGGACTCCTGCACCCACTGCACCTGCGACGAGGTGAGGTCGAGGTCGCTGACGACGTAGGGCACCGCGACGTTGACGATCGTCGAGTCGACGATGATGAGGGCCACCGCCACGCTGATCGCGACGAGCCCGAACCAGCGGCGCCGGTCGCCGCCCCGCGGCACGGCCGCCGCTCCCGTGTTCGCCGTCATGACGCCTCCTCCGACTCGACCAGGTCTTTAGATCTCCTGAACATATGGAAGCAGTAGGATCCAGCCATGGCAATCCCGCCCCCGGACAGCACGCCGCGCCGAAGCCACGAGCCCGAGACGTGGGCCCTGCGGGTGCTCGGCGCGGCCGAGGCCGAGGCGTCCGGCGCCCTGGCCCGGCGGATGCGGATGCACCCGACCGAGCTGTCGGCGATGAGCCACGTGGCGGCGTCCGACGGTCACCTCGGCCCGCGCGAGCTGAGCACCCGCCTCGGCATCACGCCGGCCGCCATGACCGACGTCGTCGACCGGCTCGAGGCCGCCGGCCACCTGCTGCGCGAGCGCGACACGAGCGACCGGCGCCGGGTGCGGCTCGTGCCCACGGAGTCGGCCTCGACGCAGGTGCGGGGTCAGCTGCGCGGGCTGCTCGACCGGCTCGACGCCATCACGGCCGACTTCACGCCCGCCGAGCGCGACGCGATCCACCGCTACCTGCAGGCCGCCGCGGAGGCCTACCACCGGTTCGCCGAGGACGACTGAGCCCGACCGGGCAGGACGGCGACGGCATACGCCCTCGGCGACGGGCGGGGCGGCGGGTGTGACCCGGGGGCTCGACCCGGGGGCTCAGAGCCCGTCGACGACGACCGCAGTCATCTCCATGCACGCCTCGTGCGTGCGGCGCGCGATCTTGAGCGGGTCGAGGTGCAGGCCCGGCGATAGCATCGGGTCGTAGGGGATGTCGACGACGGCGCGCACCCACTGCTCGAAGTGCTCGCGCGTGTGCACGCCCGCCCCGACGTCGCTGCCCTTGGCCGAGGTGTGCGAGATGACGCACACGGCGTTGCGCACGAGGTCGCCGCGGCCCATCGCCACGAGCGCGTCGAGGTTCTTGGCGGCCACGACCGACGTGTCGTCCTTGAGCGAGGTCGCGAAGACGAGCATGTCGGCGTGCGACGCGGCCGCGAGCCAGTTCGGCGAGAGCCGGTTGTTGCCCGTGTCGACGACGATCATCCGGTAGAAGCGCGAGAGCTGCGTGTGCAGGTCCTCGAACTCCTGCTCGCCGATGATCCGCATCGCCTCGTCGTCGTCGGCCGAGGCGAGCACGTCGAAGGAGAGCCCGCGCTGCTCGCGCACCCAGTGCTCGAGCTCCGACGTGCCGGCGTTCGGGTCGTTCGCGATCTGCGGGAGCGCGCCGAGCAGGTCGACGACGGTGCGGTGGTGGCTCTGCGAGGGCGCCCGCATGCCGAGGGTGCCCTCGGTCTCGTTGTTGTCCCACGCGAGCACCGAGCCCGAGCGGTAGCGCCCGAGGTAGCTGGCGAGCATGAGCGTGACGAGCGTCTTGCCGCCGCCGCCCTTGGTGTTGATGACCATGATCGTCTTGCGGCCGGTGATGGGCCGGGCGATGCGGTCGAGGCGGTCGCGCTCGGCCAGCTCGCGTCGGCTGGGCCCCAGGCCGAAGGCCTTGCGCAGCCCCGAGTCGGCCTTGAGCTTCTGGCGCGCGCCCTTCGAGCGCGCCGACATCAGCTCGTCGGCGCTCGGGCCGTCGCCTCCCGCACCCGCACCGCTGCCGTATGCCGTCCCGCTCGCGTCGTCGTGCGCGCCGGCAGCGTGGGTGGTGCCGGCCACGTCGGCAGCGACCTGGGGCGCCGGCTCGGGCTCGGGGTCAGCGGCGGGTGCACCCGCGGGCGACCAACCGGCATACGTCGGCTCGGTCGAGGTCGACCAGTGCGACGGGGTGGAGTCGATGAGCGGGGCGGCAGGCGCGGCGACGGGCTCGGCGTCGGTCCCGGCGTGCTCCGGCGTCGCCGGGTCGGCGGTCAGCGCCGGGTCGTGCCACGTCGAGCTCCACGGGTCGGTCGGCTCGTCGGCGGGGGGCGTCGGGGTCGACGCGCCGGGGATGGGCAGGACGAAACCACCGGGCACGCCGTGGTTGGCGGTGTAGCCGGGCAACCCCTGCAAGCCTGCGCCGTTGCTCCTGGTGTCGTCGTTGCTCATCGAGCGCTCCTTGCCGGAAATACACGTGCGAGGAGCCCTCGCGGCTCCCCGGAGGATCGTCCCATGACGACCGGGAACGGCAAATCGGGTGGACCACCCGGACGTTGGCGGGGCGCCGGGAGGGCGCCGGGAGCGGCCGACCGGCCCGCGCGGTTGGAGGTCGGTCGGCGTGACCCGGCTACGATGAAGCGCCCGACAGGAGCGCTCACCGAGGAGGAGGAGACGGCGTGGGAATCATCAACCGTGTCGAGCACGGTCTCGCCAAGGCTGTCCACAATGCCTTCGCCAAGGCGTTCAAGTCCGAGGTGCAGCCGGTCGAGATCGCCTCGGCCATCCGCCGGGCCATGGACGACCGCGCCGCGCTGCTCGGCCACGGGCGGGCCATGGTGCCCAACCTCTACACGATCGAGCTGAGCCCGACCGACTACGAGCGCCTCGAGGACTACGAGGACGACCTCTCCGACGACCTCGTCGCCGCGGCGCAGGAGCACGCCGACTCGCAGGGCTACCAGCCCGGGGCCGCCTTCGAGGTGCAGCTCGTCGAGGGCGAGGGCCTCGAGACCGGCGTCTTCCGGGTGCGCCCGGCCACGGCGAAGCGCACCGGCGCCGACGCCGAGCAGGGGCGCCCCGGGCCCACCCCGCAGCACCGCCCCCAGACGCCCGCCGGCACCGTCGTCGACGAGCAGCCGGTGACCCGCCCCGCGCCCCGCTCGAACCCGTCGGCGCGTCCGTGGCTCGACATCAACGGCGACCGCTACCCGCTGCTCGGCAGCCTGACGACGCTCGGGCGCGACGAGAGCGCCGACATCGTCATCGACGACGCCGGCGTCTCGCGCCGGCACAGCGAGATCCGGGTGACGACCGACGGACCGCACCTCGTCACCTCGATCCGCGACCTCAACTCGACGAACGGCACCTTCGTCAACAGCGAGCGCGTGTCGAGCCGGCGCCTGCAGGACGGCGACCGCCTGACGATCGGCCGCACGACCGCGACCTTCCGCGCCGGCCGCCGGTGAGCCCGATGACGTGTGGTGACGCATGAGTGAACTCACCCTGACCCTGCTCCGGCTGGGTCTGCTCGCGCTGCTGTGGATCTTCATCTTCAGCGTCGTGGGTGTGCTGCGCACCGACATCTACGGCACGGCCGTGAGCCGCCGCAGCCAGCGCAAGGCGCTCAAGAAGGCGCAGGCCACCGAGGCCAGGCGCCCGGCCCGCGGTGCGCCCGCCCCGGCAGCGGCCGGCGCGGCGGGCGCGGCGGGTGCCGGTGCGGCGGCCACCCCCGCCCCGGAGGCCGGCTCGGGCCGGCGCCGCGGCCGGAGCAAGGGCACCCCGACGACCCTCGTCGTCACGGAGGGCCCGCTGACCGGCACGTCGCTGCCGCTGCGCAGCGGCGGCGTGCTCATCGGCCGCAACCCGGAGTGCGCGCTCGTGCTCGACGACGACTACGCCTCGGGGCGCCACTGCCGCATCTACCGCGACCCGTCCGACCGCGAGGGCTGGGTCGTCGAGGACCTCGGCTCGACGAACGGCACCTTCATCGGCCGCGACCGGCTCACCGGCTCGCGCCCCGTCGAGATCGGGACCACCCTGCGCATCGGCAAGACCGTGCTCGAACTGCGGGGCTGACCGGTGGCCATCGCCCTGCGCTACGCCGCGCGCTCCGACCTCGGGCTGGGACCCAAGTCCCGCAACGAGGACTCGGGGTATGCCGGCCCCAACCTGCTCGTCCTCGCCGACGGGATGGGCGGGCACGCCGCGGGCGACGTCGCGAGCTCGATGATCGTCGGCGAGCTCGCGCCCCTCGACGAGGAGGACGTGACGGCCGACCAGGCCGTCCCGCTCCTCGAGGAGGCGCTGCACTCGGCCAACGCCAAGCTGACCTCGGCGATGCGCGAGAACGCCGAGCTCGCGGGCATGGGCAGCACGACGATCGTCATGCTGCGCACCGGCAACAAGCTCGCCATGGCGCACATCGGCGACTCGCGCGCCTTCATGCTGCGCGGTGAGACCTTCTCGCAGATCACCAAGGACCACTCGTTCGTCCAGCAGCTCATCGACGAGGGCCGGCTCTCGCGGGAGGAGGCGAGCAGCCACCCGCAGCGCTCGGTCGTGACGCGCGTCATGACCGGCCAGCCCGACGACGAGCCGGACACCTCGCTGCGCGAGGCCAAGATCGGCGACCGCTTCCTGCTCTGCTCCGACGGACTCTCCGACTTCGTCGGCGCCGACGTCATCGAGGAGATCCTCCGCGCGGCCCGCACCCCCGACGAGGCGGCCGACCGCTGCATCGAGGTGGCGCTCAAGGCGAGCACCCGCGACAACGTCACGGTCATCGTGGCCGAGGTCGTCGACGCCGACGGTGACGACCTGCCCGGCACCGTGCCGCAGGTCGTGGGCGCGGCGGGCAAGCGGCTGCGCAACCGCACGCGGGCCATCCCGACGAGCCCGGCCGCCAAGGCCGCCGCCCTCTCCCGCGAGGCCACCGGCCGCGCCGACGCCGACGACGAGGGCCCCGAGCTCGCCGAGGACGGCGCCCGCTCGCGCCGGTCGCGGCTCGTGCGCGCCTCGCTGGGCGTCGTGCTCGTCGCGGCCGTGCTCGGGGCCGGGGGCTACGCCGCGTGGGCCTGGTCGCAGAAGCAGTACTTCGTCGCCGCCGACGGCGCCCACGTCGCGATCTTCCGGGGCGTCTCGCAGGACCTCGGGCCGATCCGGCTCTCGCACGTCGAGTCCCCGTCCGACGTGCTCGTCTCCGACCTGCCGGCCGACGTGCAGGGCTCGCTCGGCAACACCATCCCGGCCCGCGACCTCGCGGACGCCCAGACGAAGGTCGCCGCACTGCGCACCGAGGCCGAGCGCTGCCAGCACCTCGCCCTCACCGGCACGCCGTGCGGCACGACGCCCACCCCGTCGACCGTGCCGACCACCCCGGCCACGCCGACCAGCCCGACGCCGGGCACGCCGACGCCCGGCTCGACGACACCCGCGCCGGGCACCACGACCCGCCCGACCAACCCGTTCTCGACGCTGCTGCCGACGATCCGGCCGACGACGCCCCGCATCGGCGGCACGCCGACGACGCCGCCCCCCGTGGCGGTTGGCGGGTCCGCGACGGACCACACGGGAGGGCGCGCATGACGACCACCGTCGAACCCCTCGTGCCGCGCACCCGGCGCAACGCCGAGCTGCTGCTCCTGCTGCTCGCCGTCGGCATCGTGCTGCTCGCGTGGGTGACGACCGACCTCAACCGCAACGGCACCGTGCCGCCCAACGTCATCCCGGTGGCGGGCGGCTTCACCGTACTCGTGCTCGTCGTGCACCTCGTGCTGCGCTGGAAGGCCGCCTACGCCGACCCGGTGCTGCTGCCCATCACGACCGTGCTCAACGGGCTCGGCCTCGTCATGATCCACCGGCTCGACCTCGCCCGGGCCAAGCTCGGCACCGACGGCGACGCCTACCGCCAGCTCATCTGGACGACGCTCGCGGTCGTGCTCGCGGTCGTCGTGCTCTTCGTCCTGCGCGACCACCGCCTGCTGCGCCGCTACACCTACATCAGCATGGCCGCCGGCTTCGTGCTGCTGCTCCTGCCGCTCCTGCCCGGCATCGGGCGCACCATCAACGGCTCGCAGATCTGGATCTCGGTCGGCCCGCTCAACTTCCAGCCCGGCGAGTTCGCGAAGATCGCCCTCGCGGTCTTCTTCGCCGGCTACCTCGTGCAGACCCGCGACGTGCTCTCGCTCGCGGGCCGCAAGGTGCTCGGCTTCACCTTTCCGCGCGGACGCGACCTCGGCCCGATCCTCGTGGCGTGGGCCCTCGCGCTGCTCATCCTCGTCTTCCAGAAGGACCTCGGCTCGGCCCTACTCTTCTTCGGCCTCTTCGTGGCGATGCTCTACGTCGCGACCGAGCGGACCTCGTGGATCGCGATCGGGCTCATCCTCTTCGCCGCGGCCGTCGCCTTCGCCCTCTCGGCGTTCACGCACTTCCAGAAGCGCGTCGACCTCTGGCTCGACCCGTTCTCGCAGGACAGCCTGGAGCGCTCGAACCAGCTCGCGAACGGCCTCTGGGGGATGGCCTCCGGCGGGCTCACCGGCACCGGGCTCGGCGCCGGCCGGCCCTACCTCACCTCGTTCGCCGAGAGCGACTTCATCTTCCCCAGCCTCGGCGAGGAGCTCGGGCTCTTCGGCTCGGTGGCGATCATCGTGCTCTACCTCGTCTTCTGCCAGCGCGGCATCCGCACGGCCCTCGGCGTGCGCGACGGCTTCGGCAAGCTGCTCGCCATCGGCCTGGCCTTCTCGGTGGCCTTCCAGCTCTTCATCGTCATCGGCGGCGTGACGCGGGTCATCCCGCTCACCGGCCTCACGACCCCGTTCATGTCGCTCGGCGGCTCCTCGCTCCTCGCCAACTGGGTGATCATGGCGCTGCTGCTGCGCATCTCGGACCAGGCCCGCCGCCCGATGCCCGACATGCCCGTCGGCGTCGCGGCCGACGAGCCCGCACCCGCCGAGGTCACCCAGGTGGTGAAGCTGCCGTGAACACCCCGATCCGCCGGCTCTCGGTCGTCATCGCCTGCCTCTTCACCGCGCTGCTCGTCGCCTCGACGGTCGTGCAGTTCGTCCAGGCGAAGTCGCTCGGCGCCATGTCGACGAACAAGCGCACGCTGCTCGACACGTACTCCCGCGAGCGCGGCTCGATCGTCGTCGGCGGCCAGGCCGTCGCGAAGTCGGTGCCCGTGCAGGACCAGTACCGCTTCCTGCGCAGCTACCCCGCGGGCGAGCTCTACGCCCAGCTGACCGGCTTCTACTCGTATGCCGTCGGCGCGCCCTACGGCCTCGAGCACGCCGAGGACGATCTGCTCTCGGGCGACGCCGACGCGCTCTTCGTGCGCCGGGTCACCGACCTCATCACCGGGCGCAAGACCTCGGGCGCGACGATCGAGCTGACGATCGAACCCAAGGCCCAGGCGGCGGCCGACAAGGCGCTCGGCGACAGCAAGGGCGCCGTCGTCGCGCTCGACCCGAAGACCGGCGCCATCCTCGCCATGGTGAGCCACCCGACCTACGACCCCAACCCGCTCTCGAGCCACGACCTCGGCACGGCGGCCAAGGCCTGGCAGTCGCTCTCGACCGATCCCGACAAGGCCTACCTCAACCGCGCCATCAGCGGCGTCTACCCGCCCGGCTCGACCTTCAAGGTCGTCACGGCGGCGGCCGCCCTCGAGAACGGCGTCGCCAGCGACGAGAACAGCACGGTGCCCGGCCCCGCCGAGCTCGACCTGCCCCTGACGAGCACGCCGCTGCCCAACGAGGACGACCGCGCCTGCGGGCCGAACGACGAGACCACCCTGATCCACGCGCTCGAGATCTCGTGCAACACCGCGTTCGGCTCGCTCGGCCTCGAGCTCGGCGGCGAGAAGCTGCGCGCGCAGGCCGCCAAGTTCGGCTTCGGCGACTCCCTGCAGGTGCCGATGCGCGTGGCGACGAGCTCCGTGCCGGCCGACCTCAACGCGCCGCAGTCGGCCCAGGCCGCGATCGGGCAGTACGACGTGCGCACCACGCCGCTGCAGATGGCGATGGTCGCGGCCGGCATCGCCAACGGCGGCAGCGTCATGACCCCCTACCTCGTGCAGTCGGTGCGCAGCGCCAACCTCGACGTCATCTCCTCCGCGCCCGACCCGGTCGAGCTCTCGCAGGCCGTCTCGCCGGAGACCGCGTCGACGCTGACCAAGATGATGGTCTCGGTCGTCGACAACGGCAGCGGCGCACGGGCGCAGATCAACGGCGTCGAGGTGGCCGGCAAGACCGGCACCGCCCAGCACGACCCGAAGAAGCCGCCGCACGCCTGGTTCATCTCCTTCGCCCCGGCCACCGACCCGAAGGTCGCCGTCGCGGTCGTCGTCGAGGACGGTGGCGTGACCGGCAGCGAGGTCGGCGGCGGGCGCGTGGCCGCCCCCATCGCCCGTGACGTCATGGAGGCGGTGCTGAGCCGATGAGCCACCGCCGCGGACCCACCGACCACCCGACCAGACGGACCAGCCCGACCAGCGCGGCCCCCGCGCCCGACGAGCGGATCGAGATGACGCAGCACCCGGACGACCAGTTCCCGAACGAGCAGAGGCGATCGACGTGAGCAGCGCACCCCGTGTCCTCGGCGGACGCTACGAGGTCGGAGAGCTGATCGGCCGTGGCGGCATGGCCGACGTCCACCTCGGGCGCGACGCCCGGCTCGGCCGCCAGGTCGCCATCAAGATCCTGCGGTCCGACCTCGCCCGCGACGCGAACTTCCTCATGCGCTTCCGGCGCGAGGCGCAGTCCGCCGCGGGGCTCAACCACCCCTCGATCGTGGCCATCTTCGACTCCGGCGAGGACGAGGACCTGCCCGACGGTCCCGGCGGCACCCGGGCGACGCTGCCCTACATCGTCATGGAGTACGTCGACGGCCAGACGCTGCGCCAGAAGGTCACCGACCACGAGCAGCTCGAGCCGGCCGAGGCGATCCGCGTCACCGAGGGCATCCTCGACGCGCTGGCCTACAGCCACCGGATGGGCATCGTCCACCGCGACATCAAGCCCGCCAACGTCATGATCACGAGCAGCGGGCACGTCAAGGTGATGGACTTCGGCATCGCCCGCGCCATCGCCGACACCGCCGCGACGATGACCCAGACCCAGTCGGTCGTCGGCACCGCGCAGTATCTCTCGCCGGAGCAGGCCCAGGGCCAGACCGTCGACGCCCGCTCCGACCTCTACTCGACGGGCTGCCTGCTCTTCGAGCTGCTCGCCGGCCGGCCGCCGTTCACGGGGGACTCGCCCGTCGCGATCGCCTACCAGCACGTCGGCGAGCTGCCCCAGCCGCCGAGCGTGTGGAACGACGCCGTCGGCGGCGACCTCGACGCCGTGACCCTGCACGCCCTCGCGAAGGACCGCGACGCCCGCTACCAGGACGCGACGGCCTTCCGCCGCGACCTCGAGAACGTGCGCCTCGGCCGGCAGATCAGCGCGGCCGCGCTCGGCACCGCCGCGACCGTCGGCGCGGCCGCCACCCAGACGATGCCGCAGGCGTATGCCGCCCCCGGCACCCCGACGGCCGTGCAGCCCGCCGTCGGCCGCCGACCCGAGAACACCGCCGGCCTGCCGGCCGTGGGGCACGAGGAGGACGAGGGGGAGCAGCGCTCGGGCGGCAAGGGCAAGGCGGCCCTGATCACCCTGCTCGTGCTCGCCGTGCTCGGCCTCGTCGGCTGGGGCGCGGCGACGTGGTTCGGCAACCAGACGCCCGACGTGCGCACCGTCGCCGTGCCGACGATCGAGGGCATGAAGGAGGACGTCGCCGCGCGGACCCTGACGACGAACGGCCTCAAGGGCGACAAGACCCTGGCCGCCGACAGCACGGTTCCCGTCGGCGAGGTGGTGAGCCAGGACCCGAAGGCCGGCACCAAGGTGCCCGAGCAGTCGACCGTCTCCTACGTCGTCAGCTCGGGGCCCGACACCGTGACCGTGCCCGACGTCACGGGCTTCGACAAGGACTCGGCGCGCGAGGAGCTCGAGAAGCTCGGCTTCGTCATCGTCGGGTTCACCGAGGAGAACACCCCCGACCAGGACAAGGACAAGGTGACCAAGACCGACCCGGCCGCCCAGTCCGTGGCGGCCAAGGGCGCGAAGGTCCGCATCTTCTACGCGACCGGCAACGTCAAGGTGCCGACCAACCTCGTGGGCCAGGACTGGGCCCTCGCCGCGGTGGCCCTGCAGAACGCGGGCCTCGAGCCGCGCAAGACGCCCATCGAGTCGGACAAGAACCCGGACGAGGTGCTCTCGGTCGCGCAGGCGGGCGATGTCGTCAAGCGCGGCACGACGATCGAGGTCAAGGTCGCCCGGACGCCGAACTCGACGATCACCATCACTCCGACGCTGCCCCCGACGACCCCGACGACCCCGGCGACTCCGAGCGAGACCCCGAGCGAGACGCCGACCGGCACCTCCACGGGCTGAGCACCGGGCCGGCCGCCGACCCCGCTCGACCCCGCTCGACGCGGCACCGCGCGTCACCCGGCATACGGCCTCGGGCACGATGACGAAGGGCCCCTCCCGGCGGGAGGGGCCCTTCGGCGTCTCAGACGGCTGCGGTGACGAGCGGGCTGAGCCCCGCCGAGCGCTCGACCGCGCCGGTGTCGCCGGTGAGGGCGAGGAAGTTCGCGAGCATGCGGTGCCCGCCCTCGGTGAGCACGCTCTCGGGGTGGAACTGCACGCCGTGCAGCGGCAGGTCGCGGTGCTGCACGGCCATGACGATGCCCGACTCGGTGCGTCCGGTCGCGACGAGCTCGGCCGGCAGCGTCTCGGGCTCGATCGTCAGGGAGTGGTAGCGGGTGGCCGTGAAGGGGCTCGGCAGGCCGGCGAGCACGCCGGCTCCGTCGTGGTGCACGAGCGAGGTCTTGCCGTGCAGCAGCTCGGGCGCGCGGCCGACGCGCGCGCCGGCGACGACGCCGAGCGCCTGGTGGCCGAGGCACACGCCGAACATCGGCTTCTCGAGGCGCGCGCACTCGCGGATGATGTCCATCGAGACGCCGGCCTGCTCCGGGGTTCCGGGGCCGGGGGAGACGAGCACGCCGTCGTGGTCCGCGGCGGCGGAGGCCGGCACGGCGTCGTTGCGCACGACGGTGCAGTCGGCGCCGAGCTGCTCGAGGTAGCCGACGATCGTGTAGACGAAGCTGTCGTAGTTGTCGACGACGAGGATGCGGGTCATGCCGGGTCTCCGGTGCTCGAGGGTGTGTGTGGGCTGCGGTCGTGCGGGGGGTCGTGCACGGGGGTGGTGCGCGGGGTCAGCGCATCGGTCGGGCGTACTGGAAGTCGACCGAGCCCGAGTACGCCGGGAACTCGAGGGAGCCGTGGGTCGCCACGGAGTAGCCGAGGCCGACCGCGTCGACGTACTGCTTGTAGATCGTCACGGACGGGTCGGCGTCGAGGCCCTGCTGCATGCGCGAGACGTCGCCGATCGCCGAGATGCGGTAGGGCGGGGCGTAGACGCGGCCCTGCAGGATGAGGGTGTTGCCGACGCAGCGGACGGCGCTCGTGGAGATGACGCGTTGGTCCTGGATCATCATCGCCTCGGCGCCGGAGGCCCAGAGGGCGTTGACGACGGCCTGCACGTCCTGCTGGTGCACGACGACGTCGTCGCCGGTGAAGCCGTCGGGCAGGGTGTCGCCCGAGCGCTTCGCGTCGTCGAGTGCGACCTCGAGGCCCGGCCCGCGCACGGCGGTCGTCGCGGTCGTCGGCGACAGCTCCTCGGCGCGGCGCGTGAGGCTCGAGAGGTGCTCGTCGGTGGGGGCGCTGGCCTTGGAGAGCGCCTCGACCTCCCGCTGGAGCGCGTCGAGCTGCTCGGCCCGGGCGGCGACGCGGTCGTCGCCCTCCATGATGAGCTGGGGCAGGTCGCGGTCGGCGCGCAGGTCGCGGCCCTGGGCGGCCTGGAAGCTCATCGCGAACATCAGCCCCGCGGCGGCCGTCACGACCGGCACGAGCAGGCGCCAGGTGACGCGCGGGCGCGGCCGGCGGGCGGGCGCCGCCGGGTCGGTGACAGCGGGGTCGGTGGCTGTCGAGTCGGTGGCGGCGGGGTCGGTGGCAGCCGGGTCTGCCGTGCTCGCCGTGGCGACCGGCTCGACGTCCTCTGGCATGCTTCCCCCGCTCGCGCGGACCCTCCGCGCCGCCTCCATTGTGCCTCGTCGGGCCCGGGGCGCCGACCCGAGGCGCCGGGGCGCGCTGCGTTCGGCGACGTGGCGCGCCTTGTTGGTTACCCTTGCCTCAACTCAGAGCAAGGAGATTGCAGTGCCCGAGTCCAAAGGCCGCGACCACAAGGCGGCGGCCTACACCCCGCCCCGCACGAGCAAGGCCGCCGAGCCCAACCCCACCTGGTGGGCGCCCGTCTTCATCACGCTGCTCGTCCTCGGGCTGCTGTGGATCGTCGTCTACTACGTGACCGAGTACAAGTACCCCATCGGCTCGATCGGGGTCTGGAACCTCGGGGTCGGGTTCGTCCTGCTCATGGGTGGCTTCATCATGACGATGCGGTGGCGCTGACCGACAGAGTCGGCGCACCCGCTGCGCCTCGCCCGCACCAGCCAAGGAGCCGCCCCCGTCGTCGACGGGGGCGGCTCCTTTCGTGTGTGTCGGGCCAGCGCTGTGCACACCGTGTGGGGCGGGCTCGTCCACAGCTGTGGACGATCCGGGGCCGCCTGCGGGGTTCCACAGCTGTGGACAACGCCCGTGCACAACTCCCACGGCGCTGACGACGACGTTGTCCACATGGTTGTCCCCAGCTGTGCATGAATGACACGTGTGTAACTACATCCACAGGGTTGTCCACAGCCGGTGGACAACTTCCCTCCGAGGTCGTCCGTCAGTCGTCGCGGTAGTGAGCGGTCGTCAGCGGCGCGGCAGGCCGACCTCGGCGACGACGCGCTCGGCCGTCGCCCGGGCATCGCCGTGGGCGTTGTCGAGGCGCAGGTGGCGGTGCCCGGGCAGCAGCGCCGCGCCGTCCCGGGCCGGGTCGCTGCTGAAGCGCGCGCGGGACTCGAGGTCCACGACGTGCGCGCGGGCCCAGTCGACGTCACGCTTGCTGCGCTTGTGGTCCATCCGGTCGGGGCTGCCCTCACGGGCGAGCCGCACCGGCTGCGGCGCGTAGAGCTCGACGACGTCGATGGGCGCACCGGCCCGCTCGACCGGTGCGACGAGCTCGCGCAGGGCGGTGCGGTCGCCCGGGGCGTCGAGGTCGACGGCGACGGTGAGGACGAGACCGGGCAGGTCGGCGGCGAGCGCCTCCGCGATGACCTCGCGCCGGATCAGGCCGTTGAGCCGGTTGAACGAGGGCGTGCCGAACTCGAAGATGCCGAGCAACGGCTCGATCGAGAGGTGGTTGTGGAAGAGCCGGTAGCCGGTGAGGTCGCAGACGGCCCGCCCCACCGTCATCTTGCCGACGGCGGGCGGGCCGGTGATGCAGACCAGGTGCACGGCGGGCTCGGCGTCCGGGTCAGCTGAAGTTGCTCGAGTCGATCATCCGGATCACGTCGGGCAGGCTGAGGTACTTGACCACCGTCACGGCCACGAGCAGGGCCAGCACGCCGCCGAGCGCGGCCCAGACGAGGTGGCGCACGTTCTGCCGGCGGTAGGCCACGACGGCGCCCGCGCAGACGACGCCGGTGACGAGGCCGCCGAGGTGGGCCTGCCAGGAGATGTTCGGGTAGAGGAAGCCGAAGGCCGCGTTGATCGCGATCGTCGCGTACATCGCCGTCGACGAGCGGCCGAGGTGCCGGTTCAGCACGAGCAGGGCGCCGAAGAGGCCGAAGATCGCTCCGGAGGCGCCGACGACCGGCGCGAGCCAGGCCTCGTCCTGCCCGGTCTGCAGACCGGCGAGCGTCGGGGTGCCGGCGAGCAGCGTGACGGCGACCTGACCGCCGATGCCGCTGATCACGTAGAGCGCGGCGAAACGGGCCCGGCCGAGCATCGGCTCGAGGTACTGCCCGAGCGACCAGAGCGCGAACATGTTGAGGAAGATGTGGAAGAACGTCGACGGCGAGTGCAGGAAGGCCGCCGTCACGAAGCGCCACGGCTCGGTCCAGCCGAGGGCCGGGAGGAAGCTGAAGTCGGCCGTCACCTGGCTGCTCGCGCGCTGCGCGAGGTAGACGAGGGCGCAGATGCCGATGATGGCGTACGTCACGACCGGGGTGCCGTCGGTCGCGCGGCCCCCGAAGACGGTGCGGGCACCCGGCGTCGTGCGCGCCGCTTCACGCACGCAGTCGACGCACTGGATGCCGACGGCCGCGGGCCGCTGGCACTCGGGGCAGGCCGGGCGCCCGCACCGCTGGCACCGGACGTAGGCCTCGCGGTCGGGGTGGCGCGGGCACACGGACGGACCGGCAGCGGGCTGCGGGACCCCCGCCGCGGCAGGCGGCTCGCCGGAGCGGCCGGGCTGCCACGGCTGGCCCTGCGATCCGCTGGTCGGGTTCTCTGACATCGGGTTCCCCCCTGCCGGTCGCGTCCGTGTGGTCGAGCTCGGTGGAGCTCAGGTGGAGCTGCTCAGTCCTCGATGCTGACCGAGTTGATGACGACGTCCTCGACCGGCTTGTCGTTCTGACCGGTCGGGACCGCGCCGATCTTGTCGACGACGTCGCGCGAGGCCTGGTCGGCGACCTCACCGAAGATCGTGTGCTTGCCCTGCAGCCACGTCGTCGCGGCCGTGGTGATGAAGAACTGCGAGCCGTTGGTGCCCTTGCCCATGCGCTTGCCGGCGTTGGCCATGGCGAGGACGTAGGGCTTGGTGAAGTCCTTGTCGGGGCTGATCTCGTCGTCGAACGCGTAGCCGGGGCCACCGAAGCCCTGACCGATGGGGCAGCCGCCCTGGATCATGAAGTTCGGGATGATGCGGTGGAAGATCAGGCCGTCGTAGAACGGGGTCGGGTTCGTGCGACCGGCGTCGTCCTTGTACTCCTTCTCACCCTTGGCGAGGCCGACGAAGTTCTCGACGGTCTTGGGCGCCTGGTGCTCGAAGAGGTCGATGACGATGTCACCGTGGTTCGTGTGCAGGGTTGCCTTCATGGGCCCAATCCTCGCACGACCGAGCACGTATGCCGTGCGGCCGGGTATGCGACGGACGGCGGCGGAACGCTCGGGGTGGACCCGCCGTTGGCCAAGGAGAAGGATCGTCCCCACCACAGGTGCAGGACTCGACCCAGGAGCCGCCGGCCCGCCCGGCGCAGGACGGAGTGCCGATGTCGTTTCTCGACAAGCTGAAGAAGAAGGCCGAGGAGCTCGACCTCGAGACGAAGGCCAGGCAGCTGCAGGAGGCGGCCACGCAGGCCGCCGCCCAGGCCCGCGAGAAGGCCGGCGACTTCGCGGCCGAGAACCGCGAGAAGATCGACGGCTACGTCGAGACGGCTTCGGCCAAGATCGACGAGAAGACCGAGGGCAAGTACGCCGACAAGGTCGCGAAGGTGCGCGAGCAGGTCGACCGCGGTGTCGACAAGGTGGCCGAGGGCCACGGGCCGGGCACCGGAACGGCCGGGGCGGCCGGGGCGGCCGGGGCGGCCGGAGCCACGACGTCCGGGGTCTTCCCCGTCGACCCCGACGCTCCCGAGCCGGTGACCGCGAGCCACCTCGACGCTCCCGAGCCCATCGACCCGCCGGCGCCGCTGCACGACAGCGGCTTCGACTCGGCGGCCGCCGACCTCCCCGTGCCCACGCAGGAGGCGCTGCGCGACACGGCCCTGGAGGACACGGTGCTCGGTCTCGACCACCCCCCGACGGCCACCAGCGCCCACCCCGGCGCGCACGACGACCTGCCGACCCCCGAGGACGCCGAGGGCACCGGTCACGCTCCCGCACCCCGACAGGACCCCGCGGGCTGAGCACGAGCGGGACGGGCGGGCCCGGCCGCGCCACCACCCGGCATACGTGCTCGGTGGCAGCCGGTGCCGCGCGTCGCGGAACTTGGCAGGATGGGTAAGAACTTCAGGACCTAGGAGGACGAATGTTCGGAACCAAGCAGTCCCGCGCGGAGGCTGCCGTGGACCAGGCCCGTGGCGCGGCGGCCGATCTCGGCGCCACCGCGGGCGACCATCTCGAGTCGCTGCGTGACAGCGCCGTCGACACGGCCGGCTCGGCCGCAGCGGCGGCGAAGGACCGCGCCGCAGCGGCGCGCGACGCCGCTCGCGACGCGGCGGACAGCGCGCTGCACGACGCGGCCGACGTGACGCGCGACCGGCTCCACGCCGCCCGTGCCGCGGCCTCGCCCGTGCTGCACGACGCCGCCGACACCGCCCGCGAGAAGCTGAGCGACGTGGCAGCCTCGGCCAGGGGCGCCGCCGGTGACGCCCTGCACGAGGCCGCCGACCGCGCCAAGCCGCGGGTCGAGCACGCGCAGTCGGCCCTCGTCGACAGCGTGCTGCCCAAGGTCGGTGCCGCGCTCGCCTCGGCCGCCGCAGCCATCGCCGCGGGCGCCGAGCAGGCCCGGGACGCGGCGACGCCGCACCTCGAGCAGGCCGCCGCGCAGGCCAAGGAGACGGCCGCCGTCGGCGGGCACCGCGCGCAGGACGCCTACGCCGTGCTCAAGGGCGACGCCGTGGCCAAGCGCCGGCGCACCCGTGGCCGCTGGCTCGTCGCGATCGGCCTCACCGCCGCCGCGGTGGCCGCCGTCGCCGCGTTCCGCAAGCAGCAGCAGGCCGACGACCCGTGGGCCACGCCGCTCGACTCGCGCGCGGCCGGCACCGACGGTGGCCTCAAGGACAAGGCGGCCGAGCAGGTCGGCCACGCCAAGGACGTCGTCAGCGACGCCGCGAGCAAGGCCAAGGAGAAGGGCGCCGAGCTCGCCGACGCCGCCAAGGACAAGGCCGGCGACCTGGCCGCCAAGGGCCAGTCGGCCCTGGCCGACGCCAAGGACCGCTCGGGCGAGGCGATCGACGAGGCCTCCGACGCGCTCGAGGACGCCGCCGACAAGGCCGGCGACAAGGCCGACGAGCTCGCTGCCGAGGCGGAGGGCCAGGTCACCGCGGTCGACCCGAGCCCCGACTCCGACGCCATCACCTCCGACGCCGTCGAGGGGGGCACCATCAACGGCGCCTCGACGACCGACTCGTCGCGCGGCTCGGCGAAGACCCGCGCCGAGCGCGGCGACGACGCCGGCAGCTGAGGCACCGCCCTCGGGCGTGAACGAACAGCACGAAGAGAAGGACCCGGGTGCCAGAGGCATCCGGGTCCTTCTCTGCTTGAGCTGGCTCGCACCGACAGGGGGACAGCGCGAGCCAGCACAAGCAGAAGGGCTGGGCGCGGTTCGTGCGGGCCCAACCCTTCGCTGGATCACAGTCTAGACGGAGAAACACCGGGAGCGCGAGGGGTTCGATGAAGTTTGCACCACACCGTGGTCTGGATCACGGACCATTCACCGCAAACCGCCCCACGCGCAACACACCGAGAAAGACGCAACCCACCGGGATCGGATCGCGGTGGGTTGTGACCTGCTCGGTGTGTTGCGGGACGAGGTGGTGGAGCCAAGGGGACTCGAACCCCTAACCCCCTGCTTGCAAAGCAGGTGCGCTACCAATTGCGCCATGGCCCCCGGCTGGGGTGCGGCCTCAGGACGAGGTGGAGGCCTCGTCGGCCGCCGGAGCGCTCGCGGCCGGGGTGACCGGTGCGTGCACGTCGTCGGTGGCCTGGGACCAGAGGTCCTGCTCGGCCTGCTGCTGCTTCGCCTTCTTGCGGAGGAGGACGAGACCTGCGACGGCTCCACCGACGAGGGCGAGACGCTTGAGCATTCGTGGATCCTCTCCGTGGTGGCGGTGATGGTGGGCCTAGGAGGACTTGAACCTCCGACCTCTTCCTTATCAGGGAAGCGCTCTAACCGTCTGAGCTATAGGCCCATCGTCACCTTCACGCGTTCGGTCAGCCTCGTCGTGGACGAGAACCGGACGCGAGGGCACACGTTACCCGATGCCCCGTCCCTCACACAAAACGGCCCCCACCGAGGCGGTGGAGGCCGTTTTCGTATGCCGGGTGCCGCGGTTCCGCGGCGCCGGATCAGTCGTCCGTCAGCGTCAGCTGCACGCCGCCGACGAGGGCCGAGCAGATGTTGTAGAGGAAGGCCATGACGGTCGCGATGGCCGTCATGAGGATGACGTCGATGACCCCGATGACGATCGAGAGCGACACGACGCGGCCGAAGCCGACGTAGTCCTTGATCGAGAACGGGTCGGACGTCGTCGTCTGCAGCGACTGCAGCACACCCTCGATGTCGGAGAAGACGTTCATCGTCGACAGGATCATCCACAGCACGGCCGTGAGGATGACGCCCGCGATGCCGAGCGCCACCGAGAGCAGGAAGCTCATCTTCATGACCGACCACGGGTCGACGCGGGCCACCGCGAGGCGGACCCGGCGCGGGCCCTTGCTCTTGCGGGCGGCCGTGGCCGGGCGGGCGGCGGTCTTGGTGGCGCTGCCACCGGAGCTGGCGTTCACGCGCTGCGTCGGCGCCGTGCGGCTCGTCACCGCACCGCGGGAGAGCGCGGTGCCCTGGTCGCCGAGCGACCCCTCAGAGCTGGTCGCGCTCATTCGTCACCTCCGTTGTCGCCCTCCGGCGAGCCGTCCTCGTCGTTCGAGGTCTCGTCCGACGGTACGCCATCGGGGCCCGGAACCGTAGCCGGTGCACTCGGGGTGGACGCCGCGTCGCCACCCTCGGCGTCGCCCTCGCCGACGACCTCGTCGACGACGATGTCGGACTCGGCGTTGCGCGCGACGGCCACGATCGAGTCGCCCTTGTCGGGCGTCGCGAACTTGACGCCCTGCGTCGAGCGGCCGGTGTGGCGCACCTCGTCGACGCGTGAGCGCACGATCTTGCCCTTCTCCATGACGACCATGACCTCGTCGGTCTCGCTCACCGTGAGGGCCCCGACGAGGTCGCCGCCCTTGTCGGAGAGCTTGGCGACCTGGATGCCGAAGCCGCCGCGACCCTGCACGCGGTAGTCGGAGACCGGGGTGCGCTTGGCCAGCCCGTTCTCGAAGACGACGAAGACGTCGGGGCTCTCGCCCTCCTCGACGACCGACATCGAGAGCAGGTCGTCGCCGGCGCGGAACTTCATGCCGGTGACGCCCGAGGTGGAGCGGCCCATCGGGCGCAGCGCCTCGTCGGTCGCGTGGAAGCGCACCGACTGGCCCTTGCGCGAGACGAGCAGCAGGTCGTCGCGGTTGCTCGCGAGCCCGGCGCCGACGAGCTCGTCGCCGTCGCGCAGGTTGATCGCGATGAGCCCACCCGAACGGTTCGAGTCGTAGTCGGCGAGGCGGGTCTTCTTGACGAGCCCCGCCTTCGTCGCGAGCACGAGGTAGTCGCCCGAGGCGTAGTCGCGCAGCGCGAGCACCTGGGCGATCTGCTCGCCGGGCTGGAAGGCGAGCAGGTTGGCCACGTGCTGGCCCTTGCTGTCGCGCGAGCCCTCCGGCAGCTCGTAGGCCTTGGCGCGGTAGACGCGGCCGAGGTTGGTGAAGAAGAGCAGCCAGCGGTGGGTCGTCGTCGTGAAGAAGTGCTCGACGACGTCCTCGCCGCGCAGCGAGGCCCCGCGCACTCCCTTGCCGCCGCGCTTCTGCGAGCGGTACTGGTCGACGCGCGTGCGCTTGGCGTAGCCACCACGGGTGATCGTGACGACGACGTCCTCCTCGGGGATGAGGTCCTCCATCGACATGTCGCCGTCGAAGGGCACGATCGTCGTGCGGCGCTCGTCGCCGTAGCGCTCGACGATGTCGGCGAGCTCCTCGCTGATGATCTCGCGCTGCCGCTGGGGCGAGGCGAGGATCGCGGTGTACTCGTCGATGAGGGCCTGCAGCTCGTCGTGGGCCTCGATGAGCTTCTCGCGCTCGAGGGCCGCGAGGCGGCGCAGCTGCATGTTGAGGATCGCGTTGGCCTGGATCTCGTCGATCTCGAGCAGCTCGATGAGGCCCTCGCGGGCCACCTCGACCGTGCGCGAGGCACGGATCAGGGCGATGACCTCGTCGAGCCGGTCGAGCGCCTTGAGCAGGCCGCGCAGGATGTGGATGTCGGCCTCGGCCTTGCGCAGGCGGAAGGTCGTGCGGCGCACGATGACCTCGACCTGGTGGTCGACCCAGTGCCGGATGAACCCGTCGAGCGGCAGCGTGCGGGGCACGTCGTCGACGAGCGCGAGCATGTTCGCGCCGAACGTCGTCTGCAGCTGCGTGTGCTTGTAGAGGTTGTTGAGCACGACCTTGGCCACCGCGTCGCGCTTGAGCACGATGACGAGGCGCTGGCCCGTGCGGCCCGAGGTCTCGTCGCGGATGTCGGCGATGCCCGAGATCTTCGCGTCCTTGACGAGGTCGGCGATCTTGAGCGCGAGCATGTCGGGGTTGACCTGGTAGGGCAGCTCCGTCACGACGAGGCACTGGCGGTTGTTGATCTCCTCGACCTCGACGACCGCGCGCATGATGATCGAGCCGCGGCCCGTGCGGTAGGCCTCCTCGATCCCCTTGTGGCCCATGATGAGCGCGCCGGTCGGGAAGTCCGGGCCCTTGATGATGCCGAGCAGGGCCTCGAGAAGCTCCTCGCGGGAGATGTCCGGGTGGTCGAGGTAGTACTGCGCGCCCGCGGCGACCTCGCGCAGGTTGTGCGCGGGGATCTGCGTGGCCATGCCGACGGCGATGCCGGCGGAGCCGTTGACGAGCAGGTTGGGGAACCGGCTCGGCAGCACGGCCGGCTGCATCGTCTTGCCGTCGTAGTTGGGCACGAAGTCGACGGTGTCCTGCTCGATGTCGCGCACCATCTCCATCGCGATCGAGGCCATCCGGCACTCGGTGTATCGCGGGGCGGCGGCGCCGTCGTTGCCGCGGGAACCGAAGTTGCCCTGGCCGTCGACGAGCGGGTAGCGCAGCGACCAGTCCTGCACGAGGCGCACGAGGGCGTCGTAGATCGCCGAGTCGCCGTGCGGGTGGTAGTGGCCCATGACGTCGCCGACGACGCGCGCACACTTGTTGTAGCCGCGGTCGGGGCGGTAGCCGCCGTCGTACATCGCGTAGACGATGCGGCGGTGCACGGGCTTGAGGCCGTCGCGCACGTCGGGCAGCGCGCGGCTGACGATGACCGACATCGCGTACTCGATGTAGCTGCGCTGCATCTCGGTGTTGAGGTCGATCGGCTCCACGCGGTCGTGGTGGCCGATGTCGGCCGGCACGTCCACGACGGTGCCCGTGACGGCGTCCGCCGCCGACTCGTCGGTCGCGGCGCCGTCGTCGCTCGTCCCGACGTCGTCAGGGTCGGGGCCGAGGATGTCCTCAATGCTCTGGTCCGGGGTGTCGCCACCCTGGCCCGGGGTCTCGTTGACGTCGTCTCCGTCGTTGGGAGGCAGGTCGTCGCTCACGTCAGGTCCCTTTGTCTCTCAGTGCAGTTGCGGCAGTGGGCGGCAGGTGCCGACGCGGGTGTTCCACGTGGAACGGCGCCGGACGGCATCCGTCGGCGGGTCAGATGTCGAGGAACTTCACGTCGCGCGCGTTCTTCTGGATGAAGCTGCGCCGCGACTCGACGTCCTCGCCCATGAGGACGGCGAACACCTCGTCGGCCTTGGCGGCGTCGTCGAGCGTGACCTGGAGCAGGGTGCGGGTGTTCTGGTCCATCGTCGTCTCGCCGAGCTCCTCGTAGTTCATCTCGCCGAGGCCCTTGTAGCGCTGGATCGGGTTGTCCTTCGGCAGGCGCCAGCCCTTGCCCTCACCGAGCTGGCGCAGGCCGTCACGCTCGCGGTCGCTGTAGGCGAACTGGTGGTCGGCGTTGCTCCAGCGCAGGCGGAAGAGCGGCGGCTGGGCGAGGTAGACGTAGCCGGCCTCGATGAGCGGGCGCATGAAGCGGAAGAGCAGCGTCAGCAGCAGGGTGCGGATGTGCATGCCGTCGACGTCGGCATCGGCCATCAGCACGATCTTGTGGTAGCGCGCCTTGTCGATGTCGAAGTCCTCGCCGATGCCGGTGCCGAAGGCGGAGATGAGCGCCTGCACCTCGTTGTTGGCGAGGATCTTGTCGATCCGGGCCTTCTCGACGTTGAGGATCTTGCCGCGGATGGGCAGGATCGCCTGGGTGTGCGGGTTGCGCGCCTGGGTGGCCGAGCCGCCGGCGCTGTCGCCCTCGACGATGAACACCTCGGAGAGGCTCGGGTCCTTGCTCTGGCAGTCCTTGAGCTTGCCGGGCAGGCCGCCGGACTCGAGCAGGCCCTTGCGGCGGGTCGCCTCGCGGGCCTTGCGGGCCGCCATGCGCGCGGCCGCAGCCTGCACCGACTTGCGCACGATGTCCTTGCCCTCGCTCGGGTGCGCCTCGAGCCAGTGCCCGAACTCGTCGGTCATGGCGCGCTGGACGAAGCCCTTGACCTCGCTGTTGCCGAGCTTCGTCTTCGTCTGGCCCTCGAACTGCGGCTCGGCGAGCTTGACGGAGATGACGGCGGTCAGGCCCTCGCGGATGTCGTCGCCGGTGAGGTTCTCGTCCTTCTCCTTGAGCAGGTTCTGCTTGCGCGCGAACTCGTTGACGAGCTTGGTCATCGCCGCACGGAAGCCCTCCTCGTGCGTGCCCCCCTCGTGGGTGTTGATCGCGTTGGCGTAGGTGTGCACCGACTCGCTGTACGCGCTCGTCCACTGCATGGCCAGCTCGAGGCTCAGCGACTTCGCCTCGTCCTCGACCTCGATGCTGATGACCTCGGGGTGCACCGGCTCGCTGCGCTTGGAGCCGTTGAGGTGGTTGACGTAGTCGATGAGGCCGTTGTCGTAGCGGTAGCTGACCTTCTTGGCCGTGACGGTCTTCTTCTCGCCGGCCTCGCCCTCGACCGCGTCGTCCTGCTCGTCGTCCTGCTCGACCTCGGTGAGGTCGGCGTCGAGGTCGTCCAGGTCGGCGTCGTCGCCGGCGGGCGTGCTGACCCGCTCGTCGACGAGGTTGATCGTCAGGCCCTTGTTGAGGAAGGCCATCTGCTGGAAGCGGGCGCGGAGCGTCTCGAAATCGTAGTCGACGGTCTCGAAGATCTCGGCGTTCGCCCAGAAGGTGATCGTCGTGCCGGTCTCGTCGGTGGCCTCCTGCTTCTCGAGGGGGCCGTCCGGCACACCGTCGGTGAAGCTCATCCGGAAGACGTGGCCCTTCTGGCGCACGGCCGCCTTGAGGCGCGTCGAGAGGGCGTTGACGACCGAGCTGCCGACGCCGTGCAGGCCGCCGGAGACCTTGTAGCCGCCACCGCCGAACTTGCCGCCGGCGTGCAGCTGGGTCAGCACGAGCTCGACGGCGCTGATCTTCTCGACCGGGTGGATGTCGGTGGGGATGCCGCGGCCGTTGTCCTTGACCCGCACCCCGCCGTCGGCGAGCAGCGTGACGTCGATCGTGTCGGCGTAGCCGGCCAGCGCCTCGTCCACCGCGTTGTCGACGATCTCGTAGACGAGGTGGTGCAGGCCGCGCGGGCCGGTCGAGCCGATGTACATGCCGGGGCGCTTGCGCACGGCCTCGAGGCCCTCGAGCACGGTGATCTGGCTCGCGTCGTAGTCGACGCCGTTGGGCCGCGCGTCGGCCGTCTCGACCACGGACGGGCCCTCACCCATCGGGGTCGCGTCGCTCGCCACGCCGGGAGCCGCCACGGGGTCGGGTCCGGTGGAACCCGGGGTGCTGCTGGGGGTCGTGCTGGTGGTGGTCGGCTCGTCGGCGTCGGACACGTCTCTCCTCGGTGGTCAGACTCATGCGGGCGGCTCGACGTGGACGTCGAGCCGCAACCTGTCCAGTCTAACGGTCCAGCGCCGTCCCGCGTGCCCTCAGACGCGCGGGACGGCCACTATCCGGGCCGAGAACCCGCTGTTCCGAGGGGAGGATCACGCCGGGGGGCCTCAGCGCCCCTCAGGCGCCTTCACTCGATGCGGGCCCGGGCCCGTCACCGCGATGGGTGGGAACCCCATTCTCTCGCGGTCCGAGCTCGCCCGCGGGTGTCGTCCACAGGTCTCGTCCACAGGCCGCCGGGTCACCCTCCGTGCGCGTCGGTGTCTGCGCCCTGCGCCCTGCCCTCGACACCCTGTCCGTCGGCGAGGGTGCGCTCGAAGAGCGAGTGGATCGCCTCGGGCAGGTGTGGCTCCTGGAGGGTGACGTCGCAGCCGGCCTCGTCACAGACGACGGAGTAGACGAACGCGTCGGGGTGGCTGCGCTCGGTGGTCGCCGCGATGCGCTGGAGCGTCGGTGCCGCCAGCAGGTGCGACCAGTCGCGAGCGTCCCGCTCCGGCAGCTCGCCGAGCGCGACGCGACGCTCGCGCACCTGGCCGGCGAAGCCGCCCGTGCGCCGCAGCACGACCTGGGCGTCGGCGCCCGGCGCCCCGCCGTCGGCCGGCGCCTCATCCGAGCCGGAGCCACCCGTCGAGCCACCCGTCGAGCCACCCGTCGAGCCACCCGTCGAGCCACCCGTCGAGCCACCGGCCGAACCACCGGGAGAACCGTCGCTCCCCGCGGGGGTGAGCACCCCGACCTGCTCCCAGCCGGCACGCACCGCCTGCTGCTCGGGCGACCCGTCGCCGTGCGCCGTCCCGGCGGCCGCGACGGTGAGCTCGGCGAACGTCGCGAAGTCGCAGTCGGCCTTGATCCCGTCGCCCGACACGACGGCGTACCAGATCGCGCCGGCGCCCTCCCACGCGTTGCCGCCGATGGCGTCGGCGGCCAGCACGAACGCGCGGTTGGGGATGCCGGAGTTGATGTGGACGCCGCCGTTGTCGTCCTGCGTGTCGACGTAGTGGGCCATGTCGGCCGGCTGCGGGTCGGTGCCGAGCCGCGGGTCGTCGTAGGCGGTGCCGGGGTTGCGCATGTCGCGCAGGGCGCGGCCCTGCACCGAGGGCAGGAGCAGGTCGGCGCCGACGAGCCAGTCGGCCTCGGCCGCGCTCTGCCCGAGGGACTTCTGCTTGACGAGCACGCCGAAGACGTCCGAGATCGACTCGTTGAGCGCGCCCGACTGCCCCTGGTAGAGCAGGCCGGCCGTGTGCTCGGTGACCCCGTGCGCGAGCTCGTGCCCGATGACGTCGAGGCTCGCCGTGAACCGCCCGAAGACGACGCCGTCACCGTCACCGAACACCATCTGCGCGCCGTCCCAGAAGGCGTTGTCGTAGTTCTCGCCGTAGTGCACCGTCGCGAGCAGCGGCATCCCCTTGCCGTCGAGGGAGTCGCGGGCGTAGGCCTCGGACCACAGCCGCCACGTCGCCCCGAGCCCGTCGTAGGCCTCGTTGACCGCGTCGTCGGACGTCGGCGGCTGGCCCTCGGTGCGCACCGTGGTGCCGGGCGTCGTCTGGCTGCCGGCCGCGTCGGCGATGGTGCGGTGCGGCCCGGCCCCCGCGGCAGCCCCACCGAGGTCGGCCGCTCTCGGCGCGCGCCGGCCGGTCGGCCGCGCGGTCGGGCTGCGGCGCGCGAGGCGGACGTGCTCGTCGTGGTCGAGCACGGCTCGCGCATGCGCCGCCACGGCCGGTTCGTCGCTCGCGGCGAGCGCCTGGAGGATGTAGGGCGGGACGATCGTGCACCACTGCGCTGGGCTCATGGCCCCAGTCTGCGACGGCGCACCGACAACCGGGGGCCCGGAGGGCTGCGGGTTTCGGCAACCCCCGAACGACCGTCGGCGCCGCGTCCTACCCTGTGATCACCGCCGGCGCAGGTGGGTGCCCGGCAGCTCAGGTGAGCAGGTGGACCGATGAGGCGTTCCCGACAACTGCGTTCCCGACAACTGCGTTCCCGACGGCTCCGAGCCGTCCTCGCGGCGACCGCCGTGGCCCTTGCCGTGCTGCTGGCCCCGCTCAGGGTGGGCCCCGCGATCGGGGCGACACCGATGCGGGTCGGCGCGCACTCCACCGACTACGCGTGGTTCGACTCCGCCGTGGGCCCGATGCAGATGTACCGCGACTTCGACACGGGGTTCAGCTACGCGACGTGGCAGGACACGGCCGCCTACAAGGCGCATCCCGGCGCACCCGCCTTCCACTACTCGGTGAAGATCCTGCCGCAGCGCCTCAGCGACCCGACCGACCCCGTCAACGCCCGGCTCGCGACCTTCCTCGCCACGACGCCGAAGAACATCGTGCTGACCAACTTCCACGAGCCCGACTACTACAACAACGGTCGGTTCACGCCGGCCCAGTTCCGCACCGGCATCCTGCGCTTCGCCGACGCCGTGCGCGCGCAGAACCTCGCCGACGGCGGCACCCGGCGGGTCTCCGTCGTGCTCATGGACGTCACCTTCAACGGCTACTGGACCTGGCCCGCGAGCGAGTGGTGGCCGACCGACGCGCGCGACGGCGGGCACGTCGACCTCGTCGCCGGCGACATCTACGCCCTGCCGAACGGCACCAACACGGCGTGCTGCCCGCGCGGCTACACGACGGGCCTCAAGTGGCAGAAGCCGGCCTACATGATCAGCTTCCTGCGCAACTTCGCCGTCGCCCACGCCACCCCCTGGGCGGTCACCGAGCTCGGCTACCTCGAGGACGTCACCGACCCGACCCACAAGGCGCAGGCGCTGCGCGACGCCGTGGCCTACGCCCGCACCAACGGCGCGGACCACATCCTCTACTTCGACGCGACCGGACCCCGGGCCGACTGGCGCCTGCGGTGGTCGACCCCGATCGGCACCGCGTCGACGACGTCGGCGGCCGCGCTGGCCTGGCGCTCGCTCGCCGCCCCGTAGCGGCGTCGCGGAGCGGCTCAACCGGTCAGCCGGTCAGCCGTACGTGTCGCGCGGGCCGCGCGAGTCGGGGGAGCGGCGGGAGCCGCGGTTCCACGACGGCGCGCTCGGCCCGAGGACCTTGAGCTCGGTCACCGCCCCGGCCCCGATCTCCTCGTCGATGCGGGCGAGCATCGACGAGGCGAGCAGCCGCATCTGCGTGGCCCACGCCGTCGAGTCGGCCCGCACCGTCAGCACGCCGTCGACGAAGCTCACCGGCACGACGTGACCCGCGATGTCGGGGCCGACGATCTGCGGCCAGCGGCCCATGACGGAGCCGACGGCCACGTCGACCTTCCAGCCCCGGTCGAGCAGCAGCCGGTCGAGCTGGTCGCCGAGCAGCGACGGGTCCCGGCCGTCGCGGGCCGAGCCCGACAGCACGGCCGCCTCACCGATCGGGCGACGCCGCTTCTTTGGCCGCATCCCCGGGCGCAGGCCCTTCTCGGCGGCGCCGGCGCGGGCCCGGGCCAGGGCCGAGGCCGCCGCGTCGGCGATGCGGGTGTCCTCGTCGCTCGGGCCTGCGGCGGCGCCCTCCGCGCCGTCCGCGCCGACGCCCGCCGAGCCGTCGACGGCACTCTCGACCGGGGTGTCCCCCTCGGGCCCGTCACTCATCGAGAGCGTCCTCCTCGGCGGTCTCCTCGGCGACCGCGACGTCCACGGCCTGCACCTGGCCGAGCTCGACGGCATACGTGCGCCCCTGCTCCCGGAGCACGTCGGGCACGTCGGCGCCGACGGCGGCCGTGATGAGCACCTGCTCGCAGTCGGCGACGAGCCCGGCGAGCCGCTCCCGGCGACCAGAGTCGAGCTCCGCGAAGACGTCGTCGAGCACGAGCACGGGGTCGTCGCCGAGGTCGCGTCGCAGCAGCCGGTATGCCGCCAGCTTGAGCCCCAGCGCAAAGCTCCACGACTCGCCGTGGCTGGCGTAGCCCTTGGCCGGCAGCTCACCGAGCGAGAGCACGAGATCGTCGCGGTGGGGTCCGACGAGGGAGATGCCGCGCTCGATCTCGTTCTGGCGCACCTGCGCCATCGTGTCGAGCAGCCCGGTGCGCAGCTCGTCGATCTCGGGGACGTCACCCGCGGCCAGGCGGGCGGCGAGCTCCTCGTGCAGCGAGCTCTTGTACGTGGCGCGCGCCTGGGAGGACGCGTTGCTCACGGCGTCGTAGCAGTCGGAGAGGTGCGGGGTCAGGTCGCGCAGCAACCGCAGCCGCGCGTAGAGCAGCTGCGACCCGACGCCCGCCAGGTGGTCGTTCCACACGTCGAGCGTGTGCAGCGCCGCCTCGCGCGCCTCGTCGAGCGGGGGCTCCCCGTCACGCGGGCGCGGTGGGCGGCGCGCACCCCTGCGCAGCACCGGCGCCGCCGACTTCAGCAGGGCGTTGCGCTGCTTGAGGATCTTGTCGTAGTCCGAGCGCACCCCGGACCAGCGCGGCTGGCGCTGCACGAGCAGGTCGTCGAGGAAGCGGCGGCGCTCCGACGGGTCGCCCTTGACGAGGGCGAGGTCCTCGGGGGCGAAGAGCACGGTGCGCACCGTGCCGAGCACGTCACGCGGCCGCGACACGGGCGAGCGCCCGAGCCGCGCCCGGTTGGCGCGGCCCGGCGTGATCTCGAGCTCGACCATCGTCTCGCGCTCGTCACGCACGACCGCCCCCCGCACGACCGCCTGCGCGGCGCCGAACCGTACGAGCGGCTGGTCCGTCGCCACGCGGTGCGACCCGAGCGTCGCGAGGTAGCCGACCGCCTCGACGAGGTTCGTCTTGCCCTGGCCGTTGAGGCCGACGAGCGTCGTGACACCCGGCGACAGCGCGAGCTCGGCGCTCGGGTAGCTCCGGAAGTCCTTGAGGGTCAGGTGACGAACGTGCACGGAGGGCGCGAGGCTCCGCTCAGGCCTTCTTGGCGGTCTTCTTCGCCGCGCGCTTCTGGCCGCGCACGGTGTCGGCGCTGTCGGTCGCACGGGTCGAGGACGCGCGCCCGGAGGCAGCGGCCGCCTTCGCGGCACCGACGTTGGCCTTGGAGGCGGAGGCCGCGGCCTTGCTGCTCGCCTTCTTCGCCGAAGCCCGCTTGGCCGCCTGCTTGGTGGGGGACTCCTTCTTGGCCGACCGCTTGGCGGTCGCCGGCACGTCGCCCTGGCGCAGCTTCTCGCCCTCGGCGATCGTCATGACCTGGTGCCCGCCGAACTGGCCGCGCAGCGCCGCGACGGCCTGCATCGTCGGCGAGCTCGACTGGCGCGAGGCGAAGCGGGCGAAGAGGGACGCCGAGATGACCGGCATCGGCACCGAGAGCGCGATGGCCTCCTCGACGGTCCAGCGGCCCTCGCCGGAGTCGTTCGTGTAGTCCGACACGTCGTCGAGGTGCGGGTTCTCCTCGAGCGCGTCGACCATGAGGTCGAGCAGCCAGGAGCGCACGACGGTGCCGCGGCTCCACGCCTTGAAGGCGCCCGGCACGTCGGTGACGATGTCCTTCTTCTCGAGCAGCTCGTAGCCCTCGGCGTAGGCAGCCATCAGGCCGTACTCGATGCCGTTGTGCACCATCTTCGTGTAGTGCCCGGCACCGACCTTGCCGGCGTGGACGAAGCCCTCCTCGCGGGGGCCCTCGGGGCGGAGCGCGTCGAAGATCGGCATGGCCGCCTTGACCCACTTCTTGTCGCCGCCGCACATCAGGCCGTAGCCGTTCTCGAGGCCCCAGATGCCGCCGCTCACGCCGCAGTCGACGTAGCCGATCTTCTTCTCGCCGAGCAGCTTGGCGTTCTCGAAGTCGTCGGTGAAGCGCGAGTTGCCGCCGTCGATGACGAGGTCGCCCGGCTCGAGCAGGTCGGCCAGCTTGGCCACGGTCTCGCGGGTCGGGTCGCCGGCGGGGACCATGACCCAGACGACGCGCGGGGCGTCGAGCGCCTTGACGAGGGCCGGCAGCGTGCGGACGTCGGCGACGTCGGGGTTGCGGTCGTAGCCGACCACCTCGTGCCCTGCGCGGCGCAACCGCTCGCGCATGTTGCCGCCCATCTTGCCGAGACCGATGAGACCGAGCTGCATGACGCGAGCCTTTCTGCGGGGGGAGCGGGCGGTTCGAGGCTACGCCTGACCGCGACGCGCGTGCGTCGGTGGTCGGGCGGACCGGGGCTCAGTTGGCGAAGCGCACCGGCATGAGCACGTAGCGGTAGCTGCTGTCGGCGTCGCCGTCGGCCTCCGGCTGACCGGTGAGCACGGCGGGGCGGCTCGGCTGCGTGAACGACAGGCGGCTGTAGGCGGTGCCGACCGCGTGCAGGCCGTCGAGCAGGAACTGCGGGTTGAAGGCGATCTGGATCTCGGGACCGTCGAGGGTCGCCTCGACCGCCTCGGAGGCCTGGGCGTCGTCGCCCGTGCCGGCCTCGATGGCGACCTGGCCGTCGCTGAACTTCAGTAGCACCGGGGTGTTGCGCTCGGCCACGAGCGCGACACGCTTGACGGCCTCCTCGAGCGCGGCGGTCTCGATGACGGCCTCGGTGTCGACCGAGGTCGGGAAGATGGAGGTGACCTTGGGGTACTCACCGTCGAGCAGACGGGTCGTGGCGCGGCGCTGGCCGGCCTCGAAGCCGATGAGGCCGTCGCCGCCCTGGCCGAGGGCGAGCTCGACCGAGCCGGAGGCCCCGAGGGCACGGGCCGTGTCGGAGAGCTGGCGGGCCGGGATGAGCGCGACGTGGCTGGCATCGGTGGCCGAGGGGCTCCACGTCAGCTCGCGCATGGCGAGCCGGTAGCGGTCGGTCGCGAGGAGCGTCACCTTGTCGCCGTCGATCTCCATCCGCACGCCGGTGAGGATCGGCAGGGTGTCGCCCTTGTCGGCTGCCACCGAGACCTGCGCCACCGCCTGGGTGAAGACGTCACCGGCGATGGTGCCGCTCGTCTCGGGCGCCGCGGGCAGCGTCGGGTAGTCGGAGACCGGCATCTCGCGGAGTGCGAAGCGCGAGGACCCGCACGCGACGTTGACCTTCGTGCCGTCGGTGCTGACGTCGATGGGCTTGTTCGGCAGGTTGCGCGAGATGTCCGCGAGCAGCCGTCCGAGCACGAGCACCTGCCCGGCCTCGGCGACGTCGGCCGGCACGGTGATCCGCGCCGACACCTCGTAGTCGAAGGCGGAGAGGGTCAGCGTGCCGTCCTCGTTCGCGTCGACGAGCACGCCGGCGAGCACGGGGACCGGCGGGCGGGCCGGGAGGCCGCGCGCCACCCAGGTCACGGCCTCGGCCAGGACGTCTCGCTCAACCCGAAACTTCACGGTGCACTCACTTCGACGGGGAAGGACATTGGGGCTCAGACACTAGTGCCTGCCGGTGCTGCGCACCACACGCCCTCCCCGTCGTTCCTCCGGGTGCTTCCGGGGCCCTCCCCGAGGGGCCCTTCCGGGTCCTGTGGGGCGCCTCGTCCGGGGCGTCCGCTCGAGCCTCGTTGTCGGGGCTTCATCCAGGTAAGAGGGATCTCGTCATAGTCATAGGTGGTGTGGATGCTGTGGACAACCGGCGTCCGCGCAGGTCAGCGCCGTCGCGGCGGTGTGCACGGGGTGTGGGGGACCGACGCCGCCCGTGACGGCTGCCTGTGGACGCGATTCCGTCGTGCACATCGTCCTCACAGGCCGGCGCCCGGTTGTCCGCAGCTTTCCGGGCGATGTCCACAGTTGTCCACAGACCGGTGTGGAGAACACGGCGGCCGGTGCCCGTTTTGGGGCGCTTGCAGTGGATCCAGCTGTGGACCGTCGTCATCGCCACATCCACAGAGTTGTCCACAGCCGGTGGACAACGTCGTCGAACCGTCGGGTGGCCTGCCCCGCCCTTCGAGCCGACGTTGTGCACACAGTTGTGGACAGACCTGTGGACGGGTGTGGACGACCGAAGCCTCTCGGCGTGGACCGGTGAGGATGGAGTTCGCCGGCACGGCCGCCGGTCCTGCCCCACGGGTCTCAGTCCGGGGCGATGACGAGGTGGCGCGATGCCGACAACAGGCACTCGAAGAGGGCCTCGCCGTCGGGCAGCGGCCCGAGCTGGTCGAAGACCTCGCTCGTGACGGCGCCGAGCAGCAGCGTCCAGGCCGCCACTCCCTGCGCCAGGGTCGACGCGTCGAGGGCGAGGCCGGCGAACATCTCGTCCGCGAGCAGCGCTCCGAGCCCGGCGTCCGCCGCGCGGGGGTCGATGCCGACGGCATCCGGCCGGGCGAGGCGGGAGGCGGCGTGCGTGTCGTGGAGCAGGCGGACGAGGAGGGCGAGCACGGCCGTGCCCGGCTCCTGGGTGCGTTCGGCCGGTGCCTCGTAGTCGGGCACGGGCGAGCCGTAGAGCAGCGCGAAGTCGTGCGGGTGCTCGAGCGCCCACCCGCGCAAGGACCGGCCGATCGCGTCCCACCGCCCGGTGAGGTCGTCGGCCGGCACGGCGTCGTGGGCGAGCCGGACGGCTGCGGTGAGGGAGCGGTAGGAGTCGACGATGAGCCGCGTCAGCAGCTCGTCGCGGCTCTCGACGTAGCGGTAGACCCCTGACGACACCATGCCGAGGTCGCGGGCGACCGCGCGCAGGCTGAGCGCCGCCGCACCGTCGGTCGCGAGGTGCTCCCGGGCCACTCGGAGGATGTCGGCCTCGACGGCGAGCCGGTTGCGGGCGCGCTTGCCCAGGGGTGGGGAGGTCTCCATGGCCCGAGCCTGCCACACGCGGAGAAAAAATGTGAGCACCGCTCTTGCTTTTCTTCCCTCCGCGTCCCATCCTTGAAGTGTGAGCACTGCTCACGAAGTGGCGTCCCGCCCAACACCCGCCCAACACCCGCCCAACACCCGTCGAACCCAGGAGTCACCATGTCGCACCACCTCGTCCTCGGCGCCGGCGGCGTCGGTCGCAGCACGACCGCCGCCCTCGTCGCGCTCGGCCACACCGTCACCCTCGCCTCACGCTCCGGGCGGGTCACCGAGCAGCCCTGGCTCCGGAGCCACCCGGACGGCGCGAGCCGCGTCGAGGTCGTGGCCCTCGACGCGGGCGACGCCGCAGCCGTCACGGTCCGGGCCCGCGGCGCCGCCAGCATCGTCAACGCCGTCAACCCGCCCAGCTACACGACGTGGGACACCGACTGGCCGCCGGTCGCGGCCGCGACGCTCGCCGCCGCCGAGGCCACGGGCGCCGGGCTCGTCATCATCGGCAACCTCTACGGCTACGGCGAGGTCAGCGGCCCGATGCACGAGGACGACCCGCTGCGGCCCGCCGGCCACAAGGGTGCCCTCCGCGCCGACATGTGGCACGAGGCCCTCGCCCGCCACGAGGCCGGCCGCCTGCGCGTCACCGAGCTGCGCTCGAGCGACTACTTCGGGCCCGGCACGACCCCGCGCACGAGCTACCTGAACGACGTCGTCGTCGACGCGGTGCTCGGCGGCCGCACGCCCTTCGTGCCGGTGGGCCGACCCGACGCCCCGCACTCGTGGACCTACGTCCCCGACGTGGGCGCGCTCGCCGCCCGGGTCGCGAGCGGCGACGACGGCTGGGGTCGCGCCTGGCACGTGCCCACGGCCCCGGCGCGCACCCTCGAGCAGGCTGCCGCCGACGTGGCGCGGCTCGCCGGCGTGCGCAGCCGCCGGGTCCGCGTGCTGCCCCGAGCGCTCGGCACCGCGGCGGGGCTCGTCGTCCCCTTCATGCACGAGGTCCGCGAGACCCGGCACCAGTTCGAGCGACCGTTCGTGCTCGACTCGGAGCTGACGCAGCGCACCTTCGGGCTCGCCGCGACCCCGTGGGACGAGGCGTTGTCGACCACCATCGCCGCCCGCCGGGCCCGGAGGCCCGCCAAGGCGACGACGTCCACGACGGGCACCGGCGCGGACGCCGCGGCGTGACGCGGGCCGCTGCCGACGGCATACGCCATCGGGCCGGGCCCGGGTGAGGGAACCTCAGTGGGACTGCTGGCGGATCCGGTTGGTCAGCTCGGTGACCTGGTTGTAGATGGCGCGGCGCTCGCCCATCAGCTCGCGGATCTTGCGGTCGGCGTGCATGACGGTGGTGTGGTCGCGGCCGCCGAAGTGCTGGCCGATCTTCGGCAACGACAGGTCGGTCATCTCACGGCAGAGGTACATCGCGATCTGGCGGGCCGTCACGAGCTGGCGCGAGCGGCTCGAGCCGCAGAGGTCCTCGAGCGTCACCGCGTAGTACGCGGCGGTCACGGCCATGATCGTCGCGGCCGTCACCTGGTTGGGCGTCTCGTTGGGCAGCACGTCCTTGAGCACGATCTCGGCGAGCGGCAGGTCGACGGCCTGGCGGTTGAGGTTGCTGAAGGCCGTGACGCGGATGAGCGCGCCCTCGAGCTCGCGGATGTTCGTGCTGAAGTTCGTCGCGATGTACTCGAGCACCGGGTCCGGCACGGTCATCCGGTCCTGGATGGCCTTCTTGCGCAGGATCGCGATGCGGGTCTCGAGGTCGGGCGGCTGGACGTCGGTGAGCAGGCCCGACTCGAAGCGGGTGCGCATCCGGTCCTCGAAGCCCGAGAGCTCACGCGGCGGCAGGTCGCTCGTGATGACGATCTGCTTGTTCGCGTTGTGCAGCGTGTTGAAGGTGTGGAAGAACTCCTCCTGCGTCTGCAGCTTGCCCTGGAGGAACTGGATGTCGTCGATGAGCAGCACGTCGACGCTGCGGTAGCGGCTCTGGAACGCGCTCGCCTTGTCGTCGCGGATGCTGTTGATGAAGTCGTTGGTGAACTCCTCGGAGTTCACGTAGCGCACCCGCACGTTGGGGAACATGGTGCGCGCGTAGTGGCCGATCGCGTGGAGCAGGTGCGTCTTGCCCAGCCCCGACTCGCCGTAGACGAAGAGCGGGTTGTACGCCTTGGCCGGCGCCTCCGCGACCGCGACCGCCGCGGCGTGCGCGAAGCGGTTGCTCGCGCCGATGACGAAGGTGTCGAAGGTGTACTTCGGGTTGAGGCGCGTGTCGCCGGGCGACGTCGGCTCGGGCCGCTGCTGCAGGCGCAGCGGCCCGCTCTCGCCGCCGCTCAGCGGGTCGGGCCCGAGCTCCATGCGCGTCTGCCCGCCCGGGTATGCCGTCTGGCGCGGTTCGTCGAGGTCGGCGCCGTTGAGGGCGGGCGCGCTCTCGGCGAGGTCGCGCAGCGGGTCACGGAGCGAGGAGCCGCCCGAGCCGCTGCCCGAGCCGGTGCGGCTGAAGTCGCGGCCGGTGTCCCGCGAGCCGTCGCGCGCGCCGTCACGGGACCCGTCGTGCACGGCGGCATGACCGGTCGGCTCGTCGTGGATCATGCCGAGGTCGGTCTCGAGGCTCTCGTCGACCGACACGGCCAGCTGGACGGGGTGGCCGAGCTGCTCGGCGAGCGCGGTGTGGATCTGCTCGCGCACCCGGGTCTCGAGGAAGTCCTTGGTGAAGGTGTTGGGAGCGCGCACGAGCGCCGTCTGGTCGAGCACGCCGATGAGGCGGCAGAGACGGACGAAGGCGCGCTCCTGGTTCGACAGACCGACGGCGTCGAGCGTGCCGAGGGTCTGCTGCCAGATCTGCGCGTAGTCCACGCCGGTCTCGACCACGTCTACTTCCACCTGCCCCTGAGTTCATTACGCCTGCTGCGTGACCGGCGCGGGGGGCGGGTTCCGTGGGCGGAGCCGGTGCCTGGGCCGGGTCGGACGACGGGTGCGTCCGCTTGTCCTGGTGAACGATGCCCTGTTGTCCACACGTTTGTCCACAGCCTGTGCATGGGGGTGGTGAGGGTCGTCGAAGGTGAAAACGTACAGGTCTTCGCGGGGCAGTGACAATCCGAGGACCGGGGCAAATCTCGGCGGCGCGGCGTGTCGGCTTGCATTCGCCCGCAGACGTCCGAGGATCAGATGTTTTGCTCCTCGCGCCTGCCGCGCGCCCCCCGGTTTGACCCTCGTTCCGGCGCTCCCGTATCGTTGACCGAGCGTGTCTGCGACCTCTTTCGCATGCCCATGGCCCCGAGACCGGCACGCCGGGCCTCGGAGCTCCACGGGCTTGCCGATTGCGGTCGCGTCGACACCGCCCATCGGGTCACACCCAGCCAGACCAGTCAAGCCGGGGACCGGACCGTCCCCGGACGGGCCCCCGCAACCTACGGAGAACCTCGTGAGCAAGCGCACCTTCCAGCCGAACAACCGTCGCCGCGCCAAGACGCACGGCTTCCGCCTGCGCATGCGCACCCGCGCCGGCCGCGCCATCCTCGCCGGCCGTCGTCGCAAGGGCCGCGCCGAGCTCTCGGCCTGAGTCGCCGGGAGGCCCGGCGTGCTACCGGCACGTCATCGCCTGCGTGAGCGGGCTGACTTCACCTCGGTGGTGCGCGGGCCCGGCGCCAGCAGAGCAGGCGGGCGACTCATCGTCGTGCATGCCAACCGGACCGATGCGCGTGCGGATCTTCCGCCGCGCGTCGGTTTTGTTGTGTCCAAGGCCGTCGGCAACGCGGTGGTGCGCAACCGGACGAAGCGCCGGCTGCGGGCCAGCATGGCGGCGCGCCTCGCGCAGCTGCCGGCAGGCCTGGACCTCGTCGTGCGCGCCAACCCCGCAGCGGCCGATGCCGGCTGGGCGCAGCTCGACGGAGCGGTGGAGCGCCAGCTCGACACCGTGTGCCGGGGGCGGCGGCCGTGACGCCGGCGCCGGGGACACCGGGCTCCTGGGTGGGCCGCGTGCTCGCGGCGCCGCTCGTGCTGCTCGTCCGGCTCTACCAGCGCCTCATCTCGCCGATGCGCCCCGCCACCTGCCGCTTCTACCCCAGCTGCTCGCAGTATGCGGTCACCGCGCTCACCCGGTTCGGACCCCTGCGGGGCAGCTGGCTCGCAGCGCGCCGGATCGGGCGGTGCAACCCCTGGAACCCCGGCGGGGTCGACCCCGTTCCGAGGACGTGGGCGCAACGCAACGACTGGCACCCGTCCGACTACCGCCCCACGACCTGACCACCCGGCACAATGGGCCGACCAGAGTGATCGTCCGGCACCGACTCGGTGCCCGGCCGCACGACGGGCGCAGCGCCCGATGACAGAGGACACACGTTGATCGACTTCTTCAACACCCTGCTCTATCCGATCAAGTTCGGTGAAGCGTGGGTCATGTACGCGTGGCACTGGCTCTTCGACATCATCGGCCTGCCCACCGGCTGGGCGTGGGCCATGTCGATCGTCGGCCTGACCGTGGTCGTCCGCGTGCTGCTCATCCCGCTCTTCGTCAAGCAGATCCACTCCTCGCGCCGGATGCAGCTGATCCAGCCCGAGATGCAGAAGATCCAGAAGAAGTACAAGGGCAAGCGCGACCCGGAGAGCCAGAAGGCGCAGCAGGCGGAGATCATGGATCTCTACCGCCGCACCGGCACCAACCCGTTCAGCTCGTGCCTGCCGATCCTCATCCAGTCCCCCTTCTTCTTCGCGCTCTTCCAGCTGCTCAACAACCTCAAGGCCCAGGCCGAGGGCGTGCCGGGGCACAACGCGATCGGCCCGATCACCAACGAGGTAGCCCGCCAGATCGAGAGCTCGACGATCTTCGGCGCGAAGCTGTCGGACGCCTTCCTCACGAGCGGTGACCTCAGCGTCAAGATCCTCACGGCCGTGCTCATCGTGCTCATGTCGGCGACGACGTTCACGACGCAGTACCAGCTGATGCGCAAGAACATGCCGGCCTCCGCGCTCGACAACCCGTTCGCCAAGCAGCAGAAGGTGCTCCTCTACCTGATGCCGATCTTCTTCGCGATCTCCGGCATCAACTTCCCCATCGGTGTGCTCCTCTACTGGCTGACCACCAACCTCTGGACCATGGGCCAGCAGTTCTACGTCATCCGCAACATGCCGGCGCCGGGCTCCGAGGCCGAGCGCGCCCGTCGTGAGCGGCTCAAGCGCCGCGGCAAGGACATGGACGAGCTGACCGTGCCCGGCCTCGCCGAGGCCGACGCCGTCGCGGACGACGCCCCCAGGGCGGGTCAGCGGCAGCAGCCCAAGGGCAAGAAGCGCGCGAAGACCCAGACCCCCCGGCCGCAGGCGCCGAAGAACGGCCGCTGAGGCTCCATCCACAGACTTTTCCACACCAGCCCCGCCCCTGACCTGCACGGATGCCAGTTGTCCACAGGCCGGGACGGTGAACGAAGGAGCACCCATGAGCGACACCCAGGCCACCGAGCGCGACGACGCGTCGGCTGCTGAGACGACTGAGACCGTGGAGACCCCGGAGACCCTGGAGACCGCTGTGGCCTCTGCGACGGCCGCGGCGCCGGCGACCGGCGCGGAGGTGACGGCTGGCGACGCCGGCGTCGACGAGGCGCAGCCGTCCGTCGAGAGCGTCGACGACACGAGGTCTGGCGACGACGAGCAGTCGGCGGACGAGGCGTCGTCCGCACTGCCTGCCACCAAGGGTGAGAAGGGCTCGCGCGTGCGTCAGCTCGAGCGCGAGGGGGAGGTCGCCGCGGACTTCCTCGAGAGCCTGCTCGACATCGCCGACCTCGACGGTGACATCGACGTCGACGTCGACGGGGACCGCGCCGCCATCGCCATCGTCGACTCGGACGAGGGCCGGGTGCCGCGTCGCCTGGTCGGCACCGACGGCAAGGTGCTCGAGGCGCTGCAGGAGCTGACCCGGCTCGCCGTCCAGGCCGAGACGGGTGAGCGAAGCCGTCTCATGCTCGACATCGCCGGCCACCGCGCCGAGCGTCGCTCCGCCCTCGTCCAGCTGGCACAGGCCGCGATCGCCGAGGTCAAGGAGTCGGGCGCCAAGCGGTCCCTCGAGCCGATGAGCGCCTTCGAGCGCAAGGTCGTGCACGACGAGGTCGCAGCCGCTGGTCTCGTCTCCGAGTCCGAGGGTGTCGACCCGAACCGCCACATCGTCATCCTCCCGGCGTGAGCGAGCCGCCCCGTTCCACGTGAAACGGGGCGGGCTCACCCCACCGGACCATCCACCACCAGCACGAGGAGCACGAGCGCGTGTCGGACCTCGGCCCTGACGGGCCCGGCGACCCGAGCGTGCCGCCCACCCCAGCGGTGGCGGCGCTCGTCTTCGGTGACCGGCTGGAGCTCGCGGAACGCTTCGTGGCCGTGCTCGCCGACACCGGGATCAGCCACGGCCTGATCGGACCCCGTGAGGCCCCGCGGCTGTGGGACCGCCACGTGCTGAACTGCGCCGTCGTGCACGAGGCCATCCCGCGCGGCTCGCAGCGCCAGCAGCTCATCGACGTCGGCTCCGGCGCCGGCCTGCCCGGCCTGGCCCTCGCCATCGCCCGACCCGATCTCGACGTGCACCTCGTCGAGCCCCTGGCCCGCCGCACCGGGTGGCTGTCCGGCGTCGTCGCGCAGCTCGACCTGCCCAACGTCACGGTGCACACGGCGCGGGCCGAGGCCGTGTGGGACCGGTTGCAGGCCCCCTGGGTCACCGCGCGGGCCGTGTCGCGCATCGTCCAGCTCGCCGAGTGGACCCTTCCGTTGCTCGAGGCGGGCGGGAGCCTGCTCGCCCTCAAGGGCGAGCGGGCAGCCGAGGAGCTCACCGAATCCCGTTCGGCCCTGCAGCGGCTGGGCGTCGTCGACGCCGCGGTCGAGACCTACGGGGCGGACCGCCTCGCCGCCCCCACCTTCGTGCTGCGGGTCACCATCGACGAGGTCGTCGATCGGCGCCGGTTCCGGTCACGCACTCCCTCGAGCGCCGGTTCGGCCCGCCGTCGGGCCGACCGTCCGCGCGGCACGCGCCGCAACGGCTCGGCGGGCGGCGATCCGCCCCGCCGTCCGTCATGATCGTCCCCAGACCATTACGAGCGGCTCGGCGAACGGCACTGCCGTGCCGCGCCGCACACCCGGAGGTGCTGTCCCTGTGACGATGTCGACGAACCTGGGCTGGCCCAGTGAGCCGGAGCCGACGGCCGAGCACCGCAGACTGGGTTGGCTGGCTCGCGCGCTGGCAGTTTCACGTGAAACCGGGCACGACACCGACGGAGCTCCTGGTGCAGCCGGGCCCCAGACCGTGACGAGCGCACAGCCTGTGGACAAGCCGGTGGACGAAGAGCCCGAAAAGGCCCCGAACGAACGGGAATCCGGCACTTCCGACGCTGGGGACAACGTTGTGGACAAGGTGGCCCCGGTCGAGGGGGAGTCGGCGCCCGCGGAGGTCCCGGCACCGGCCAGACCAGTGTCGGGCGACTCCGACGACCGGGATGAGCTCGCCTCGGCGATCCCGGCGGTCGGGGAGGACACCCCGCTGGCGAAGGCTCTCGCCGACAACGCCAGGCGGCGCATCCACCTCACCGGACGTCAGTTCCCCAAGCCGGCCCAGCCGCGCGTCATCACGGTGTCGAACCAGAAGGGTGGCGTCGGCAAGACGACGACGACGGTCAACATCGCCGCCGCCCTCGCGCAGTCGGGGCTGCGCGTGCTCGTCATCGACCTCGACCCGCAGGGCAACGCGAGCACCGCGCTCGGCATCGACCACCACGCCGAGGTGCCCTCGATCTATGACGTGCTGGTGGACGGGACGCCCCTGCTCGACGTGGTGCAGCCGTGCTCGGCCGTGCCGAACCTGCACTGTGCACCGGCCACCATCGACCTGGCGGGCGCCGAGATCGAGCTCGTCTCGCTCGTGGCCCGTGAGTCGCGCCTGCAGAAGGCGATCCTCGCCGCGGCCACGTCCGGGCACGGTTTCGACTACGTGCTCATCGACTGCCCACCGAGCCTCGGGCTGCTCACGGTGAACGCCATGGTCGCGGCGACCGAGGTCTTCATCCCGATCCAGTGCGAGTACTACGCCCTGGAAGGTCTCTCGCAGCTGCTCAAGAACATCGACCTCATCAAGCTGCACCTCAACCCCGACCTGCACGTCTCCACGATCCTGCTGACGATGTACGACGGACGCACGCGGCTCTCGGCCCAGGTGGCCGACGAGGTGCGGGAGCACTTCCCGAACGACGTGCTGCGCACCACCGTGCCCCGGTCGGTCCGGGTGTCCGAGGCGCCGAGCTTCGGCGAGACGGTGATGACCTACGACCCGGGCAGCAGCGGTGCACTCGCCTACCTCGAGGCCGCGGGTGAGCTGGCTGACCGAGGGGCGGCGGACGGCGCCTGAGCCGTCGCCGTTCCACGTGAAACAACCTGGTGCGGCATGGGCGGCCCCACCACGGGTTTCACGTGGAACCTGGCTGCGCGCCGAACGGCACTGACCGGCCCTGACCGGCACGAGCGACAGACCGCAGGGCAGCAGAACAGCACGCAACGGCCTGTTTCACGTGGAACGGCCGGAAGGATGCGGTTCCACGTGAAACACGACTCAGCCTGAGCGGGCCGACTGTTCCACGTGAAACGAACGGCAAGTGTCGGCAGGGGCCGAGGGCCCAGGTCGGGCCGAGACCGGGAAGCACCTACACTGATCGCCGGACGCGACGAGCGCGTCGGCACGACGAGGAGTTGGCGGATGGCGGAGAAGCGGCGAGCACTGGGTCGAGGGCTGGGAGCACTCATCCCGAGCGCACCGAGCAACGGAGCCGGACGTCCTGTCGACGTCTTCTTCGCGGAGCAGAACACGGCCGACTCGGCGGAGGCCCGCGCAGGCAGCGCCTTCCACCGCACACCGGGCACGACGTCGCCGACCTCGCCGACCTCGCCGACCTCGCCGACGTCGCCCGAGAAGGACGGTGCCGCGGCCGAGCCGCGCAGCGCCGATGCGGACCGGTCCGACCTGCTCCCCGCCGCCGAGCACGATGTCGAGGCAGGTCAGGCGGTTGCGAATGCGAATGCCGACGCTGGTTCGTCGAGCGACGCCGTCGACGCCGCAGGCAGCGCGGACTCGGCAGAGAGCGCGGACCCGGCGTCGGCCGCCGACCAGGGCCTGGCCGTCGTGCCGGGTGCGGAGTTCGCCGAGCTCGACGTCGACGCCATCCGGCCCAACCCTCGTCAGCCGCGCACGGTCTTCGACGAGGACCACATGGACGAGCTCGTGCACTCGATCCGTGAGATCGGCGTGCTGCAGCCCGTCGTCGTGCGCCGGATCCCCGCCGACCAGCGTGCGGACGCGCAGGGCCGCTCCTTCGAGCTCATCATGGGCGAGCGGCGGTGGCGGGCCTCGCAGGCGGCCGGCATGACGTCGGTGCCCGCCATCATCAAGGAGACGAGCGACGACGACCTGCTGCGCGACGCCCTGCTCGAGAACCTGCACCGCAGCCAGCTCAACCCGCTCGAGGAGGCGGCGGCCTACCAGCAGCTGCTCGACGACTTCGGGTGCTCGCACGAGCAGCTCGCCACCCGCATCGGCCGCTCACGCCCGCAGATCTCGAACACGTTGCGCCTGCTGAAGCTCCCGCCGCTCGTGCAGCGCCGGGTGGCCGCAGGCGTGCTGAGCGCCGGCCATGCCCGTGCGCTGCTCGGCATGGCCGACGCGGCCGCCATGGAGCGGATGGCCCAGCGGATCGTCGCCGAGGGCCTGTCCGTGCGCACCGTCGAGGAGCTCGTCTCGCTCGGCGAGGGCAACGAGTCCCCCCGGGCGCGCCGTCCGCGGGCCGGCAGCCGTCATCCGCAGCTCGACGACTTCACGGCCGGCCTCGCCGACCACCTGGAGACCCGCGTCGCCATCGCTCTCGGCCAGCGCAAGGGCAAGATCACCGTGGAGTTCGCCTCGATGGAGGACCTGCGCCGCATCCTCGACCTCATGGGCATGGCGCCGGAGGAGCGCCCCTGACGGAGGTCAGAGCCAGGGCGGCGGTCGAGGCACGAGCATCACGGTCAGGCCGTCGACCCGCCGGGCCGGGGCTGCCGACGGGTACCGTGCCACGTCGTGGGCGATGAGGTCGCACTCGACGGGGCGGCACCACCTCGGGTTGAGCCCGCGGTCGACGTAGAGCATGTTCCGCAGCGTCACGGCGGTCATCGACCCCTGGACGGTGGCCCGCCACCGCGGCTCCATCCACAGCACGACCCGCTGCCCCGGGTGGTCGGCCGCGAGGCGTGCGGTCTCGTCGACGATCACGTCGTACTGCGCCCGGGTGGCCTGGTGGTCACCGAGGTCGACCCGCCAGGCCGCGAGACCGAGCGACGCCAGGAGCACCAGCGCACCGGCTGCGACGACGCGCAGTCGCCCAATTCCCTTGAGCAGCAAGGCAATTGGCAAGCAGATCGCGGGCCAGGCCCAGAGCGACGCCCGTTCGCCCGTCACGACGCCGGTGACCACCGTCAGTCCGCCCTCCAGGCCGACGACGACGCCGACGGCGCCGAGCAGCACGAGCGCCGAACGCCTCGTCGCGCGCACGACCACCGCGACGACGAGGCCGACGGCGCCCACGACCCACGCCCACCCCAGCGAGGAGCCGAGCGCCTCGAGCTGTGAGAGGTAGCGACCGACGTTGGTCACGAGGTCCTCGGGGCTCCGCAGCGGGTTCGGGCGTCGCCACGCCGAGATGGTGACCCCGAACTGACCGAACGCGACGGCGTTGAGGGCGAAGGTCAGCAGGATCCCGAGCCCGTAGGCGGCGACGAACCCCACGGCAAGCAGCACGATGCGGCGCGGGGGCGCGGCGAGCTCGGTGAGGGCCAGCGCCAGCACGAGGAGCGCGGCCACGGGCGGGTAGGAGCACACCGCTGCCACCACGAAGCCCACGAGCCACGCGGCGAGCGTGAGGGTCCGGCGACGCGCCCACGGCAGCGTCCAGACGGCCGCGGCGGCGACGAGCATGGCTGCCGACAGGGTGCCCGGCCAGTAGGCGAGGCGCACCCAGACCGGCGAGGCGCACAGGGCGAGCGTGGCGAGGAAGACGGAGAGGCCGCCGCGCAGCCTCAGCAGCCAGACGAGCCCGACGACGAAGGCGCCGTAGGCCGACACGAACACCGCCATCGCCACGGGGACGGGTGTCCGCCGGCCGACGACGAACCAGTACGCCGTGTTGAGCCACCGCCCCTCGTAGCGGTTGCGCGCGACGTGCGCGGTCGACCCCGGTGCTCCCTGCGGCAGCACGGCCGGCCAGTCGTCATGACGCAGGAACGGGTGCAGCAGCTGGCTCAGCATGCCGCCCACCACCACGGCGACGACGATCGCGAGGACGGCGAACACCCAGCCCGGCAGGCGCGCCCCGGGCGCGAGCGGTGTCGGCGTCGTGCTCACCGCGGAACGGGTGGCCTGACTCATGCGACCCCCAAGGACGTGCTCGGGTCGCGCCCCTCGACGACGGACCACGGTCTCGGACCATCCACGGTAGCGCCCGTCCCGACCGGGCGGCTGGTAGCAGGCCGTGAACCCCATCCGAGCTCGCCGGGTACGGATCCAGGGTGCGGTCGTCGCCGTGCGCCACCGGACCGGGAGGACGACATGCCCGAGGGACACACCATCCACGCGCTGGCCCGCCGCCTCGAGCGGGCCTTCCGTGGCCACGAGGTGGCGGCCTCGAGCCCGCAGGGGCGCTTCTCCGCGGACGCCGAGCGGCTCGACGGCCGGGTGCTGGAGCGGGCGAGCGCCTGGGGCAAGCACCTCTTCGTCGAGGTGGGCGACGCCACCTTGCACGTCCATCTCGGCCTCATCGGCTCGTTCCACGTGAAACCCCGTGCGGCCGAGGCGGTGCCGCCGCCGGTGGGAGCCGTCCGCCTGCGGCTCGTCGGGCCGACGCACTGGGCCGACCTGCGTGGACCGATGATCTGCACGCTCGTCGACGCGTCGCGTCGCCGGGAGATCATCGCGGGCCTCGGCCCCGACCCCCTGCGTCGCGCCCAGCGGCCGGAGGCGGGCTGGGCGCGGCTGCACCGCAGCCGCCGCACGCTGGCCGAGCTCCTCATGGACCAGTCGGTGGTCGCCGGGGTCGGCAACGTCTACCGGTGCGAAGTGCTCCACCGCCTCGCCGTCGACCCGTTGACGCGGGGCGTCGACGTCTCCGTCGAGGTGTGGGGCGAGATCTGGCAGGACCTCGTGCTGCTCATGCCCCTCGGCGTGACGTTCGCGCAGATCATCACCATGCCCGACCAGGTGGCCGACGCGACCCGGACGCGCGGCTCGGCGAAGGCTCGCACGATCACCCGCGCCTCGACCGGCGAACGCCTCGGCAACACGTTCGAGCGGCGCTTCCTCGTCTACAAGCGCACCGGTCAGCCCTGCCCCCGGTGCTCGAATCCGTTGCAGCAGAGGGAGATCGCCGGACGCCGGCTCTACTGGTGCCCGGCCTGCCAGCTGCGCCACTGAGGGCCTGCCCGGCGCGGTCCTACGCTGGGGCCATGCAGACCAGCGGCACCCGACCCCCGCCGACCCATGTCATCGCGCACCTGTCGGACCCCCACCTCGCCGCGGGAGACGGCCTGCTGGCCGGCCGCATCGACACCCGCGCGCAGCTGCGCCAGGCACTCTCCCGCGTGGAGGCCTGCGGTGAGCGCATCGACGCCGTCGTCATCTCGGGAGACCTCGCCGACCGCGGGGACGAGGCGGCGTACGAGCTGCTGCGCACGATCGTCGAACCGGTCGTCGAGCGCCTGGGGTGCGCCCTCGTGCTGACCGGTGGCAACCACGACGAGCGCCGGCCGATGGCGCGCGTGCTGCACGGACGCGACACGGACGACCCGCAGGACACGGTGACGACGGTGCGCGGCCTGCGCATCGTGGCCGTCGACTCCGCCGTCCCCGGCTACCACCACGGCGGCCTCTCCGACGCGCAGTACGCCTGGCTCGCAGACGTGCTCGCTACCCCGGCGGAGCACGGCACCCTGCTCGTGGTGCACCACGCCCCCATCACGTACCGCTCACCCGTGATGCAGCTGCTCGACTTCAGGGACGCCGGTCGACTGGGCGGTGTCCTCGAGGGCACCGACGTGCGGGCCGTGCTGAGCGGCCACCTGCACGTGACGAGCTTCGGCACGCTCGGGGGCATCCCCGTCCTCGTCGCCGGGGGAGTCAGCTACGTCGACGACGTCGGCGCGCCCCGCCACCTGCTCATGGGTGTCGACGGGCCGCAGTCGTGGAACCTCGTCGAGGTGCACGGCGACGGCGTCGTCAGCACCGTCGTGCCCGTCGAGCAGCACGAGACGTGGCCGGCGCTCTCGCCGGCCGTCTCGGAGTTCATGGCGACGGTTCCCGAGGAGGACCGGGCCGAGGTCTTCTCCCGCAAGCCGGTCTGAGCCGGACCGAACCGCGGGAATCCGTTCGGGACGCCGTGTCGAGACGGGGAGACCGCGTTCGACGTGGGGGTGAGGACTTGACACGCAGGTCGGGACGACGAGGAGTCGCACGATGGAGCAGCAGCTGGAGAAGACCACGTCGGCGGACGGGACGACGATCGCCTACGAGACCTACGGGTCCGGCCCGGTCGCCGTCGTGGTGGGTGGGGCGTTCTGCGACCGGGGGGCCTTCCGCGACCTCGCGCAGGCGCTGGGAGGGCGCGGCCTGACGGGCGTCACCTACGACCGGCGCGGTCGTGGCGACAGCGGCGACAACCAGGCCGGATCCGACGACTGGCGCCGGACCGTGCTCGCCCACGAGGTCGAGGACCTGCGCGCCGTCCTCGCGACCGGCGAACCCGACTCTCCTGCCTACCTCTTCGGCGTCTCGTCGGGTGGGGCCCTCGTCATCGAGGCGATCGCGGCCGGTGCGCCCGTGACGAGGGCCGCAGCCATCGAGGTGCCCTACCGCAGCGCGGCGTGGCCGGCACCCGACGACTACCTCGGCACCCTCGAGCGCTTCGAGGCCGCAGGCGACCGGGAGGGCATCCTGCGCTACTTCAACGGCGTCGTCGTCGGGATGCCCGACGCGATGGTCGACGGCCTCGTGGGGACGCCGGTGTGGGAGCCGATGCTCTCGATGACGTACACGGTCAAGTACGACGGGCTCTGCCTCGGCGGTGACGACCAGAGCCTGCCCGTCGACACCCTGCGAGCGGTCACGGTGCCGTTCCTCTCCGTGTGCAGCAGCGGCACGGCCATGCCCCCGCTGCACGACGCCGCCCAGGCCCTGGCCGACGCGCTGCCCGACGGTCGCGCCGTGGAGCTGCCCGGTGAGTTCCACCAGGTGCCCGCTCCCGTGCTCGCTCCGGCCCTCACGGAGTTCTTCCTCTCCTGACGACCGCATGCCGTCGGGTTCACCTGCAGGACAGGGGAACCCGACGGCATACGGCGTCGGAGCCCAGGCGTTGGGGCGCTCAGGCGTCGAGGAGGGCGAGCACCGGGTTGTGCTCCGCCGGCACGACCTCGCGGGGCGGCCCGGGCGGCGTGCCGTCGCCGAAGGGCGAGCCACCGAGCTGCTCGCGGCCGTGCGGCGTGGCCCAGTTCTCGAGCGCCGGACCCAGCGGGATGACGCCGGTGGGGTTCACGTCCTTGTGCACGACGTAGTAGTGGGCCTTGATGTGCGTGAAGTCCACCGTGTCACCGAAGCCGGGCGTCTGGAAGAGGTCGCGGGCGTAGGCCCAGAGGGCCGGCATCTCGACGAGCTTGCTGCGGTTGCACTTGAAGTGGCCGTGGTAGACGGGGTCGAAGCGCACCAGGGTCGTGAAGAGACGCACGTCGGCTTCGGTGATGTGGTCGCCGACGAGGTAGCGCCGCGTGGAGAGTCGCTCCTCGAGCAGGTCGAGGTTCTCCCACAGCCGGCGGTAGGCCTTGTCGTAGGCCTCCTGCGTACCGGCGAAGCCGCAGCGGTAGACGCCGTTGTTGACGTAGCGGTAGATGGGCTCGCTCACGGCCTCGATCTCGTCGGCGAGCGCCTCGGGGTAGAGGTCCGGGGCGCCCTCGCGGTGCAGGTCGCGCCACTGCGTCTCGAGGTCGACGGTGATCTGCTTGAAGTCGTTCGTCACGACGGCGCCGGTCGGGACGTCGACGATGGCCGGCACCGTGATCCCGCGCGGGTAGTCGGGGTCGCGGCGGAAGTAGGCGTCCTGGATCCGGGGGATCTGCAGCACGGGGTCGAGACCGCCGGGGTCGAGGTCGAAGGTCCAGCTGTTCTTGTCGTGCGTCGGCCCGCAGATGCCCATCGACAGGGCGTCCTCGAGGCCGAGCAGGCGCCGCACGATGATCGCGCGGTTCGCCCACGGGCAGGCCCGCGCCACGACGAGCCGGTAGCGACCCGCCTCGACGGGGAAGCCGTCACGGCCGTCCGCGGTGATGCGGGTCGTGATGTAGTTGGTGTCGCGCTTGAAGCTCGTCTCGACGTAGGTGCCCGCTTCGCTCATGGGTTCACCCTAGTTCGCGGCGCCGTGTCGCCGGAGGACGGGGCGAGGGACAGAATGGCTCCATGAGCCCGACGCGGAGTCGCGATGCGTGAGCTGCTGCCCCTCACCCCCGACCGCGTGGGCGACCTCGTGGGTGCGTGCGCGCCGTGCACCTACTGGCAGACCGTGCCGCGCAACGGCCACCACGACGACCGTGAGCCGCTCGAGCTGCTCGCCGAGTGGGTGGCCGGCGTCACCGACGACTGGGGCCCACCGGGGCGGGTCGCCTACGTCGACGGCCGGCCGGCCGGGCACGTCGTCGTGGCACCCGCCCACCACGTGCCGCGGCTGGCGGCCTTCCCCACCGCTCCGGCCGACCCGTCCACGCTGATCCTCGTCGCGGCCGTGGTCGTGCCGGAGCAGGCCGGCCGGGGCCTGCGCAAGGTGCTCGTCCAGGCCGCGGCCAAGGACGCCCTGCGCCACCGGATGCGTTCGCTCGACGCCGTGGCAGCCCGGCCGCTCGCCGTGGGCCGGCACACCTGCGTGCTCGACGTCGGCTTCCTCGAGAAGGTCGGCTTCCGGGTCGAGCGCGACCACCCGACCTACCCGCGCCTGCGGATCGACCTGCGCGCCGTCGTCACCCTGCGCGACGAGGCCGCCGCCGCGTTCGCCAAGGCCATGGCGTGGGTGCCGGGTGGGCGACCCGTGCCGGAGACGCACCCGAACGGCTCGAGCCACGCCCGCGTGAGCGACAGGTCCTAACCGACGGTGCGGTCGGCCCGCGCCGACCGGTCGGTCCCGTGGTGGGCCGTGGCGCCGCCGCCGGGCGCGCCGTGGCCCCCGCCGACCTGCTGGGCGCGCATCGTCTCGAGGTGACGGCGCAGGTCGTCGAGGCGCAGCACGCCCGTGCGCGAGGTGTCGGCCTCACCGAGGTAGACGCGCTGGAGCGCGACGACGACGGCCTCGGCCACCCGGTCGAGGGTGTGCGTATCGGCCAGGGCGGCGGCGTCGCCGTCGTGGCTGAGGTAGCCGAAGTCGAGGCGGACGGCCGGCATCCGGGTGCGTCGCAGCAGCGGCCACGTCCGGGCGTGCGAGCGGCAGTCGGTGAGGCCGGTGCGCGCGACGACCTCGCGCAGGAGCAGGTCGGCGAAGCTCTCGCCGATGACCGACCAGTCCCCCCGGCGCGCGTGGTCGGGGTGGCCGTAGAAGTACGTGGCCGCCCCGTGCGCGAGGCCGGAGTCGGAGTGGTCGGTGTGCAGGGAGAGCACGAGGTCGGCGTCGCAGGAGTTCGCGAACGCCGCGCGCTCCTCGTCGGTGCCGCCGTCGGTCGACTCGGTGCGGGTGAAGACGACGTTGACGCCGTGCGCCGACAGGCGCCCCTCGACGCGTCGGGCGAGGTCGAGGGCCAGGGCCGACTCGACGAGGCCGTGGTGGCCGCCCGCGCCGGCGTCGGTGCCGCCGTGACCCGGGTCGAGCACGATGGTGCGGCCGCTCAGGCTGTAGCCGCTGCGGCGCAGGTGCTCGCGCTCGCGCAGGGCGTTGGCGGAGCCGCCGCTGACCGACCGGCGCAGCCCGGCGAAGGCGCGCATCGTCTCGGGCCCCGCGGTGCCGTCGGGCGTCAGCCCCACGGCGGCCTGGAAGGCGCGCAGTGCGGAGTCGGTGCTCGGGCCGTGGATGCCGTCGACCTTGCCCGGCGCGAAACCGAGCTCGGCGAGGCGCCCCTGGAGGGCCACGACGTCGTCGCCCTCGATGAAGTACTCGGGCACGTAGCGCAGCACGCGGTCGCCGAGCCCCCATCGCGAACCGTCGAGGACGGCATACGTGGAGCGGCCGACGATGCCGTCGACGATGAGGCCACGGCGCTGCTGGAACGACTTGACCGCCTCCTCGACCTCGTGGTCGAAGACGGCGCGGTCGTCGCGGGCCGGCTCGAGGTCTGCGGCCGGCAGGTCGCCCGACAGGACGAGGCGCTCGCGCACGGCCGCCACGGCGGCGCCGGAGTCGCCGCGGCGGAGCACGACGGAGTGCTGGGGGGTCATTCCGGCTCCTTCCTGGGGAGGCGGCTCCGGGCGGTGTGACGCGGTGGGCGGTCGGCGGTCCGGAGCGGGCGGTGCCGAGAGCAGCGTAGTACGCGCGGAGGGGGCGGCACCGGCACGGTGACCGCCCCCCTCGTGGCTGCTCGCCGTCAGGCGATGAACTCCTCGAGCTCGCGCAGCAGCTTCGGCTTCGGGTGCGCACCGACGATCGACTTGACGACCTCGCCCTTGACGTAGACGTTCAGCGTCGGGATCGAGACGACGCCGTAGCGGGCGGCCGTGTCGACGTTCGCGTCGGTGTCGAGCTTGACGATCTCGATCTTGTCGCCGTACTGCTCGTTGATCTCCTCGAGGATCGGGGCGACCTTGCGGCACGGGCCGCACCACGTCGCCCAGAAGTCGACGAGCACGGGCTTGTCGCTCATGAGGACGTCGTCGGCGAAGGTGGCGTCGGTCGTGTTCTTCAGTGCCATGTGGGGGTTCCTTCTCGTGGTTGGCGTGGCTGCGGCGGGTGGGTCGAGGCTAGGCGTCGGCGCCGACGGTGACGCGGGGGTCGGGGATCTCGCCCGCGTCGGTCTCGTCGATGGCGGCGGCCTCGGCAGCGGCCTCGGTGGCCGTGGCGGTGTCGTTGAGGGCGGCGAGGAAGTGCTCGGCGTCGAGGGCCGCGGCGCAACCGGAGCCGGCCGCGGTGATCGCCTGGCGGTAGGTGTGGTCGACGAGGTCGCCGGCCGCGAAGACACCAGGCAGGTTGGTGCGCGTCGACCGACCGTCGACGAGCACGTAGCCCGCCTCGTCGGTGTCGACGACGCCCTGGACGAGCTCGTTGCGCGGGTCGTGGCCGATGGCCACGAACAGGCCGGTGATCTCGAGGTCACGGGTCTCGCCGGTGACGGTGTCGCGCAGGGTGACGCCCGACAGCTTGCCCTCGCCGTGGATCTGCGCGACCTCGGAGTTCCACGCGAAACGGATCTTGTCGTTGGCGAACGCGCGGTCGGCCATGATCTTGCTGGCGCGCAGCTCCTCGCGGCGGTGGATGATCGTCACCGTGCGGGCGAACTTCGTCAGGAAGGTCGCCTCCTCGATGGCCGAGTCGCCGCCGCCGACGACCGCGATGTCCTGGTCGCGGAAGAAGAAGCCGTCGCAGGTGGCGCACCACGAGACGCCGTGGCCCGAGAGCTCCTTCTCGCGGGGCAGGCCCAGCTCGCGGTAGGCCGAGCCCATCGAGAGGATGACGGCCTTGGCGCGGTGCACGCGGCCCTCGCCGTCGGTCACGGTCTTGACCTCGCCAGTCAGGTCGACGGCGGTGACGTCGTCGGTGACGAGCTCGGCGCCGAAGCGCTCGGCCTGCGCGCGCATGCCGTCCATGAGGTCGGGCCCCATGATGCCGTCCTTGAAGCCCGGGAAGTTCTCGACCTCGGTCGTGTTCATCAGCGCGCCGCCGGCCGTCACGGCACCCTCGAAGACGAGGGGGGCGAGGTTGGCGCGGGCGGCGTAGACGGCGGCGGTGTAGCCGGCCGGGCCCGAGCCGATGATGATGACGTTGCGGACGTCGGACGTGACGTCGGACATGGGTTGCTCCTCGAGTGCTCTGGTGTCGCGGGCGGGCGGGCGTGGTCGGGCCGTCGCCTCCCGGCGCCGTGCCGCGGGACCCGCGGGCCGCACTGGCCTCAACCGATCCTAGGCGGTCGTTGTTCCCGCCGACGTCCTCGCCGGAGCCGCCCTCTCACGGGACGGGCGTGGGCCCGGCGAGGATGCCGGGGGCGCCGGGTGCGCAGCTGCGGCGCGCGGCCCACGCCGTGCTCTCCCCGTCGCGCGTGACGACGACGACGACCGCGGGAGCGCCCTCGAAGGTGGCGACGTCGGCCGACACCGCGTCCGCCCCGGGGCCCGGGGCGGCTCCTCCGACGGCGCCGAGCGCCTCGAGGCAGCCGGCGAGCCCCGTGGGGGTCGCGATCGGGCCGACGGTGGGCGACTCGGCCGCCGTCGTGGAGATCGGCAGCCCGGGCCGGTCGAGCAGCTCGCGGGCGCGGGTGCCGAGGTCGCCGGAGCGGTAGTCCGTCGTGCTCAGCTGGATGTGCGGCGCGCCGGGCGTGGTGGAAGGCGTGGTGGTCGGTGCGGTGGTGGTCGGCGTCGCGCTGTAGGAGGAGCCGCCCACCACGGCCGCGCCGTTGGGACGCTTCGTCAGGTGCAGGACCGAGGCACCCGCCGCCACAACGACCGCCGCGGCGGCGACGGCCGCGACGAGGTAGACCGGCTTCGGGCGCCCGGGACGGTCGGCGCGGGGCGGCAGGGGCACGACGGTGCCGTGGCCACCCGTCGCGAGCGGACCGGGCTCGACCCGCAGGAGCGCCTCGTGCGCGAGGGCCGCCTCGATGCGGTCGGCGACGTCGGCCGGCATCGGTCCCGGGTCACCCGCGTCGGCGAGGAGGGCACGCACCCGCTCACTCGTGCCGGCATCGAGGTCGGGTGCGTCGCCCTCACCCGGGAGGGCGGTTTCGTCAGGGTCGTCAGGGGTGCGCGCGGAGTCGTCCACGGGTGCGGTCCTTCATGGCAGGCGTGTGGTGGTCGTGCGGGCAGGCAGGGGTATGCCGGACGCCGTGGGTTCGACGGCCCCCTGTGGCCGTCGGGTTCCCACCGGATTCAAGCAGATCCCCGGGAGGGGTCGGCTCAGGGCTCGGCTCAGGGCTCGGCTCAGGGCTCGGCTGCGGGCCGACGGCCGGGCGTCAGACCGAGGTGCGCGGCGAGCGCCGCCCGCCCGCGGGCGCAGCGGGACTTGATGGTGCCCTCGGCGACCCCGAGGATGACGGCGGCCTCGGCCACCGGCACGGCGTGCATGTCGACGAGCACGAGCGCCGCACGCTGGCCCTCGGGCAGCGACGCGAGCGCCTCCTGGATGTCGATGCGCACCTCGGTCGAGCCGTGGTCGTCGTGCCGGTCGGCCAGCTCGTACTCGGGCAGCGGCGCGGTCGGCTTGCGGCGGCGCAGCCGGTCGAGGCAGGCGTTGACGACGATCCGGTGCAGCCACGTCGTCACGGCGGCCTCGCCGCGGAAGGAGTCGGCGCGGCGGAAGGCCGCGATGAAGCCGTCCTGCACGCAGTCCGCGGCCAGCTCGGGGTCGCGCACGGTGCGCAGGGCGACCGCCCACATCCGGTCCTTGTGCCGACGGAAGAGCTCCCCGAAGGCATGGTCGTCCCCGGCGACGTGCCGTGCGAGCAGCTCCCGGTCGCTCAGTTCGGCGATCGGGGCGGCAACCCCCGAGGTCACGGTCAGCGCACCGTCACTTCACGCACCTGGGCGCGGTAGTGGTTCGGGGCCTCCGCGGGGGCGGCCTTGGTGACGAGGACGATGATCTTGCTCGCGGGCTTCAGCGTGCCCGTGGCCTTGATCGTGACCGTGCCCGAGGCGCCCGAGGCCGAGCCGACCTCCTGCGCGCCGTCGAGCGACGTCGTCGAGCTGGAGTCGGTGGCGTAGACCGTGACGTCCTGGGCGGCCGGGAGGTCGAGCACGACCTCCTTGACGACGGTGGGCGCGCTGAGGTCGAGCAGCAGGCCGAGGCCGTCCTTGCCGCCGTTGTAGTCGGCGGAGCCGTACCAGCGCGAGCGCCACTCGGTGCCGGGGTCGCCGTCGAAGGCCTTCGCGGCGCTGCGGTCGGACTCGGTGCCGTCCTGCGGGTCGAAGCCGGTGGCGCCCGTGATCGAGACCGGCGCGGCGGGGGGCGCCTGCGTCGTCGTGGTCGGGGCCGGGGTCGTGCTGCTCGGCGTCGGGGTGGCGCTCGGCGTGCGCGTGCGGGTGATGGTGATGACGGGCGCGGCGGCGCCGTCGTGCTCACCGATCTTGGCGACGTTGTTGATGCCGATGACGAGCGCCACGACGACGAGCACGCCGACGAGGGCGAGCGCGATGCGCGACTGGGCCCCGCTGGGCGCCTCGGGCACCTCGCGACCGAAGACCGGCAGGGGCGGCTCGAGGCGGGTCGGGGGCGCCTCGTCGAGCGCGTCGTCGAGGTCGATGTCCTCGCCGTCGAAGTCGTCGTGCGCCGCGCGACGCTCGGCCGCACGCGCGGCGGCCTTGTCGGCGGCGGCCCGGGCGAACGAGCCGACGCGGTCGCCGATGGCACCGGCCACGCCGGCCGCGGCCGCACCGGCTGCGGAGATGGGGCTCGGGCCGCTCGCGGCCGTGCCGGCACCCGTGGCACCGGCGGCGGCGCCCGCGGCTCCGGCGCTCGCGACTCCGGTGACGGCTGCGTCCTCGCGCGTCTGGTCGTAGGGCGCGTCCGCGTCCGCCTCGTCCGGTCGTACCGTCTCGAGGGCGGCCGTGGCGTCACCGACCGCCGGCAGCACCCGGGTGGGCTCGTGTTCATCGCGACCGCGCCGGCGGATGCCGCCGGCGCCGTCGGAGGCCGGGGCCTCGGCGGGCCAGGGGGCGATCTGCAGGGCGAGGTCGCCGGGCGACACGGGTCCGCGCTCGCCGCTGCCCAGCGTCATGCGGCAGATGAGGTCGAGGTCGTTGGGCACCCCGACGGCGATCTCGGAGGGTGCGGCGACGCCGCCCACGATGGTCGGTGCGGACTCGAGACCGACCGGGCCACCGGCGGGGATCAGCCCGCCGTCGACGGCGACGAGCGGCCAGCGGCCGGTGAGGCCGGCATACGCGATCTTGACGAGACCCACGGCGTCGGCGCGCGAGGCGCGCTCGTCGGAGAGGCTGTCGGCCTCGGTGAGGGCGGCCTCGGTCGCGAGGCCGCGCACCTTGACGCCGCCGTCGGGCATGCGCAGGACCGAGCTCGGCGTCAGGGCCAGGTGGTGCAGGCCGCGGTGGCTCGCCTTGTCGAGCGCGGTCGCCGCCTCACCGGTGAGGCGGCGCACCTCGTCGGCGGGCAGGCCACCGTCCTGCAGCAGGTGCGAGAGGGGCTGGGCGCCGGTGAGCGGCTCCTCGACGATGAAGCCGACGCCGGAGTCGGTGCCGACGTCGAGCACGCGCACGAGGCGCGGGTCCTCGATGCCGGCGGCCCGCCGGGCGGCATCGAGCGCGGCGGCGGCCACGGACGACGCGGCGGGGAAGCAGACGAGCACGACCTCGCGCTCGAGGGTGTGGTCGTCGGCGCGCCACCGCTCGTGGTGCGCGCCCGCTGAGGTGCGGCTCGTCACGGCGTAGCGGCCGCCCAGGACCGACCCCGGTCCGACTCCCTGCACGTGCGTCACCCTCCCTCGTCAGGTCGTGCGTGGATGCGTGGCTCGGGAGACATCCTAGGCGGAGTCACGGCGATCCCCGCCGCGCTGGTCGCCGACACCCTGGTGGGCCGCGGTGACCGCCTCGATGTCGGCGATCTCGTCGACCCGGGAGGTGCCGCGGAGCACGGCGCGGGCGACGCCGACGAGCAGGACGAGCCCCACGAGGGTGCCGCCGACCCAGTAGATCGTGGCGTCGAGCGGGTTGGCCGAGACCTCGATGACGGCGGGCGAGCCGATGACCGTGCCGTCGGCCGTCGTGAGGTAGGCCCGCAGCTGCGCGCTGCCGGCCGCGACGGCCGTGACCGGCACCGGCACGTTGGTGCGCGAGGCCGGCCCGATGGCGATGGACCCGGGCTGCTCGACGACCTGGATGCGGGGGTTGTTCGGCGTCAGGCGCAGCCGGAGGTCCTCGACGGCGTAGTCGAGGCCGTTCTCGATCGTCACCTGCAGGGTGCCGGACTCGGCGAGCAGGTTGACGTTGCGCGAGACGACCTTGATCGCGCTCGTGGCGGCCCGCACGTCCGACGCGACCGAGCTCGACAGCGTCATCCACGACCCCCGCTCGTAGCGCCACCGGGCGCTCGCGAGCTCGTCGAGGACCTCGCGGTACGTGGCGGCGAACGTCGCGCCGTCGCGCAGCACCGACGAGACGCTGAGGAGCGTGTCACGCTGCTCGGCCATCTGGGCGAGGCGGCGGGCGTTGAGCACCGGTCGGGGAGCCGCGGACGGCACGGTGGCCGCGGGCTTCGTGGCGGCGACGGCCTTGTCGTCGCCGGAGTCGGTCAGCAGCTCGGCCGCGTCGACGGTCCGGAGCCACGGTGCGGAGGCGGTCGCCGAGAGGAACGCCGACAGGTCGGCGGCGTCGGGGTCGTAGTCGCGCCGCGCCGTGACGAGCACCGAGCGGGGGGTGCCGGCGCGCTCGCCGAGCAGCACGAGGGACTCGGCGAGGTAGCGCTGCACCGACAGCACCGGGCTCACCGCGCCGCGCTTCGGCAGCAGGGCCGACAGGCGGGTGTCGGAGGCGAGCAGCCGCGTGCCCTCGGCGCCGACGCGTCGGGCCGTGGGGGTGTATGCCGTCGCCCGGGTGACGGCGGCCGCGTCGACGACGATGCCGGCGGGCTTCTTGACCGAGGTGCCGGAGAGCAGGGTGCGGATGCCGAGCTCGCGGCCGGCGGGCAGCAGGCCGTCGACCGGCCAGACGACGTCGGCCCGGGCCGGCTCGCCGAGCCGTCCGGTCAGGGTGGTGGCCCGGGTGACGAGGTCGCGCACGAGCACGTTGGCCGGGTCGGTGCCGACCGTCGCGGCCACGTCGGCGTCGGCGTAGGGCAGCGCCCAGACGCTGCGGCCCTGCAGCTGGCGCACGACGTCGTCCCCGAGCCGGGCGATGGCCACCGCGGCCTCCGACGGCGCGGTGGTGCCGGTCGGCGTCGAGGGCGCGGTCGGCGTCCCGGCGCCCGGCGAGGACGTCGCGCCCGGCGTCGGGGTGCCGCTCGGCGGCGCGCCGGCACCGGACGTGGCGGAGCCGGACGGGGTGGAACCGGGGATGGATCCGGGCGTGGAACCGGGGCTGGAGGTGCCGGCCGCGGGCGAACCGGTCGGGGTGCTGCCGGTGCCGGTGCTGGACGTGGTGGGGGTGCCCTGGCCGTCGGCGGAGGGCGGCGGCGTGGGGCCGAGCACGGAGGGGTCGACGGCGAGGGTCACGTCGGCGCCGAAAGTGCCGCTGAGCAGGCGGTTGACCCGCGACCCGGCACCGATGGCGTGCTGCCAGGCCTGCTGACGCGTCGGGTCGTCGCGCGAGAAGAGGTCGACGTCGGGGTCGAGCGTGACCGGCAGCACCGTGGCGACCTGGAGCGGCACGTACTCCTTGCGGCTGTTCCACGCCACGAAGGTGCGCACGGCACCGGTCGGGGCCTTGGCGCCCTCCTGCACGACCTCGACGGCGATCGGCACGGCGGCGAACGGCTTGGCGCTCGAGAGCCGCTCCCACGGGATCGTCGTCGTGAACGACCGGGTCTGCCCGGCCCCCACGGTCGGCAGCGCGGTGGTGGCGACGGTGGGGCCGTCGGCCCGGGTGCGGCCGGCGGCCCAGTCGTCGAGCGCCTGGCGCTGGTCGACGGTCACCTCACCGCGCACGACGCGCAGCGTGGGCCCCGAGAGCGGGCCGGTGAGCGGGGCCGTCACCGTGCCGGAGACGGTGACGTCGGTGCCCGCCCGCACCACCGTCGGCGTCATCGCCCCGAGCACGACGACGGCGACGTCGGTGGCCGGGGTCACCGCGGGCCGCGCCGACCCGGCCGCCTGCGGGGGCGGTACGGCGGCGGCCCGGCTCGTGGGGTGGGCCGTGGCGAGGGTCGCGGACCGCGCCACGGGCACGGTCGCACCCGACGGCATACCTGCGAGGACGGCGAGGGCGGCGACCCCGGCCGCCGACAGGGCCCGTGCGACGCGGGGGCCGCGGCGCCCCCTCGTGCCCGGACGCCGCCCACCCCGGGCGCTCACGTCGTCCCCGCCAGCCGGTTCCACGCCGCCTGGGCGATGCGGCGCTCGTTGGGGAAGGTCAGCCTCCGGTGCACCTCGTCGAGCCGCATCCAGGCGACGTCGATGGCCTCGTGGTCGGGGTCGTTCTCGATCGAGAGCTCCCCGCCCGTGGCCTCGAGCAGGTAGTGGTGGACGAACTTGTGCACGCGGCGGTCCGACGTGGCGAACCAGTAGTCGATGGTGCCGAGCTCGATGAGCACGCGCCCGACGATGCCCGTCTCCTCCGCCACCTCGCGGGCGGCGGTCTCGACGAGCGTCTCCCCGGGCTCGACGTGGCCCTTGGGCAGGCACCACTCGACCCGTCCGGCGCGGTTGCGCCGCGCGATGATCGCGATGAGCGCGAGTCCCTCCTGCACGTCGACGACGATGCCTCCGGCGGAGCGCTCCTCGACGGCGGGCAAGCGCCTCCCCGGCACGTGGCTGGGGGCGGGCTGTGCACTCACATCGCCACCATAACGGCAGGTCAAGGCGGGGCCCGGTGGCTCACTAGGCTGGGGGCGTGCCAGACCGTCCCGACACGCCCGACGCCGACCCCACCGACGCCGGTCTCCCGCTCCTGCGGGCCGCCGTCGCCCGCCTCGCCCCCGTGCTGCCGATGCTCGGCGAGCTCGGCGAGCGCTTCGCCGCCGCCGGGCACGAGCTGGCCCTCGTGGGCGGACCGGTGCGCGACGCCTTCCTGGGTCGCGTCTCGCCCGACCTCGACCTCACGACCGACGCCCGGCCCGACGAGATCGTCGCCGTGGCGGCGGGGTGGGCCGACGCGCACTGGGACATCGGGCGCGACTTCGGCACCATCGGCCTGCGCAAGGGTTCGCACGTCATCGAGGTGACGACCTACCGGGCCGACACCTACGACCGCACGTCGCGCAAGCCCGAGGTGATGTTCGGCGAGAGCCTCGAGGGCGACCTCGTGCGGCGCGACTTCACCGTCAACGCCATGGCCATCCGGCTGCCGAGCCTGGAGTTCGTCGACGTCCACGGCGGCCTGCCGGACCTCGTGCGCCAGCGGCTGACGACCCCCGCCGCCCCCGAGGAGTCCTTCGCCGACGACCCGCTGCGGATGATGCGGGCCGCGCGGTTCGCCTCGCAGCTCGGGTTCGAGGTGGCCCCTGAGGTCGCGGCCGCGATGACCGAGCGGGCCGGCACGCTCTCGATGATCTCGGCCGAGCGGGTGCGCGACGAGTTCACCAAGCTGCTGCTCTCGCAGCGGCCCCGGCTCGGGCTGCGCCTGCTCGTCGACACCGGGCTGGCCGACGTCTTCCTGCCCGAGCTGCCGGCACTGCGCCTCGAGCTCGACGAGCACCACCGGCACAAGGACGTCTACGAGCACTCGCTCATCGTGCTCGAGCAGGCCATCGACCTCGAGGGCCCGGCGGACGGACCGGAGGAGTCGGTGCCCGGCCCCGACCTCGTGCTGCGCCTCGCGGCGCTCCTGCACGACATCGGCAAGCCGGCCACGCGCCGGTTCGAGGACGGCGGTGGCGTCTCCTTCCACCACCACGAGCTCGTCGGCGCCAAGCTCGTGGGCAAGCGGCTCAAGGCGATGCGCTTCGACAAGGAGACGACCAAGGCCGTCGCCCGGCTCGTCGAGCTGCACCTGCGCTTCCACGGCTACGGCGACGGGCAGTGGACCGACTCGGCCGTGCGCCGCTACGTCACCGACGCCGGCCCGCTCCTCACTCGCCTGCACCGGCTGACCCGGTCGGACTGCACGACCCGCAACGTGCGCAAGGCGCAGCGGCTCGCCCGGGCCTACGACGACCTCGAGCAGCGCATCGGCCGGCTGGCCGAGCAGGAGGAGCTGGCCCGCATCCGTCCCGAGCTCGACGGCAACGAGATCGCCGCCACCCTCGGCATCCGGCCCGGCCCGGTGCTCGGGCAGGCGTACGCCTACCTGCTCTCGGTGCGCCTCGACGACGGGCCCATCGGGCCGGACGCCGCCCGCGAGAAGCTGCTCGCCTGGTGGGCGGCGCGCGAGTCGGAGGACTGAGGCCGGTGCGGGTACGAGGGACGCACGACCTGCCGGTGGGGAGTGCTCCCCATCGCCGCAGCGGGCCGGGCGCCCTAGGCTCGACCGATCTGACACCGCTTCGCTCGAGTGGTTGACTGACCGCGCCGTCCCCGGCCCCCGCGGGAACGACCGAAAGGAACGACCCATGACCACCCTCGCCTACCCGAGCGCCGACTTCCCGGGACCTCCCGCGGTGGCGCTCGAGGTGCCGGATGGTTGGGAGCCGGCGCATGCCCCGGGCACCACCATGGCGGCGCGCCTTCCCCGGTCGGACGCCTTCGCCCCGAACGTCGTCGTCACCGTCGAGCCCTGCGCCCCGGACCACCGCCTCGAGGACTCCCTCGAGCTCGTGCGCGCCCGCGCCGCCTCGCGTGGTGGTGGCGTGTCGCAGCCGTATGCCGCCGAGCTCGGTGACGCACGCTTCGTCGGGTGCGACGCGAGCTGGCCCGACGAGGACGTCGAGACCGTGCTGCAGGCCAACCTCTTCCACGTCGTGACCCCGACCCCCGGCGTGGCCGGAGCGGGCGGCGCGGCCGGCGCGGCCGGCGCGGTCGGCGCGCACCTCGTGCAGCTGACCGGTGCGGTCGGCGGTCCGACCGCCGAGCAGGACTACGAGCTCATCCGGGCCGTCCTGACGACCGCGCGCGTCACGCCGTGGACCGGCGGCGACGCATGAGCGCCGCGCACCCCGTGCTGTCCGTCGGCGTCGTGACCGACGTGGGGCGGGTCCGGGCCCACAACGAGGACGCGGCCCTCACCCGCGGCACGGTCTTCGTCGTGGCCGACGGGATGGGCGGCCACGCGGCCGGCGAGGTCGCGAGCCGCATCGCGAGCGAGACCCTCGTCGAGCTCGCCGACCGCCCCGCCATCCAGGTGCGGGACCTCGTGGCGCAGGTCGGTGAGGCCAACCGGCGCATCCTCGCCTCGGCCGCACGGCACCCGGAGCAGACGGGGATGGGCACGACCGTGGCGGGTCTCGCCCTCGTCTCCGTGGGCGGGTCGCGGCACTGGGCCGTCTTCAACATCGGCGACTCGCGCGTCTACCGCCTGCTCGACGGCGACCTGAGCCAGGTCACGGCCGACCACTCCGAGGTGTGGGAGCTCGTCGAGCGCGGGTTGCTGACTCCCGAGCAGGCGCGGGTGCACCCCGGTCGCAACGTCGTCACCCGCTCGCTCGGGCGCGACCCGATGGGCGTCGTCGACACCTGGGTCTTCCCGCCCTACCCCGGCGAGGTCTTCGTCATCTGCTCCGACGGGCTCTCGAACGAGCTGACCCACGAGCAGATCGAGGCCGTGCTCCTCGAGCACCCCGACGCCGAGGCCGCCGCCGAGGCGCTGGTCCGCCGGGCGGTCGAGGCCGGGGGGCACGACAACGTCACTGCTATCGTCGTCGCGGTGCAGGGGCAGGAGTCCGACTCCGACGTGGACGAGGACACCACCCCCCGCCAGAACGTGAACGGCTCATCAGGGGAGAGCAGGTCGTAGACGTGAGTGGCCCGTCTGTCGTTGTCGAGCGGGCTCCCGACGGGTGGACGCACATCGGGGGCCCCGGCATGCACCTGCTCATCGCCCTCGACGAGGACGACGAGCGCACGCTCAGCGCGAGCGACGCCGCCGACGGCGGTGACCTCGACGACGTCGTCGAGGTGCTGACGACGGGAGGCATGCGCAAGGCGCACCACTTCGTCGGCGCGCACTGGCAGCCGCGCACCCGCATCGTCGCCTTCGGGCCGGTGGCGGCCGTCGTCACCCTCGCCGACGGCACGGAGCACGAGGTGCGCGCGACGAGCAGCCGCGTGTGGACCGACCTCGAGCTGCCCGAGCACCCCCAGCGGGTCGTGCTGCGGGTGCTCGACGACAACGAGCGGGCCGCGCCCGTGCCGCCACAGACGCTCGGCGCCGGTGGCGTCGTCGCGGCGGCCGGGCCGACGGACGTGACCGGGCCTGCGGACGCGACGGACGCGAGCGGCACGGCAGACCCGCGGCCGGATGCCGGTGCGGACCACGCCGGCACCGACGACGCGGGCGTCGACGACCCCGACCTCGACGACGCCGGTACGACGGACGCCGGTACGACGGACGCCGGGACGACGGACACTGCGGACACCGCGGCCGGCTCGACCGACGCCGAGACCGGCAGCAGTGCCGGGAGTGCGAGCGGTGCCGGCGACGCCGACACCTCCGACGGCACCGACACCGCAGGCGACGCCCACCCCCTGCCCGCGGCCCCGCCCACCTTCGCCGCCACGGCCGGCGAGGTCGACGCCGCCGGTGCGACGGGCTCCCGCGGCTCGAGCTGGGACGGCAGCTGGGCGCGGCACGTGCCCGACGTCGCGCGCCCCGCGGTGCCCCCGGTGCCCGCGGTGCCGGCAGCACCGTCCGCGTCACCGCCGGCCGGGCTGCCGTCGGCGTCCGCCCCGACGGGCGCCACGACCGGTCAGGCCGCACCACCGGCATCGCCCGAGTCGGTCCCGGCGCCCGCCGTGTCCGTCCCCGCGCCGGCCCCGACGCCCGAGACGGCTCCGCAACCCCAGCCGGTCTCGCGGCCCGAGCCCGTGCCGGCCCCGACGCCTGAGCCGGCCCCCGAGCCTGCCCCCGAGCCTGCCCCGCAGCCCGCGACTGCTCCAGAGCCGACGCCGGAGCCGACGCCGGAGCCGACGCCGGAGCCGACGCCGGAGCCCGGACCCGTCCGCGTCCCGGCGCCCCGGGACGTCGAGTCGACGTGGGCGGTGCGCCCCGTCGTCGACCCGGAGCCGGTCGCGCAGGCGACCCCGGCGGCCGAGCCCGAGCGCAGGTCCGAGCCCGTGACCGAGGCCGTGACCGAGCCCGCGGCCGAGCCGGCAGGAGCGGACGACCTGCCCGCAGCCGCCCCGAGCTACGACTACCTCTTCGGGCACACCACGGCGGCCGACGAGCACCGCCGCGTGCTCGCGCAGCTGACCCAGCCGCACGACGACGACACCGCAACGGACGGCGATCCCGAGCACCTGGGCGCGGCGCCCGCCTCGATCCCGGCCGTGGCCGATACCGCGCAGGCGCCGGTGACGAACGCGCCCGCGGACCCGGCTGCGGCGGCCCCGACCGTGCCGGGGCCGGGCCGGCCGGCTGCCGGCGGTCACGCCCCTGCGCTGCCCGAGGGCGGCCTCATCTCGTCGGTGCCCTGGGCGCGCCCGTCCGCGGCACCTGCCGCGCCCGAGGCTGCCCCGGCCCCCGAGCCGGGGGTGCCCACCTTCTCGGGCCGGCACACGCCCCCGCCCGCGCCGAGCCTGCTGCCGCCGACGCTCACGCCGCCACCGGGTGCGCGCGCGCCCGAGGCCACGCCGCTCATCTCGACCGGCCCCCCGCCGCGCGCGACCACCCCGCCCGCGGTCGGCGAATCGGTCGGCGAGCAGAGCTTCGACGTCCCGCTCGTCGCGCCGACGGCGAGCCCGGCGCCGACGGCGACGCCTGCCCCGACGCCGGCCCCGACAGCCGCCCGGACCCCGACGCCGGCCCCGACAGCCGCCCCGACCCCGACGCCGGCCCCGACCGTCTCCGGCAGCTTGCACCCGGCCGCCGGCGTCGAGATCGACACCGCCGACCCCGACGAGGACGACGCGGAGCTCACCGTCGACCGGAGCGCCCTGCTCGAGGCCCAGAACGCCGCGCAGCAGCTGGCGTTCTCGGGCCCCAGCGTGCTCGCCGTGCTCTGCTCGGCCGGCCACCCGACGCAGCCGCACAGCGACCGGTGCCGGGTCTGCGGTGCGGGCATCCCGCCGCAGGAGCCCTTCACGATGCCGCGCCCGCCGCTCGGCGTGCTGCGGCTCTCGACGGGCGACGTCGTGACGCTCGACCGCAGCGTGCTGCTCGGGCGCTCGCCGCGGCCGGGCGAGAACCTGGCCGCGCACGATCGGCCGCACGTCGTCAAGGTGCCGAGCCCGGAACGCGACGTCTCGCGCAACCACCTCGAGGTCATCCTCGAGGGCTGGCACGTGCTCGTGCGCGACCTCGGCACCACGAACGGCACGACGGTCGCGCTGCCCGGGGAGCAGCCGCTGCGCCTGCGGGCCAACGACCAGCAGGTGCTCGAGCCCGGCTCGCTCGTCTCGATGGCCGACGAGATCACGTTCACCTTCGAGGCGGCGCCGTGAGGGCCGCCCCGACGCCGACGACCGGGAGCCGCTCGTGAAGAAGGGCGCGCCCCCCTCGATCCCCGGCCTCGTGTTCGTCCAGCCGCTCGGCTCGGGCGGCTACGCCGACGTGTTCCTCTACGAGCAGCAGAGCCCCCGGATGCCGGTGGCCGTCAAGGTGCTCAAGTCCGAGGGCCTCACCGACGCGCTGCGCGCGCAGTTCGTCGAGGAGGCCGACACGATGGCCGCCCTCGGCGACCACCCCTACATCGTGCAGGTGTTCCGCGCCGGCACGTCCGACGACGGCCGTCCCTACCTCGTCATGAAGTACTACCCGCCGCCCAACCTGGCGATGCGGGCCCGGGCCGAGCGCTTCTCCGTCGAGGACGTGCTGCGCACCGGCATCCAGCTCGCGAGTGCGGTCGAGACGGCCCACCGGGCCCACATCACGCACCGCGACATCAAGCCGGCCAACGTCCTCGTCAGCGCCTACGGCGCTCCGGGCCTCACCGACTTCGGCATCGCCGGCCGCGGTGCGCGGGACGGCGACGCCGAGGCCGAGAGCACCGACGGCGTCGGTGTCTCGGTGCCGTGGGCGGCCCCGGAGGTGCTCTACGGGCAGAGCAACGGTGACGAGCGGGCCGACGTCTACTCGCTCGCGGCCACCCTGTGGCAGCTGCTGGTGGGGCGCTCGCCGTTCGAGGTGCCGGGAGGCGACAACTCGGCATACGCCCTCATGCCACGCATCCGCAGCACCCCGCCGCCGGCGACGGGGCGCCCCGACGTGCCCACCGGCCTCGAGCGCCTGCTCGCGCAGGCGATGGCCAAGGACCCGTCCCACCGCCCGTCGTCGGCGCTCGAGCTGGCCCGCGCCCTGCAGGCCGTCGAGCAGCAGCAGCGCCTCGCGCGCACCCCCATCGTCGTGCTCGACGAGCAGGGTCACACGACGCTCGTCAGCCAGACGTCGGGCTCGCCGACCGGATCCGGCGTCGAGGACGACGACCGCACCCGGATCAAGGCACCGCAGACCGTCGTCGCGCAGCCGGCCCCGCCCGCGGCGCCCGCAGCCGGGCCGAGCGGCGCCTCGACGCTCGACGAGGCGACGCGTCGCCGTTCGGACGCGACGGCCGGACGCTGGTCGCCCGCCCCGATGCCCGTGGCCGGCCCCCGTGGCGGGTCCGCGGGCGCGGCGGCCACGGCCGCCGGTGCCTCCGCACCCGTGCGCTCCTCGGCGGCCACCGACCCCGTCACGAGCCTCACGGCGCCGCTGCACTCCGACGGGGTCGACGAGGCCACCGTGCGCCGGGCGGCCGGCACCGCCTCGGAGGCCCCGGTCGCCCAGCCGTCGTCGTCGGGCTCCGTGCTCGGCCGGCCCGCCGTGCTCTGGAGCCTCCTCGGCAGCGTCGCCGTGCTCGCGGCGCTCGTCCTCTTCCTCGTGCTGCGCCCCGAGCCCGCGTCACCGGTCACGGTGGACCCGCCCCGCCCGAGCGCCACCGTGTCGATGCCGGGTGACGACAGCGCGATCGGTGACGGCGTCTTCGACAAGCCCACCATCGAGGCGACGTCCGCCGACGGACGGGTCTCCTTCAGCTGGAGCTACCCGAACGCCTCGAAGAAGGACACCTTCCGGGTGTCCTACGCGGCGAAGGCGGGCGACGTGGGCAACCGCGACCGCTCCCGCACCGTCTCGGTCGCGGCCCGCTCGTTCACGGTCAAGGCCCAGAAGGGCCGGCAGGTGTGCGCGTCGGTCGTCGTCGTGCGTGCCGGCCAGGGCTCGCCGGGCGCCGACCCGCAGTGCGAGACCGCCCGATGAGCAGGCGTGCACCGAGGGGCGCGGCCTGACCGAGCGCACGACGAGGTGGCCGGTTGAGTACGCGTGCGGTCGACGATGCCCCGCACTTGTAGGCAAAGTCGTGACATACGCACCAAACCACCACAGACTTACGTAACAAAACACCACGGCACTCGTTCACCCGGGTGCCGGCCGGTGTGTCGACAGGGATAAGGGGACCTGATCGTGATCCACAGCAAGGTGACCGTCGTGTTCTGCGGCGAGGAGCACTCCGTGTCACCCGAGTCCGGCCTGACGATCGGCCGCAGCGGCGACGTCGAGGTGGACGACAACCCCTACCTGCACCGCACCTTCCTCGTCGTCTCGTTCGAGAACGGGTTCTGGTGGCTCTCCAACACCGGGTCGACGCTGACGGCGACGGTCGCCGACGAGCAGGGCCTCTTCCAGGCCTGGCTCAACCCCGGCGCGAAGATCCCCCTCGCCATGAAGAAGCTCATCGTCTGGTTCACGGCCGGCCCGACGACCTACGACTTCGAGATCCACGTCGCGAGCCCGGCGTTCAAGTCCGTCACCTCCGACGCGCCCGAGCCCGGTGACGACGAGGTCGGCGCGGCCACCGTGGGACGCGTGTCGTTCACGCCCGACCAGAAGCTGCTCGTCGTCGCGCTGTGCGAGCCGTTCCTCCGCAGGCGTGAAGCGGGTACGAGCCAGATACCCTCCTCCGCCGCGGCCGCCGAGAGACTCGGCTGGACCCTGACCCGTTTCAACCGCAAGCTCGACAACGTGTGCCAGAAGCTCGCCGACGCGGGAACGCGTGGCCTGCACGGTGGCGTCGGAAAGCTCGCGACCAACCGCAAGGCCCGGCTCGTCGAGCACGCACTCTCGACGCAGCTCGTCTCGGAGGACGATCTCGCCCTGCTCGACGCCCCGGCCGATGCGACCGACCAGATCCACCAGACCGCAGAGCACGGGCCAGACGACCGGATGGTCGCGGCCGAACAGGGGAACGCATGAGCACCGCCGCCACCAAGCGACGGGTCGGGATCGTCTCGACCGTCGTCGTTGCCCTTGTCGCGAGTCTGTTGGTGTGGTTCGCGTCGCGGAGTGAGGGTGAGGTCGTGCGCAAGGCCGATCTGAACGACGGCGGGGTGTGGGTGACGAACGCCGAGCAGGCTCGGTTCGGGCGGATCAACAAGCCGGTGGGTCAGCTCGATGTGGGGGTGCTCTCGGACGGGTCGAGCGGGTCGGGTCTGGATGTGTTCCAGGACGGTGCGGCGATCGTGGGGTACTCGCGGGCGAGCAACCAGATCGTGCCGATCAATCCGGCGGAGGGGACGTTGGCGCCGGAGCAGGCGGTGGCGTTGCCGAAGCCGAGCACGGCGACGGGGAACCGGGTGTTCACGGCGCCGTTGGTGGATGTGCGTGGTGGGACGGTCGCGATGATCGATCCGGCCAAGGGTGAGGTGCGCGCGCAGCGGGTGGATGTGCGGGCGGGTGTGGCGGGTCTGGACGGGTTGCAGACGCAGGCCAAGCCGTTGGTGAAGGTCGGGGGCAACGCGGCGGTCGCGGTCGGTGTGGACGGTTCGGTGTATGCGGTGTCGGCCGAGCTGGGCACGGTGACGGTGCTGAGGGTGGCGGGTGAGGGTTTCGCGAAGCCGGTGACGACGAAGCTGGGGTTCACCTCGAAGTCGGCGCAGGTGAGCGCGGTCGGGAGCCACTGGGTGGTGTGGGACTCGGGCACGGGCAAGCTGTACTCGGATGCGTTGGAGGCGCCGGAGCAGCTGTCGGTGGGCAGTGTGGAGCCGGGCAACCCGGCGTTCGCTGCGTTGCAGCAGCCCGGCCCGGATGCGGCGTCGGTGCTGATCCAGGACGAGGGCGCGTTGAGCCAGGTGTCGTTGACGGGTGACTCGCCGACGGTGGGTGGGGTGAAGCTGAGTCAGGTTTCGGCGGGTGGTTCGGCGGGTGATCGTCTGTTCCTGTCGGCTCCGGTGCGCCTGGGTGGGTGTGTGCATGCGGCGTGGGCGGGTGCCTCGAACGTGTTCTACGGCCGTAACTGTGGTTCGCCGGCGGATGCTCCGACGGTGGACCTGGGGGCGATGAAGAAGGGTGTGCGCACCGACGGGGTGAAGCTGCGGGTCAACCGTGGGCTGATCGTGCTGAACGACCTGGACTCCGGTGACGTGTGGGACATCGATCGCAACCGGGTGAAGATCGACAACTGGAACTCGGTGATCCCGCCGCCGCAGACCGATGACAAGAACAAGAAGAAGGACGAGAACCTCGTCGACGACGAGGTGAGTCGCACGCCGCCGAAGGCGCAGCCGGACAACCTGCAGGTGCGTGCGGGTCGTACGTCGACGTTGCACGTGCTGGACAACGACTCGGACTCGCAGGGCTCGATCCTGGCGATCTCGCCGGGCGACGTGTCGCAGCCGGCGCAGGACGGCATCAGCACGAGCGCCTCGGCGGACGGCCAGACCGTGCAGGTCTCGGTGCCGGAGGAGGCGAGCGGGTCGTTCTCCTTCGACTACACCGTCAACAACGGCACGACCGCCAAGAACGGCCGCGCCACGGCCAAGGTCACGGTCCGCATCGTCGGCGACGACGTCAACACCGCGCCGAGGCTGCGCACCGGTCAGGCCAGGCTGGCCCGCGCGAAGTACCCCGTCGTCGCGAGCGGCTCGGTGCGGGTCGGGGTCGTCGCCGACTGGCGCGACGCCGAGAACGACCCGATCCAGGTCGCCGCCCTCGACCCCGCGAGCACGGGTGTCGACGGCTCGGGTGCGCTCACCGTCAAGGCGAGGGCCGACAAGGGCGACCAGGTCGTCGAGTACCAGGTCGACGACGGCCGCGGCGGTATCGCCAAGGACTCGGTGACCCTCGACGTGCTGGGCGAGCAGGACGGCAAGGCGGTGCCGCCGAGGACCCAGCCGGACGTGCTGCGCGCCGTCGTCGGCAAGCCGGTGCAGCTGCAGCCGCTCGGCAACGACATCGCCGGCGCCGACCCGACCGACCCCGAGGCGCGCATGCGCCTCGCGCAGGAGGTCAAGGGCCCGGGCCAGCTCACCATCGACACGAACCTCGACACGAGCGTGCTCACCGTGACCGGGCAGACCCCCGGCACCTCGACGATCACGTATGCCGCCCAGGTCGGTTCCGGGGTCAGCGTCGGGCGGGTGCGGGTCGACATCCTGCCGAACCCCTCGCCCGACCTGCCGCCGGTCGCCACCCCGGACAGCGCGGTCGTGCGCGGCCAGACGCCGGTCATCGCCGACGTGCTCTCCAACGACTACAGCCCCCGCAGCGACGTGCTCGTCGTGCAGCGGGTCGTCACGGGCGACGCGTGGCTCCGGGTCTCCGTCGTGCAGGGCCGCTGGGTGCGCGTCGAGCCGACCGCACCCCTCGACGGCAGCTCCCAGCGGCGCGGCACGGTCACCTACACGATCAGCGACGGCACGAAGACGGCCGTCGGGCAGCTCTCCGTCGTGCAGAAGCCCGAGCCCAAGGACAAGGTCCTGCCCACCGTCGTCGACGACGTCGCGACCGTGCGGGTCGGCGACGCCGTGACGATCCCGGTGCTCGACAACGACTCGATGAGCGAGGGCATCCCGCTCAAGCTGGACCCCGCGGGCGTCAAGGTGCTCTCGGGCGGCGGGCAGGCGTTCGCCTCGGGCACCGTCGTGCGCTACGTGCCGGAGCAGGGCGCCCAGACCGGCCCGAAGTCGGCGATCCTGGAGTACGCGACCTATCCCGAGGGCCTGCGCGCGCGAGCCGTCACGGGCCGGGTCGCGGTCACGATCAACGCGCTGCCCGATGCCGTCAAGAACCCGAACCGGCCGCCGTCGGCCCGCAGCTTCTCGGCGAGCGTCACGGCCGGTGACACCCTCTCCATCACCGTGCCGACGAGCGGCGTCGACCCCGACGGCGACCTCACCTTCGTCAGCGGCATCGTCGGCGAGGACGGCCAGGCCGTCGACCTCGAGCTCGGACGCGTGCTCGGCTTCGGCGCGGCGACGATCCGCTACGAGGCCTACCCCCGCAGTGCCGGCACCGAGGTCATCCGCTACGAGCTGCGCGACCGCTTCGGCGGCACGAGCGAGGGCTTCGTCCGGGTCGGGGTCGTCCAGCCGGGCGACCCGCAGCCCCCGGTCGCCGTCGAGGACGACGTGGTGGCGGCACCGGGCCGCACGGTCCACGCCGACGTGCTCGCCAACGACCTCATCGCCGCCGGCGACTCGGTCTCGTTCGTCGACCTGTCGACGCTCAACGAGCCCGACGTCCTCAAGGACTTCCAGCGCCAGAAGGACGACACCTTCAAGGTCGTCGCCCCCGACGACGGCCCGGCCAAGGTGCTCACCTACGGCATCACCGACGGCCTCTTCGACGCGTCGAAGTCGACGCTCACGGTCCGCGGCCAGAAGGACTTCAACAACCCGCCCGTGGCGGTGGACGACACGGCGGTCGCCAAGCAGGGCGACACCTCCGTCCTCGTCGACGCGCTCGCCAACGACCGCGACCTCGACGGCGACCAGGCCACGCTGAAGATCACGAAGTTCGTCGGCGACGGCGTGACCCGCGAGGGGCGCAAGCTGCGCATCCAGCTGCGCCCGCAGGCCCGCGTCGTGCCCTACGTCATCGAGGACGCCGACGGCGCCACGGCGATGGCACTCATCTACGTGCCGGCCGGCTCGAACGGCGCACCGTTCGTCGTCGAGGGCAAGGTCGTCACGATGGGCGCCGACTCCACGGTGACGCTCCCTCTCGGCGACTACGTCACCGACCCCCGCGGCGGCACGGTCAAGGTCACCTCGCCCGACACCGTGTCGACCTCGCCGTCGGCGGACCTCCAGGCCGCCGTCGTCTCGGGCACCGAGCTCAGGCTGACGTCGACGAACGGCTACGTCGGCCCGGCCGCGCTCATGCTCGAGGTCACCAACGCGACCAGCCCGTCCGACAAGGCCGGGCGCACGACGTACGTCACGCTGCCGGTGCAGATCGGGCCCGACGTGCCGGTGCTGCGTTGCCCGAGCCACGAGGTCCGCCTCGTCGCCGACGGCCCCGCCCGCAGCTTCGACATCCCGCGGCTGTGCCACGCGTGGCTGCCGACCGGCATGGACACGAGCACGGCTCGCTACGAGGCGAGCTGGGACCCCGGCATCGACCGGGTCGACCTCAGCCAGGCCGGCGCCGGCGGCCGCCAGGTCGTGCTGCAGGCCCAGCCCGCCGCGCAGGAGGGCGCGACCGGTTCGGTCACCGTCAGGGCCCGCGGGGGCGCCGACTCCTTCAAGATCAAGGTCCGCGTCGTCAGCTCGCCGCCCGGCGCCACCCTCCGCCCGGTGCGGGTCGAGGGGCTCATCGCGGGCACGAGCCGCACCGTCAACCTGGCCCAGTTCCTCGACAGCCCGCTGTCGGCGCCGCAGTGCGCCATCACCTCGGCGAGCGTGCGCAGCGGCACCGGCGTCTCGGTGTCGCAGCGCGGCTGCCAGCTGACCGTCTCGGCCTCCGACCGGGGCCGCGGCGAGGCGCGCATCCGCGTCTCGGCGACCGACGCGCCGGGTCGGCCGCCGGCATCGGGCGAGGTCTCGGTCAGCGTGCGCAGCAAGCCCGACCCGATGGCTGCTCCCGTCGCGGTCGCCGACCGCATCCTCGGCAGCAGCGCCCGCGTCGACTGGCGACCGCCCCCCTACGACGGCGGCCTGCCGATCCAGGGCTACGAGGTCACGGCCGTCGGACCCGGTGGGGGCACCACCGCGTGCAGCGCGGCGCCCTGCACCGTCGAGGGGCTGGCCAACGGCAAGGACTACACGTTCACCGTCCGCAGCCGCAACGCGGTCGGCTGGTCCGACCCCAGCCCGGCGAGCAACACGGTGCGGCCCGACACCAAGCCGAAGGCGACGTCGATCACCGACATCACCCCGGGCGACCGCCGGCTGACCGTCCGCTGGGCCGAGCCGCAGAACGAGGGCAGCCCGGTCGTCACCTACCGCGTGCAGTGGATCAACATCGGCGGCGACGCCGGCGCCACCAGCCAGGCCACCGTGGCAGCCCCGGCGCTCAGCAAGCTGCTGGGCGGGCTCGTCAACAACGACGCCTACGCGGTGCGCGTGCAGGCCGCGAACGGCGCCGGCTACGGCCCGTTCGGCCCGCAGGTCAAGGCGCAGTCGTTCGGCAAGCCGGCGGCCGTGCCGGCCCCGAAGCTCGCGCCCCGCGACCCCGTGCCGGGGGCCGCGAACGCGCAGGTGACGATCCGCTGGGCGGCGACCGACCCGAACGGGCCGCCCATCACCGGCTACGAGGTCTTCCGTCGCACGGGGGGCGGGGCGTGGACGAGCATCGCGACCCGCTCCGGCGGCCAGTCCCGTGTCGTCAGCGACACCATCCCCTACGAGGGCCAGACGGTGCAGTACGCCGTGGCAGCCACCAACGGCGGCGGGGCGACCTCCGACCGGGCCAACTTCGCCGGCTACACGGCCAACGGCTACCCCGACAAGCCGGCCATTGGTGGGGCCTCGACCCCGAGGTCCGACCAGACGGCCGAGGTCAGCTACTCGATCGGGGCGGCGCACGCCGGAGGCGGCCAGCGCGTCACGTACTCGACCTCGAGCGGCGCGAGCGGCAGCTTCGCCTGCGCGTCCGGCTCGTGCACGCAGCAGACGGGCAAGCTGCCCGTGGGTCCGCAGACGATCACGGTGACGACGTGCAACAGCGCCGGCCTGTGCCAGACCTCGGGCTCCGCGTCGATCACCCCCTACGGCAAGACCCAGGGCGTGCCGAACCTGCGCGAGTCGCACGACGACCACACCATCACGTTCCGGTGGGACGCGGCCTCGAGCAACGGCCGACCGGTCACGGGCTACGAGATCGACGGCGACCGCACCGCCACGGTCGGGGCCGGCACCCGCGAGACGACGTTCGACGGGCTGCCGTACTCGACGTCGAAGCGGATCCGCGTGCGCGCCATCGCCCAGGACTCCGGTCCCGGTCCGTGGACCGACTTCGTGTCGGGCCGCACGAACGACGCGCCGCCCCCGCCCGCGCCCAAGGTCGACTCCGTCTACCACGGCACCCGGACCGGCTCGGTCACGGGCTGTGAGAACGGGGACTGCTACCGCATCGGCTACACGCTCTCGAACTTCCAGGGCGACATCAGCTGCTTCATCACGACCGACACGTATCCCGGCGACTTCCCGTACAGCTACGACGACGGCACCCGCGGGTCTCACCAGCCCACCAACGGCCCCAACGAGTCGACGAAGTTCTACGGCTTCGGCAACGGCTACGTCACGGTCCAGTGCACGGGCAGCAACGGCACCGACTCGTTCACGGCCAGACCCTGGGGCTGGTGAACCCGGCGCCCGACCGGAACCGATCCCCCCACCCACCGACGCACGCACGCAGCACGCACGCACCACCCACCACCACAGGAGAGACCCGCACCATGAGCGTCACCGACCAGAGCTCGCACAGCACGCCGAGCACGCAGATCACCCAGGAGCAGGTCACCTGGTTCGCGCACACCTTCGACCAGCTCGTCGGCAACATCGAGAAGGCCGTCCTCGGCAAGCAGCACGTCACGCGCCTCGCGCTGACCTGCCTGCTCTCCGAGGGCCACATGCTCCTCGAGGACTTCCCCGGCACCGGCAAGACCCAGCTCGCGCGCGCCCTCTCGGCGACGGTGCAGGGCACGCACAGCCGCATCCAGTTCACCCCCGACCTGCTGCCCTCCGACGTCACCGGCGTGACGATTTACGAGCCGACGAAGCAGAGCTTCGAGTTCCACCCCGGCCCGATCTTCGCGACCATCGTGCTCGCAGACGAGATCAACCGCGCTTCGCCGAAGACGCAGTCGGCGCTGCTCGAGGTCATGGAGGAGGGTCGGGTCACCATCGACGGCAAGCCGCACTCGGTCGGCGAGCCCTTCATGGTCATCGCGACGCAGAACCCCATCGAGCAGGCCGGCACCTACCGCCTCCCCGAGGCCCAGCTCGACCGCTTCCTCATGAAGGCGAGCGTCGGCTACCCCGACCACGAGGCGACCATCGCCGTGCTCGCCGACGCGAAGACGCGCGACCGCGCCAAGACGCTGAGCCCGCTCATCGCGAGCAACGTCATCGTCGAGATGAGCAAGCTCGCCGACGAGGTGCACGTCGACCCGGCCATCCTCGGCTACGTCAGCCGCATCGCCGAGGAGTCGCGCCGCCACCCCTCGCTCAAGCTCGGCCTCTCGGTCCGCGGATGCCTCGCCTACGTGCGCTGCGCCAAGACGTGGGCCGCGAGCCAGGGCCGCACCTACGTCATCCCCGACGACATCAAGCTGCTCGCCGAGCCGGTGCTGAGCCACCGCCTGCTGCTCGGCGCGGAGGCCCAGTTCGCCGGCACGACCGTCGAGCACGTCATCGACTCGATCCTCGGCGACATCGCGCCGCCGGCCGAGCGCGCCTCGGCCTGAGCAGGACCGCACACGACCAAGGGGATCGCATGACCCAGCAGGACCAGCAGGCCGCGCGGCCACGCCGTGGCAGCCGCTTCCGTATGCCGTCACGCCGGCCCGCGCCCGCCGGCGCGGGAGCGCCGTCGGCGCCGTCGCAGACCGGTGGGCTCGTGCGTGCCGTGTCGGGCACGACGAGCCGCGGCATCCGGCAGATCACGCAGCCGCTGACGCGCGGCCTCGAGCAGGTGGCCGGCCAGACCGAGGGCGTGTGGCGGCCGGTCGCCGGCATCCTGCGGTGGGTCTCGCCGCTCGGCTGGACGATCCTCGCGCTCGGCGTGGCCTGCTGGGTCGTCGGCGTCCGGTGGGGCTGGACCGAGCTGCTCATGGTGGCGGCCGCGGCCCTGGTCCTCTTCGCGATCTGCCTCGTGCTCGCGCTCGGCCGCACCAAGGTCCGGATCGTCGCCGAGGTCGACCCCCGCCGCGTCGTCGTCGGCGAGCCGGCGACCGGCCGCATCCTCGTCACGAACGAGGCGCGCACGCCGATGCTGCCGATCCTCGTCGAGCTGCCCGTCGGGCTGTCGGCCGCCCGCTTCGTGCTGCCGGCCCTGACGCCGGGCAACGCCCACGAGGAGCTCTTCGTCGTGCCGACCTCGCGCCGCGGCGTCATCCAGGTGGGTCCGGCCACGACCGTGCAGGGCGACCCGCTCGGGCTGATGCGCCGCCAGCTGACGTGGACCGAGCGCACCGAGCTGTTCGTCCACCCCCGCACGGTCGCCCTCGAGTCGCTCGGCGCCGGCCTGCTCCGCGACCTCGAGGGCAGCACCACCGAGGACGTCTCGATGAGCGACCTCGCCTTCCACGCGCTGCGCGAGTACCAGCCCGGCGACGACCGCCGCTACATCCACTGGCGCAGCTCGGCCAAGGCCGGCAAGCTCCTCGTGCGCCAGTTCCTCGACACGCGCCGGTCGCACGTGACCGTCATCGTCGACCCCGATCCGGAGCAGTACCGCTCGGGACACGGCAAGACCGGTCAGACCGACCGCGACGTCGAGCGCGACGTCATGGCCGCCAACGCCCCGACCGCGATCCAGCGCGACGTCGAGACAGCCATCTCGGTCGGCAGCTCGATCATGGTGCGCGTCATGCTCGACGAGCAGGACTGCACGATCGTCTGCGGCGCGCAGAAGGTGACGAAGTCGGTGCCGCAGGTCGGCCTCGACGCGATGTCCCGCGTCGAGCCCGGTCCCGTCGACCTCTTCGCCACCTCGCTCGACGCCGCCGACCTCGCCCCCGACACGAGCACCTGCTTTCTCGTGACCGGCCCGCACCGGCCGCTCATCGACCTGCAGCGTGCGGCCGGCCAGTTCCAGCCGGAGGTGACGCGCGTCGTCGTCGTCATCGACCCGCAGGCCGACCACGGCATCCGACACGGGGGTGGCCTCGTCATCCTCACCCTGCGCACACTCGAGGACCTCCGCATGCTTCTCGTCTCAGGGGTGGCCCGATGAGCTCCCCGACGCCCACCGGGCCCGCTGGGCCCACCGGGTCGATCTCGGCCCCGCCGCCCTCCGCGCTCGTCACGCCACCGACGGTGGCCGAGCGGCTGCGCACCCAGCTCGGGCGCCTGCGCCCGGCTGTCGCGCACCTCGTCGACGCCGGGTTCACCCTCGTGCTCGTGGGCCTGGCCCTCGTCGGCTTCCGCACCACCTTCTTCGGCCTCGGCTGGCTCTGGGTCGGGCTCGCGGGCCTCGCGCTCGGCCTGCTCGTCTCGCACGTGACGGCGACGTTCCGGGCACCCGGGGTCGTCACCCTGCTCGCGGTCGCGGCGGCATACCTCCTCCTCGGGGGACCGGTCGCGGTGCGCGAGGACCTCCTCGTGGGCTTCGTCCCCTCGGGACAGAGCTTCTCGACGCTCGTGCACATGGCCGTGCCGGGCTGGAAGGAGCTGCTCACCGCGCTGCCCCCGGTCGACTCGGAGGGCCCCTACATGGCGCTGCCCTTCCTCTTCGGCCTCGTCGGCGCCGCGCTCACCTACGGCGTCGCCCGGCGATGGCCCGGCGCCGTCACAGCGCTCGTCGCCCCGGTGCTGCTCCTCGTCGCCTCGATCGTCCTCGGCACCCTGACGCCGGCCGCCGTGCTGCTCCAGGGCGCCGTCTTCGCGCTCGTCGCGATCGGCTGGACGGCGCTGCGCAGCAACCGCAACCGTCCCGCGCTCCAGAACGGCGCCGGCCGCACGACGCGCGCCGTCACGACGGCAGCGCTGCTCGCCGCGGCCACCGTCGGCGGCTTCTTCGTCGGGCCGCACCTGCCGGGCGCCGACGGCACCGAGCGCACCGTCTTCCGCTCCGCCCTCGTCCCGCCGTTCGACGTCACGCAGTACTCGTCGCCGCTCGCCGGCTTCCGCCAGTACACCGAGCCCAACGGCGCCGAGCTCTTCGACAAGACGCTGCTCACGGTCAAGGGCCTGCCGGCCGGGGTGCCGGTGCGCATCGCCGCGCTCGACACCTACGACGGCTTCGTCTGGGGCGCCGGCACGTTCGCCAACGACGGCACCGGCGACGTCCCCGACGGCACGGGGTTCCGCAAGGTCGGCAGCCACATCGCGGCCGAGGGCACCGGCGACCCGGTGACGGCGACGGTCAGCGTGCCGGCCGCCGGCTACGACGACGTGTGGCTGCCGACGTTCGGCACCGTCACCGGCCTCGAGTTCGGTGGGCCGCGGGGCGACCAGCTCTCCGATGACCTGCGCTTCAACGTCGACACCAACACCGGTGTGCTGCCCGAGAAGCTGCAGGCGGGCGACACGTACACCGTCAGCGCGCTGGCCGAGAAGATCGACGCCAGGCTGCCGGCGGAGCTCGACGTCGCCGACGGAACGGTCGTCGACAGCCAGAACCTCACGTTCCTCGACGACAAGATCGCCCCGTGGACCGACCGGGTCGACGGCCAGTGGCAGAAGGTCGTCGCCGTCGCCAAGGCCATGCAGGACGGCGCCTACACCGACGGTGGCGCCCCCGGCGACTACCAGAACGTCTTCCTGCCGGGCCACAGCCTTCGGCGGATGACGCAGTTCATGAAGGCGACGCAGCTGGCCGGCAACGACGAGCAGTTCGCCGCCGCGCTGGCGCTCGTGGCCAACCGCCTCGGCGTCCCGGCCCGGGTCGTCCTGGGGGCCGAGCCCGATGCCGCCGGCGTCGTCAAGGGCAAGGACGTCCACGCGTGGGTCGAGGTGGCCAAGGCCGACGGCTCCTGGCAGCCGATCTACTGGAAGCAGTTCGTGCCGGACCGCAACAAGAAGCCCCAGCAGCTGATCCAGAAGTCCGAGGAGAAGAAGACCGGCGCCCAGGTGCCGCCGCCGTCGGCGAACAACCCGCCGAGCGTCCTGCAGGGCCCCGACCAGGCCCAGAACGCCACGCAGCTGAAGAACCCGCCGAAGGACGACAAGAACCCGCTCGACCCGGACAACTGGCCGGACTGGCTGCGCTACCTCGTCTTCTTCCTCGTCGGCCCCGCGCTCGTCCTGCTGCTCGTCTACGGCGCCATCCGCTTCGCCAAGTGGCTGAGGCGACGGCGTCGGCGCACGACGGGCGGCACCGCCGGCCGGGTCAGCAGCGGGTGGCGCGAGGTCGTCGACACCGCGCGTGACCTGCGGATCCCGCTGCCCGTCAAGGGCACCCGGCTCGAGCAGGCCCGGGCCCTGGAGGAGCACGTGCACGGACCCGCGCCCGAGAAGCCGAGCCCCGTCGTCGACGGCGCGCTCATGGGCGCACCGGTCCCGCCGGCTGCTCCTCCCGCCGCGCCGGCGACGTCGCTGGCGCTGGTGCCGCTCGCCGCCTCGGCCAACGGGCACGTCTTCGACGTCACCGAGCCGACGGCGGAGGAGGTCGACGCCTTCTGGGCCGACGTCGAGACGGCGCGCAGGCGGATCCGCGCGGAGCAGGGCTTCTGGCAGAAGGTGCGCGGCGACGTGTCCCTGCGCACCTTCCGTGACCACCTGCCCTCTGGGGCCGGCCTCGGTCCTGCCCTCGCGCGCACCTCGCGCCGCCAGGGCGGACCGCAGCAGCCCGGCGAAGGCACCGGGGGCACCCGGGGCACCCGGGGCGCCCGGGGCGCTCGGGGCGCTCGGGGCGCGAAGGCGGGCGTCGGCACCGCGGCGCCCGCGGCGACGAGTGCTCGTGCAGCACGGAAGGGCAAGGACGCGTGAAGCTGAAGTTCGTCCTGCGGTCGGGCGACCGCGAGACCGACCTCGTCGCGACGACGGACTCGGCGACCACGGTGGGCGACCTCGCCGCCCACCTGGCGGCGGCCGACCCGCACCGCTCGAGCGCCCTCGGCCTGGAGCAGGCGATGACCCTCGCGCTCGTCGACCAGGACCTGCGGGCCCTCGACCCCCGCGCCACCGTGACCGAGAGCGGCCTGCAGTCGGGCATGCGCGTCTCGGTGACGCGGGCGGGCGAGGGGTTCGTCGACCGGGGGCGGCCGGCCGCGGTCGCCTACATCCGGTCCGGGCCGGAGGCCGGCACCGAGGTCCCGCTCGCGCGCGGGACGGCCTACATCGGCCGGGGGCGCGGGTGCGAGATCCGGCTCACCGACGAGTCGGTGAGCCGGCAGCACGCGAAGCTCGTCGTCGGCGAGGTCGTCGAGGTCGTCGACCTCGGCTCGGCCAACGGCATCACGGCGGGCGGCCAGCAGGTGACGCGCGCCCAGCTCAAGAGCGGCGACGTCGTGCGGCTCGGCGACACCGAGCTCGAGGTGCACCTCGTCGGCGACGGCGCGGTCAGCCGGCCCGGCAGCGGCGTGCTCTCCGGCGACGCCGGCGTCGTCGCGTTCTCGCGCTCGCCGCGCGTGGCCCCGCTCTTCGCGGGCCAGGAGTTCCAGGTGCCCGACCTGCCCGAGCGCGGCAAGCTCATGCCGCTGCCGGTCGTCGCCATGGTCGTGCCGCTGCTCATGGGCATCGTCATGTTCCTCATCACCCGCAGCGCGTTCTCGATCATCTTCATGCTGATGATGCCGATGATGATGGCCGGCACCTTCTACGAGGCCCGGCGCCAGCAGAAGAAGGACTTCGCCCAGGCGATGGTCGACTTCAACGAGGACCTCGGCATCCTCGCCCAGCGCATCCGTGGCTCGCTCGAGCAGGAGGGCCGGGTGCGCCGCGGCGAGCACCCCAGCGGCGAGGACGCCCTGACCGCCGTGCGCGACCGCAGCGCCCTGCTGTGGACGCGCCGACGCGACGGCAACGGCTTCGCCGAGGTGCGCCTCGGCCTCGGCACCCTGGCCTCGCGCTCGTCGATCAAGATGCCCGCGGTCGGCCGCAGCAAGGCCGAGGCCTGGTACGCCGTGAGCGAGCAGCTGAGCGGCCTCGAGGTCGTGCCCGACGTGCCCGTCGTCGCGACGCCCCTGCTCGCCGGCGCGATCGGCATCGCGGGCGCCCGCGCCAACGCGCTCGGGGCCGCCCGGTCGGTCGTGCTGCAGGCGGCCGCCCTCCACTCGCCCGCCGAGCTCGCCGTGTGCGCGTTCGCCTCGGGCAGCTCCGCGCGCGACTGGGACTTCCTCAAGTGGCTGCCGCACACGACGTCGCCGCACAGCCCCGTCGAGGTCGACCACCTGGCGGCGAGCGCGCCGGCGTGCTCGGCGCTCGCCGACGCGCTCGAGGACATCGTCGACGCCAAGGGCAGCCCGCAGGAGCGCGAGGACGCGACGGCAGCCCGCCCCGCCGTGATCGTCCTCGTCGAGGGCGACGCCCCCATCGACCGCAGCCGCCTCGTCGCCCTCGCCGAGCGCGGGCACCGGGCGGGCGTCGTCGTCGTCTGGGTCGCCGAGAGCCAGCAGCTGCTGCCGGCCGCCTGCCAGACCTTCCTCGTCGTCAGCGACGACCACACCTCGCTCGCCGGCTACGTGCACGCCGGGCAGTCGGTGCAGCCCGTCGCGGTCGACCGGGTCGGCTACGACGAGGCCCTCGCCTGCGCCCGCCAGCTCGCCCCCGTCGTCGACGCGGGCGTGCCGGTCGAGGACGCGAGCGACCTGCCCCGCTCGGTCTCGCTGCTCACCCTGACCGGCACCGACCTCGCGAGCTCGGAGGAGGCGGTCATCGAGAAGTGGGGCGAGTCGCGCTCCATCCTCACCGGCCCGTTCGCGCCGGCCGTGCTGCCCCGCAAGCCGGGCAACCTGCGCGCCGTCGTCGGCCAGTCCAGCCAGGGCACCTTCTCGGTCGACATCCGCTCCGACGGCCCGCACGCGCTCGTCGGCGGCACGACGGGTGCCGGCAAGTCCGAGCTGCTGCAGGCGTGGATCCTCGGCATGGCCGCCGCACACTCGCCGCAGCGGGTCACCTTCCTGCTCGTCGACTACAAGGGTGGCTCGGCCTTCCGCGACTGCGTCAAGCTGCCGCACACGGTGGGCCTCGTCACCGACCTCTCGCCCCACCTCGTGCGGCGCGCGCTCGCCTCGCTGGCGGCCGAGCTGCACCACCGCGAGCACCTGCTCGCCCGGCACAAGGCGAAGGACCTCGTCGAGCTCGAGCGCCGCGGCGAGGTCGACGCCCCGCCGTCGCTCATCATCGTCGTCGACGAGTTCGCGGCGCTTGTCCAGGAGGTGCCGGAGTTCGTCGACGGCGTCGTCAACGTCGCCCAGCGCGGGCGCTCGCTCGGGCTGCACCTCATCCTCGCCACGCAGCGGCCCGCCGGCGTCATCAAGGACAACCTGCGCGCCAACACCAACCTGCGCATGGCGCTGCGGATGGCCGACGAGAACGACTCCGACGACGTGCTCGGCTCCAAGGAGGCCGCGTTCTTCGACCCCGCCCTGCCGGGTCGCGCCGTCAGCAAGACCGGCCCCGGCCGGCTCGTCCCCTTCCAGGCCGGGTATGCCGGCGGGTGGACCTCCGACGTGCCGCCGCCGCCCGACATGAAGGTCGAGACGCTCGTCTTCGGCGCCGGCACCCTGTGGGACCCGCCGCAGCGGGTCGGCGGCGACGACGAGGTCGACCTCGGCCCCACCGACATCCAGCGCCTCGTCGGCACGCTCGGGCGCGCGGCCCGGATGGCCGAGCTGCCCAAGCCGCGCCAGCCGTGGCTGCCCGACATGCGGGCCGTATACGACCTCGCCACCCTGCCGACGCAGCGGCGCGACGACGAGCTCGTCTTCGGCGTGGCCGACGACCCCGACAACCAGGCCCAGCCCGAGGTCGCGTTCCGCCCCGACAAGGAGGGCAACATCGCGATCTACGGCACGTCGGGCTCGGGCAAGTCGGTCTTCCTGCGCTCGATCGCGGTCGCGGCCGGCTACACGGTGCGCGGCGGTCCTTGCCACGTCTACGGCCTCGACTTCGGCAACCGCGGTCTCGCGATGCTGGAGGCGCTGCCGCACGTCGGCTCGATCGTGCCGGGCGGCGACCACGAGCGGGTCACGCGACTGCTGCGGATGCTGCGCGCGACGATCGACGAGCGCGCGTCGCGCTACTCCGGGGTCAGCGCCGCGACGATCACCGACTACCGGCGCCTCGCCGGCCGGCCCGACGAGCCGCGCATCCTCGTGCTCATCGACAACATGACCGCCTTCCGGCAGGCCTACGAGGTGGGCGGGCGGTTCCAGTGGCTCGACCTGCTCGCCGGCCTCGCGGCCGACGGCCGTCCCGTGGGCGTGCACTTCGTCATCGCGTCTGACCAGCGCACCGGTCTGCCGACGAACCTCGCGGCCGCCGTGCAGGGCCGGATCATCCTGCGCATGAGCGCCGTCGACGACTACTCGGTCTTCGGCGTGCCGGGCGACGTGCTGACGATGTCGTCGCCACCCGGGCGCGGGCTGATGGCCGGCTCCGAGGTGCAGGTCGCGGTGCTCGGCGGCTCCTCCGACGTCACGGTGCAGGCCGCCGCGGTCGCGGCCTTCGCCGACGCGACCCGCAAGGCCGGCGTGAGCGAGGCCCTGCCGATCGAGAGCCTGGCCGAGGACATCCCGCTCGCCGACCTGCCGCCGGAGCACGGCGGCCGGCCGGTCGTCGGGGTCGCGAGCTCCAGCCTCGAGCCGCACGGCTTCGACCCGAAGGGGACCTTCGTCATCACCGGCCCCTCGGGGTCGGGCCGCACGACGGCGGTGGCGGCCGTGGCGGCCGGGCTCTACCGGTTCAGCTCGGCCTCGGCGCTCTACCTGCTGACGCCGCGCCGCTCCTCCGAGCTGCTCGACCTCGGCATCTGGGCCGAGACGGCCGTGGGCGGCGAGGCGAGCACGGCGCTCGCGAAGCGGCTCGCCGACGAGATCGAGCAGGGCCGCACGACGCGTCCCGTCGCGGTCTTCGTCGAGCGCATCGACGACCTCGCGCCGGCGGGTGCCGAGAACGCCCTCACGGCGCTGGCCAAGGCCTGCGTCGACAACGACCAGCTCGTCGTCGCCGAGGGCGAGGCGGCCTTCTTCAGCAGCAACTTCGGGCTGCAGGCGCTGCTCAAGACCTCCCGGTCCGGGCTCGCGCTGCACCCCGACGGCAACGAGGGGCTCTCGGTCTTCAAGGCCAACCTGCCCCCGCTCAACCGCGCCGAGCTGCCTCCGGGCCGCGGGTTCGTCGTGGAGAAGGGCAAGTTCGAGCTGCTCCAGGTCGGTCGTCCGTGAGGCGGGTAGCCGGTGGGGAGTAGGTGGGGAGTGCTCCCCATCGACACCCGGGGGAGCGTCACTTAGGTTTTTGCTTGTCGACGAAAGCCGCCATCGGGACGAAACCCCCGGAGGGTCGCGGACGTCGAGGAGTTGCACAGCGCGGGCCTGAACGGTTGGTCCGGAGGAGAACTTCCCGAATCAGTCGGGGGAACACAGGCAAAGGAGAAGGTCATGGCTTGGCTCGGAATGAACGACGATGAGGTCAACGCCCAGGGCAACGTCCTGCAGCAGCAGGCGGAGGCCATCCAGAAGCTCATCACGAAGGTCGACCAGGAGGTCGAGTCCCTCAAGGCGAACTGGCAGGGTGACGACTCCAAGCAGTTCGAGCAGGAGTGGACCGGCACGCACCGTCCCGAGCTGCAGAAGGCGCAGAAGCTGCTCACGGAGATGAAGTCGACGATCGACCACGAGGTCTCGCAGCAGCGCAGCACCTCCTCGCAGTACTGATCGACCCGCTCGACCCGATCATCGACCGAACCACTCACGCAGACTTTTCGAAGGGGAACTGACATGGCTGTTTACAAGAAGGGCATGAACGCGGACGCGGTGTCCGCGTCCGGCGACAAGCTCGTCGGCTACAAGGGCGAGCTCGACAGCATCGTCGACGCCGTCAACGGGGCCGTCAACACGATCAAGGGCAACTGGGGCGGCACCGACGCCGAGCAGTTCCAGAGCGACTGGCACGGCCAGCGCCAGGTCGTCTCGGCCGCCGGCGACAAGCTCGACGCGATGGGCAAGAAGTGCAAGACCAACGCCGAGACGCAGAAGCAGACGTCGTCGAAGTGAGCTCGGTGCGGGGCTGAGCCTCGCTCGCCCGCACCACGCGGCAGGGTGGTCGTTCCCTCAGGGGAGGAACGGCCACCCTTTCCGCTGCCCGGACCGGCCCACCGCACGCTCCACCGCACGACCCACCACACGCCACACCGCACGCTCCCGGGGCGTGGACGGTGGGCGACGGTGTGGCGGCGGTCACGGCATACGGCATGAATTCGCCTTGGGTGCCCTGAAGGCCGTAGATTCTTCGTCAAGAACGCATCAACGCCGAAGTTTCTGCTGGACAGGAGTGCCCCCATGAACCTCTTCCCCCGCGTGGCCGTCGCCGCCGACCGTCCCGGTCTCGCCCCCGCCCTCACCCACCGCGGCGCCGAGGTCACCCCCGCCGCCGAGGCCGACGTGCTCGTGCTCGACGCCGCGACCGCGGGCGAGGGTGCCGTGCGCGAGGCGCTCGCGACCGGCCGCGGCCTCGTGCTGCTCACCGCTGCCGCGGGTGAGCGCGCCGCCGGGGCGGGGCTGGGCCTTCCCGGCGTGGCGCTGCGCGCCGAGGTGTCCACCGGCGCCCCCGGACCGGCCGTGCGGATCGAGCGTGACACCGAGGTGGGCGAGGACCTGCTGGCCCGCGTGGAGGTCACGACGCTGGGCGCCACCGGCTCGTTCGACCTCAAGGCGCCCGCCCGACCGCTCCTCGCGGCCGACGGGCGTGCCGTCGCAGCCGTCACCGAGCTCGGTGACGCCCGCGTCGTCGTGCTCGCCGTCGACGCCGGACCGGCTTCGGGCGAGACGTCGTTCGCCGAGCTCGTCCACAACGCCGTGTGCCACGTCGCGCCTCGAGCCGCGCGTGCGGCCGGTGCCGTCGCCGGACCGGTGCACCCCCTCGTCGCGTCGGACGCCTGGGCCGGGCTCAAGGCCGCCGTCACCGACCTGCGCGCCCTGCAGGCCACCGACGGCTCGGTGCCCGAGACGTCCGACCACGCGGCCGCGGCCGCCCACGTCGGCCGGGTCGTGGCCGGCATCGAGGCGCTCGCCCCGCAGCTGGCGCACGACGCCGACTACCTCGAGGCCCTCGTCAAGGACTTCGGCCGCTGGGCCGACGGCGGCTTCGCCGTGCCCGACTTCTACGACTCCCTCGTGGCCTTCGCCCCCGCTCAGCAGCGCACCGACGGCCTCGTGCACCTCGTCGTCTTCCCGATGTACACCCAGAACGGCAACCCGCACCGCCAGGTCGAGGCCGTCCTGCTCGAGGTCATCTGGCCCGACTTCGTCGCCGACCTCGAGGCCGGCGACTACAGCAACAAGCTCTTCCTGCCGATCCGCTTCCTCGACTTCACGGCCGGCTACGACACGAACTCGGCCGTGCTCTTCCCCGAGACGGTCGCCATGCGCGAGATCCCGACCTTCACGTGGGGCGGCATCTTCGCCGACCGCGAGGCCGCCCGCTTCCGCCGGGTCGTCTCGGAGGCCGCCGCCGTGACGCGCCTCTCCCTGCCGCCGGACGCCGCCCGCCTGCTCGCCGACCAGCAGCTCGCCGAGCGCGCGTTCGTCATGTGGGACCTCATCCACGACCGCACCCACATGCACGGCGACCTGCCGTTCGACCCCTTCATGATCAAGCAGCGGATGCCGTACTTCCTCTACTCGCTCGAGGAGCTGCGCTGCGACCTCACCGCCTTCCGCGAGTCCGTCGCGCTCGAGGCCCAGGGCCACCCGTACGCCCGGCACGTGCAGTACGCCATCCTCTTCGACCGCATCTTCCGCTTCGCCATCACGGGCGACCGCACCCGCAACTACGACGGCCTCGGTGGCCAGCTGCTCTTCGCCTGGCTGCACCAGAAGGGCGTGCTGCACTGGACCGACAACCGCCTCACCGTCGAGTGGGAGCGCGTGGCCGAGCCGGTGCTCGAGCTGGGCCGCGCGGTCGAGGACCTCTACTGGCGCTCCATCGACCGCCCGAAGGTCGCGCACTGGCTCGCCGCCTACGACCTCGTCGCCTCGGTGCTCACCCCGCACCCGATGTCGGCGTGGGCGCGGCACCGCTCGGGCGACCTCTCGGCGCTGCCGCTCGACGGCCCGCCGAAGGGCCTGACCGACCAGGTGCTGCCCGACGAGTTCCCGCTCTCGATGTTCTACGAGGCCCTGAACAAGAAGATGAAGACCGTCATCGAGTCGACGGCCGGCATCACCGGGGCGAGCGCGTGACGGGCGGCGCGTCGCGGGTCGTCGTCGTCACCGGCGCCACCGGTGCCACCGGGCGGGCCACCTGCGCGGCCCTGCTCGGGCAGGGCCACCGGGTCGTCGCCGTCGGCCGTGACGAGTCCTCGCTCGGTGCGCTGGGGGACGAGCTCGTGGGCGGTGACGCCTCGCGGGCCGAGCTGCTCGACACCCGCGTCTGCGACCTGCGCGACGGCGACGCCGTGCGGGCGCTCGCCGACGACGTCGTCGCCGCGTGCGGCCGGGTCGACGCGCTCTTCCACCTCGTCGGCGGCTGGGCGGGCACCGACCGGTTCACCGACTCGACCGACGAGCAGTGGCGCGAGCTGTCGGGCAACCTCGTCGACACGCTGCGCCACACGACGATCGCCCTCCACGACGCGCTGCTCGCCTCGGGCCGCGGGCGCGTCGCCATCGTCAGCGCGGCCGCGGCCGGCGCCCCGACGGCGGGCAACGCCGCCTACGCAAGCGCGAAGGCGGCGGCCGAGACGTGGCTGCGCGCGCTCGCCGACTCCTTCGCCGCCGCGGAGGCCACCCCCGGCTCGGCCGCCGTGACCGGTGTGGTGAAGTGGATCGGCAGCGGCAGGACGGCCACGACGCCGGCTGCCCTGGCCGACTGGCTCGTGGGCCTGCTCGACACCGACGCCGCCGAGCTCAACGGCCGCCGGGTCGAGCTCTGGCCGACCACCGCCTGAATCCCGACGAAGAGGATCTCGTGACCACCCTGCACGACCGCGAGAAGCGCGGCTTCGCCTCCGACAACTACGCCGGCCTGCACCCCGAGGTGCTCGCCGCGCTCGCCGACGCCAACGGCGGGCACGAGATCGCCTACGGCGAGGACGCGTACACCGCGCGGCTGCAGGAGGTCGTCGCCGGCCACGTCGGCGCCGGCGCCGTCACGTGGCCCGTGTTCAACGGCACGGGGGCCAACGTCGTCGCGCTCCAGGCGCTGCTGCCCCGTTGGGGCGCCGTCGTCTGCGCCGAGACGGCGCACATCAACACCGACGAGGGCGGTGCCCCGGAGCGGATGGGCAGCATCAAGCTGCTCTCCGTGCCGACTTCCGACGGCAAGCTGACGCCCGAGCTCGTCGACCGCCAGGCCTGGGGCTTCGGCGACGAGCACCGCGCCCAGCCCCTCGTCGTCTCCATCACCCAGACGACCGAGCTCGGCACCTGCTACACGCCCGCCGAGGTCAAGGCGATCGCCGACCACGCCCACTCCCTCGGCATGCGCGTGCACCTCGACGGCGCCCGCATCGCGAACGCCGCGGCCACGCTCGGCACCGACCTCTCGGCCTTCACGAGCGAGGCCGGCGTCGACGTCGTCAGCCTCGGCGGCACGAAGAACGGCGCCCTCGCGGCCGAGGCGGTCGTCGTCGTCGACCCCGAGCTCGCCGCCGACCCGTCGCTCGGGCTCGTGCACGTGCGCAAGCTCTCGATGCAGCTCGCCTCGAAGATGCGGTTCGTGTCGGCGCAGCTCGTCGCGCTCTACGAGGGCGACCTCTGGCTGCGGTCGGCCACGCACGCGAACGCGATGGCGAGCCGCCTCGCCGCGGGCGTCGGCGAGCTCGCCGGGGTGGCGATCCAGCGCCCGGTGCAGTCCAACGCCGTCTTCGCCGTGCTCGACCGCGACGTGGCGAACGCCCTGCGCGAACGCTTCCGGTTCTACGACTGGGACCCGGCGACCGGCGAGGTGCGCTGGATGTGCTCGTGGGACACGACCGAGGCCGACGTCGACGCGTTCGTCGGGGAGCTGCGGCGGCTGCTCGGCGCCTGACCCGCCCCGCGGCGACGCCGCCGCCCGCGTCTGGGAGGCTGCCGGCATGGACGGCGCGAACGTGACCCCGGCGGACGGCGGCGCTCCCGGCGGGTACGCGGCGGTGCGGGCGGCATACGACGTCGTCGCGGCCGACTACGCGCGGCAACTGCCCGACACGCGGGCCGAGACCGCGCTCGACCTCGCCATGGTCGACGCCTTCGTGGCGGCCGTCGGTCCCGGCGCGCACGTGCTCGACGCGGGGTGCGGGGCCGGGCGGATGAGCCGTCACCTCGCCGACCGCGGCGTCCGCCCGAGCGGCCTCGACCTGTCGCCCGGCATGGTCGCGATGGCCCGGCGCGACCACCCCGACCTCGACGTCCGCGTCGGCTCGCTCGACGCGCTACCGCAGGCCGACGCGTCGGTCGACGGCGTGCTGCTCTGGTACTCCGTCATCCACACCCCACCGGCGGGGCTGGCGCACGTGCTCGCCAAGGCCGTCCGGGTCACCCGCCCCGGCGGCCACCTGCTCGTCGCGAGCCAGTCGGGCCGGGGCGTGCGTGACGTCGCGCCCGGCTACCGCCGGTTCGGCCACGAGGTCGAGCTGGTGCGGCACCTGCACACCGCCGACGACCTCGCGGGTGGCCTCGCCGCCGCCGGGGCGCGGGAGAGCTCGCGCGGCTCGTGCGCCGCGCCGTGGGCACCGAGCGCGACGACCAGGCCGTCGTGCTCGCCCGGAGGGCGTGACCGCGGCGTGCCCGGATCGGCGCCGGTCCGTGACCCGGGGACTCTCGCGCCACGAGGGCCGCAGGTGGTTCGCTGGAGCATGGTGAGCTCGTCGACGGGAGCGCCGCCCGTCCCCTCCTCCACCGGCGCCCGGGTCATCGCGGTCGGGCACGTCGTCGTCGCCCTGGCCGCCCTCGCGGCCGGCATCGTGCTCGTCGTCGCCGGCACCCGTCCCGACGCCGGCCTCGAAGGCGTCGCCGCCGTCCCCGGCCTCGTTCTCGTCGTCGTCGCCCTCGTGCTCGGGGCCGCCGCGGCGCGGGTCCTGCGCGACACGTCCCGCGCCCCGGAGCGGGCGGCATCCGGGTCACGGCGGATCGGGGTGGCCGAGGTGGTGGCCGGCCTGCTCTGCGGGGTGGCCGCGGGCGTCGCGATCGCCTCCTACCCGCAGTTCACGCCGTGGCGCTCGCCGACGTTCTGGCCGGCCCTCGCGCTGCTGGCCCTCGGGGTCGCGGCCCTGACGTCCTCCGCGCAGCAGCTGCGCGACGTGCGGGACGGTGGGCGCACGCACGGCGCGTGACGCGTCAACGCCTCCTCACGTCCGCGACGACCGGCAGGTGGTCGGACGCGTGCTGCCCGCGCGCCACGGCCGCGCCCAGCAGCCCGTCGGTGACCACGCGCGCGGCGGTCACCTCGAGGTCGGGCGACGTCGGCACCCAGTCGATGCGCTCGGCCCCGACGACGGGGGCCGCGAAGGCGGGGAAGCTGCCCACCGAGCGGCCGTCGGGGTCGTGCACCGCGACCGCGTCGACGAGGCCCGCCTCGGTCAGGGCGGCGTAGGGGCCTGCGGCGTCAGCCGGGTCGGCCGGCGCGTTGAAGTCACCCGTGACCACCGCGCCCGCGGCCGCGGCCGCGGCGGCGACGAGCCGGGCACCCTCCCGGCGCGCCCGCCCGCTCACGTGGTCGAGGTGGGTGTTGACGAGCAGGTATGCCGCGCCGTCGCGCCGGTCCCGCACGTGCACCTCCGTGAGGGTGCGGGGAAAGGCGGCCGCCCAGCCGGTCGACGCGGGCACCTCGGGCGTGGGGGAGAGCCAGCGCGTGCGCCAGGAGCGCACGTCGAGGCGGTCGGTGTCGACGAGGACGGCGGTCAGCTCGTCGTCCCGCCCGCCACGGCGGCCCTCGCCGACCCACGCCCAGCGGTCGCCGAGAGCCGCGGCCAGGTCGTCGAGCATCGCCACCGAGCCCTCCTGCGTGCCGACGGCGTGCGGCGCGAGCTCGGTGAGGACGGCCGTGACGAGCGGCAGGCGCTCCGGCCAGGGCGGCGGCTCGGTGGCCGTGTCGGTCAGCAGGTTCCAGGAGACGACGCGCACCGACCCATCCTGCCTGCTGCCGGCGGTCGTGCCCGCGCACGCGTGAGGCCCCCGTCCGGGCGGACGGGGGCCTCACGGCATCACTGCGGCATGCCTTCAGGCATACCGGGGGCGGGTCACCGCTCCTCGGTGCCCGCGATGAAGGCCTCGAGCTTGGCGCGACCGATGTCGTCCGGGCGCTGCTCGGGCGGGGACTTCATCAGGTAGGACGAGGCGGACAGCAGGGCTCCACCGATGCCACGGTCCTTGGCGATCTTCGCCGCACGGATGGCGTCGATGATGATGCCGGCCGAGTTGGGGGAGTCCCACACCTCGAGCTTGTACTCGAGGTTCAGCGGCACGTCGCCGAAGGCGCGACCCTCGAGACGCACATACGCCCACTTGCGGTCGTCGAGCCACGCGACGTAGTCCGACGGGCCGATGTGCACGTTCTTGCTGTCGACGAGACCCGAGAGCGGGCCGGTGAGGTTGCTCGTGACGGCCTGCGTCTTGGAGACCTTCTTGGACTCGAGGCGCTCGCGCTCGAGCATGTTCTTGAAGTCCATGTTGCCGCCGACGTTGAGCTGGTACGTCCGGTCGAGCACGACGCCGCGGTCCTCGAAGAGCTTGGCCATGACGCGGTGCGTGATCGTCGCGCCGACCTGGCTCTTGATGTCGTCACCGATGATCGGCACGCCGGCGGCCTCGAACTTCGCGGCCCACTCGGGGTCGGAGGCGATGAAGACCGGGAGGGCGTTGACGAAGGCGACCTTCGCGTCGATGGCGCACTGGGCGTAGAACTTGTCGGCCTGCTCGGAGCCCACCGGGAGGTAGGAGACGAGGACGTCGACCTGGCGGTCCTTGAGCACCTGCACGACGTCGACCGGCTCGGCGGCCGACTCGTCGATCGTCAGCTTGTAGTACTTGCCGAGGCCGTCGAGGGTGTGGCCGCGCTGGACCTCGACACCCGTGGTCGGCACGTCGGCGATCTTGATGGTGTTGTTCTCCGAGGCGTTGATGGCCTCGGAGAGGTCCTTGCCGACCTTCTTGTCGTCGACGTCGAACGCAGCGACGAACTCGACGTCGCCGACGTGGTAGTCGCCGAAGGCGACGTGCATGAGGCCGGGGACGCCGGTGGTCGGGTCAGCGTCCTTGTAGTACTCGACGCCCTGCACGAGCGAGCTCGCGCAGTTGCCGACGCCGACGATGGCGACGCGTACGGATCCCATGGATCACTCCTTGTTGTTGGTGGTCGTGCTCTGGGTGGTGGAAAGGTCGGGGGTGGTGTTGACCGGCTCGTCGTACGCGGCCGGACCGGGGTCGAGGGCGGCGCGCCGCTCGGCCACGATGAGCTCCTCGAGCCAGCGCACCTCGCGCTCGGCCCGCTCCTCGCCGTGCTGCTGCAGGGCCAGGGTGTAGTCGTCCATGCGCTCGCGGTTGCGGGCGCTCGCCTCGCGCACGTTGGCGAGGCGCTCCTCGAGCCGGGAGCGCCGGCCCTCGAGGATGCGCAGGCGCACCTGGGCCTCGGTGCGCGAGAAGAAGGCGAAGCGGACGTCGAAGTCGTCGTCGTCCCAGGCGTCCGGACCGCTCGCCGCGACGAGGTCCTGGAAGTGCTCCTTGCCGTCGGCCGTCAGCTCGTAGGTGATGCGCGGGCGCTTGCTCGCACCGGTGCTCGCCTCGGTCGTCTCGTGGATCCAGCCGGAGTCGACGAGGTGCTTCAGCGCGGGGTAGAGCGAGCCGTAGGACAGCGCTCGGAAGATGCCGAGGGCGGTGGTGAGGCGCTTGCGCAGCTCGTAGCCGTGCACCGGGCCGTCGTGGAGCAGGCCAAGCACCGCGAACTCGAGCAGCGCCGCACGGCGGCTCTGGGGGCGTTCGGACGTCGGCACGCCGCCACTCTACAGGCAGATATATCGCTGCGATACATCACCACGACGCATCGCGCCTGCTCCGCCCCCCTCTATCCCGCAACACACCGTGCAGGTCGCAACACACCGGGATCCGATCCCGGTGTGTTGCGACCTGCACGGTGTGTTGCCGTGGGAGGGAGGGGAGGGGCGGGGAGGGAGGGTCAGGGGATGAGGGTGTAGACGGCGAGGAAGGCGGTGCCGTGGTCGGGGCGCTGGCCCTCCGCGGCCAGGGCCAGGGTGCCGGTGGAGCCGGCCGGGACCGGATCCGTGCCCCACGACCCGAGGCTGCGGCCCCCGTCGCTGCCCGGCAGACCCGTCAGCCGCAGGCTCGAGTCCGCGGTCGCCGCCGCGAGGCCGTCGCCGCTCGAGCCCCAGGTCACGAGGGCCGGTCCCGAGGGAGCCGCGACGCGGGGGAGCGGTCCCGAGGCGAGGGCGGAGCTGGTGACGGAGGCGATGCGGTACCGGTACCCCTCGTGCTCGAGGACGTCGGGCAGGGCGACGACCGTCGTGCCGGCGACGTCCCGCACCGACGTCTCCTCGCCCACCTCGTAGACCGCTCCGGCGAGCTGGACGTCCGGCAGGGTCACCGCGGCGCCGCGCGTTCCGCCGACGACCTCGACGACCTCGACGACGAGGGTGGCGGGCCTGCCCGGGGTCAGCTCGGACCAGCCGGCACCCGGGTCGCCCGGCGTCCAGTCGGCCGTGAGGTCCCGACCGGCCGGTGTGCCGGTGCACCCCGAGCCGAAGTAGCCGGTCATCCCCTCGACACGCACGCGGACCTGGTAGCGCTCGGCCACGTCGGCCGGGGCGCCGGGCAACACGCACGTGCCGGTCAGCGCCACGTGGGTGGACGTCGGTGTCCACGAGGCGGAGATCCGGGTCTGGCCGCGGTCGCCGACGGTCCCGGCCACGAGCGCGTCGTCGGCGACCCGGGCTCGGAGGCGCAGGCCGTCCTTGACGACGTCTCCGGGGGCGTCGGGGACGGTGCGGAAGGGCATGCCGTCGGTGCCGGTCACCGGCGCGGCGCTCGTGGCGGGCGGGGTGGCCGGGGCGGGCGGTGCCGGTCGACCGACCGAGGTCAGCACGCCGACGGCGAGCGCGGCGACCGCGAGGGTGGCGGCCGAACCGGTGGCGACGGCGCGGCGCCGCTTCGTGCGTCGCACCCCGTCCGCCACGCCGGCTCGCAGGTCGGTCGTCGGCCCGAGGTCGTCGGCGCGGGTGGCCAGCTCGTCGCGCAGGTCGCTGAGGTTCATCGGACACGCTCCTCGTCGGAGGTCGAAGCCAGGGTGGGGTCGATGCGGAGCTTGGCGAGCGCCCGGCTCGCCTGGCTCTTGACGGTGCCGACCGAGCACTGCATGACCTCGGCGGTCTCGGCCTCGGAGAGGTCCTCGTAGAAGCGCAGGACGACGACGGCCCGCTGCCGTCTGGGCAGGCGGGAGAGGGCGCGCCACAGGTCGGTGCGGTCGTCGACCTGGCCGGCCCCGGAGGCCCGGTCGCGCTCGGCGCCGTCCGCCCGGCCCGACCGACCCGTGGTCTCGGGCAGCTCGTCGGTCGCCTGCTCGCCGTTCCAGCGGCGGCGCCACCAGCTCGAGTAGGTGTTGACCATGATCCGGCGCACGTAGGCCTCGGGTCGGCCCTCGATGCGGCCCCACGCGAACCACGCCTTGGTGAGCGAGGTCTGCACGAGGTCCTCGGCGAGGCCGCGGTCGTGGGTCAGCAGGTAGGCGGTGCGGACGAGCCCGGCCGAGCGGGCGGCGACGAAGGTGTCGAAGTCCGTGCGGTCGGCCACGCGTCCCCCTGCCCCTCGTCGGTCGGCGGCGCGTGCGTCGCCGGCGCCGGCATCCATTGTCGTGGTCACGTGGGAGAGGACCGGTGAGGGCGCGCAGAAGGTTGCACGGCGGCGCCTGCGGACTGTGGGGCCCGTGTGAGCGGCGTGTGAAGGGGCTCCCGTCGTTTCGGCGTCGGGGCGCCGATCGGGTCATACTGAGTGGCGGCCCGGGGCACCCTTGCCTCGGGCCTCGTCGGGAAACGGAGCAGGTTGTGACGCAGAGCAGGCGTGAGGTGCGTGCCGCGCAGGCGGGCGCCCAGAACGGCCGCAAGGCTCGCAAGAAGGCGCGCACCGGGTGGCGCCGCTGGGTGATCCCCACCCTCAAGTGGGGCGCGATCACGGGGGCGGCGCTCTTCGTGATCGGCGTCGTCGGCGTCTTCATCGCCTACAACCAGACCTCGATCCCGCAGCCGAACGAGCTGGCCAACAAGCAGGTCTCGATCGTCTACTACAGCGACGGCAAGACCGAGCTCGACCGGATCGCCGTGCAGGACGGCAACCGCGAGTCCGTGGACCTGAAGCGGGTGCCGAAGTTCGTCCAGCAGGCGCACATCGCCGCGGAGGACCGCACCTTCTACGAGAACAACGGCATCTCGGTGGGCGGCATCCTCCGGGCCGTCAAGACGACCGTCACGGGCGAGGCCCAGGTCGGCGGCTCGACGATCACGCAGCAGTACGTCAAGAACTACTTCCTCACCCAGGACCGCACGATATCGCGCAAGGCCCGCGAGATCCTCATCGCCGTCAAGATCGACGGCCAGCTGTCCAAGGACGAGATCCTCGAGAAGTACCTCAACACCATCTACTACGGCCGCGGCGCCTACGGCATCCAGAGCGCGGCCAAGGCGTACTTCGGCAAGGACGTCAGCAAGCTGACGATCCCCGAGGGCGCCGTGCTCGCCTCCGTCATCAACGCCCCGTCGCTCTACGACCCGGCGAACGGCGACAAGGCCGAGGCGAACCTCGAGAAGCGTTTCGCCTACGTGCTGGACGGCATGGTCGAGGAGGGCTGGCTCAGCTCGGCCGACCGCGCGAAGTACACCAAGCTGCCGAAGATCCAGGCCTACAAGGGGGTCAAGTTCTCCTCGGGCCCGGGCGGCTACATCACCGCGCAGGTCAAGCGCGAACTGCTCCAGACGGGCCTCACCGACCAGGAGATCGACAACGGCGGGCTGCGCATCGTCACGACGATCGACAAGAAGGCCCAGGCCGCGGCGGTCGCCGCGATGCAGGACAACCTGCCCAAGAAGGTGACCGGCGGCCTCGTCGCGATCAAGCCCGGCGACGGCGCGATCGTCGCGATGTACGGCGGGCCGGACTACTCGAAGACCCAGCTCAACACCGCGACGCAGGCGATCATGCAGGGCGCCTCGAACTTCAAGCCCTTCGCGGTGCTCGCGGCCGTGCGCGACGGCGTGTCCACGAAGACGAAGTTCGACGGCGACCAGCCGCAGGAGATCGACGGCACCAAGATCACCAACTTCGGCGAGCGCTCCTACGGCATGGTCGACATGCGCCGGATGATCGGCCGGTCGATCAACACGGCCTTCGTGAACCTCAACAGCCAGATCGGGCCCGACAAGACCCGGCAGGCGGCCATCGACGCCGGGATGCCGCAGAACACCCGTGGTCTCGGCACCGACCTGACGAACGTCCTCGGGACCGCCTCGCCGCACGTCGTCGACATGGCCTCGGCCTACTCGACCATCGCCTCCCAGGGGCTGCGATCGACGCCCTACCTCGTCAAGAAGGTCACCTCGAACGCCGGCGACTTCACGTACGCGGCCCAGCCGCAGACGAAGCGGGCCTTCGATAAGGACGTCACGGCCGACGTCACCGACGCCATGACCTACACCGTCAAGGACGGCGGCACCGCCACGAAGCTGCAGCGTCTGGGCCGTCCGATCGCCGGCAAGACCGGCACCTCGTCGGAGGCGAAGTCGATCTGGTTCTCCGGCTTCGTGCCCCAGCTCGCCGTGTCCGTCGGGATGTACAAGCCCGATGCCAAGGGGAACCCGCTGACGCTCACCGATGCCGAGGACACCAACCTGACCGGTGGCACCATCCCGGCCGACGTGTTCTACGACTTCATGAAGGTCGCGACCGAGAACATGGAGGTCCAGGACTTCCCGGACCGCGCCGGCGTCGGTGACGACAAGCTGGCCCCGACGACGACCTACACCCCGCCGCCGACGACCACCTCGACGACGACGTCGGAGCCCAGCACGACGACCTCGACGACGACCGAGCCGCCGACCACGACGAGCGAGGCGCCGACGACGACGAGCGAGGCCCCGCCGAGCACCACGACCCAGGCCCCGCCGACGACGACGCGCACCGGCCGACCGAGGCCGACCACCGCGCAGCCGTCGGTGACGGTGCCGCTGCCGCTCGGCGACCGCACGTCGACGGCTGCCGGCGCGGGGCAGTGACAGGGCCCGTGACAGGGCCCGTGATAGCGCCCGTGACGCTGTGACCGAGCGCGCACCCGGACGGGGCGTCGACCCCGTCGTGCGGGAGGCGTCCGAGGTCATCGGCGGTCCGCGCGGCCGGTATGCCGCCGCGCGCGAGCTCCCGTGGGTGCTGACCGCGGCCGTGCTCTCCGCGCTCACCGCCGTGACGGCCGGGCTCGGGATCCTGCTCCGCGCCCCGTGCCTGCGCACCGGTTTCACCGGTGACACCCAGTTCTGGAGCGCCTGCTACGCCGACCTGCCGGTCGCGTACCGAGACGGCAAGGTCAAGGACGGCCTGGCGGCCTACCTGCAGGGTGGTCAGGGCGCGCCCACGACGGGACAGCCCCCGCTGACCGGCCTGGCGCTGACGGCCGTGGCGAGCCTCATGCCCGACGACGGGTCGCTGCGCACCCGCGCGGCCTGGTACTTCGCGCTGTGGTCGGTGCTGCTCACCCTCCTGCTGCTCGCGCTCGTGTGGCTCGTGGCCTCGTCGGCGTCGCGCCCCTTCGTCGCCGCGCACGTCGCCCTGTCGCCCGTCGTCGCGCTCGTGGCCTTCGTCTCGGCCGACCTGCTCGGGGTGACCCTCGCGAGCGCGGGAATGTGGGCGTGGTCGCGCCGGCACCGCACGGCGGCCGGGGTGCTGCTCGGGCTCGCCATGGCCGCGCGCTCCTACCCCGTGCTGATCCTCGTGGCCATCGCGCTCCTCTGCGTGCGCACCGGACGGCTGCGCGACCTCGGGCGCACCGCCGGGTACGCCGGCCTCACCTTCGGCGTCGTGCTCGGGCTCGTGTGGCTGCTCAACCCGGACGCCGCCAGCTCGGCCTACCGGTCGTGGGCCGCCGCCGGTGCGGGGTACGGCTCGCCGTGGCTGCTGCCGCAGCTCGCCGGCCACCCGCTGCCGGTGGGGGCGGTGACCGCGCTCGCCGTCGTCGGGTGGCTCGCCGCGCTCGTCGCCGGTGCGGCGCTCGCGCTCAGCTCCGCGCGCCGGCCGGGGCTCGCCGAGCTCTCGCTCGTCATGGTCGCGATCGTCCTCGTGACGGGCAAGTCGTTCACCGTGCAGAGCTCGCTGTGGCTCGTGCCGCTCGTCGCCTGGTGCGCGCTGGCCTGGCGCGACCACCTCGCGTGGGCCGGCGCGGAGGCGCTCAACTTCGTCGCCGTGTGGCTCACCATCGCCGCCACCACGGTGCCGAGCCGCGGGATGCCGCCGGCCTGGTACTCGTTCTTCTCGATGCTCCGTGTCGTGGCGGTGCTCTGGCTCGCCGCCGTCGTGTGGCTCCGGGTGCGCCGGCGCTGGGGCCGGCGGCGGGCGGAGCACGACGACCTCGCGGGGCCGCTGGCCGGCGCCGACGACCGGCTGCTCGTCCGCTTCTCCTGATCCCCGCTGCATCCCCGCTGCATCCCCGCTGCATCCCCGAAACATCCCCGGAGCCCGGATGCTGCTCCGGGAAGCGGAGCAGCATCCGAGGGGCGCGCCCCCCCGCGCCTGTCGTCGCCGCCTGGATTTCTTCGCGCGCGCCGCCTCCGGGTAGTCTTGCCCAGTTCGCCGTGCGCCTGGTGGCCCTGTGGATCGTGCCGACTCGATGTCGGTGGGTTCTGCGAGGCTGAGCGGGCCGGATCACTCCGGTCGGCACCTGGGCTCGCGGCGGGACGAATGCAACCCTCCTGTCACGAGAGAGACTCGTGACCGCCGAGACCAGAGGAGGTGGGTTAGAAGCATGCGTCAGTACGAACTCATGGTCATCCTCGACCCGGAGACCGAAGAGCGCACCGTCGACAAGACGATGGACAAGTTCCTCACCGTCGTGAAGAACGACGGCGGCACCGTCGACAACGTCGACATCTGGGGCCGTCGCCGCCTCGCCTACGACATCAAGAAGAAGTCCGAGGGCATCTACGTCGTCGTCACGATGACGGCCGAGCCGGCCACGGCTCAGGAGCTCGACCGCCAGCTGGGCCTCAGCGAGTCGGTCATGCGCACGAAGCTGCTGCGCCCCGGCGCCTGATCAGCGACCGTCACCCGAACCGCTCGACCACCCGACGAAGGACGAAACGGAGCCACGCATGGCAGGCGACACCGTCATCACGATCATCGGCAACCTGACCGCCGACCCGGAGCTGCGTTTCACGCCGTCCGGTGCTGCGGTCGCGAACTTCACCGTGGCCTCGACGCCGCGGCAGTTCGACCGCCAGAGCAATGAGTGGAAGGACGGCGAGACGCTGTTCATGCGCTGCTCGGTGTGGCGCGACGCGGCGGAGAACGTCGCGGAGTCCTGCCAGCGGGGCATGCGCGTCATCGTGTCCGGCCGTCTCAAGTCGCGGTCCTACGAGACGAAGGAAGGCGAGAAGCGCACCGTCGTGGAGATGGACGTCGACGAGATCGGCCCGTCCCTGCGCAGTGCCACCGCGAAGGTCAACAAGACCCAGCGCGGTGGTGGCGGTGGCGGCTTCGGCGGCGGCCAGGGCAACCAGGGCGGCGGCTGGAGCGGCGGCAACAACGGCGGCTCGGCCGATGACCCGTGGGCGACCGGCGGTTCCGCCGGTGGCCAGGGTGGCGGCAACCAGGGTGGCGGCAACCAGGGCGGCTGGGGACAGTCGTCCGGCGGCCAGCCCTCCGGCGGCCAGCCGTCCGGTGGCCAGGGTGGCCAGGGCGGTGGCTGGGGCGCTGCTCCCAGCTACGACGAGCCCCCGTTCTGATCGAGCAGGTCGGCACCGTCGCCCGGTGAGGTCACCGGGCGGCATACATCATCTCTTTACGTCCCATCCCGGGGCACGAAACCCCGGGCTCTCATCAAGAAGGAGAGCACCACGATGGCAAAGCCCGTTGTGCGCAAGCCCAAGAAGAAGGCCAACCCGCTGAAGGCGGCGAAGGTCGAGAACATCGACTACAAGGACACCGCGCTGCTGCGCAAGTTCATCTCCGACCGCGGCAAGATCCGCGCGCGTCGCGTGACCGGTGTGTCCGTCCAGGAGCAGCGTCTCATCGCCACGGCCGTCAAGAACGCCCGTGAGATGGCTCTGCTGCCCTACTCGAGCTCGGCTCGCTGAGTCCGCTCGAGAACTAGGAGAGAACCATGAAGCTCATTCTCACGCACGAGGTCTCGGGTCTCGGCGAGGCCGGCGACGTCGTCGAGGTCAAGGACGGCTACGGCCGCAACTACCTGCTCCCGCGCGGTCTCGCGACCGGTTGGACCAAAGGTGGCCAGAAGCAGGTCGACGCCCTGACCAAGGGCCGCGAGGTCCGCGAGATCAAGGACCTCGACCAGGCCAAGGGCGTCAAGGGCCAGCTCGAGGCGACGTCGGTCAAGGTCCCGGCGAAGTCCGGCCAGTCCGGCCGTCTCTTCGGTGCCGTCAGCAACGGTGACATCGCCGCCGCCGTCAAGGCTGCCGGTGGCCCCGAGCTCGACAAGCGCAAGATCGAGGTGACGCAGGCCATCAAGACCGTCGGCTCGTACGAGGCGACGGTGCGTCTGCACGCCGAGGTGTCGGCGACCCTCAAGTTCGAGGTCGTCCCCGCCTGAGCGCAGCTCACCAGCACGGCCGGAGGGCCGGGACCCGCACGCGGGTCCCGGCCCTCCGTCGTCCCCGGGCCCTCGGCTCAGGCGGAGTCGCGCTCGACGAGGTGGGTGTCGAGGGTCGTGACGTGGGGTGGCGTCTCACCGGCGAGCAGGCGCAGCAGGGTGTCGGCCATGACGACGCCCATCTGCTGCGCGGGCTGCGCGATCGTCGTGAGGCCGACCTTGCCGCGGGTGGCGTAGGGGCTGTCGTCGAAGCCGACGACGGCGACGTCGTCGGGCACGCGCAGGCCGCGCTCCTCGAGCGCGAGCAGGGCCCCGCTCGCCATGAGGTCGCTCGCGACGAAGAGCGCGTCGAGGTCGGGGTGGGCGTCCACGAGCGCGAGCGTCGCCCGGATGCCGCCGGCCTCGGTGAAGTCGCCGCGCGCCACGCGACCGGCGTCGAGCCCGGCCGCGGTCAGCGCGTCGCGCCAGCCGAGCTCGCGGTCGACGGACGCGGGCATGTCGGCGGGCCCGGTGATCGTCGCGATGGTGCGCCGCCCGCGGGCGACGAGGTGCTCGACCCCGCGTCGCGCACCCGCCCGGTTGTCGACGTCGATGTAGTAGTCGCCGGCGTTGGCGACGTCGCCGAGGGGCCGGCCACCGAAGACGACCGGCAGCGACCGGCCGAGGGAGGCGAGGAAGTGGTCGCCCGAGTGGTGCGAGACGACGAGCGCCCCGTCGACGTTGCCGCCGAGCAGGTAGCGCTTCGTCTTCTCCGACGGCGAGCTCGGGTGGGTCAGCTGCAGGTTGAGCACGTAGTCGCTGTCGTCGAGCCGGTCGCTGATGCCCTGGACGACGTCGGCGAAGTAGGGGTCGCCGAAGAAGCGGTGCGCGTCCTCGGGCACGACGAGGGCGATCGACATCGTGGCCCGGGCCACGAGCGAGCGGGCTGCCCGGTTCGGCACGTAGTCGAGCTCGGCGATCGCCTTCTCGACGACCGCGAGCACGTCGGCGCTGACCCGCGGCGAGCCGTTGATGACGCGAGACACCGTGGCGCGGGACACGCCGGCCACCCGGGCGACCTCCTCGAGGGTGGGCCGCCCCATCGGGTGGGCCAGCGTGCCGTCGCTCATCTGCGGCGTTCTCCTGCGGGGTCGGGGTCCGGGCCGTCCTCCGTCAGCTCGGCCCACGGGTTGGGCAGCCGGCGGGTCGCGATGATCCGGGCGTAGTCGAGCGCGCTGGCCTTGGGCGTGCGCACCTGGGTGTCGTAGTCGACTCGGACGATACCGAAGCGCTTGGCGTAGCCCCAGGCCCATTCGAAGTTGTCGAGCAGCGACCAGTAGAAGTAGCCGCGCACCGGCACGCCCGCGTCCACGGCGTCGAGCACCGCGCCGAGGTGCGCGCGCACGTATGCCGTCCGGTCGCGGTCCTCGACGAAGCCGCCCTCGTCGGGCACGTCCTCGAAGGCCGCACCGTTCTCGGTCACGTGCAGGGCGACGCCGGCCGGGCCGGCGTACTCCGTCTGGAGGCGCACGAGCAGGCGGGTCAGCCCGTCGGGCTGGATCTCCCAGTCCATGGCCGTGAGCGGCAGGCCGCGGGGGTGGCGGTGCGCGTCGTCGGCCGCCGGGAAGGGCGAGCGGGTCGTGCGGCCGCCGTTGACGCTGTCGTCGAGCGCGGCCGCGGGCGGCTCGTGGCCGATGGCCTCGCCGTTGTAGTAGTTGACGCCGAGCACGTCGATCGGGGCGGAGATGACCTCGAGGTCGCCGTCGCGGACGTGGTCCTCGAACCCGAGGTGGCGCACGTCGTCGAGCAGGTCGGCGGGGTAGCTGCCGCGGAAGACCGGGTCGAGGAAGATCCGGTTCATCTGTCCGTCGACGCGTCGAGCGGCGTCGACGTCACGGGGGTCGCTCGGGTCGAGCGGGTCGGCCACCGTGAAGTTGAGCGTCAGGCCGAGCTCGAGGTCGGCGTCGCGGGCCCGCAGCTGCTGCACGACGCGTCCGTGCGCGAGGAGCAGGTGGTGGGCGGCGGCGAGGCCGTCGGCCGGTGACGTGCGACCCGGCGCGTGCATGCCCGCCGTGTAGCCGAGGAAGGCCGAGCAGAACGGCTCGTTGAGCGTCGTCCAGGTGCGCACCCGGTCACCGAGGCGGTCGTGCACGGCGAGCGCGTAGTCGACGAACCGGTCGGCGGTCTCGCGCGAGGTCCAGCCGCCGCGGTCCTCGAGGGCCTGCGGCAGGTCCCAGTGGTAGAGCGTCAGCCACGGCGCGATGCCGGCTGCGAGGAGCGAGTCGACGAGGCGCTCGTAGAAGTCGAGGCCGCGGGCGTTGACCGCGCCGCCGTCGGGGCAGATGCGGTCCCACGAGGTCGAGAAGCGGTACGACTGCATGCCGAGGGAGCGCATCAGCTCCACGTCCGCCTCGTAGCGGTGGTAGTGCTCGCAGGCGACGTCGCCGGTGTCCCCGCCGACCACCGCCCCCGGCGTGTGGCTGAAGGTGTCCCAGATCGAGTCGGTGCGTCCGTCCTCGTGGCGGGCCCCCTCGATCTGGTAGGCCGCGGTGGCGACCCCGAGCACGAAGTCCTGCGGCACGGGACGCGACGCCGCGAGCACGAGGTCCGGTGCCGCGGACGCGGACGCAGACGACGACGGGACGAGCAGGGCGGGGTGGGTGCGGGTCTGGGAGGTCATCCCTTGACAGCTCCTTGCATGATGCCGGAGACGAGCTGCTTCCCGGCGAAGACGAACAGGACGATGAGGGGCAGCGCCATGAGGACGACGCCGTTGAGCACGAGCGAGTAGTCGACGAAGTGCGCCGCCTGCAGCTGCTGCAGCGCGACCGGCAGTGTGGGGTTGCCGGGGTCGAGGATGATGAAGGGCCAGAAGAAGTTCGTCCACGTCGCGATGAACGTGAAGAGCCCGAGCATCGCCGCGCCGGGACGGGCCGCCGGCAGCGCCACCGACCAGAAGGTGCGCAGGCTCGAGGCCCCGTCGACACGGGCGGCCTCGATGAGCTCGTCGGGCAGGGCCTCCTGGAGGTACTGCGTCATCCAGAAGACGCCGAAGGCGCTGACGGCGCTCGGCACGATGACGGCCCAGAGGCTGCCGATCCAGCCGAGCTTGCTCATGACGATGAAGAGCGGCACGATCCCGAGCTGCGTCGGCACCGCCATGGTCGCGATGACGAAGACGAGCAGCCCGTTGCGGCCGCGGAAGCGCAGCTTGGCGAAGGCGAAGCCGGCCATCGCAGAGAAGAGCACGACGAGCAGCGCCACCGTGCCGCTGACGAGGATGCTGTTGCCCAGGGCCTTCCAGAACGGGATCGTCGTGATGACGGTGCTCGCGTTCTGCAGGAAGTGTCCGCCGGGCACGAGCGAGTAGGGGTCCTGCACGATCGCCGCGGAGTCCTTGCTGCCGATGACGAACGACCACCAGAGCGGGAAGCCGGAGGCGAGCAGCACGACGACGAGCACGACGTATGCCGTCGGGCTGGCCTGGGTGCGTCGCACCAGCCGCGTGCGCCGGCGGGGCGGGGTGAGGGTGGAGGCGGTCATCGCTGCCCCTTCGAGGCGATCCGGCGGGTGACGAGGAAGTTGACGACGGCGAAGACGACGACGATGAGGAAGAGCATCCAGGCGACGGCTGCGGCCCTGCCGAAGTTCTTCTGCGTCCAGCCGAGCTGGTAGAGGTAGAGCGTCAGGGTCTGCCACTGCCGGTCGGCGCCGCCGAGGCCGTACTGGTCGTACATCCGCGGCTCGTCGAAGATCTGCAGGCCGCCGATCGTCGAGGTGATGACGACGAAGATGATCGTCGACCGCAGCTGGGGGACGGTGATCGAGAAGAAGGTGCGCACGCGCCCCGCGCCGTCGATCATCGCGGCCTCGTAGTAGTCGCGCGGGATGGCCTGCATGGCGGCGAGGAAGATCAGGGCGTTGTAGCCGGTCCACCGGAAGTTGACCATCGTCGCGATGGCGACGTGGCTCGGCACGACCTCCTTGTGCCACTGGACCGGGTCGATGCCGACGAGGCCGAGCAGGTGGTTGACGAGCCCGAACTTGTCGCCGAAGAGGTCGCTGAAGATGAGCGCGACCGCGACCGGCGCCACGACGTAGGGCAGCAGCACGCCCATCCGCCAGAAGGTGCGGGCGCGCAGGCCGCTGTCGAGGGCGGCGGCGATGAGCAGGGCCGCGATGACCTGCGGCACGCTCGAGAGCAGGAAGATGCTCACGGTGTTCTTCAGCGCGTTCCAGAAGTAGGGCTGCGCCAGCACGTCGGTGTAGTTCTTGAGCCCGACGAAGTCGCCCTGGCCGCCGATGAGGCTCCACTTGTGGAGCGAGACGTAGGCCGTGTAGAGCAGCGGGAAGAGCCCGACGAGCGCGAAGAGCAGGAAGAACGGCGAGATGTACGCGTACGGCGCGCCGGTCTCGTCGAGCTTGGTGAGGCGGCGGCGCCAGCCGGACCGGGTCGGCATCGGGGAGCGCCGGACGAACTCGGGCGCGGGCTCGGTCCCGGTGGGCGTGGGACGGGCGGGGGTCTGCAGGGTCATGCGGTGGATCCGATCGTCGGGTGGACGGCCCGGCGGGGCATGGGGTGCGCCGGGCCGTCCACGAACCGGCTGGTGGCTCGGGTCAGCCGAGGGCCTTCACGTCACCGACCCACTTGTCCCACGACTCCTGGGGCGAGGTGCCCTGCTCGACCCGGGTGAGGGCCTGCTGCATGGCGTCGTTGATGGCGAAGTAGTGCGCGCCCTTGTAGGGCGTGATGGTCACGGCCTTGGCCCGGTCGGCGAAGATCTGGCCGGTCGGGGCGTTGTTGAACGAGGCGACCTTGAAGCCGAGCAGGTCGGGGCTCTCGAGGGCCTGCTTCTGGCTCGGGAACGCGCCGACCTTCTTGAAGGCCTTGATCTGCTGCTCCGGGGCGGTCAGCCAGGCGGCGAGCTCCTGCGCCTCCTTCGGGTGCGCGCTCTGCTTGGGCACGGTCAGGTAGCTGCCGCCCCAGTTGCCGCCGCCGCCGGGGAAGGTGTTGGCGACGTCCCAGCCCTTGACGCCCTTGGCGTTGCCCTCGATGACGCCGACCATCCAGCCGGGGCAGAGCATCGTCGCGAAGCCGTTCTTCTGGTAGCTCGCGGTCCAGTCGTCGCCCCACTGCTGCAGCTTTGCCGAGAGGCCGTCGGTGATGCCGGCCTGGATGACCTGGTCGTAGACCTTCTTGACGTCGGCGTTCTCGGTCGCCGTGATGGTGTCGTCGTCGGGGTTCTCGTAGGCGGCCGGGAGCTGGTTGACCATGCCCTGATACGTGGCGCCGATGCTGTCGAAGAACGGCACCTTGGACTTGGCCTTGAACTCCTTGCCGGCCGCGAAGTAGCTCTCCCACGTGGTGCCGAACATCTTGGCGACCGACTCGCGGTCGCTGGGCAGGCCGGCGGCCTTGAAGAGGTCGCTGCGGTAGCAGATGGCCTCGGGGCCCGAGTCGGTGCCGTAGCCGATGAGGTGGCCCTCGGCGTCGGTGGCGGCCTTGGCCTTCCAGTCGAGCCAGCGGCCCTGCACGTCGGCGGAGTTGAGGTCGGTGAACTTGTCGGAGTACTGCAGCATCTCGGGCAGCCAGTCGACCTCGACGGCCTCCACGTCGGCCATGCCGCTGCCGGCCGAGAGGCGGGTGAAGAAGGTGTCACGTGCCTCGTTGGAGGTGGCCGCCTTCTTGTGCGTGACCTTGATGTTCGGGTGCGACTTCTCGAACTCGGGAAGCAGCTCCTCGTAGCCGAACTGGTTGAAGGTGGCGAGCGTCAGGGTGACGGGCCCGCCGCCCGATCCGCCCGTGCTGCCGGCTGCCGTGGCGGCGGTGCCGTCGGGCGAGCTCGAGCTGCAGGCCGACAGGGCCAGGAGGCCGACGGTGAGGGTGGCGAGGACGGCGTGGCGCGGGCGCCCGGTGGGCGCGCCGAGCCGGGTGGGTCGGGATGTCATGGAGAGCTCCTTCGGTCTCATCCCCGGGTGGGTGTGGGAGCGCTCTCCCTGCGTGGACTACGGGTGTGAGAGCGCTCTCACGGCGAGGATGGCGGGAGGTGGTCCCGCCCGTCAAGACCCGTGACCATTCCGTGACCTGCCCGCGGGGGCCCGACCGGGCCGGTGACCGAGACGGCGGATGAGTGGGCGGCCGAGTGCTTCGGCTGCCACGGCGCCGGGTCGACGGCTAGCGTGGACACCCCAGGCATCGCCGCCGACCGGGAGGCCCCATGACCGCCTACGCCGCCTACGACCTCGTCGCCATCGGCAGGGTCGGCGTCGACCTCTACCCGCTGCAGCACGGCGTCACCCTCGACGAGGTGCACACCTTCGAGAAGTTCCTCGGCGGCACGGCCGCGAACGTGACGGTGGCGGCATCGCGGCACGGCCTGCGCGCGGCCCTCGTCAGCGCGACCGGTGCCGACGCGTTCGGCCGTTTCGTGCACCGCGAGCTGCTCCAGCTCGGGGTCGACGACGCCCACGTCCAGACCATCACGGCCGGGCCGCCGACGCCGGTCACCTTCTGCGAGATCTTCCCGCCCGACCACTTCCCGGTCTGGTCGTACCGCTACCCCACGGCGCCCGACCTGCTCGTCACGCCGGAGTCGTTGCCGCTCAAGGTGATCCGTGAGGCGAGGGCCTTCTGGTCGACCCTGACCGGACTGAGCCAGGAGCCGAGTCGCGCCGCCCACCGCGCAGCCTGGGAGGAGCGCGGCCGCGCGCCCTTCACGGTGCTCGACCTCGACCACCGCACGGAGTTCTGGGCGAGCGGGGAGGCGGCGAGGTCCGCCGCCACCTGGGCGCTGCCGTTCGTCGACGTCGTCGTCGGCACCGCCGAGGAGTGCGAGGTCGTCACCGGCGAGGCCGACCCGCTGCGGGCGGCCCGCGCGCTCGTCGACGCCGGGGTGGCCCTCGCCGTCGTCGACCGGGGCCGTCGCGGTGCCCTCGCCCTCACGCACGACGAGCTCGTCACGGTGCCCGGCTTCCCGGTCCACGTCGTCAACGGTCTGGGTGCCGGCGACGCCTTCGGCGGGGCGCTCGTGCTCGGCCTGCTCGAGGGCTGGGACCTCGAGCGCACCCTCCACTTCGCATCCGTGGCCGGCGCGCTCGTGTCCGCGCGGCTCGAGTGCTCCGCCGCGATGCCGACGACGTCCGAGGTCCACGCCCTGCTCTCCGACGTCGAGGTGGCCGACGGCGCGTTCTGAGGCGGGACCGGAGACGAGAAAACCCGCTCCTGCTGGTCACGTCGCCGAACTCGACCAGCAGGAGCGGGTGCCCTTGGCCCGGTGATCTGACAGGGGAGGAGATCACCGAGCCGCACAGGAGCAACTCACGAGAACGACTATGACCGCCGTACCTTAAAGAACGCTGGGAACGGGGTGGCAGTTGCCCCAGACCCGGTGGCGGGTACGCCACGCGAGAGGCCGTGACCCCAACGGGAGGAGCCGACGTGCAGACCTTCGTGCCCTACGCCGAGTTCGACCGCGCGGCTGCCGCGCTCGACACGAAACGGCTGGGCAAGCAGCGCGTCGAGGTGATCCAGATCGTCCGGGCGCTGACCGTGCCGGGGTACGCCTGGGCGTCGCACCCGGCCACCCTCATGTGGAAGGGGCACGAGGAGGCGCTCGGGGCATACGGCCTCGCGACGTGCGAGGAGTGGCGCGCGCGAGGCTTCGCGGACACGTGCGCGGCGACCATCGTGGCCGACCTGGCCGCGGCCGGCGTGGGGGCGCCGCGCGGCTACGCCGAGCTGCACGAGGCGGGAGCCCTGCCGTCCTGGCTCTTCGACGACGCGGTGCAGGGCAGCCACCGCTCGGCCCTCGTGCGCAAGGACCCGGAGCACTACGGTGCGCTCTTCCCCGACACCGATCCCACGGTGCCCTACGTGTGGCCCGTCCGGTCGGCGGCCGTGCTCGAACGCGAACGTCGGCGTGAGGTGGCTGCCGCCCGGCGTGCCGAACGCGAGCAGGAGGCGCGCCGCCGTCGCCGCAGCGCGGCAGCGAGGAAGGCCTGGCAGACGCGCCGGGCGTCCGCTCCCGACTGACCCCGACGCCACCCGCGGATCAGCGCGCGCCGACCACCATCCAGTCGTCGTGGCGGGCGCGCCAGCCGAGGATGACGCCGCGGATCACCATGAAGCCGGTGAAGGCGAGCCAGAGCACGACGACGTCGTGGGTGGCCGACCCGCTCGACCCGGCCGCGCGCACCGCGAGCGCGAGCGGGAGGTACGCGAGGAACGTCACGAGCATGCCCTTGGCGAGCCAGGCCCCGTCGCCGGCGCCGATGAGCACGCCGTCGAGCACGAAGACGTAGCCGGCGACGGCCTGGCCGAGACCGACGACGACGAGGGCGGCCCCGAGCGCCTCCCGGACGGCCGGGTCGGTGGTGAAGAGCGCGGGGACGATGCCGTGGAGGGCGACGAGGACGAGCCCGAGCACGAGGCCGCCCCACACACCCCACCGCACCATCGTGCCCATGGCGACCCGTACGGCCTCGCGGTCGCCGGCTCCGAGCGCGCGCCCGGTGATGGCCTGGGCGGCGATGGCGAGCGCGTCGAGGGCGAAGGCGAGGAACGACCACACCGTCAGGGCGACCTGGTGCGCCGCGAGCGGCACGTCGCCCAGCGACGCGGCCACCCAGGTCGTCACGAGCAGCGTGGCCCGCAGGGCCAGCGTGCGCACGAGCAGCGGTATGCCGGTGCGGGCCGCGGCGAGCACGCGCGCCGGGTGGGGTCGCAGCCGGGCCTGCCGGGCCCGCGCGCGCACGAGCAGCACCGCCACGAGGGCGGCTCCCATGCCGGTCTGCGCGATCACCGTGCCCCACGCGGATCCGGCGATGCCCCAGTGCAATCCGTAGACGAAGACGAGGTTCAGCACGATGTTCGTGCCGAAGCCGGCCACCGACGCGACGAGCGGCGTCGTCGTGTCCTGGAGGCCGCGGAGCACCCCCGTGACGGCGAGCACGGCGAGCATCGCCGGGATGCCGAGGGCCGAGATGCGCAGGTAGGTCGTGGCCTGCTCGAGAGCGGCGGGGGACGCCCCAAAGACCGCGCTGATCGGCTCGGCCGCGAGGGCGACCACGACGGCGGTCACGGCGCCGAGCCCGAGCGCGAGCCACAGCCCGTCGATGCCCGCGCTCACCGCCGACCGCTCGTCACCGGCGCCGAGGTGCCGGGCCACGACGCTCGTTGTGCCGTAGGCGAGGAAGACGAAGACGCCGGCCGCCGTGATGAGGGCGGCGCTCGCCACCCCGAGCCCGGCGAGCTCGGCCGTGCCGAGGTGCCCGACGATCGCCGAGTCGGCCAGCAGGAAGAGCGGCTCGGCGATGAGCGCGAGGAAGGCCGGCACCGCGAGGCGCAGGATCTCGCGGCGATGGCTCACGGGACGCGGGGCGGGAAGGCTCACGTCGCCGGTCCCAGGTGCTTGAGGGCCTCGCGTCGGGAGAGCCCGGAGAGGTCGGGGTGTCCCTCGACGAACGCGCGCACCCAGTCCGGGTCGTGGCGCGCGTGGTCGCGCAGCGCCCACCCGATCGCCTTGCGGCTGAAGAAGTCCCGGTCGGCGACGTTCGGCTCGATGACGTCGCGGAGCAGGGCCGGGTCGAGCCGGCCACCGGCCCCGACCTGGCAGATGATCGCGGCCCGTCGCACCCAGAGGGAGTCGGACGCCGCCCACTCCCGCATCCGCAGTCCCTCGACGTCCGGGTGGGACAGGACGGTGTCACGCACGAGGTGGGTGGCGATGTCGTCGACGACGTCCCACCAGGCACCGGCTCGGATCAGGCTCTCCCACAGGGGCATCGCGTCGCTGTCGACCCACGCGCGGTAGGTGCGGTGGCGCGCGAGGGCGATGGCGGCATACCACTGCTCGCGGTGCGTGGCGCCGTCCCAGAGCGCCCGGATCGTCGCCGCCCACTGCTCGCGGGACCGCATCGAGAGGTCGGGGTCGCGCAGCAGGGGCCGCAGCGTCGCCGCCAGCTCGGGCGCGGTGAGCCCGAAGTAGGGCAGCGACGACTTCATGTAGCGCTGCTGCCCGATCGCCCGCTCCCTGTCGCCCGCCGCGCGGAGGGCGGTCGTCACGGCGGCGACGAGCTCTCGCCCCGCCTCCCCCGGGTCGACCTCGGGCGCGTCCGCGCGCGTGACCTCCTGCTCCGGCATGGGCGCCACGCTAGCGCCGGGTCCTCAGGCGTGACGCGCCCGTCCGAGATAGGCGTAGACCCACGGGCGCGCGAGACGCGGCGTCAGGGCGTAGTCGCGCTCGACCGACTCGAGCACCAGCCCGGACTCCTCGACGAGCCGGTCGACCGGCCGCGTGAGGTGGCACCCGTCGAAGACCCGGCGCTGCACGGGTTCGAGGCGACGCTGCCACCGCTGCACGCCCTCGTCCGGCGACAGACCGTGCTCGAGGAAGTGCAGCCGGCCTCCCGGTCGCAGCACCCGGCGCACCTCCTGCAGCGCGCGTGCGACGTCGGGGATCGTGCAGAGCGTGAAGGTGGCGAGCACGGCGTCGGCGCTCGCGTCCGGAAGGTCGAGGCGCTGCCCGTCCAGGCCCCCACGGACGACGGGGACCGGGCTGCCGGCGCGACCCTCGGCGCCGAGCCCCCAGCCCACGTCGGACGGCTCCACCGCGACGATGCGTGTCACCTCGGCCGGGTAGAGGCCGAGGTTGGCGCCGCTGCCGAAGCCGAGCTCGACCACCTCGCCGTGCAGACCCGCGCAGGCGCGGGCGCGCAGCCGCCGGATCGGCTCCGGTTCGGTGCCGCGCGCCACGAGCCGCGGCGTGACCTGCCTGGCCCAGATGCCCATGTCGGGCAGCCTAGGCCGACCGGTCGCGCTTCGTCGTCCTCCGTCGTCCTCGGTGGTCGTCGTCGACGGAGTGCGCGGGTGTCAGCCGGCCCGCAGCGTGATGACGGGGACCTGCGGAGGGGCGAGCACGCGCACCGGGGGTCCCCACGCGCCGGCGCCGCGCGAGGTGAGCACGGGGACGTCGCCCACCGCGTCGAGACCGTCGACGACCGGCTGCTGCAGCAGGACGGCATACCGGAACGGCCAGAGCTGGCCGCCGTGGGTGTGGCCGGAGAGCTGGAGGTCGACCCCGCGGCGCTGCACGTCCTGCGCCGACACCGGCTGGTGGGCGACGAAGAGGGTGAGGTCGTCGGCCGGGATGCCGTCGAGCGCCCGCGCGGGGTCGGGGGCGTCGGCGCCGCGCCCGGTGACGTCGTGGATGCCGGCGACGTGGAAGGAGGTGGAGCCCTTCGTCAGCGTGACGTTCTCGTTGCGCAGCACGTCGATGCCGAGGGTCTCCCAGTGGTCCATCCAGCTGTCGGCCTCCTGCGAGATGAACTCGTGGTTGCCGGTCACGGCGAAGGTCCCGAGCGGCGCCTCGATGTCGGCCAGCGGGGCGAGCGCGTCGGCGACCTGGCTCACCTTGCCGTCGACGAGGTCGCCACCGAGCACGACGACGTCGGGCCGCTGTGCGTTGACCTGCTCCACGACCCGGCGGGTGAACCCGGCGTCGCGCACCGGGCCGACGTGCAGGTCGGTCACGAGGGCGATCCGCAGCCCGTCGAGCTCGGCCGGCAGGCCCGGCCGCGTCACGGTGACGGGCGTGACCGTCGGCGAGGCCGCCTCACCGAGGCCGTATGCCGTCGTGCCGAGCGCCGCGACCACGAGCAGGGGGGTGCCGACCCGCAGGACCCGCCGCCGGTGCCCGGCCCGCCCGGTCAGGCGCAGGACGAGCGTGACGAGGGCGAGCACGGCCGTGCCGAGCAGCAGGTACCAGGCGAGCGCGAGCCACGTGAAGCCCGCCCACGCCACCCACCGCACCGGGCGGGGATCGAGCACCCCCGTCTGGAGCGCGAAACCGGCGAGCGCGCAGGCCCACCCGAGGGCGAGCACGACGCCGACCGCCCGGCGCACGGACGTGGACCAGCCCGGGGCGACGGCGAGGCGACGGTGGAGCAGGAGGCTGAGCAGCCCGAGGAGGGCGGCGACGAGGACGACGAAGATCGGCACGGGTCCAGTGTGCGGGGTCGCCGCCGCCCGCCCGGCCACGGAGTTCGGCAGAGACCCGGGCGCGGGTCAAGGCTGGGACTCGGGCGGGGACTCGGGCGGGGGCTCGGGCGGGGGCTCAGGCGGGGGTGCCGAAGCGGACCGCGTTGCGCTCCCGGGCCTTCTGCCGCTCGACCTCGCGGTCCTTCGGCGGCGCGGTCGTCGTCAGGTGCTCGAGCAGGTGCGCCGTCGCGTGGGCGACCGCCTCGACGGCCTCGTCGAACGCGTGCTGGTTCGCCTGGCTCGGCTTGGTGCTGCCGCTCACCTTGCGGACGTACTGCAGGGCGGCGGCGTGCACCTCCTCCGAGGTCGCGGCGGGCTCGAAGTTGTGGAGCTGACGGATGTTGCGGCACATGCTCCGACTGTAGGACGCGCCGGCGACGCAGCGCGCGGGACGAGGCTCCCGGGAGTCCGGGGCGTCCGGCCGGCCGGCTCGTGCTCGTCCGGCGTGTCGCACCGGCTGTGGACAACCCACAGGGGTGGGGAACTTTTCCTCCACACCCCGTGGACGGGCGTTTGCGCAGGTCGTGGAGCACGAAACGTCGGTCCGGGCGACCGCTGCCCACAGTTGTACACACATCTTGTCCACACCTGTGTACGGCGTGTCGCAGGGTGTTGTCCACGGGTTGTCCACAGGCGGTGGATGCCGGGCCCGCCCTCGGGTTGGTCGGTGCCCGGCCACGCCCCTACGGTGGGTCGGTGCTCCACGGTGCCGACCCGCCGACCCGGTCGGGTGGCCGTGTCGGCGCTGCGATGTCTACTGATGTCGACGGGGTGCACCCACTGGCATCCGACCTCCGGCGAAAGGGAAGCACGTGTCGCTCGACGAGCTGAGCACGAGCGCGTTCGCGTCGTCGTCCTCCCGCGACGGCGGACCGCCCGACGACCGCCTCCCCCCGCAGGACGTGGGCGCGGAGCAGTCCGTCCTCGGCGGCATGCTGCTGTCCAAGGACGCCATCGCCGACTGCGTCGAGCAGCTCAAGGGCACCGACTTCTACCGCCCCGCGCACGAGCTGATCTACGACGCGATCCTCGACCTCTACGGGCGCGGCGAGCCCGCCGACGCGATCACCGTCAGCGACGAGCTGACCAAGCGCGGCGACCTCGGCCGGGTCGGGGGCCAGGCCTACCTCCACCAGCTCATCGCCTCGGTGCCGACGGCCGCGAACGCCGGCTACTACGCCCAGATCGTCGGTGAGCGGGCCGTCCTGCGCCGCCTCGTCGAGGCCGGCACCCGCATCGTGCAGCTCGGCTACGCCCAAGGCGGCGGCGACGTCGAGGACATCGTCAACGCGGCCCAGGCCGAGGTCTACGCCGTGGCCGACAAGCGCGGCGGCGAGGACTACCACGCCATCGGCGACGTCATCGAGGCCACCGTCGACGAGATCGAGGTCGCCTCCGGCCGCTCCGGTGAGATGACCGGCGTGCCGACCGGCTTCACCGACTTCGACGCCCTGACGAACGGCCTGCACCCCGGCCAGATGATCGTCATCGCGGCCCGACCGGCGATGGGCAAGTCGACGATCGGCCTCGACATCGTCCGATCGGCGGCGATCAAGCACAAGATGGCCGCCGTCGTCTTCTCCCTCGAGATGAGCCGCACCGAGATCACGATGCGTCTGCTCTCGGCCGAGGCCGGCATCCAGCTCCAGCACATGCGCAAGGGCACGATGCGCGAGGAGGACTGGACCCGTCTCGCCTCGACGATGGGCCGGGTCTCCGACGCGCCCCTGTTCATCGACGACTCGCCGAACATGTCGCTCATGGAGATCCGGGCCAAGTGCCGCCGGCTCAAGCAGCGCGAGAACCTCAAGCTCGTCGTCATCGACTACCTCCAGCTGATGAGCTCGGGCAAGCGCGTGGAGTCGCGCCAGCAGGAGGTCTCGGAGTTCTCGCGTGCGCTCAAGCTGCTCGCCAAGGAGCTCGAGGTGCCGGTCATCGCGATCTCGCAGCTGAACCGTGGTCCCGAGCAGCGCACCGACAAGAAGCCCGCCATGAGCGACCTGCGTGAGTCCGGCTCGATCGAGCAGGACGCCGACATGGTCATCCTGCTCCACCGCGAGGCCGCCTACGAGAAGGACTCCCCGCGCGAGGGCGAGGCCGACCTCATCGTGGCCAAGCACCGAAACGGCCCCACCGACACGATCGTCGTCGCCTTCCAGGGTCACTTCAGCCGCTTCACGAACATGGCCAACAACTTCTGACCCCGGTGCGACGAGGCAGCCCGAGCGGTCTGGTCAGGCGCCCGTCCCCGGAGCAGAATCGTCGGAGAGGTCGGGCCGAGGTCGAGCCGAGGTCGAGGTGAGGGAGGCCGGGATGGCACGTCAGGCCGTCACGACGGAGCACGCTCCGCGTTCGCCGCTCTTCGCCCAGGGCGTGCGGGCCGGGTCGCACCTCTGGGTGTCGGGCATGACGGGGGTCGACCCGGCATCCGGCGAGATGGCCGGGCCGACGATCCAGGCCCAGACCCGGCAGGCGCTCGCGAACTGCCTCGGCGTCGTCGAGGCGGCCGGCGGTTCGGCGGCGGACGTCGTCGAGGTCGGCGTCCTGCTGGCGCGCCCCGACGACTTCGCCGGCCTCAACGAGGCGTATGCCGAGGTCTTCCCGAGCGACCCGCCCGCGCGCTACGTCGCCCGGCTGGGGCCGGAGCTGCCGGGCGTGCTCGTCTCGATCCGCCTGACCGCGGTGGTCGGGTAGCCGCTAGGCTCCGCCCGCGGGCCGGCGAGCTAGCCCAGGCGGGGCCCGCGCGGCGTGCCGGGGCGCGACCGGCCGGCATCCGTCGGCGGCTCCCAGCCCTCCCCGTCGCCGATGGCGCGCACGATCCGTCGGCTGATCTCCCGCAGCTGGCGCTTCTGCGCGGCGGTCAGGCGGTCGAGCACGAGCGCGTGCACCGTGCGCACGTGACCCGGGGTCGCGGCCTCCATCGCGCGCGTGCCGGGCCCGGTGAGGACGGCGAGGGTGTAGCGACCATCGGTGGGGTCGGGCCGGCGGCGCACGAGGTCGGTGCGCTCGAGCCGGGCCGCGGCGCGCGAGAGGCGCGAGAGCGAGCTGTTCGCGTAGGTGGCGAGCGTGCTCATCCGCAGCGTCCGCTCGGGTGCCGCGGCCAGCGCGTAGAGGATGCCGTACTCGAAGTGCGTCAGCCCGGCGTCGCGCAGCAGCTGGCGATCGAGGGCGGGCGGGAGCCACTCGAGCACGGTGGCGAGCGCCGACCACGTCTCGAGGTCCTCCCCGGCAAGCGGTTCCGGGAGACCGGGGTCGGGCCTGGGGTCGGGCAGGGGGTCGGGCATGCCGTCAGACTAGCCGACTTGACTTGATCGAGAAACTCATCGAGGCTGGCTTTCACTTGACTGAGAAAGTGAAAAGGCCCGGCATCACCGGGTCGGGAGAGGGTGGCACGTGGATCTGCAGCTCAGTGGCCAGAGGGCGTTCGTCAGCGGTTCGACGCAGGGCATTGGCTACGCCGTCGCCGAGGCCCTGCTCCGGGAGGGGGTCCGGGTCGTCGTCAACGGGCGCACCGAGGAACGGGTGCGGGCCGCGACCGACCGGCTGGCGCGGGCCGTGCCCGGCGCCGAGGTCACCGGCATCGCGGCCGACCTCGCGGACCCCGACGAGGTCGCGCGCGTGCTCGCCCGGCTCGGCGACCTCGGCGACCTCGACATCCTCGTCAACAACGTCGGCGCCTTCGAGGTCAAGCCCTTCGAGGACGTCACCGACGAGGACTGGCAGGCCTACTTCGAGCTCAACGTGATGAGCGGGGTGCGGCTCTCGCGGGGCGTGCTCGCCGGCATGCTCGAGCGCGGCGCGGGCCGGATCATCTTCGTCAGCAGCGAGTCCGGGGTCGACGTGCCCGCAGACATGATCCACTACGGCGTCACCAAGGCGGCCCTCCTCGCACTCGGCAACGGGCTGGCCAAGCGCACGCGGGGCACCCGCGTCACGGTCAACACGATCCTCGGCGGCCCGACGTACTCCGACGGTGTCGCCGGGGCCGTCGAGCAGATCGCGCAGCTGCAGGGCGTGCCCGTCGAGCAGCTCAAGGGAGCCATCGTCGCCGGACGGCAGACCTCGCTCGTGCAGCGCTTCATCGAGCCGCGCGAGATCGCCGACCTCGCGGCCTTCCTGGCCAGCCCGCTCTCGTCCGCCACGAACGGAGCGGCCCTCCGCGCGGACGGCGGTGTCCTGACCGGCCTGCTCTAGCTCCGGCCCGGGCCGCCGGGCGCGCTCCCGACGGTGTAGCGCACCTGCTGCCACACCGGCAGCGAGCCTTCCGGCCCCGCCAGCTCGGCGAAGGTCTCGCGCGACTGATCGAGCACGCGGGAACGCTGGTCGGCCGACATGCGCTCCCAGGCGATGCGCTGCCCGACCGACCGCGAGAAGCGCACCCAGTGGTCGACGTCGTCGAACGCGAGCTCCACGCGGCGGCTCGTGGTCTGCACGTCCACGGCGCCGGCACCCGCGACGAGGGCGGCCATGCCGTCGTCGCTCGCGAACGGGCTCTGCGGGCCGGCCATCCGCGGGTCGGTCGGCGGCATGAACTCGCGCAGTGGGGCCTCGAGCGCCTGCCACTGCGGGCTCGACGGCCCGAAGGTGCTGAGGCCGAGGCGGCCACCCGGCCGGAGCAGCTGCACCCAGCGCGCCACCGCCCCGGCGGCGTCGGGCAGGAAGAAGACGACGAGCGAGGCGATGGCGGCGTCGAAGGACGCCGGGGCGAGGTCGGGCTCCTGGGCGTCACGGACGACGAACGCGACCTCGGTCGGGCTCCCCTCGAGCGCCGCCGCGGCGCGCTCGACCATGGCAGGGCTGAGGTCGAGGCCGACGACCGAGCCGGTGGGACCGACCGCCGCAGCGAGCGCCCGGCTCGAGACCCCGTTGCCGCAGCCGAGGTCGACCGCACGGTCACCGGGCGCGGCGCCGACCGCCTCCACGAGGCCCGTGGCGATGGGCTCGAAGAGGGTCACCCCGACGGCGTCGTAGCTGTCCGCCACGAGGTCGAAGAGGCGTCGCACACCGGCCACGATCTCGTCGCGCTCCACGTCGTCAGTGTGCACGTGTCGTGCGCCGCGCGCAGCGGTTCCGTGGCACGCGGGAGGGCGTCGCCGCCCGGACGCCGCCGTCGGCGGAGGGCCTCAGTCCTCGGGCAGGGCGGCGAAGGCCGCCTTGGTGTCGCGGTACCAGTCCATCGAGCGCTTCGGGTGGCGCCAGCGGGCCCTCATCGCCTCCCGTGCCGGCTGGTGGGCCGCGTCGCCACCGTCCGCCGCCTCCTTGAGGTGCGCGTCCTGGGCCTTGATGACCTCGTCCGCGGTCGCGCCGCGGTGCTCGAGGTCGCACGGGCCGCCGAGCGCCCGGCAGGTCATGGTCTTCATGGTCGACTCCTTCGTCCAGCGGTGGATGGGTCCGGGATGGGGGATCGGCGTGGTCGCGATCCGACCGTCCCGTGCACCTGACGATCCGCGCGGGGGAAGTGTGACAGGCCCCGTCAGGCCCCGTCAGGCCCCGTCAGGCCCCGTCAGGCCCCGAGTGCGGCGGTCGGTGCGCAGGGCGAGGGCGTGGGCGACGACGAGCAGGCCCACGCACCAGGCCAGCGCGACCCAGAGGTCCGCGCCGACCGGGCGGTTGGCGACGAGGTTGCGGATCGTGTCGACGATCGAGGTCACCGGCTGGTGCTCGGCGAACCAGCGGACCGGTCCCCGGCATGCCGGCGGTGGGCACGAACGCGGAGCTGAGGAAGGGCAGGAGGAGAAGCGGGTGCGAGAAGCCGCTCACGCCGTCGACGGTCGTGGCGGTGAGGCCCGGGATCGCGGCGAGCCACGTCAGCGCCAGCGTGAGGACGAGCAGGCTGCCCGGCAGCAGGTCGTCGACGTAGCGGTCGGTGCCGCCCGAGATGGCGCCACCGGAGCGTCGTCAGCAGCACCGTCGTGCCCCGGCCGGCGAGCTCGGTGACGGTGGGTGCGCCACACCTCGATCCGCGCCTGCGGCCGCCGGCTCAGCGGGCGGCGTCGCGGATGCGGTCGCGCACCTGCCGCAGCCGCAGGGCGTCCACCTGCTCCACCTGCTCCGGGTGCGTGAGCCAGTCGAGCAGCGACGCGTCGTCGCGGGTCACCCCGGCGCGTTCGTCGGCGACGGCCGCGGCGAGCAGGGTGCCGGTGCGCGGCACCGGCAGCTGTGCCCCGAGCGCGCGGTCAGCCCAGTCGTCCGCCGCAACGAGCAGGTCGTCGCCCACGTGGCGGCGGCGCGTGGCAGCGAGTCGTGCCGCGGCAGCGGGCAGCGAGCCGACGGCTTCCTCGGGCGCCACCGATCGCAGTTGCGCCACGAGCGCTTCGAGGTGGACCTCGAGCAGCCAGGACGGCATTCCGCGGGCGGCCAGCACACGGGCCAGCCACTCGACCTGATGCACGGCCCTGCCCCCGTCGAGGCTCGCCAGGGAGACGAGCCACGCCGAGTCGGTCGTGGCGAACCGCGACCCACGTGGGCCGTAGCGGGCCCCGTAGTAGGGCATCGCCGAGATCGAGGCCTGCGCGGCCCGCACGGCCGCGCGGAGCAGAGTCGCATCGGTCGTGATCTCGTAGCCACCCGAAGCCGGGTTGACCACACCGGCGTCGACGCCCTGCCCGGTGTCACGGCGGACCAGGGCCGCCGACACGTGGCCCCTCGCCTCGGCGACGAGCTGCGCGACGTGCCGCTGGTCGGCTCCCGGCACGGCCCGGCCGGCGAGGGCGTCGCGCAAGGCGTCGGCCTCCGTGGAGGCGCACGCCACGACGAGGCGCTCGATCCCGACGACGGCGGCCACGACCGACGGGTCGTCGAGGATGCCGCGGCGCTGTCGGCCCGCGTGCTCGTGCAGAAGGCGGTCCACCTCGTCCGGGTGATGGTCCGTCGGGTCGTCCGGGGCGGTCACGTCGCGCATTGTCGCAGCGCCACCGTTCGCCGACCGCGCCGCCCCCGCGGGGGTACGGGCGGTGCATGGTCGTCGACGCCGACGCGGGAGCCGCACCCTCGACGCCCGCTGCCCGCCCCTCCCCTGCGCCCGGCCTGCTCTCCGGCATCGGGTTCGGCGGCTTCGTCGACGGCATCCTGCTCCACCAGATGCTCCAGTGGCACCACATGGTCAGTGACGTCGAGCCCACCACGACCGTCGCCGGCCTCGAGGCCAACACCCTCGCCGACGGCTTCTTCCACGCGGTCACGTGGTGCGTGCTCGTCGTTGCGTCGGTCGTCACGATCCGGCAGTGGCGCGCGGGCCGTCTCGCGCCGAGCCGGCGCTTCCACCTGGGCGCGGTGCTCGCCGGGTGGGGTGCCTTCAACCTCGTCGAAGGTCTCGTCGACCACCAGCTGCTCGGCATCCACCACGTGCGCGACGACCTGGGCGCGCCGCTCGCGTGGGACCTCGGCTTCCTCGTCGTCAGCGCCGCCCTCCTGCTCGCCGGGTGGGGGCTGCTCCGCCGCGGGTCCGGCACGCTGCGCCGCACGAGGTGACCGTGGCGACCGACGTGCCCGGGACGAGCAGGGCGGTCCGGGAAGAGAACGCGGCGCTGCCACGTTACCGCCTCTAACCGCATACCCACCGGGGGTATATCGCACTCACATCGGAAGGGCCGCCATGGACCACCTGAGCCACCTGGACCATCGGACCCAGGACTCCCACGAGCCAGCCGGGCACGGCGCGAACGGTGCGCACGCTGGTGGCGTCGCGTCGATGGCGGGCAGCGCCACCCTGCACTGCCTCACCGGGTGCGCCGTCGGCGAGATCGTCGGCCTGCTCGTCGGGACGGCCGTGGGGCTGGGCTCGGCGCAGACGATCGCGCTGTCGATCGCGCTCGCCTTCGTCTTCGGCTACACCCTCTCGAGCTTCCCGCTGCTTCGAGGCGGCCTCTCGCTGGGCGCGGCGCTGCGGCTCGTGCTCGCCGCAGACACGGTGTCGATCCTCACGATGGAGGTCGTCGACAACCTCGTCATGGCCGTCATCCCCGGGGCGATGGATGCCGGCCTCGTCAACGTGGTCTTCTGGGTCGGCATGGCGATCTCGCTCGCCGCCGCCTTTTTCGCGGCCTACCCCGTCAACCGCTACCTGCTCGCCCGCGGCAAGGGGCACGCGCTGACGCACGGTCTCCACGGCGACGCAGCGCCCACCGGCGCGAGGCGGTTCGTCCCCGACCTGCCGACTCCGGCGCTCGCCGCGGCCATCGCCGCCTTCCTCCTCGGCGGACTCGTCGTCGCGGTCGCCGGCACCCTCTCCTGACGCGGGACGGCACGGGAAGTTCCAGCATGCTCGGTCTGCCTATGATAAAAGTTGGGTATGCCGAACTCTGAGGTGCGCGCGCTCGTGACCGGTGTGGTGCGCTCGGCCGCCTTCGTCGCGGCCTTCGTGCTGCTCGCGTGGCTGGTCGACCGCCTGCTCCCGTAGTCTCGGGCGGTGGCCAAGACCGAGAACCGCACCGCCGTCGAGGACTACCTCAAGGTGATCTTCTCCCTCGGCGAGTGGGACGAGGAGACGGTCAGCAACGCGGCCGTGGCCGCCCGACTCGGGGTCTCGACCTCGTCGGTGTCGGAGATGGCCCGCAAGCTCGCCGACGGCGGGCTCGTCGCGCACAAGCGCTACGGCGGCATGCGACTGACGGAGGAGGGGCTGGGCCAGGCCCTGCGGATGGTGCGTCGCCACCGGCTCGTCGAGACCTTCCTCGTCACGTCGCTCGGCTACTCCTGGGACGAGGTGCACGACGACGCGGAGGTGCTCGAGCACGCCGTCTCCTCCCTCATGGTCGACCGGATGGCCGAGCAGCTCGGCCATCCGTGGCGCGACCCGCACGGCGACCCCATCCCGACAGCCGACGGCGTGCTGCACCAGCCCGATGCCGTGCCGCTGGCCGCCGTGCCCGTCGACGAGCCGCGCTACGTCGCCCGCATCGACGACGACGACCCCGCCCTGCTGCGCTGGCTCGCCGACACCGGGGTGTGCGTCGACGCGAAGGTCGTCGTGCTCGAGCGACGACCGTTCGGCGGCGCCACGCTGGTCGCGGTGACCGCCCCGGGAGCGGCCACGTCGTCCACCGCCGAGCTCGGTGACCAGGCCGTGTCTGCGCTGCTCGTCTGTGCAGAGCCTGCGGCGCGAGAAGCTCTGAATGACAAGGGATGTCACTACTCCATGTGTCGGCACATCAGCGCCACAAGGCTTTCCGAGAACAATCGCTAGGCAGACCGAGACGTTGCACCACCCGTCGAGGTGCGCCTACGGTCGTGCCATCGAAAGGGAGTAGTCCCCAACGACCGCATCGACATGCTGGCTCCGGCCCGGTGCGGTGGGCCCTCGACGTGACACCGGCACCACCGGTCGTCCACGTGCGGCGGACGAGACTTTCGACCTCGTGCCGACCCACCGACGGGCGCACCAGGTCGAGGCTCCCGACGTGCCTCGCGCCGGTTCGCCGAGGAGAGACCCACCGATGTCCGCCTTCCTGATCAGCGCTGCCGTCATCTTCGTCGCCGAGCTCGGCGACAAGAGCCAGCTCATGGCGATGACCTTCGCCACCCGCTTCAAGATGCTCCACGTCCTCGTCGGCATCACCATCGCCACCGCCGTCGTGCACCTCGGCTCCGTGGCGATCGGTGCGGCCATCGGCGACAACCTGCCCCGCGACGCCATCTCGATCACGGCCGGCGTCGCCTTCCTCGTCTTCGCCGCCTGGACGCTGCGCGGCGACTCGCTCTCCGACGAGGAGGCGTCCGTCGCCCGCACGACGCGCCGCACCGCGATCATCGCCGTCACCGTCGCGTTCTTCCTCGCTGAGCTCGGCGACAAGACGATGCTCGCGACGATCACGCTCGCCACGCAGCACGGCTGGTTCGGCACGTGGCTCGGCAGCACCGTCGGCATGGTCGCGGCCGACGCGCTCGCGATCGTCGTCGGCGCCGCGCTCGGCAAGCGCCTGCCGGAGCACGTCATCAAGTGGGGCGCGGCCGCCGCGTTCCTCGTCTTCGGTGTGCTGCTCATCGTCGAGGGCGTGCGCTGACCCACCCGTGGTCGTCCACACCCCGCCTGTCCACACGCTGCCGAACGTCCGCGACCGGCCCTACGCTGCTCCACGACGAACGGCCACGGTGGCCGACGGACGGGGAGGCCACGCATGGCTGAGCAGGCGTACGAGGACCGCAGCGGCACGGCGTTCGAGCGGGTGCGCCTCACCGGAGCCACCTTCGAGGACGTCTACCTCGATGGCGCGCGACTGCACGACGTCGACCTGCGCGGCGCGAGCCTGCGCATGGTCGACCTGCGCGGCCTGCGCGCCCGTGACGTGTGGCTCGAGGACGTCGACATCACCGGCGACGTCGAGAACGTTCGCATCAACGGCGTCGACGTCGCCCCCCTCGTCGAGGCCGAGCTCGACCGCCGCGACCCCGACCGGGCCAGGATGCGCCCCACCGACGCCGCCGGCTACCGCGAGGCGTGGGACGTGCTCGAGCGGCGGTGGGCGGCGACGGTCGAGCGCGCCCGCAGCCTCGACCCCGAGCTGCTCCACGAGCGGGTCGACGGCGAGTGGTCGTTCGTCGAGACGCTGCGCCACCTCGTCTTCGCCACCGACGCCTGGGTGGCGCGGGCGCTGCTCGGCGACCCCGAGCCGTGGCACCCGCTCGACCTGCCGCACGACGACATGCCCGACTCGCCGCCGGTGCCGCGCGACCGGTCGGCCCGCCCCTCGCTCGAGGAGGTGCTCGCCCTCCGCGCCGAGCGGACGGCCATGGTGCGCCGCGTCGTCGACGCGCTCACCGACGAGCAGCTCGCGGGCACGACGGCACCGGTCACCGAGCCCGGCTACCCCGAGCCCGAGCCGTATGCCGTCACCCGCATCCTGCGCACGATCCTCAACGAGGAGTGGCACCACCGGCTCTACGCCGAGCGTGACCTCGACGTGCTCGCGCCGCGCAGCGGGGACGGCTGACTCGACCGCCGGAACCGCCTGCGGGACGGGTGGCCGTCAGGCGGTCAGGCGGTCGGGTGGATGGGCTCGGTCGGCAGCTTGCGCACCTTGGCGCGCCGCCGGCGGCGCTCCGGGATCATCGAGCGCATCTCCTCGAGGCGGCCGAAGCACAGCAGCCGGTCCTCGGCCTCGAGCACGACGCGGCGGCGCGGGTTCGGCACGACGCTCGGGCCCCGGTGCAGGGTGAGCACCTGCAGGTCGCGCTCCTCGAGGCCCGACTCGCCGATCGTCTTGCCGATGATGTCTGCCCCGGCGTGCACGACGAGCTCGGCCACGCCGTAGCCCGTCGAGACGGTGAGGCGCTGGCGCACGTCGATCTCCGGGAAGGCGACCTGGCCCGCGATGTGGTCGACGATGGCACCGGCGACGTCGAGGTTCGTCGCCCGCTCGATGCCCTCGAGGCCGGGGGAGGAGTTGACCTCCATGACGAGCGGGCCGTCGTTGCCCTCGAGCATGTCGACGCCGGCCACCCGCAGCCCCATGATCTGCGCGGAGCGCACGGCCGCCTGCTCGTACTCCGGGGTCAGCTCGACCGGCTCGACCATGCCCCCGCGGTGCACGTTGGAGCGGAACTCGTCGCCCTTGGCCCGCCGCCGCATGGCGGCGACGACGCGGTCACCGACGACGAGCGCCCGGATGTCGCGGCCCTTGCTCTCGGAGACGAAGCTCTGGATGAGCACGTTCTGCTTCGTGCTGTGCAGCGTCTCGATGATGGCCTCGGCGACCTTGATGTCGGGGGCGAGGATGACGCCGATGCCCTGCGTGCCCTCGAGCAGCTTGATGACGACCGGCGCGCCGCCCACGCGCTCGATGGCCGGCATGACGTCGACGCGGTTGCGCACGAACGTCGTCGCCGGCATGCCGATGTTGTGGCGCGAGAGGATCTGCGCGGCGCGGAGCTTGTCGCGGGCGTTGGAGATGCCGTTGGCCGTGTTCGGCGTGTAGACGTCCATCTGCTCGAACTGGCGCACCACGGCGGTGCCGAAGTACGTGATCGAGGCGCCGATGCGCGGGAGCACCGCGTCGTAGTCCGAGATCGGCCGCCCCCGGAACTGCAGGTCGGGCTCCGTGCCCGTGAGGTCGATGGCGAACCGCAGCGTGTTGAGCACGCGCACCTGGTGGCCGCGGTCGAGGGCGGCCGTGCGCAGGCGCTGCGTCGAGTACGCGCGCGGCGCGCGCGAGAGGATCGCGAGTTTCATCCGGTGTCCTGCCAAGATGGGCGGGTGACTGGGCCGGCCTATTCAAGCACCCCCGTCGGATGGCGGGAGTGGGTCGGCCTGCCCGGCATCGGGATGCCGTGGCTCAAGGCGAAGATCGACACCGGCGCGCGCACCTCCGCGCTGCACGCCGCCGACCTCGAGGAGTTCGAGCGCGACGGCGCGCCGTGGGTGCGCTTCACCGCGCACCCGTGGCAGGACACCGACGACGACCCCGTCGAGGTCGAGTGCCCGGTGCACGACCGGCGCCACGTGCGCAGCTCGTCGGGGCATGCCCAGCAGCGCTACGTCGTGCTGCTCGACCTCTCGCTCGCCGGGCGCACGGTGCCCGCCGAGGTCACCCTGACGAACCGGCACCGCATGGGCTTCCGCATGCTCGTCGGCCGTGAGGCGCTGCGCCAGGGCTTCGTCGTCGACCCCGGCCGCTCCTACGCGGGCGTGCGGGCCCCCAAGGAGTTCCGTCGCCGCAACCACGGCCACTGACCGCCTCGGTCAGTGCGCGCCGCCGAGCCGGCCGGCGAGCCGGTCGTGCCGCGCCCGACTCGCGTCGTCGAGCCCGGTGATGGTGACGGTCTTGCCCTTGGCGGCATACTTATGAGTGATCGCGTCGAGGGTCGCGACCGTCGAGGCGTCCCAGACGTGGGCGCGCGACAGGTCGACGACGACGTTCGCCGGGTCGCCGACGTAGTCGAACTGCGTCACGAGGTCGTTGCTGGAGGCGAAGAAGAGCTCGCCCTCGACGGCATACACGCGGGTGTTCGCGTCGGGGTGCGCGACGTCGACGACCCGCGTGAGGTGGGCGACGCGGCGGGCGAAGAGGACCATGGCGACGAGGACGCCGACGACGACGCCGATCGCGAGGTTGTGGGTGGCGACGACGACGGCGACCGTCGCGACCATGACGAGGGTCTCGCTGCGTGGCATCCGGCGCAGGGTCGCGGGCCGGATGCTGTGCCAGTCCATCGTGCCCACCGAGACCATGATCATGACGGCGACGAGCGCCGCCATCGGGATGATCGCGACGAGGTCGCCGAGGCCGACGACGAGGACGAGCAGGAAGAGACCGGCGAGGAACGTCGAGATGCGGGTGCGGGCGTGCGAGGCCTTGACGTTGATCATCGTCTGGCCAATCATCGCGCAGCCGCCCATCCCGCCGAAGAAGCCGGTGACGACGTTGGCGGCGCCCTGGCCCCAGGCCTCGCGCGTCTTGTTCGAGTGCGTGTCGGTGATGTCGTCGACGAGCTTGGCCGTCATCAGCGACTCCATCAGCCCGACGAGCGCCATGGCAAGGGCGTACGGCGCGATGGTCGAGAGGGTCTCGAGGGTGAACGGGACGTTCGGGAGCAGGAGGCTCGGCAGGCTGTCGGGGAGCGCGCCCTCGTCGCCGACGGTCGGCACCGTCACGGCGGCGACGACGGTGAAGAGGGTGAGGGCGACGATGGCCACGAGGGGCGCCGGCACGGCGGTCGTGACGCGGGGCAGCAGCACCATGACGGCGATGCCCACGGCGACGAGCGGGTAGACGACCCAGGGGACGTCGACGAGGTGCGGGAGCTGCGCGAGGAAGATGAGGATCGCCAGCGCGTTGACGAAGCCGACCATGACCGAGCGCGGGATGAAGCGCATGAGCTTCGCGACGCCGAGCAGGCCGAGGGCGACCTGGATGACGCCGGCGAGGATGACCGTCGCGATGAGGAAGTCGAGCCCGTGGTCGCGCACGACCGGGGCGATGACGAGGGCGACGGCGCCCGTGGCGGCCGAGATCATCGCCGGGCGACCGCCGAGGACGGCGATGCTGACCGCCATCGTGAACGAGGCGAAGAGCCCGACGCGTGGGTCGACGCCGGCGATGATCGAGAAGGAGATGGCCTCGGGGATGAGGGCCAGGGCGACCACGAGGCCGCCGAGCACCTCGATGCGCAGCCTCTTCGGCGAGCGCAGCGCCGCGCGGACCGAGGTCACGTCGGACTCGTGCGCGAAGGGCGGCCTCGTCGGGGTCGGGTCGGTCGGGGTCAGGGGGGCAGGGGTGGTCATCGGGGCTCCTCGGTGAAGGCGCGGGCTTGCCCGGACGACGCTGTGCGGGCGGTGCAGGTCTCTGTGGACGTGCGTGGATGGCGTGCGTGAATGCTGTTGGTGCTCAGTCGATCTCGTCGCCGAGCTGGCGCGCGAAGGCCTCCGCGCTCTCGACGCGCTCGCGCAGCCGACGGAGCTGGTGCTCGACGAGCGCGTGGTACGTGCGCAGGTGCTCGGTCAGCTCGGTACGGCGCGCGCGCGTCAGGCGGGGCCGGGCGAGCTCGTCGCGGACGTCGATGAGGTCGCGCATCTGCTCGAGCGTGAAGTCGAGCGGCTTCATCCGCTTGATGAGCAGCAGCCGCTCGACGGCCAGCTCGGAGTAGAGGCGGAAGCCGCCGGGGCTGCGCTGCGGCTCGGGCAGCAGCCCGACCTCCTCGTAGTGCCGGATCGTGCGGAGGCTGAGGCCGGTGCGGTCGGCGACGTCGCCGATCTGCAGCAGGTCGGTCGTGGGGCGGGCCTCGGGCACGGTTCTCCTCGGCAGGTGGTCTCGAACCCGCCAGACCCTACCCTTACGTGAGGGTAGGGTCGAATCGCGCGGTGGGTCGCGCCGCCCGGGCCGTGTGGGCCGCGCGGACGCCGCCCGAGACGGCGAGGGCGACCCCCGCCACCGCGAACGGGATGCCGGGGCCGGGGGCCGAGCCGAGTGCGAGCAGCGTCGGTGCCACCGACGTCGCCAGGCCCCACGTCAGACCGAGCAGGGCCAGGTAGGTCCCGCGCGCCCCCTCCGGCGCGAGCGTGCCGGCGCGGGCCATGGTCGTGGCCAGCACGAGCAGGCCGCCCACGTCGAAGGCAACGAGGCCGGCGGCGAGCACTGCGGGGTGGTGCGCCGCGGCGATGGTCACGAGACCGGCAGCGGCCGCGAGCTCGCCGACGAGAAGCACCCGCCGCTCGTCGGCGCGTTGCCGGACCGCCGCCGCGAGCCAGGCGCCGGGCACGCTCGCCGCCGCTGCCGCGGCCAGCACCGCGCCGGTGACGGCCGGGGACCAGCCGCGCTGCTCGACGAGCAGCGGCACCCCGAGGACGACGACCATCGTCACCGTCGCGACGACGGTGCCGAACGCGACGACGGGCCACAGGCGCCGGTCGCCGAGGGCCGCGCGCCAGCGCGACCACCCGGTCGGGACGGTGGTCGAGCCGGTGGTCGAGACGGTGGTCGAGACGGTGGTCGAGACGGTGGTCGAGACGGTGGTCGAGACGGTGGTCGAGACGGTGGTCGAGACGGTGGTCGAGACGGTGGTGGGGACGGTGGTCGTCGCCCGCGTGCCCTGGTGGTCGGGGTCGACGACCCGGACCACGAGGGCGGCGCACGCGAGGCAGGTGAGCGCGTCGACGACGAAAAGCCAGCGCAGCCCGTGCGGCGAGACGACCGTGGCGAGGAGTCCGGCCAGCACGCCGGCGACCGCGAGCGAGGCGTTGAGAACCGAGTAGGCGAAGACCCGAGCGGGCTCTGGCACGTGGTCCGAGACGAGGGCCTGGGTCGGCGGCTCGACGACCTCGTAGGCGAGTCCGAGCAGGGTGGCGGCCGCGGCCGCGAGGCCGACCGACGAGGCGCCGGCCACGGCGAGCTGGGCGATCGCGCAGCCGACGAGCCCGAGCAGCATGGTGCGGCGGTGCCCCCATGCGTCGGCAAGGTGTCCACCGAGCATGCGGGAGGGGATCGTCGCCACCCCGAAGCAGGTGAGGGCCAGGGCCGTCTCGGCCGGCCCGGCACCCAGCTCGCGCACGAAAAGTACCCCGAGGAAGGCCATCGAGAACCCGCCGAGGCGGTTGACGCAGCGCGCGAGCACGAGCACCCGCACCTGGCGCGGCAGGGTCGTCGTCGCACGGGAGGTCGTGCCGGGAACGGGGGGCATGGCCTGCCTGACTGTCGAAGTACGCTTGGACAGTCATGACCGTAGAACCGGAGGAGTGACTGGTCAAGTGAAGTTCGACAGTCATGTCGACCGGCTGCTCGCCGTGGCCGTCGGTCTCGTCAACCTCGCGTCGCCGGGCGAGGAGGGTGGCGCGGTGCACGAACCGCCGACGGGCGCCGCCCTCGTCGCCGCCGTCGCGGACCTCACGTCGGGGCCCGGCCGGCGCGCCCACCCCGGCGAGGCCGAGGTGCGGGCGCTGCTGCAGGTCGTGCCCCAGGTCCGGGCGGTCTTCGAGGCCACCGCCCGTGACGACCTGGCCGGCGCCGTGCGGCGTGTCAACGGGCTGCTCGAGGCGACCGGTGCGCGCCCTCGTCTCGACGCCGACGGTCACGGGGGTTTCGCGCTGCACTTCCACGGCCCCGACGACGGCTTCGTCCGCGGCTGGCAGGCCGGTCTCGCCTCGGGCCTCGCGCTCGCGCTCGGCAGCGACCTCGCCGGCCGTCTCGGCGTGTGCGGTGCTCCGGTGTGCGACCGCGTCTACGTCGACGGGTCGAAGAACGGCACGCGCCGCTTCTGCTCACCGCGGTGCCAGAGCCGGGTGAAGGCGGCGGCCCACCGGGCTCGCACGCGCTGACGAGGAGCCGCCGGCGCCCGGTCGCTCAGGGCTGCGACGGCCCCGCGTCGTGGAGGGCGAGCAGGCGCGCCTCCGCCTCCGCGTCCATCGGGCTGCCGGCGCGGTTGCCCGGCCGGGGAGGCAGGCCCTCGTCCTGCAGCCAGGCCCACGTGTCGCGCACGGTCTCGGCCACCGGTCGGCAGCGCAGGCCCGCGGCGGCCGCGGCCGAGGTGTCGAGGGCGTGCAGCCCGGCGAGCTCACCGGTCGGCGGCACCCAGATCGGCAGCTGCGTCCACGGCTCCACCCCGGCGGCCTCGACCGTCTCGGGTTCGACCCAGACGAGCTGCGCGTCCCCGCCCGTGACGCGCTGCGCCTCGTCGAGCAGGTCGCCGATCGTCGTGTGCCCCGGTGCGCTCGCGGTGTTGAAGGTGCCGACGGGTCGGCTCCCGAGCAGCCAGTCGGCGATGTCGCGGGCGTCGACGAGCTGCAACGGCCGCTCCCGCGGGCCGGGGGCCGGCACCCGGCCGCCCTGGGCGACGCGGTTCAGCCAGAACGGCAGGCGGCCGACGACCTCGTAGGGGCCGAGGATGAGCCCCGCCCGGGCGATCGCGATGTCGCCGTCGAAGTTCTCGAGCACGGCGAGCTCGGCGCCGCGCTTGGCCGCCGCGTAGTCGTCGGTGCTCGTGGACGAGGCGTCGCCCGGGGCGACCGGCGCGTGCTCGTCGGTGCCGACGGCCATCGGCCACGTGTAGACCGAGCAGGAGGAGACGTACGCGTAGTGCGCGGCCCGGCCGCGGAGCAGTCGCGCCGAGGTCGCCGCGGCGACCGGGGCGCCCGACCACGTGTCGACGACGGCGTCCCACGTGTCGGTGCCGAGCGCGGCGGCCATCGCGTCCGGGTCGAGGCGGTCGGCGTGCCGCGCCTGCGCCCCGTCGACGGGCCTGCCGGTCGCGCCACGGTTGATCGTCGTGACGCTGTCGCCGCGGGCGAGCGCCGTCTTGACGACGGCGCGTCCGACGTGGTGCGTGCCTCCGAGCACGAGGAGTCTCATGCACCGATCCTCACGGGTGCGGCCCGGCCGTGCCAAGGGGACTTCGCCGACGGCGTGACGACCATTCGGCGTCAGGCCCGGGTGTCGTCCCACCCGGCCACGCCGCCCGTCGCCCGCCCGCCCACGAGGTCGTCCACGTGCTGCGCGAAGCGCGGGCAGGCCACGATGTCGTGCGCGCGGCAGCGCAGCGCGTGCTCGGTCATCTCGCGCGACCGCTCGATGGAGCGGGCGCGCTCCGTGAGGTCTCGCAGGTGCGCCTCCAGCACCTCGTGTCGTCCTGCTGCCTCACCGTCGAGGAGCACCCCGATCTGCTCCAGCGTCATGCCGGCCGCCTTGTTGCGCAGGATGACGGCGACCCGCACGAGGTCGCCCTGCCCGTACCGGCGGTAGCCCGACGCGTCGCGCTCCGGGGCCAGCAGCCCGAGGTCCTCCCAGTGCCGCAGGACGTGGGTCGGGAGCTCGAAGCGGGCCGCCAGCTCGCCGACCGTCCATCGCCCTGGTCGATCGCTTGCCTTCATGTCGACCTGAAGGTACACGCTGGTCCCCAGCCCGCCAAGAGCGAGAGGGAGAGAGCCATGGACATGAAGACGCAGCAGCAGGTCAGTACCACCGAGGTCGTCGTCGTCGGGGGCGGACCGGCCGGCCTCCAGGCCGCGCTGACGCTCGGGCGCATCCACCGCGACGTCGTCCTCTTCGACGACGGCGCCTACCGCAACGCCGCCGCCGCGCACATGCACAACGTCGTGGCCCACGACGGGACGCCACCGGCGCAGTTCCGCGCGGACGCGCGCGCCCAGCTGGCGGCATACGGCACCGTCGAGCTGCGGGAGGTCAGGGTCGAGTCCATCGAGGAGGTCGACGGCCACTTCCGGGTGCGCGCGTCCGACGGGCGCACCGTCACCGCCCACGCCGTGGTGCTCGCCACGGGGGTGCGCGACGTGCTGCCGGCGGTGCCGGGGCTCGACGCGCTGTGGGGCGGGCCGGTGGCGCACTGCCCGTTCTGCCACGGTCACGAGCTGAGCGGCCGTCGCGTGGGCATCCTCGGCGCCGCGGCCGCCCCGCACCTCTCGGCGCTGCTCGGCCGCATCGCGTCGGGTCTCCTGGTGCTCACCGACGGCGCGGACGTGCCCGACGGGCTGCCGGACGGCACCGGCGTGCGATCCGAACGGGTCGTCTGCGTCGAGCCGCACGAGGACGGGGTGCGCGTGACGCTCGAGGACGCGGACGGCCGACGGTCCCACGAGCACGTCGCGGGCCTCTTCGTGCGGCCCGAGCTGCGGCAGTCGGCACCCTTCGCGGAGCAGCTGGGCCTCGAGCTCAACCCCTCCGGCGCGGTGCGCATCGACGAGCTGGGGCGCTCGAGCCGCCCGGGCGTGCTGTGCGCGGGCGACCTGGCGCACCAGGCGGTCTTCCCCATGCCCATGGCGTCGGTCGTGGCCGCTGCGGCCGCGGGTCAGCTCGCGGCCTCGAGCGCGATCATGGCGCTGCTGTCCCACTGACGTCTGGTCGGGCGCGGCTCTGGCAGGGTGGGCGGATGGGAGCCACGCACGACTGGAGCGGCGACGTCGACGAGCAGCACCTCGCGCAGATCCGAGGTGAGGCGGGCGCGTTCGCCGCCGGCGGCCCGCTGCAGCCGGTCATGGCGACGCGCGACCTGCGCTTCTTCGGTCGCGACGACGCGCCGCTGCTGCCCGACGGGCGCCCACGCTCCGGCATCTCGGTCGTCGCGGCGCTCAGCACATGGCTCGTGCACACGAACCGACGGCGAGAGGGCGGCTGGAGCCGGCGCTTCGAGCACGGGATCCCGAGCGGCCCGCTCGACCCGCTGCCCGCCTCGCCCGCGTCGGGCACGGTCGTGCACTTCCTGCCCGACCTCGCGCTCGTAGCCGGCTCGATGAGTGCCGACGAGGTGCGCGCAGCGGCGAGGACGTATGCCGGTGTCGTCCCCGTCGAGGTCGTGGCCGAGGGCGTCGCCTGAGTCGTCGACCCGTCCGCCGACCCGTCCGCCGGCCCGCTCCACGGCTCCCGCGTCGCGAGAGGTGACGGGGTCCTCGCCCGCCCGGGACGCCCTGGCGCGCCTACGATGCTGGGATCCCGAGAAGCTCGAAGGAGTGGCCCATGCCGCGCGACCTTGACCCCGACCTCGTCGAGCGCCTCACGAAGGCGTTCGAGGCCGACCCCACAGCACGGATGTTGCAGAACGCCGTGACGACGACGTCGGTCGACGACATCGCCCTCGACCGCCGGGTGGTGACCGGCATCGACCACTCGGTGTCGCACCTGCTCGACGACTGGGCGGCGACGTCGCAGGAGAAGAGCGGGCGCTGCTGGCTGTTCGCTGGGACCAACCTGCTGCGCGCCGGCGCGCGGGCGAAGCTCGGGGTCAAGGACTTCGAGTTCTCGCAGAACCACCTGCTCTTCTGGGACAAGTTCGAGAAGGCCAACCACTGGCTCGAGTCGATCATCGCCACGGCCGACCGCGACGTCGACGACCGCACGGTCGCCCACCTGCTCGCGACGCCGGCCGAGGACGGCGGGCAGTGGAACATGTTTGTCGCGCTCGTCGTCAAGCACGGGCTCGTGCCCAAGGTGGCCATGCCCGAGACGAAGAGCTCGAGCAACACCCGCCTGATGAACCGCGACATCGGCACGATCCTGCGCCAGGCGGCGCGCGACCTGCGGGCGCTCGCGGCCGCGGGAGCCGGCGCCGACGACGTGCAGGACGCGAAGGAGGAGGTGCTCGCCTCGATCCACCGACTGCTCTGCATCCACCTCGGCACCCCGCCCGAGTCGTTCGTGTGGCAGTGGAAGGACACCGACGGCGGCTTCCACCGGGACGGCTCGATGACGCCGCTCGAGTTCGCCGAGCGCTACGTGACGGTGCCGCTCGAGGACTACGTCTGCCTCGTCAACGACCCGCGCGAGTCGAGCCCCTACGGCCGCACCTTCACCGTCGAGCACCTCGGCAACGTCGTCGGCGCGCCGCCCGTCACCTACCTCAACGTCGAACCCGACCTGATGAAGTCGCTGGCCGCGCAGACGATCTCGGGCGGCGAGCCTGTCTGGTTCGGCTGCGACACCGGGCAGATGTCGAACGCGGACCTCGGCCTGTGGGACGCCGCGCTCTACGACCGGGCGGCCGTCTACGGCACCGAGCCGAGCCTCGGCAAGGCCGACCGGCTCACGCACCACGAGTCGCTCATGACGCACGCGATGCTCTTCACCGGTGTCGACCTGCACGACGGGGCCCCCCGCCGCTGGCGCGTGGAGAACAGCTGGGGCACCGAGAAGGGCGACAAGGGCTTCATGACGATGAACGACAGCTGGTTCGCCGAGTTCGTCTTCGAGGTGGCGGTGCGTCGCGACGCCCTGCCTGCCGAGCTGCAGGCCACGCTCGACCAGGAGCCCATCGTGCTCCCGGCCTGGGACCCGATGGGTGCCCTCGCCGACTGAGCGGCACCCGAGCGGGCGTCCCGGATGCCTCGGTCGCTCCGAGCGTCCCGAGCGCGCCACCGCCTGTCAGGCGGTGGCGCGCTCGTACGTCAGCACGACGGTGTCGCCGGCCACGGCGTGGTCGGCGAGCCGCCAGGCCCGCGGCTCGAACGCCGCGCCGCGACCGAGGAGCGGGATGCCGTCGCCGACCGTCACCGGCCCGACCTTGACGACGAGCCGGTCGATCTCGTCGGCGAGGGCGGCCGCGAGCGTCCCGCCACCGACGAGCCAGAGGCCGCCGCCCTCCTCGGCCTTGAGGCGGCGCACCGTCGCGACCGGGTCGTCGGCCGTGACCTCGACGCCCGGGTCGGTGCTCGCGCCGAGGGTGCGGGAGAAGACGACGTGTCGCAGGTGCGGGTAGGCGTTCGTGACCCCGGCGTCGAGGCCCACCTGGTAGGAGCCGCGGCCCTCGAGCACCGTGTCGAAGTGCTGCCACGGCCCGGTGACGCCGAGCGGCTCGTGCGCCATGACCGGCAGCGTCTCCGGGTAGTGCGCGACGAGGTGAGCCAGGTAGTCGGGCGACACCGGCCAGAAGCCGTCCGGCCCGGAGGGGTCGCCGCCGTCGGGCCCGGCCACGAAGCCGTCGATGGTCGAGGCGATGAGGTAGGTCAGTGCGCGCACGGGCGGGGTCCTGACGTCGGTCGGCGTCCGGGCCGACCACCCTGCCACACGGTCGCCTACGCTGCGTGGCGTGACGACCCCCGGACCACTGACGGATGCCGCCGTGCCGGCCTACGTCGCCGCGCTCGGTCTGCCGGGCCTCGCCGACGTGCACGTGCACTTCCTGCCCCACGCGGTGCAGCGCAAGGTGTGGGCCTACTTCGACGAGGCGCAGACGCACTACGGCACGCCGTGGCCCATCACCTACCGCGCCGACGAGGGCGAGCGCATCGAGACGCTGCGCGCCCTCGGCCTGCGGGCGATCCCGGCGCTGGCCTACGCGCACCGGCCGGGCATGGCGCGGTGGCTCAACGCGTGGTCGGCCGACTTCGCGCGGCGCGTGCCGGACGCCGTGCACTGTGCCACGTTCTACCCCGAGCCGGGCGTCGACACCGACGTCGCGGACGCCCTCGACGCCGGTGCGCGGCTCTTCAAGCTCCACGTGCAGGTGGGTGACTTCACGCCCGACGACGAACGCCTCGACCCGGCGTGGGCGCGCCTCGCGCGCGCCGGCGCGCCGGTCGTCGTGCACGCCGGCTCGGCGCCGATCCGCGGCACCCACACGGGCCCGGGCGGCGTGCGCGAGGTGCTGCGCCGGCATCCGGACCTCGTGCTCGTCGTGGCCCACCTCGGCATGCCCGAGTACCACGAGTTCGCCGACCTGGCCGACGAGTTCGGCGGCGTCCACCTCGACACGACGATGAACGGCACCGACTTCACGAACCGTTTCGCGCCCTTCCCGGAGGGCTACGTCGAGCGCCTCGCGGGCCTGCGCGACCGCGTCGTCCTCGGCTCGGACTTTCCGAGCATCCCCTACCCCTACGCCCACCAGCTCGAGGCGCTCGCGCGGCTCGACCTGGGTGACGACTGGATGCGGGACGTGCTGTGGCGCAACGGCGCCCGGCTGCTCGGGCTCGACGTCACCTGAGGTGGCGGGCCAGGAAGGCCTCGGTGCGCCGGATCGAGGTGTCCCACTGCGGTGACGTGAGCGTGTGCCGCCCCCCGGGGTAGACCCGCAGCTCGACGTCCTTGCCCGCGGCCTGGAGCGCCGCCACCGACTCGCGCGACCACGACAGCGGACAGTCCTCGTCGGCGGTGCCGTGGTGGATGAGCAGCGGCTCGGTGATCCGGCCGAAGTAGGTGCGGGGGCTCGTGGCGGCCCAGGCGGCGGGCTTCGCCTCGGGCGTGCCGAGCCGCGCGATGACGGCGCGGGCCGCGCCTGCGCGTGAGGTGTCGCGGCGCACCCACTTGTCGAAGTTGTCGACGGTGTCGGAGCTGACCGGCGCGTAGGCCACGGCCGCCCGGAACAGGCCGGGACGGACGACGAGGGCGTTGTAGACGACCCCGCCGCCCATCGAGCGGCCGATGAGCGCCACCCGGTCGGGATCGACGACCTGCGCCTTCTTGAGCGCGAGCCCGGCGTTGATCGCGTCGACGGTGTAGCCCGCCCGGAGGTTCGCGTCGTTGCGCGGGTCGTCGTCGGACTGCGCGTGGTTGCGGTAGTCGATGTGGAGCGTGACGTAGCCCCGGCGGGCGAGGTGGTCACGCTCGCGGAGCATCGTCTGCCCGTTCGTGTAGACCTTCGGGTCGACGTAGCCGTGGGCGAGCACGACGGCCGGGAACGGGCCGGTGCCGCGAGGGATGTTGATGCGGCCCGAGATCGTCAGGCCGTTGCTCTCGTACGTCGCGAAGTACTGCCGGTAGGCGTCGGTGCTGCCGCGCTCACGGCCGAGCCGCAGGTTGCCGCCGTCGTAGCGCGTCGCGACGAGCGCGGCGATCGACGCGGGGTCGGGCGACTTCGCCGCCGGGGCGGACGCGGTCGGCCGGGGCACCGAGCCGCTCGGGTCGCCGCCCGACGTGGCCGCGCCGCTCGGGCCGGGCGTCGGCGTGCCGGTCGTCGTGGTCGTGCCGGGCGCGGTCGTCGCGCTCCCGGATGCCGTGGGGCTCGGCCCCGTCGTGCCGCCCCCCCGGTCGTCGGTCGGCCCTCCGGCGGAGCAGGCGCCGAGCAGCAGTCCGGCCGTGATGCCGGCGACGAGGGCCCGGGGAGTGCGCACCCCTCGAGTCTCACCCGGGATCGCTGCGATTCCCAGCCCGCTCCCAGCCTTCGTGCCCGATCCGAGACCTGCGGACCGGCCGACGACCGTTGCTCGCGCGTGCCGGTGACCCGGCTCGTGGCTGGGCCCCGCGCACGCACGGGTGCGTCGCGAGAGGAGGGGACGGCATACGCAACGGTCGTCGCTCGGGGGCCCCGGCCCTCAGGTCAGGGTCGCGGCGGCCTCGAGGACGGTCCACGCCTGCAGCTGCGGTGACAGCTCGAGCGGCGGCCGGGGCGCGCGGCCCCCGGGCTCCACCGGGAAGACGGACGGGTCGCGGCGACCTGGCAGCTCGAGCGGGGCCCGCCCACCCCACAGCGCCTCCGCCGTGTCGTGCACGAGGCGGCGCGCGGTCGCCCGGGTCGCGTCGTCGAGGCCGGAGTCGGGCGACGCCGCGGTCGCGAGGTGGCGCACGAGGATGCCGGTGAAGAGCCCGCCGTCGCCGTCGCCGTGCGTGCGCAGCACCCGTGCGCCGGCGACGTCGGTCGTGAGCTCGGCGTCGACGGCCGCCACGAGCGCCGCCGCCCGCGACCGGCTCTCGGCGTCGCCGAGCTCGACGAGCGCGCCGAGCACCGTGCCCTGGTTGTAGGACCACACGTCGGGGACGAGCACCTCGGTGCCGCCCTGAAGCCGGATGCCGTCGCGCACCAGCCCGCTCTGCGGCGACCACAGCCGGGCGTAGACCCAGTCGAGCAGGCGGCGCGCCTCGTCGGTGGCGCCGCTGCGCGCGAGGTGCAGGGCGGCGGGCGCGGTCGCCGGGCTGTTCTTGAAGTCGCGCGCGCGGTTCCAGAAGAGCCCGCCGCCGAGGTCGTCGGTGTGGGCGGAGCGCAGCTGCGCCGTCAGCTGCCGGTCGGCCGAGGCGAGGCGCCGGTGCCGCGCGGTGCGACCGACCCGCGCGTGGAGGTCGCGCAGCCGTCCGGTCGCGAGGGCGAGCCAGGCCATGTCGTCGTAGTAGGCGTTGACCCAGCGCAGGCCGTTGCGCAGGCGGATCGTCGCGAGCAGCCGGTCGCCGCGCCGCGCCCGGAGCTCGGCGCCGGCCCGGTCGCCGGTCCGCAGCGCGCGCAGGCCGGCGTCGACGACGGCGTCGAGGTAGTGCGCCTGCCACCAGTAGTTCCACGTGCCGTTCGGTCCGAGCGTGGACCGCCCGTGGTCCGCGCGGTGCACGACCTGCGCCAGGTGGGTGCGCGGCAGGGGCCCGAGCCGCGCGCCGAACAGCTCGCCCACCGACCGCTCGCCCTCGGCGGCCCGGTCGTCGAGCGCCGAGGGTGCACGAGTGACGTCGTCGGCGGACACGCAGGTGACGCTACCGGGAGGCCCCGTCGGTCGGCGGCGTGTGGAAGGGTCGGGCGTGCTGTCGAGATCGCGCTCGTCGCTCCGACGTCCCGGGTGACGGAGCGCCATCGCCGCACGGTGCGGCCCGACCGAGGAGCGACCATGAAGTACCTCGTGATGATCTGGAGCAACCCGCAGACGTGGGGGCACCCGATCTTCCTGCGCACGCCCGAGGCGGCGGCGATGACGGACGACGAGCGCGCCGGGCTGCTGCGCGACTTCGAGGAGCTGATGACCGAGATCAGCGAGTCGGGCGAGCTCGTCAGCGCGTCGGCCCTGGCCGACCCGCTCACGGCGCGCAGCGTGCGGGTGCGCGACGGGGAGGTGGTCGTGACCGACGGCCCGTTCATCGAGTCGAAGGAGGCGATGGCGGGCTACTTCGTCGTCGACTGCGCCTCGCCGGAGCGGGCCGAGGAGATCGCGGCGCGCTTCCCCGACGCGCGGTTCGCCGCCGTCGAGGTGCGCCCGCTCATGGGCGGGTCGGCCGGGGACCTCTGAGCACGATGGCAATAGGGACGACGGGAGCGGGGACGACGGGAGTGGGGGCGACGGCGGCGGGAGGTGAGGGCGGCGTGGTGGTGGGTGACGAGCTGTGGCGCAGCGTGACGCCGCAGGTCGTCGGCGCGCTCGTGCGCCGCTACCGCGACTTCGACCGGGCCGAGGAGGCCGCCCAGGAGGCCCTGCTCGCCGCCGCGGCCCAGTGGCCCGACGAGGGCGTGCCCGACGACCCCAAGGCGTGGCTCATCCGTGTCGGCTCGCGCCGCCTCGTCGACCGCCTGCGCAGCGACGAGGCCCGCACGCGCCGCGAGCTCGCCGACAGCACGCGCACCCCGACCGACGACCTCGTCAGCCCGTCGCCGGATGTCGGCCGGCGAGCCGATCACGACGACACCCTGACGCTCCTGCTGCTCTGCTGCCACCCCGCGGTCGCCCCGGCGTCGCGGATCGCCCTGACGCTCAGGGCGGTCGGTGGCCTGACGACGACCGAGATCGCGCACGCCTTCCTCGTGCCCGAGGCGACGATGGCCCAGCGGATCAGTCGCGCCAAGGCGCGCATCCGCGAGTCCGGGGCGCAGTTCCGGATGCCGCCCGCCGCCGAGGTGCCGGGTCGCGTGCGCGACGTGCTGCACGTGCTCTACCTCGTCTTCACCGAAGGACACACGTCGAGCTCGGGCGAGCAGCTGCACCGCGTCGACCTCACGGCGGAGGCGATCCGGCTCGCGCGCCGGTTGCACGCCCTGCTGCCGGACGACGGCGAGGTGAGCGGCCTGCTCGCGCTCATGCTCCTCACCGAGGCGCGGCGCCCGGCGCGGGTCGACGACGCCGGTCACCTCGTGCCGCTGGCCGAGCAGGACCGCTCGCGGTGGCACACGGCATACGTCATCGAGGGCGTCGCCCTCGTGACCGATGCCCTGACGCGCACCCGGCTCGGGCCCTACCAGGTGCAGGCCGCGATCGCCGCGGTGCACGACGAGGCGCCGAGCGCCGACGCGACGGACTGGGAGCAGGTGCTCGCGCTCTACGGGCTGCTCGAGCAGCTCGCCCCCGGGCCGGTCGTCACCCTCAACCGCACCGTCGCGCTCGCCATGGTCGAGGGGCCGGCGGCCGGGCTCGACGTCCTCGACCACCTGGAGCAGGACCGGCGGCTGGCCCGCCACCACCGCCTGCACGCCGTGCGCGCGCACCTGCTCGAGCTCGCCGGTGACACCGAACGGGCCCGCGAGAGCTACCTGCTCGCGTCACGGCTCACGACGAGCATCCCCGAGCAGGACCACCTGCGACGAAAGGCAGAAGCACTGTGAACGAGACCCCGGGCACCGAGGTGACCGAGCTGGACGTCGAGCTGGGCGACGGGAGGGTGCTGCGCGCGTACGACAGCGGTGCCCCGGCGGGGACGGCGGCATCGGCGGAGCCGCTCGTCGTCGTGTGGTTCCACGGCACCCCGAACATCGGTGCGCCGCCGGTGCCGCTCTTCGCGGCCGCGGCCCGGCTCGGGATCCGCTGGGTGTCCTACGACCGGCCCGGCTACGGCGGGTCGACGCCACGGCCCGGCCGCGACACCGCCTCGGCCGCCGGCGACGTCGCGGCCGTGCTCGACCACCTCGGCGTCGATACGTTCGCGGTGATGGGCCACTCCGGAGGCGGTCCGCACGCGCTCGCGGTGGCGGCAGGACTCCCCGACCGGGTGCGGGCGGCCGTCAGCGTGTCGGCGCCCGCACCGTTCGGCGCCTCAGGGCTCGACTGGTTCGCCGGCATGGCGCCCGGTGGCGAGGCGTCGTTGCGCGCGGCCGCCGCGGGGCGCGAGGCGAAGGAGACGCACGAGGCCGCGATGGCCGGCGGTGGCGACGAGGGGGTCGACATCGGCTTCATCGCCGCGGACGAGGCGGCCTTCGCCGGGCCGTGGGGCTGGTTCGGCTCGGTCGTGGGGCGGGCGATGGCCGCCGGCCCCGCCGCGCTCATCGACGACGACCTGGCCGCGGTGTCGGACTGGGGGTTCGACCCGGGCTCGGTGCGCTGCCCCACGCTCGTCGTGCACGGCGGCGACGACCGCATGGTGCCGGCCTCGCACGGCGAGTGGCTGGCCGGGGCGGTGCCCGGCGCGGACCTGTGGCTGCAGGCCGGCGACGGTCACATCTCGGTGCTGCGCACCTCGGAGGAGGCGCTCGGTTGGCTCGCCGAAGCCGCCCGCCGCCAGTCGTCCGGCGACTGAGCGGCACCTCGGCACCGCACGAACGATCTCCCCGCCCCGCGAGCTGCACGAACCAGCCCGCGGGGCGGTGGGTCAGGTGGCCGCGTCGTCGGGCCGGCCGGCCCTGGTGGTCGGGTTGAAGGCCCACAGCGTGTAGCCGTCGAGCCAGCGGACGATGGAACGCAGACGCTTCACGGTTGCTCCCGAGGGATGCGGAGGGTCACGACGGGCGGCTCCGTGGCGGCCTCGTCGCACGCACTCCACGTCCATCGGGGTGAAGCCGTCGACTCCCATGCTGCGCCGACGACGTTGCCGTGCGGTGAGATCGACGTGTCGTCGGTGTTTCGGTCGCGTCAGGTGGCCGAGCCGGGAGCGGAGTGGTCGAGCAGCTCGGCGGCCTTCTCGTAGGCCGCGTGGGTGCCCTCGTCGATCTCCTCCGGGTAGGCGCCGAAGAAGAGCATCGTCAGCTCGACGTCGCCGACCGCGCTGACGACCTGCGTGGCCTCGAAGCCGTCGAGGTCGCCGCCGTCGGCCGTGACGCGGAACGCGAAGGTGTCGTCGCTGGCCTCGGGTGCCCGCACCTCGCGCACCACCATTGTCGAGCGCCCGTCGGGCAGCCGCATCGTGATCTTCGGGCAGGCCTTGACGGCGGCGCGGATCGTGTCGTGGAGCGAGGACACGTTCTGCGGGCTCCCCATGGCATCGAGGTACTCGTCGATCCACGGCCCGTCCTGGCCGCCCGAGAAGGAGGTGCGGGCGCCGACCCGGCTGCCGGGCGCACTGTCGGCGTTCATGATCCGCACGAGCGCCGCGCACCCGGGCTTCGTCGAGGACACGACCGAGACGCCGGATTCGGCCTCGTCCTGGGGCTCGATCGAGAAGCCGGCCGGGAGGTCGTCGAGCTCGAGCAGCGCCTTCTCGAGTGCCGCCGCCGAGCGCTTGGGAGCCGCGGCCGGGTTCGTCGCACTGCCTGATGCGGCGGGCGTCTCCGACGGGGTGGACGGCGTCGGGCTGCTCGACGAGGTCGACGGGGTGCTCGTCGCGGAGCCGGCGGCGGGAGAGCCCGTCACCTGGGTCACGACCGGCTGGGCACCGCCGGTCGTCGTGCACGAGGCGAGGAGCACGGCGAGCGGAAGCGCGAGCAGGGCACGGGACGGTCGGCGACGACGAGGCATGAGCGGAGGCTAGCCGCGCGTCGTGACCGAGTTGTCCGGTTCAGCCCGGACCGTGTCCGATCGGTGATGTGAGTCCTCTGGCCCGTCGACCCCTGACGGCTGCACGCATCCGGAGCCGGTCACAGCGCCAGGGTCAGGAAGGTGCTGTGCGGGTCGAGGCGGTAGCTGCCGAACGGGCCGCACTCGGTGAAGCCGTGCGCGGCGTAGAGCGCCCGCGCCGGGGCGAAGAAGTCGTCCGACCCGGTCTCGAGGCTGACCCGCGTCAGTCCGCGGCGACGGGCCTCGGCGAGGATCTCGCCGAGCACCGCCCGGGCGACGCCGCGTCGCCGGGCGTCCGGCGCCGTGCGCATCGACTTCACCTCGCCGTGGCCGGGCCCGACCTCGGTGAGCGCACCGCAGCCGAGCACCGCCTCGCCGTCGCGGGCGACCCAGACGCTCACGCCCGGGGCGCGCAGGCCGTCGAGGTCGAGCGCGTGGGTGCTCTCGGGCGGCGAGATCGACCGCAGCTGCGACACGTGACCCTCGAGCAGGGCGACGACGGCCGGGTCGGTCAGGTCGTCGAGCGTGATGCGCACGCAGCCATCCTGCTCCACGCCCTCCGAGAGGCGCCGCTCAGGCCCAGATGGCGGCCGGGATGCCGTCGGAGAAGACCTCGGGCGGGTCGGGCATCGACCGCGCGAGCCCCGTGGTGTGGCGTGCGGCCGACCAGGCGACCGCGCAGGCGTCGAGCACGTCGTCGGCGGCATACCCCTGACCCTGGAGGACGGACGGGCGGGCGATGCCTGCCGCCGCGAGGGCCTCGAGGCGGGCGGCCCGCCCCTCGTCGGTCTTCTTGCTGGCGAGGATCGGCGCTCCGGTCATGGCCGCGAACGAGACCTCGGGGTGCACCTCGAGCACGGTGAGGGTCGGGCGGGTGCGAAGCCAGTCGTCGACCTCGACGATCTTGTCTCGGAGCGCGAACGCCTGAGCGCCGACGCCCTGACCGACGAGCTCGCGGTTGACGGCGTCGGCCTCGAGCCGGGTCGCCTCGCCGTAGGCCGAGCGGGTGAGGGTGGAGAAGATCGACGACGCCTTGCCCGGCAGGGCGGTGCGCGCGAGCCGGTCCGCGAGGCGGATCGTGTCGTCGGGCAGGCCGATCGGGATGTCGATGCCGACGACGCGTATGCCGGTCGACTCGCGCACCGTGGCGACGAGGCCGGCGATCGTCGGCGCGACGACGATGCGGGGGCGCGGCGCGCCGGGCTCGAGGAGGGCGCCCACCCAGCCGCCCTTGCAGCCGTCGACGCCGAGGACCGGGACGACCACCTCGACCGGCGCGGGCCGTCCGGCGCGGACGGCGGCGGCGTCGGTCTCGAGCGCGTCGGCCAGGCGGGCCAGGTAGCGCACCGCCTCGGCGGCCGCCTCGCGCACGTGCGCCGGTGCGTCCGCGGCGGGCCCGGTGTCGCCGCCGAGCTCCGCCGCCAACGACCGGATCCGCTCCCGCCACTGCTCGGTGTCCATGCCACCACCCAACCGCATCGGTGGGGGCACTCGGCGCGCCGGGAGCGCCGAGTGCCCACGTGCCGGTCGCCGTCAGGCGCCGCCGGACGGGTGGCCCTCCAGCGCGGGCAGGTCGGCGGGCAGGTCGAGGAAGCGGTCGGCCGTCACCGGCAGGTCGCGCACCCGGATGCCCGTGGCGTGCCAGGCCGCGTTGGCGACCGCGGCGGCCGCTCCGACGATGCCGATCTCGCCGATGCCGCGCGACCCCATCGGGTTGGTCAGCGGATCGGTCTCGTCGAGCCACATCGCCTCGATGCCGCGCACGTCGGCGTGCGAGGCCACGTGGTAGCTGGCGAGGTCCTGTGTGACGACGTGCCCGAAGCGCGGGTCGCGCACGGACTCCTCGAGCAGCCCGCCGCCGAGACCCATGACCATGCCGCCGATGAGCTGCGAGCGCGCCGTCGTCGGGTTGATGATGCGGCCCGCGGAGAATACGCCGAGCATCCGGCGCAGTCGGGGCTCGCCGGTCCAGACGTTGACGCCGAGCTCGACGAACTGGGCGCCGAACGAGTGGAGCGAGTGCGTGTCCATCGCGGGGTTGTCCGCCGGGGAGCCGGTGCTGACGTCGCCGACGCCGGGCGACGCGCCGTGCTCCTTCCGGAAGGTGCGGGCGGCCTCGACGATCGCCGAGCCCCACGACGCCGTGCCGGCCGACCCGCCGGCCACCGTGGCCGGGGGCAGGCTGCTGTCACCGAGGTGGACGTCGACGTCCCCGACGCCGACCTCGAGCGCGTCGGCCGCGATCTGGCCGAGCACCGTCAGCGCGCCGGTGCCGATGTCGGCCGCCCCGATGCTCACGGCGTAGCGACCGCCCGCGAGGGCCTCGATGCGGGCCGTGTTGGCCGGCTGCCGGTAGTACGGGTAGGTCGCCGAGGCCACCCCCAGCCCGATGAGCCAGTCGCCGTCGCGGCGCGCGCCCGGCCGCGGGTCGCGCTCGGCCCAGCCGAAGCGCTCCGCGCCCGTGCGCAGGCACTCGACGAGCTTGCGGTGCCCGAAGGGCTGGCCCGACTCCGGGTCGACCTCCGGCTCGTTGCGCACCCGCAGCTCGACGGGGTCGATGCCGCAGGCGACGGCGAGCTCGTCCATGGCCATCTCGTGGGCGGCCATGCCCGGCATCTCGCCGGGGGCGCGCATCCACGAGGGCACGGCGACGTCCAGCGTGACGAGGCGGTGACTCGTGTGCCGGTTCGGTGCGGCATACATGTGCCGGGTCGCGACGGCGGTCTGCTCGGCGAACTCCTTGAGCGCAGATGTCTGCTCGAGCACCTCGTGGTTGATGCCAAGCAGGGTGCCGTCGGCGCCGGCCGCCAGCTGGAAGCGCTGGATCGTCGCCGTGCGGTAGCCCGCGAGCGCGAACATCTGCTGACGTGTCAGGGCGATCCGCACCGAGCGTCCCGGATTCGCCCGGGCAGCAAGGGCAGCGACGACGTCGTGCGCGTGCGGCAGGCCCTTGCTGCCGAAACCACCTCCGACGTAGGGGGATCGCACCCTGATCTCCTCGGCCTCGAGACCGAGGATCGGCGCCAGCTCGGAGATGACGCCGTGCACGCTCTGGGTGGAGGCGTCGAGGACGAGCCGGGGCCCCTCGTCGCCGTCAGCCGCCCACCGGGCCGTCGTCGCGTGCGGCTCCATGGGGTTGTTGTGCTCGTAAGGCGTCGTGTACGTCTCGTCGACGACGACGGCGGCCGCCTCGAGCGCGCGGTCCATGTCGCCCACGCTGCTGTCGGTCGGGAAGGCCGGGTTCACCTTCTCGGGCGCGTAGGCGTCCTCGTCGCCGGCGCGCAGCTCGGCCCGGTGCTCCTGCACGTCGTAGTCGACGACGACGAGCCGGGCGCCCTCGCGCGCCGCCTCGGCCGACTCGGCCACGACGACGGCGACGACCTGGCCGCGGAAGGTCACGTCGGGCGTCTGGAGCACCTGGAGCTCGGCGTTCTCACCGCTCTCGAGCCGGGGTGCGTTCGTGTGGTCGAGCACCTTGACGACGCCCTCGTGGGCGAGCGCGGCCGACGTGTCGACGGTGCGGACGGCGCCCTTGGCGATCGTCGACTGCACGAGGTGGAGGAACAGCGGGTCGTCGGCCGGCACCTCGAAGGCGTAGGCGGCGGCGCCCCGCACCTTGAGCGGTCCCTCGGTGCGGGCGACGGGCGTGCCGACCGCGACCGGGTCGAGCGCGTCCTGCTTGCTGGCCTGCGCGGTCATGCGATCGCCTCCGTCGTGGTCGCCGCCGTCGTGGCGAGCCGGAGCAGCACCATCGTCGTCGCACGCCGCACGAGCGGCACCTTGTATGCCGTGTCGTCCGTCGTCGATGCCGCCGCCAGCTCCGCGTCGAGCGCGCTGCGGATCGACGCCGGGGTCAGCGTGCTTCCGCGCAGCGCCTCCTCCGCCCGCGAGGCCCGCCAGGGCTTGTGGGCGACGCCGCCCCACGCGATGCGCACGTCGGCGACGCGGGCGTCGGGGCCCGTGCCGTCGAGGTCGAGCACGACGGCGGTGGAGACGAGGGCGAAGGCGTAGGACGCGCGGTCACGGGCCTTGTAGTACGTCGACGCGGCGGTTCGCGAGAGCGGCGCGAGATCGACCGCGGTGAGGAGCTCGCCGTGGGCGAGCGTCGTGTCGCGCTGCGGCTCGTCGCCGGGGAGGCGGTGCAGGTCCGCGAAGGGGATGCGGCGCTCGCCGTCGGGACCGAGCACGACGACGGTCGCGTCGAGGGCGGCCATCGCGACGGCCAGGTCGGACGGGTGCACGGCCACGCACTCCGGCGACTGGCCGAGCACGGCGTTGTAGCGGCCGTAGCCCTCGAGCGCCGAGCAGCCCGAGCCGGGCTCACGCTTGTTGCACGGCGTCGTCACGTCCTGGAAGTAGACGCAGCGGGTGCGCTGGAGCAGGTTGCCGGCCGTGGTGGCCTGGTTGCGGATCTGGCCCGAGGCCCCGGCGAGCAGCGCTCGGGAGAGCACGGCATACCGCTCGCGGACGACGGGGTGGGCGGCGAGGTCGCTGTTGCGCACGTTGGCGCCGATGCGCAGGCCTCCCTCGGAGAGGTCCACGATCTCGGTCAGCGGCAGCCGGCTGACGTCGACGAGACGGCTCGGGGTGGCGACGCCGAGCTTGAGGTGGTCGACGAGGTTGCTGCCGCCGGCGATGAAGCGGGCGTCGGGGTCGCTGCTCACGGTGGCCACGGCCGACTCGGCGTCGCGGGCGACCTCGTGCACGAAGGCCTTCACGCGCCGGCCGCCTCTCGGATGGCGTCGACGATGTTGGGGTAGGCGCCGCAGCGGCACAGGTTGCCGCTCATGCGCTCCCGGATCTCGTCGTCGCTGAGGTCGACCTCGGACGTGAGGTCGTCGGTGACGTGGCTCGGGTGGCCCTGCTTGGCCTCGTCGAGCATGCCCACGGCCGAGCACACCTGTCCCGGCGTGCAGTAGCCGCACTGGAAGCCGTCACGGGCGAGGAACGCGTCCTGCACCGCGTGCAGCTGGTCGCCCCCGCCGAGCCCCTCGGCCGTCGTGACCTCGGCGCCGTCGTGGGCCACCGCGAGGGTCAGGCACGAGAGGTGCCGACGCCCGTCGAGCAGGACCGTGCACGAGCCGCACTGGCCGTGGTCGCAGCCCTTCTTCGGGGCGGTCACCCCGAGCCGGTCGCGGAGCGCGTCGAGGAGCGTCGTGCGGTGGTCGACGACGACGTCGCGCGCCTGCCCGTCGACGTCGAGCGTGATCGAGGATTCCATGCGTCTCACCTGCCTGGCGTGCGGTGTCTCCCGTCGAGGCACCCTGGGAGTCGTACCCGTCGGGCCGCAACCCTCGTCGGGCCCGGCCCCGGAATGGATGGCGCTCGACGAGGGTTGCCGTCCTCATGGACAAGAGCGCAACGATCGGGGTCACCGGCCTCGCCACGATGGGCCGCAACCTCGCCCGCAACATCGCCCGGCACGGGCACACGGTGGCGGTCCACAACCGCACCACGGCACGCATGACGAGCCTCATCGACCAGTTCGGCGACGAGGGTGACTTCGTCGGCGCCGAGACGGTCGAGGACTTCGTCGCCTCGATCCAGCAGCCGCGAGCCATCATCGTCATGGTCAAGGCGGGCGACCCCACCGACGCCGTCATCGACGAGCTCGTGCCGCTGCTCGACGAGGGCGACATCGTCGTCGACGCCGGCAACGCGCACTTCGCCGACACGCTTCGCCGAGAGAAGGCGTTGTCCGACAAGGGGATCCACTTCGTCGGCATGGGTGTCTCCGGTGGTGAGGAGGGTGCGCTCAACGGTCCGTCGATCATGGTCGGCGGCTCCGACCACGCCTACGAGCGCCTCGCCCCGGTCGTCGAGTCGATCGCCGCGCAGGTCGACGGCACGCCGTGCGCCGCGCACCTCGGCCCCGACGCCGCCGGCCACTTCGTCAAGATGGTGCACAACGGCATCGAGTACGCCGACATGCAGCTCATCGCCGAGTCCTTCGACCTGCTGCGCAGCGTCGCCGGCCTCGAGCCGGCAGAGATCGCCGACGTCTTCCGCCGGTGGAACGAGGGCGACCTCGAGTCGTTCCTCATCGAGATGACGGCCGACGTGCTCGCCTTCTCCGACGCCTCCACCGGCAAGCCGTTCGTCGACGTCGTCGGCGATGCCGCGGAGCAGAAGGGCACCGGCCGCTGGACCGTCCAGAGCGCCCTCGACCTCGGCGTCCCGGTCACCGGCATCGCCGAGGCGACCTTCGCCCGCAGCCTGTCCGGTCACACGACCCAGCGCGCCGCCGTGCGCGAGACCTTCAGCGACCTCGCGGACCTCGACCCGGCCACGCAGCGCGACGTCGACCGCGACGCCTTCGTCGACGACGTCCGCGCGGCGCTCTACGCCTCGAAGATCGTCGCCTACGCGCAGGGCTTCGACCAGCTCGCGGCCGGCTCGAAGGAGCACGGCTGGGACCTCGACCTCGGTGAGGTCGCGACGATCTGGCGCGGCGGCTGCATCATCCGCGCCCGCTTCCTCGACCGCATCAAGGAGGCGTATGCCGCCGAGCCCGGTCTCGAGACCCTGCTGACCGCGCCGTGGTTCGCCGACGCCATCGGCGAGGGCGTGCAGGCCTGGCGCCGCGTCGTCGCCGTCTCGGCGGAGCGTGGTGTGCCGGCGCCGGCTTTCGGGTCGTCGCTCGCCTACTTCGACGGCCTGCGCCGCGACCGCCTGCCGGCCGCGCTCATCCAGGCGCTGCGCGACAACTTCGGTGCGCACACCTACACGCGCGTCGACCGTGAGGGCACCTTCCACACCGACTGGGCCGGTGACCGCGCGGAGTCCGCGACCGCCTGACGCCACGGGGCGAGCGCCCCGTCCTCACGCCACGGCACGACCCGCGGACCGCGGGTCGTGCCGTGGTGCACGGAGGTGGTTGCGCAGCAGCTCGCTGCCGCGCGGTGGTGCGCCTTCGGCATACGGCAGGTGACCCTGCCCGCGCCCCCTGGTCGATGGGGGGCGCGGGCGGGCGTCACTGCCCGATCTCTCAGAAGTCCGAGGTCATCCCCGCCAGCGTGCGCTGCACGGAGAAGTCACCGGACGGGGCGCTCCGGAAACCGTCGAAGGAGTAGGCCGGCGTGGTGCGCTGGCTGCTCTCGTCGGTCTGGGTGCGCGTCGTGGTGCCGAAGTCGTCGCTGACCTGCTCGCTCACCTGCCGGGCGTCCGCCCGGGCGAAGTCCCCACCGAAGGCGAAGCCGTCGTAGGACGACGGGAACGCGTAGGTGCCGCGGGTGTCGCTCGCCGACGTCGAGGCGTCGTCGAAGCGGTCCGAGGCGGAGGACGCCGAGCGGGCGTCGGTCAGGCCGAGCGCCGGAGCGCCGGTGAAGGCGCCCGAACGACCCGCGAAGGCCTCGCGCGAGGCCGACTGCTGCGACTCCGTGCGACGCACGGTGCGGTCCTCGTCGCGCACGAGCGACTCACGCTCGCGGGCCGAGGCGTCCTCACGGCTCACGCCGCCGGACACGCCCTCGGCGCGCACCGGTGCGGTGAGGCCCAGGGCCGAACGGCTCGAGGACGTGTTCGCGTCCTCGTCGCCGAGATGGTCCGAGGACGAGGAGCCGGTGCGGGCGTCACGGAGCGACCCGGCCGGGTCGGCAGCGATCGATCCCACGTCGAGACCACCCTGCGTGCGCGAGGCGGTGGCGTTGCGCTCGGTCTGCGAGCGCGTGCCGTTCTCGTCCGTCACGGTCTCGGTGCGGGCGTTCTTGTCGGCCCGCTCGTCCGTGACGTCGGCGAAGGCGCCGCCGATCTTGACCGGCGCCGAGAGGTCGCCGGCCGTCTCGGAGGTCGAGCGCGACGCGCCACGGTCACCGATGCGGTCCGAGCTCGACGTCGTGCTGCGGCGGTCGGTCAGCGCGCCGGCGGGGTTCGCCGTGATGTCGCGCGTCCCGATGGTGCCCCCGGTCTTCGAGGCGCTCTCGCTCGAGCGCTCGCTGGTCCGGGTGCCCTTCTCGTCCGTGCGCGTCGACGTCCGGCTGTCGGACGCCGCACGCTCGGACGTGCCGGTCAGCGTGATGCCGCCGACCTTGACGGGCGAGGAGCCCCGCACCGAGGTCGCGTCGGAGCTCGACGCGGCCGATCGGCCGGAGTCGTCACGCGAGCTGCTCTTCGTGCTGGCAGAGCGCGTGATGGCCGACGGGTCGAGCGTGATGCCCTTCGTCGAGAGGCCGTAGGAGCCCTTGCTGGCGTGCTTCGACGTGCGCGAGTCGGTCGTGCTGCGGCCACGGTCGTCGGTGCGCGTCACCGTGGACGTGCTCGACGAGGAACGCTCCGACGTGACGCCGGCGTCGATGCCGCCGATCGTGATCGGGCTCGAGAACGAGGAGCCCGTCGCGTTCTGGTTGCTGCTGGTGCTGTCGTCTGCGCTGGCCATGGTCGCGCCGGCGAACACGAGTCCGCCCGCGATCGCAGCCGTGCCCAGGGATCGCTTGATCCAGGTGTGCATGGTGGAACCTTTCGTCAGTGGTGTTTCTTCTCTGGTGCCGGCGCGTGGGCCGGCGCGGAAGGAGCACTGACGATCAGTCGGGGGTGACGCCCGGGCGGTGGAAGGCCTGCGTGGACAGGTTCACGTGGTCGCCCGGCGCGAGTGCGTCGAGGACCTCCCCGGCGCGCGGCCCGGCCGTGACGGAGGCGTATGCCGGGTCGGCCGTGCCGTTGCCGGCGCCCTGGGCGACCGGTGCGTTCACCGGGGCCGGCTGGGGCGCCGGGAGGGGCGCGGGCACCGGGGCAGGGGCGGTGGGCGTGTGGCCGGGCGCGACCGGCGCCGCCGACCCGCTGGGGGCCGCGGTGTCCGGCGTGGTGCTGGCAGCGGCCGCAGCGACGGGCCCGGTGGCGTCGTCGATGACGTTGTCGACCGGGGCGCGCTCGACCGTGGTGGCGTCGGCGAGGGTCTCCTCGCGCTGGTCGCGCACCGGGCGGTCGACGTCGGTGACGGCCGGGACCGTGGGTCGGACGGCGTCGACGACCGGCTCGAGTACGGGCTGGACGACGGGCTCGACCACGGGCTGGACGACGGGCTTGACGACGTCCTCGGTGACCGGCTCGGTCACAGGGCGGACGGCCTCGAGGACCGGCTTGACGACGGGCTTGACGACGTCCTCGGTGACCGGCTCGGTCACGGGGCGGACGGCCTCGAGGACCGGCTTGACGACGGGCTTGACGACGTCCTCGGTGACCGGCTCGGTCACGGGGCGGACGGCTTCGACGACGGGCTTGACGACGGGCTTGACGATCTTCTCGGTGACCGGCTTCACAACCTTGGTGAGCGGCCGGGTCACGGGCCGGGCGGCCTTGGCAACTTTCTCGGTGACCGGCTTCACGACCTTGGTGAGCGGCCGGGTCACGGGCCGGGCGGCCTCGGCAACCTTCTCGGTGACCGGCGTGGCCAGCTTCTCGGCGACGGGCTCGACGACCTTCTCGGTGACCGGCGTCGTCACGGGCTCGACGACCGACCCGGTCAGCCGCCCGAGCAGCCCCGGGTTGTCCTCGGCGGACGCCGACGATGCCGTGAGCACGGAGAGCGTGATCCCGCCGAGGAGCGCAGCAGCAGCGAGCAGCACGGCGCGCAGCAGGTGCTGCGACAGCTTTGCCATGGTGCTCCTTCCGGCGTCTCGCTGGGCGGATCGTGGAGTGGTTCGGCGTGACCGGGCGGGCGGATGGGGGCAGATCGGAACTTTTTTCTCGTCGCCTGCCCGAGCGTGCGTGGCGCCCTTCGACACCGCCCTTCGACACCGCCCTTCGACACCGCCCTTCGACACCGCCCTTCGACACCGTGGGGAGTCGGACGTAGCGTGAGGCAATGACCCACCCCGACACCGGTCGCGCCGCCACCCTCGGCGATCTGCGGGCCTCCGGACACGTGCACCGCAGCGTCAAGGCCGAGATCCGCGAGAACCTGCTGGCCCGGCTGCGCGCCGGCGAGGACGCCTTTCCCGGCATGGTCGGCTTCGAGGAGTCGGTGCTGCCCGAGCTCGAGACCGCCCTGCTCGCCGGGCACGACCTCGTGCTGCTCGGCGAGCGAGGCCAGGGCAAGACCCGCCTCATGCGCACCCTCGCCGGGCTGCTCGACGAGTGGAGCCCGGTCGTCGAGGGCTGCGAGATCGGCGACGACCCACACGCTCCCTCGTGCGTGCGCTGCCGGCGTCTCGCCGACGAGCTCGGCGACGACCTGCCCGTCGCGTGGCGCCACCGGAGCGAGCGCTACACCGAGAAGCTCGCGACGCCCGACACGAGCGTCGGCGACCTCGTCGGCGACGTCGACCCGGTCAAGGTCGCGCAGGGCCGCACGCTCGGCGACCCCGAGACGGTGCACTACGGCCTCGTGCCGCGCAGCAACCGGGGCATCTTCGGCCTCAACGAGCTGCCCGACCTCGCCGAGCGCATCCAGGTCGCGCTCTTCAACGTGCTCGAGGAACGCGACATCCAGATCCGCGGCTACTCGCTCCGGCTGCCCCTCGACATCCTGCTCGTCGCGACGGCCAACCCCGAGGACTACACGAACCGCGGCCGCATCATCACCCCCCTCAAGGACCGCTTCGGTGCCGAGGTCCGCACCCACTACCCGACCGAGGTCAGCGACGAGGTAGCGCTGATCGCGCAGGAGTCCGCCCTCGTGGCCGACGTGCCCGAGCACCTCCTCGAGGTCGTGGCCCGCTTCACCCGCGGCCTGCGCGAGTCCTCCGCCGTCGACCAGCGCTCCGGCGTCTCGGCGCGCTTCGCCATCGCGGGGGCCGAGGGCGTGGCCGGCTCCGCGCTGCGCCGGGCGGCCCGGTCGGGGGAGGCGTATGCCGTCGCCCGCGTCTGCGACGTCCCCACCGTCGTGCCCACCCTCCTCGGGAAAGTCGAGTTCGAGATGGGTGAGGAGGGCAGGGAGCGCGACGTGCTGACGCACCTGCTGCGGCTCGCCGTCGCCGAGACCTACCGCGCCCGGCTCGCGGGCCTCGACCTCTCCGGCTTCACCAACCTCTTCGCCGAGGGCGCCGTCGTCGAGACCGGCGAGCTGGTGCCGGGCTCCGACCTGCTCGCGCAGGTCGGCACGGTGCCGGGCCTGTCCAAGGTGCTCGACCGACTCGGGCACGGCGACGACGCGACACCGGGACAGGTGGCGGCCGCCGTCGAGTTCGTGCTCGAGGGCCTGCACCTGACCCGCCGGATCGACAAGGACTCCGTCGCCGGGCGCACCGTCTACGGCGCCTGAGCCCGGTCGTCAGCGGGCGGGGCCTGCGGGCGTCGCGACGACGACGAGGTTCGAGTCGTAGCTGCGCGTGGCCCGGTCGAAGTGGCCTGCGCAGGTCATCAGGACGAGGCGGTGCGGCCCGCGCTGGTCGAACTGCGGGCTGCCCGCGTCGATCGTCGACTTGAGCACCGTGCTCACCGAGGTGACGCGGTAGGTGGCCCGGTGGGCGCCGCCCTGCAGCACGACGAGCTCGCCCCGGCGCAGCGTGCGGAGGCGCTCGAAGAAGCCGAGCCCCTGCCCGGGCGCGTCGAGGTGGCCGGCGAGCACCGTGCTGCCGAAGGGGTCACCGACCTGGGCGCTGCCGTCCCACCAGCCGACGCGGCGCACGTCGTCCGGCACGGCGAGGGTGCCCTCGACGGTGGCCGCCGGGTCGACGACGGCCACGGCTCCGCCGGGGAGCGTGACCTGCTGGGGGCTGAAGCGCACCCGCTCGCTGGCGGCGGTGCGCGCGATGGCGGCCGGCGTCGCGGGGGAGTCCGGCGGCGACGCAGAGGAGGAGCCTTGCGTGGCGGACGGGGTGCCGGCCCCACCGGCAGCTGGAGCGGCGGCCAGGGTCGATCGTCCCGCGCCGGGCTGCGGCGGGGCCGAGCAGGAGGTGACGAGGACGCAGAGCGTGAGCATCACCCCGGCGGTGCCGGTGCGCGGGCCCGGCGTCACGACGCGGGCGACGTGACCGGCGCGGCGGGTGCGCCGGGGCGGAGCAGCGGCTCGAGCAGGGGCGAGGTCCGGGACGCGGCCTGACCACCGGTGCCGGTGTCGACCAGGTCCGGCGCGCGCGAGCCCGTGGATCCGGCCGGCAGCACCTGCACCACCGCGCGCATCGTCGAGCTCTGCGGGTCGCCGACCGCGAACACGCGGTTGAGCGAGCCCTCCTTGACGGTGAGGTCGAGCGGGCCCAGCACGGTCGGTGAGTCGGCTCCGGCCGGCACGATGTCGACGGTGTAGGTGTCGGCGGGCACCACGAGGTTGAGCGCCTCGCCGTTCGCGATGTTGGCGAAGAGCACCTTGCCGTTCACTCGCACGTCGGCGGGGGGAACGGCCGCGGTGTGCGCCACGGTGACGGACGCCTTGCCGCGTGGCACGGCCTTCGTCGTGTTGTCGTAGACGGTGAGGACCGGGCTGCCGCTCGGGTCGACGGGCAGGTGCAGCACGAGGTCGCTGCTCGAGCCGGCACGGAGGTCGACGCTGCGGCGCAGCACCTCGGAGCCGCCGCTGCTGAAGGTGACGGTGTGCGCCCCGGCCGCGAGCTCCACGGCCCGGCTGAGGGAGGCCCCCACGAGACCGGTCGCGACCGGTCGACCGTCGACACTGACGTCGACGAGCCGCCCCGGCAGGCCCTGCACGACGAAGACGCGGGCCCGCTCGGGCGCGGCGACCGACGGCGACACCGACCAGAGCGACGATGCGGCGGCCGCGAGAGCTCCCGCGACCACCGTGACGGTGCGTCCTCGAGACACGGTGAACCTCCCCTGACGATCCCCTGGTGCGGGTGGGAGTCGCGAAAAGTCGCGGCCCCCGAAGTCCCGATCGATCTCGAATATAGGTGACAATCGAGCGACTCGGTCGCGTGCGACGTGACGAGTTTCGTTGAGCGACAGGGAAATCGGTCGAATGTCGACACATGGGGGCGAATCGGGACAGTGGCGGCGCTACCGCCATGCCGCGGGGGTCGTCGTACCTGCCCTGCTCGTCGTGCTGGCCCTGTGGCTCTGGGGGCGCACGCCGTCGAGCTCCTCGCTCGCGGCCGACGGACCGCGTCCGGCCACGCCGGTCGCCGACCGCTCCGCCACCCCGTTCCCGACCGTCCCGCCGGTCGGCGCCGCTCCGGTCACGCCCTCGTCCACCCCTGCAGCCGCACCCACGGCCACGCCGACGGCCACCCCCTCGACCACGGCTTCGGAACCCGACGGCACGGGTGGCACGGGCGGCACCGGTGGCACGGGTGACGCGGGGGGCACGGGTCTGGGTGCTGGGCGCTCCGAACCGGGCATCCGGCTCGACGCGACGACGGCGACGGACGGCGCGGTCACCGTCACCGAGCGGGTGCGCCTCGTGTCGGCCGTCGACGTCCTGCGGCTCGCGGTGCCGAACCTGACCGCGGGCGGTCCCGCCTTCGCCGCGGCCCGCCCCGGAGTCCGAGACCTGCGCGTGACCGTGGGCGGCCGCGACGTCCCCCTGGCCGCGAGCGGCGCCGACGGGTTGCAGCTCGTCGCGCTCCCGGCCTCGACGACCGCCTACGAGCTGCGCTACGTGCTGACCGGCGCGACCGTCCGCAGCGTGCCCTCCCGGCCCGGGCGGGCCCTCACCGGGCTGGCGCCGCTCAGCCGGCCGGAGGCGGGCACGCCGGTGGTCGTCGCGACGACCGGGTCGGCGGTGCTCAACCTCACCTGCCCCCTGCTCGCGGACGCTGAGGACGTCACGTGCTCGGACGGCATCCGTGGACGGATGACGGTGCGCGCCCCGCTCCCGGACGACGCAGCGCTCGTGGTGCTCCAGGTCGAGCTGGCGGGATCCGGGTGAACGACGTGTTCCGCGGCGTGCTCGGCGTCGTCGACGACCTGGCCCTCCTCGTCGGTTTCGTCCTCGTCGCAGGGACTCTCGCCAGCTGGGTCACGATGGCGCCCAACGGGCGCTCCGACCGGCGCCAGGTGCGGCTCGTGCACGTCGGTGCGGTCGTGCTGGGCGTGGCGACGCTCGCCGTGCCGCTGCTCGCGCCGCGCGCCGGCGCGGACGCGGGGGCCCTGGTCGGTGCGGTGTCGCGGGAGACGTGGACGGCCGGGCTCGTGCGCCTCGCCGTGCTCGTTGCCCTGCTCGCCTGGGCCGACGAGCTCGTGAGCGGCCCGATCACCGCCTCCCGACGGCGCTGGGCCGGCGTCGCCGTCGTCACCCTCTCCGCGACCTTCGTGCTGCCGTCGGAAGTCCATGGATCGCTGGACGGTCCGGCCGGTGCGCTCGTCGACGTCGCGCTGCTGGCCCACGTCGTGGCTGCGGCGGTGTGGCTCGGGGGAGCGCTCGTCATCGCCGTCGTCGGCCTGCCGACGGGTGACCTGCACGACCTCAGCGCCGCCGTGCGCTCGTTCTCTCGGATCACGCTCGCGACCGTGGCGACGGTGGTGGTGTCCGGCGTCGTCATCCTCCTCGTCCAGGCCTCCGACGGGGCGTCGACGGGTGCCGGGTACGGCGCGATGCTCCTCGTCAAGGGCGCCGCCTTCGTCGGTATGGTCGTGGCCGCCCACCACGGTCGGCGCCGCCTCGACGGCATGGTGTTCCACCGGCTGCGGGTCGGGAGCGATGCCCTGAGTCGAGTGCAGGCCTCGTCGCTGCTCATCGGGGCACAGCTAGTGCTCGGCGCGGTCCTGCTCGGCGCGACGGTCGCCCTAGGCGCGGTGGGCCCGAGCCTCTGACCACGCGGCGGCAACACTGTCGAGAGTCTCCGGTCGGATCCTGCTCCGTTTTCCGGGCAGGATGCGGGTCCGACCACCGACCTTCGACAGGGGAGCGGCGGCGACGTAGCGTGAGGCGATGAGCCGAAGCGACGACCCGCACGGCCGGTTCCGCTACGCGCCGTGGACCGGTGGGCCCGACCCGCTCGCCCCTCCCTTCGACGTGCGGTCGGCCCTCGACGAGGTGGGGCGCGACGTGCTCGCCGGCGGTTCGCTCCGCGACTCCCTGCGCGAGCTGCTGCGGCGTGGGCTACACGGGCGCCGCGGCCTCGACGACCTTGCCGACCGGGTGCGACGCCTGCGCGAGGCAGCGCGCCGACGCGGTGACCTCGGGGGCACGCTCGACCAGGTGCGCGCCATGCTCGACCAGGCGCTCGCCGAGGAGCGGGGCACCCTTGCCGGCGAGAGCGGGGACGAGGCCCGCCTCGCCGAGATGGACCTCGCGACGATCCCGGACGACGTGGCGGGCGCCGTCCGGGCGCTCGGTGACCACGACTGGCACTCCCCGCAGGCTCGGGAGACCTTCGAGCAGATCCGCCGGATGCTGCAACGGGAGGTCGTCGGCGCCCAGTTCGAAGGGCTCAAGGAGGCGCTGTCGGGCAACGACCCCGAGGCGATGCAGGCCGTCAAAGACATGCTGGCCGACCTCAACCAGCTGCTCGCCGCGCACGCGCGGGGCGAGGACACCGACGACCAGTTCCGCGACTTCATGGACCGCCACGGCGACCTCTTCCCCGAGCAGCCCGGCAACGTCGACGAGCTCATCGACGCCCTCGCGCGGCGTCAGGCCGCCGCCGACCGGCTCATGGCGTCGCTGACCCCCGAGCAGCGCGAGCAGCTCGGCCAGCTGATGTCCGATGCGCTCGGCGACCCCGACCTCGCGTCGCAGATGGCGCAGCTGTCCGACAACCTCCGGGCGCTGCGACCCGGGCTCGACCGTCGCAGCCCCGTGCAGCAGGGTCGCGGCGGCGAGCCGATGGGCTACGGCGACGCCGTCGGCGCGGTCGCCGAGCTCGCCGACCTCGAGCAGCTCGGGGAGCAGCTGGGCCAGGGCTACGTCGGCGCGAGCCTCGACGACGTCGACGTCGAGCGGCTCGAGCAGTACCTCGGCGCCGACGCCGCCCGAGACATGGCGGCGCTTCGCGAGCTCGAACGCGAGCTGGAGCGCCAGGGCTACGTCTCGCGCGGCGACGACGGGCTGCGCCTCACCCCCCGTGCGGTCCGACGGCTCGGTGAGACCGCGCTCAAGCGCGTCTTCGAGCGCGTCGAGGCTGCCGGCCGGGGCGACCACGACGACCGCGCCGCGGGCCAGGCCGACGAGCCCACGGGGCTCACGCGGCAGTGGGAGTTCGGTGACGAGCTACCCATCGACACGGTGCGCACCGTGTCGAACGCCCTGCAGCGCAACGCCGCCCACGGCCGCACGGGAATCCACGGCAACACGGGAATCGACAGCCACACAGGAATCGACGGGCATACGGGCGGCGACGGAGCCCTGGGTCACGGTGGCGTCCGAGCCGGTGCGTCGGGTGGCGTCGAGCTCCTCGTCGAGGACTTCGAGGTGGCCGAGACCGAGCGACGCGCAGTCGCGGCCGTGGCGCTCTGCGTCGACATGTCGTTCTCGATGCTGCAGGAGGGCCGCTGGGGGCCGATGAAGCAGACCGCGCTCGCGCTCTCGCACCTGGTGCAGACGCGGTTCCGCCACGACGCGCTCGAGATCATCGGCTTCAACCTCGCCGCCCGCCGGCTCAGCCCCGTCGAGCTGGCCGAGGCCGAGCCGGAGTTCGTGCAGGGCACGAACCTGCAGCACGCGCTGATGCTCGCCGCGCGCCACCTGCGCCGCCACCCGGAGGCCGAGCCGGTCGTGCTCGTCGTCACCGACGGCGAGCCGACGGCGCACCTCGAGGCGGACGGGCGCCCGACGTTCCACTGGCCCGCCCGACCCGAGACCGTGCGGGCCACCGTCGCGCAGGTCGACGAGCTGCGCCGGTCGGGCGCGCAGCTCAACGTCTTCATGCTCGGCGACGATCCGGGGCTCGCCCGGTTCGTCGACGCGGTCGCGCGCCGTGCCGGGGGTCGCGTCTTCACGCCCGACATCGCGCGCCTCGGCGAGTACGTCGTCGCCGACTACCTCCGGACCCGTCGCGGTCGGCGCTGAGCGGACCGACAGACGCTGGGGGGCCACGGAAATCCGGTCGCCCACTCCCGGTGGCGGCTGCCATGGTGACGCCATGACGCGCGATCGTGACGGCGGCGGGAACGGCGGCGGAGCCGGTACGGAAGGCCGGCTCGACCGCATCGAGGCCTACTACGACTGCGTGCCCCGCGCTCTCGCGACGGTCGAGCAGGTGGGCCCTTTCACGCTCTTCGTGGCGCAGGAGGGCACCGGCTGGCAGTTCTACGCCCGTCCGCAGCTCGGTGGTCCGGGCCGTTTCGTCGCCGACGACGTGCGCCGGGTGCTCGACCTCCAGCGCGAGCGCGGGGTCAAGCGGGCGGTCGAGTGGGTCGACGAGGTGACGCCGGCGCTGCTGCCCGCGGTCCGCGCGGCGGGTCTCGAGCCGCACCTCTACCCGCTGCTCGTCATGCCGCCGGGCGTGCCGGTCGAGGCCGACCCGCGGGCCCGCGCGCTGCACCCCGCCGAGCCGCACCTCTCGCTCGCCATCGGCTCCGTGTCGGCGGGCTTCGCCGGACGCGACGAGGTGGAGCCCAAGGACCCGGGCCCGCGCCCGGAGCTCATGGAGCGTGGCGACCTCGTCGTCGTGGCCTCGTTCGAGGGCAACCGCCTGTGCGGCGCCGGGTCGGCCGCCCCGCGTGGCGACGTGGCCGAGCTGATGGGCATCGCCGTGCCGCCGGGCCACCGGGGCCGTGGCCACGGCACGGCGATCACGCGGACGCTCGTGGCGGCCTGCCGCGACGCCGGGGTCGAGACTGTGTTCCTGTCCGCCGGTTCCGACGCGGCAGCCGACATCTACCGTCGGGTCGGCTTCGTCGACGTCGGCACCGCGTGCATCCTCGAGCTCGACGACTGAACCGCAGCGAGGCGCCGCCTGCTCAGCCCCTGGCCGGTCGGAAGCCGGCGGCCTCCGCGGCGGCCATGGTCGCGAAGCACTGCTCGGCGTCGGTGATGCCGTAGTACCGGTCGCCGGGCGCGTGCGCGATCATCGAGTTCTCGTTGCCCTTGACGGGTTCGGCCCGCGGGCAGGGGTGCCGGTCACCGGGCAGCGGCCAGGTGCCGGGGTTCGCGCCCGGGTTCGCTGCGGTGGGCGCGGTTGCCGTGGCTGGCGCGGCGGCCGGGTCGGCGCAGGCCGCGGTCGGGCTCGCGGCGTCCGCCCGCACGTAGGCGTCCTCGCGCGGGTGGCGGCCGTAGCCGTCGCGGGAGTCGTAGCGGGCGACGGCATACCCCTGCGTGATCTGGCGCAGCCCGGCGTCGAGTCCCCCGACGTCGACGTAGCGCAACGCGCGGCCGTAGCGGTCGGCGTCGTCGCGGGCGCCGGCGGTGAGCGTGACCGGACGGTCGCCGAGGATGGCGCGCAGGTTGCCGGTCGCCTCGGCATACCCGCACTGGCCGATCTCGGGGGTGTCGATGCCGATGACGCGCACCTTGAGGGTCACGCCGTCGCGCTCGGCCCAGAGGGTGTCGCCGTCGACGACCTTCGTGACGTTCCACGTCGGCCCCGACACCGTGCCGGACTGGCCGGACTGGCCGGACGTCGTGGTCGGCTGGTCCGCACCGGTGCCGCGCCCGGCGGCGCCCGCCAGTCCGGCTGCGACGACGAGGGCGACGAGCGTCACCCACACCCTGGTCCTTCGCCTGCGCATCTCTCCCCTGTTCCCGACGTGAGGGCCTCACCGTAGGGGACACTGGCGACACCGGCCGACGAAGGAGTCCCGTCATGACTGCTGCCGACACGCCTGCGCCCGCGACACCCAACACCGTGGACGAGTACGTCGCGGGCTTCCCGGACGACGTGCGACCGGTGCTCGAGCAGGTGCGGGACGCGCTGCGGCGCGCGCTGCCGGGCGCCGAGGAGAAGATCCGCTACGGCATGCCCGCGCTGATGTTCGCCGACCGCTACGGCATCCACTTCGCGGGGTGGAAGAAGCACGTCGGCCTCTATCCCGTGGGTGAGCTCGAGGCCGAGCTCGAGGCGGAGGTCGCGCCCCACCGCGCGAAGAAGGACACCCTGCAGTTCTTCTACCGCGACGGCGTGCCCTACGACCTCGTCGAGCGCGTCGCGCGCTCCCTCGCGCAGCGGCACACCGCCTGACGGCATCGCACCGTCAGCCGGTGTGCCGGCAGGAGTGGCTCAGTCGCTGATCGTGACGCCGCGCCAGAAGGCCACCCGGCCCTTGATCTCAGCGGCAGCGTCCTTGGGCTCGGGGTAGTACCAGGCCGCGTCGGGGTTGGTCTCGCCGTCGACGGCGAGGGAGTAGTACGACGCCTCGCCCTTCCACGGGCACGTCGAGTGCGTGTCGCTCTCGACGAGGACGCCGCTCGCGACGGACTCGAGCGGGAAGTAGTGGTTGCCCTCGACGACCACGGTGTCGTCGCTCTCGGCGATGGTGGTGCCGTTCCAGGTCGCGCGCACGGTGAGCTCCTCATGGTCCGGTCCCCGACGCCCGGGGACGACCTCCATGACAACGACCCGGCCCTCCGATTCCTTCCGCGCCCGGGTGCGGTCAGCGGGGGCGGTAGACGAGCCAGAGGGCGCCGGTAGGCGTCGGCGTGGAGTGCACGAGCGTGAGCCGGCGCAGCTGCGGGAGCCCGTCGAAGAGTCGGCGCCCCTCGGGGTCGAGCACGGGGGCGACCGCGAGGTGCAGCTCGTCGACGAGGTCCTCGGCGAGCAGCGATCGCGCCAGCTCGATGCTGCCGTGCACGCCGACGTCGCGGCCCGGCCGGGCCTTGAGGTCACGGACGACGTCGGCGACCGGGCCGGTCACCGCCTCGGCGCCGTCCCACGGCACGTCGAGCGGGGTGGAGGTGACGACGTGCTTGCGCACGCCGTTGATGAAGTCGGCGAACGGCTGCACGTCGGAGGTGGGCCAGTAGCGCGCCCACGCGTCATAGGTGCGGCGGCCGAGCAGCACGGCGTCCTGGCGCCCGATGAGCGCGGCCTCCTGCTCGACGAGCACGTCGTCGAAGGTCGGCGGGTGTGGCTCGTCGGGGTCGACCTCGGCGGGGAAGAGCCGGTTCGGGTCGTCGATGGAGCCGTCGAGGGAGGCGATGGCATACGCGACGATGCGGCGCACGGGATCTCCTTCTGTGGTGCAGGTCAGGGTGCGGTGGGGCCGGTGACCGTGAGACCGAGCCAGCCGGCGAGGTCGGCCACCTCGCGGTGCACGGCCGCCTTGAGCGGCCGGGTGAACCGCACGTCCTCGTGGACGGCGTTGACGACGAGGGTGCCGGCCTTGCGATCGGCCCGGGCGTCGAGCTTCCCGACGAGCCGGTCGTGGTGCAGGATCGGCAGCGCGAAGTAGCCCCAGCGCCGCTGGGCCTCGGGCTTGTACATCTCGAGGACGTACTCGAACCCCCAGAGCTGCTCGGCGCGCACGCGGTCGTGCACGAGCCGGTCGAAGGGGCTGAGCAGCGCGGTGCGCCCCTCGAAGTGCTCGGGCACGTCGAAGTATGCCGGGTGCACCCGCCACGTGCCGGGCACGCCTCCCACCTCGGCGGGCTCTCCGGCCTCGCCGACGTAGTTGCCCTCGCCCGGCATGACCGAACCGGTCGACCGCGCGATGCCGAGGGAGGCGAGCCGGCGCTCGTTGCGGTGGCGGACGGCCTCCTCGAGCGTGAGCCGGGGCAGGTCGGCCGGGTAGACGCGCTCGGGTAGGTCGAAGTAGCGCTGTCGGCCCTTGCGCCCGGCGATGGCGACCTCGCCCCGCATCGCCATGGCCTCGAGCATCTTCGTGATGTTGCGGTTGTTGGTCCACCCGGTCGAGGGCCACGGCACGATGCTCGTGTCGGGGATGTCGCGCGAGAGCAGCGGACCGTCGGCCGCGAGCCGGGCGAGGATGTCGCGGCGGAACGAGGCGTTGTCGGCGAGCCACGTCGCCATGAAGGGATAGGGCTCGGCCTCGCGCACCTCGGCCACGACGGCGGGCACGTCGTGGGGGCTGCGGACGTAGGCGACCGTCTCGACGAGGGTGCGGTCGTGCTCGACGGCGGCCGTGAGCTGCGCGGGGGAGTACGCCGAGCCGAGCCGGCTCCACAGCACGAGGTCGGCGCTGGGTGCGATGGCCGCCGTCGGGTCGATCTGCAGGATCGTGAGCCGCTCGACGGTCGCCACGAGGTCGGTCGGGCGGGGCAGGTCGAGCAGCTGGGCGTGCACGGCGATGCGACGCGCGTGCTCGACGGTGAGCTGGTGGACGGCCATGCGGCCGACCGTAGCCGAGGGCGCCGACCGTGGCCTGCCGACGCAACGAGCCAGCCACGGCTGGACGGCTGCGGCCCGACGGCTTGGTCCGCCACGACGATCCAGCTGCGGCGGGAGACCGGGGTCAGCTCGCCGACCAGCCGGTGACCTCGACGAGGCGCAGCACGATCAGGTGGTCGAAGTGATAGTCGTGGTGCTGGTCGCGGTACTGGACGTGGCGTTCGGTGAGCAGGTCGGCGAGCGCGTGCAGCCGCTCCGCCGGCGGCTCCCCCACGTGTCGCAGCGAGGCGCGCACCCACCACAGGCGCGTCCAGTCGTCCGGGTCCCAGTGCTCGACGAGCAGCGTCGCGCGAGCGTCGAGCTCGAGGTTGCGCTCGCGCTGCAGCCGCGTCGACCGCTTGGCCTTGACGCGGTCGACCGGGATGCCGACGAGGCCGTCCCCGTCCACCGCGAACACGCACGGCACGAGGTCGGGCCCGCGGGCCGGGTGCACGGTGGCGAGCACGCCGTGGTCGGCGCCCGCGAGCCGCGCGAGCGCGTCGGCGGCATCCAGCGTGGCCACCCGGACCTCCGCTCGTCGGTGGGGAAACCGTCACCCAGCGTAGGTGCACGGGCGTCGGCGAGGACGGTGCCGGCATCCGGCGGCGTGGGGCCCCGCTACGGTGACGGCATGGCAGCTCAGGTCACGCCGCCCTTCTGGGTCAAGGTCATCGCGACGTTCACGGGGTGCGCGTCGATCGGCGCGCTCGCCGGGATGCTGGGCGGGGCGCTCACGCGCGACGTCGGCCGGGGCTTCGCCGTCGGCGTCGGCGCCGGCATCCTCGTCGCCCTCGCGCTCGTCGTGCTGAAGCCCGACCGCATCAGGGGCGAGTGACCGGGCCGGGCACGTCGCCGTGTGCCACCACACGGAGCAGACCGTGCCGCTGGCCGCCTCGGTCGCCGAGTGAGAGCGTCCGACCCGGCACGCTAGCCCTCGTCGTGGGCCGGCTGCTCCTTGAGCACGGGGTAGGTCAGGTGGGTCACGCCCACGCCCGCGACGACGGTCGGGTCGCCGAGCACGGTCGGGGCCGTGGCGAGGTGGTCGAAGAGACGGACGCCCGAGCCGAGGAGCAGCGCCGCGACGTCGATCTGCAGCTCGTCGACGAGCCCGGCGTCCAGGCACTGCCGGATGGTGTCGGCGCCGTGCACGCCGACGGCCCGCTCGCCCGCGGCGTCCGTGGCCCGGCGCACGGCGCTCTCGATGCCGTCGGTGACGAAGTGGACCGTCGAGTCGGGCCGCGGCCAGCCGTCGGGCACCGCGTGGGTCACGACGAACGCCGGGCCCCACGCGTGGTTGCCGCCCCAGCCCTGCGCGACCTCGAAGGTGCGCCGGCCCGTCAGCACGGCGCCGAGCCGGGGCGTCAGCGTGCGCAGGTGCCGGGCGCTCGGCTCGGACACCCGGAAGGTCATCGGGTCCGAGCCGCCCGTCGGCAGCTCGACGTCGCCCGAGGCGAAGTACCAGTCGAAGACCTGCCTGACGTCGTCGTCCGGGCCGGCGACGAAGCCGTCGAGCGACATGGACATGATGGCGATGACGTGCGACACGGTGGTTCCTCTCGTCGGGGTGGGTCCCCGTCCGGGACCTCACTCCTGCCACGAACGGCCCGTCGCGGATCGGACACGCAAGGACGTCCGGCCCCGGTCGGGGTGGTGGCGCGGGAGACTGGGCCCTTGCCGGTCGAGGTGTTCGTGTCGAGCGATGTCGACGAGATCTCGAAGTGGATGTCGACATCGATGTCGAGGGCCTGGACCGTCGTTCGACGTAGGGGTGCACACACCAACCGACACACGTAGGAGTGATCGACATGCCGCGTTTCATGGGTTTCGTTCGGATGCAGGAGGGGATCGGTACCCCGCCCCAGTCGCTCTTCGAGGCGATGGACGCCCACATAGGCGAGCGGGCCGCCGCAGGGGTCTTCCTCGACGGGGGTGGCCTCTACGGCACCGAGGACGCCGTGAACTTCGTGGTCAGCGGGGGCGAGGTCACCCGGCACGACGGGCCGTATGCCGAGTCCAAGGAGGTCGTCGGGGGCTGGTCGATCCTCCAGTACGACACCCTCGAGGACGCGGTCGCCGACCAGCAGAAGTTCGCCGAGCTGCACGCGAAGCACTGGCCGGAGGCCACCGTCGTCGCGACGCTGCGCCAGATCTCCGACGGGCCCGAGGCCCCCGGCGACTGAGCCCGCGTGACCACGCCGGCACCGGGTCGGGAGCGGCACGACCGCGCCCGACCCGGTGCCGGCGCGCTCGTGGCACGATCGGGCCATGACCCGTGCGCCGCTGTGGACGGCCCGGACGTGACCTACGTCTGGACCGCCGTCGGCGCGATGCTCGTGGTCGGGCTCGGGCTCATCGTGTGGGGCTCCCAGTCGGACCGCGGCCCGTCGGGTCAGGACCTGCAGGCCCTCCGCTCGCGCCAGATGCAGGTCGGTGCCGTGCTGGCCGGCCTCGCGCTGGCCGTGCTGGTGGTCGCCTACCTCACGGCGGACTGGCCCTAGCCCGTCGCGCGGCGGAGCGAGACGACCGTCCCGGCCAGCAGCGCAGCCGCGGCGAGCACCCCCGCGGCCGCGCTGAGGTCGACGTCCTGCTCGCTCACGGTGACGTGCTTCGGCAGGTCGGCGAGCACCCGGCTGAGCCCGTCGGCGTCCGTCGCGGCGAAGTACTCGCCGCCGGTCGTCTGCGCCACCTGCTTGAGTGCCACCTCGTCGACGACGAGGAAGTTGCGCCCGCCCGACGAGCCGCCACCGGCACCACCGAAGCCGCCGAACCCACCGAGGTCGCGCCCCCGCGGGACGAAGCCGCCGTACTGGTCCCGGGTGCACGCCAGCTGGGTCGGGTTGGTCGTGCCGAAGCCGATCGGATAGACCCGCACCCCCCGCGCCGCGGCCTGCTCGGCCGCCTCCCCGGGCGTGACGCCTCGCGTGTTCGCCCCGTCGGTGAGGAGCACGACGATCTCGGGCGCCACGTCGGCCCTGGCGCCGCCCGGCCCGTCCGGCCCGCCCGTCGCACCGCCCCCGCTGGGTGACGGCGTCGGCGTGGGCGACGGGTCGGAGGCGCCCGGCCCGTCGACCGTGGGCTCGTCGACCGCGTCGGCCGGGGCGACGTTCGGGTCGAGCTCGGCGATCGCGTCGATCGAGCGGAGGATCGCCGCCCCGATCGTCGTGCCGCGCCCAGTCGAGACCGCGTCGAGCGCCGCGAGCAGCTCGTCGCGGTCGGCCGTCGGGGCCACGGCCAGCTGCGCGAAGCCGGAGAAGACGACGAGTCCCACCTTCGTCTCGTCGTCCTGGCCCTGGACGAACGTGCGCACGGCGGCCTGCGCCGCACTGAGCCGGTTCGGCGCCACGTCGGTGGCGCACATCGAGCCCGACACGTCGAGCGCGAGGATGATCGTCGAGCTCGACGTCGGCACCTGCGCCCGCACGGTCGGGCGCGCGCTCGCCAGCCCCAGCAGCGCGAGCGCGCCGAGCACGAGCGCGATCGGCACGTGCCGCCGCCACGACCCCGTTCCGGCACCGGCCGCCCGGAGCACGCCGACGTTCGAGAAGCGGACGACCTGCCGGCGCCGGCGACGCAGCTGCCACACGTAGACCGCGAGGAGCGCCGGCACGAAGGCCAGCGAGACGAGCAGCAACGGCACGCCGAACGACACGTCAGACCACCCGCCCCTGCCGCAGCACCGAGACCGTCGCCCCGCCGAGCAGCAGCAGCGCCGCGAGCGCCGCCACCCACGAGGTGACCTCGTGCGGCACCGTCCGCGTCGTCCACTGCAGCTCGATGGCGTCGTAGACGGCCGCGAGCGAGGCCGCGTCCGTCGCCCGCCGGTACGTCCCGCCCGTCGTGTCGGCCACCAGCCGCAGCGCGTTCTCGTCGAGCGCCGTGGCGATGCTGAAGCCGTCCACCGAGATCGTCGCCCCCGCCGGCGTGCCGAGGCCGACCGGCTCGATGCGCACGCCCGCGGCCGACGCGAGCTCGGCCGCCGCCTTGGGCCCACCGTCCGTCGTGTCCTCGCCGTCGGTGAGCAGCACGATCGCCGTGCCGCCGTGGTAGCCGATGGGCGTCTCGTCGGTCGTCCCGCGCTCCGAGTCACCGGACGCCTTGACGGGTTTGCCGACGATCGCGCCGAGCCCGCCGAGGATGCCGTCCGCGAGCGACGTGTCGCCGGACGGCCGCAGCCGTGCCACCGCCGCGAGCACCGCGGCGCGGTCGTCGGTCGGGCGCTGGGTCACGAGCCCCGTGCCGCCGAACGCCACGACCGCGATCCGCACGGATGCCGGTTGGCGCGCCACGAGCGCGCGCGCGGCGGCCTTGGCCGCCTCGAGCCGCGAGGGCTTCACGTCCGTCGCCGCCATGCTGTTCGACACGTCGACGGCGAGTACCACGGTGCCCTCGCGGTGCGGCTCCGCGACGGCGGCCACCGGTCGCGTCAGCGAGAGCAGCAGCACGGTGACCGCCGCCAGCAGCAGCGCCGGCCCGACGTGGCGGCCCCGACCCCGTGGCCGCGCCACGACGAGCCCCTGCGCCGCGAGCTCGCGCCGGCGCACCTCCTGCGAGCGCAGCGCCCGCCGGTAGCCGATCACGAGCAGCGGCACGAGCAGCAGCCCCGCGAGCGCCCACGGCCAGGTCAGCGACACCCCGCTCATCCCGCTCATCCCCGTCATCGCCGTCTCCGGCGCCGCAGCTCTGCGATGCGCAGGAGCGTCCGCACGAGGTCGTCGTCCGTGCGCACGACGTGCAGGTCGACCCCGGCCCTCGTCGCGCGCGCCTCGAGGTCGGCCTGTCGCTCCGCCGTGACCGCCGCGAGCCGCTGCCGGAACGCCGCGTCGCTCGTGTCGACGAAGATCTGCTCGCCCGTCTCCGCGTCCTCGACGTAGACGCCACCGGCGTCGGGCAGCTCGCTCTCGCGCGGGTCGAGCACCTGCAGCGCGACCACCTCGTGCCGCCGGGCCAGTCGCGCGAGCGGTGCCTCCCAGCCGTCCACGGAGATGAAGTCCGACACGACGAGCACGAGCGAGCGCCGCCGCGCGATGCCGGCCGCCGCCGTCAGCAGCACCGACAGGTCGGTCACCCCCGCGCTCGCGTATGCCGTGTCCCGGCCCTCGTTCCCGCCGCGCGCACCCGCCGCCTGCGCTCGCCGACCGAACCTCGCGAGCCGCCCCCAGGCCCCGTGCGCACCCTGCCCCGCGTCTTTGCCCGGTCCCGCCGAGCGGGCCTCGCGGCGGTCGAGGAGGGTCTTCGCGATGCGCAGCACCTGCGTGCGGCCCGACGCCGGCGGCACGACGATCTCGACCTTCCGGTCGAGCACGATCGCGCCGACCCGGCCGCCCCCGCGCACGAGCACGTGCGCGAGCACCGTGGCCACCTCGGCGAGCACGAGGTCCTTCTGCCGGTCGACCGGCCCGAACCCCATGGACGCCGAGTCGTCGAGCAGCAGCCACGCCGTCAGCTCGCGGTCCTCGACGAACTCGCGCACGTAGGGCTCGTCGAGGCGGGCCGTGACGTTCCACTCGATGTGGCGCAGGTCGTCGCCCGGCGCGTACTCGCGCAGGTCGGTGAAGTCGAGCCCCGACCCGCGGAAGAGGCTGCGGTAGTCACCCTGGAGCCGACCGTCGAGCCGCCGCACCACCCGCCACTCGAGGCGCCGGAGCAGGCTCTCGGCGCTCAGCGCGGCGGTCGCGTCCATGTCGCGCCCTCGACCCCCGGGCTGCCGAACGAGTCGGCCGCAGCCCCACCCGCAGCCGCACCCGAAGTCCCACCTGCAGTCCCGCCCGCCGGCCCTGCGTCGTCGACCCGGGGCGACCGCTCGCGCATCGGCGCCGTCGGCACGGGCACGGCCGCGAGCAGGGGCGTCAGCACGTCGTCGGGGGAGAGGTCCTCGGCGAGCGCCTCGTAGGAGAGCACGATCCGGTGGCGCAGCACGTCGCGCGCGAGCTCGCGCACGTCGTCGGGCAGGGCGTGGTCGCGACCGCGGAGGAAGGCCAGCGCGCGAGCCGCGAGCACGAGGTTGATCGACGCGCGGGGGCTCGCCCCGTAGGTGAGCAGCCGGGCGAGGTCGTCGCGGCCGACGCCTGACGGCTCGCGGGTCGCGGTGGCGAGCCGGACGGCGTACTCGATGACGGCGGGGTCGACGTAGACGGCGTCGGCCTGGCGCTGGAAGCCGCGCAGCAGCTCCGCGTCGAGCACCTGCACCGTCGCCACCGCCGAGGCGATCTGACGCTCCACCACCACGAACTCCTCTGCGGCAGTGGGGTATCCGATGAGCACCTTGAGCATGAAACGGTCGACCTGCGCCTCCGGCAACGCATACGTGCCCTCGGACTCGATTGGGTTCTGCGTCGCCATGACGAGGAACGGGTCGGGCGCCGCGAACGTCTCGCGCCCGATCGTCACCTGCCGCTCCTGCATGACCTCGAGCAGCGCGCTCTGCACCTTGGCCGGTGCGCGGTTGATCTCGTCGGCGAGCACGAGGTTGGCGAAGACCGGCCCGAGCGAGACCTGGAACTCGCCGTCCTTCTGGTTGTAGATCCGCGTGCCGACGAGGTCGGCGGGCACGAGGTCGGGCGTGAACTGGATGCGCTGGAACTCGCCACCGATGGCCTGCGCGAGGGTCTTGATCGCCATCGTCTTGGCGAGCCCGGGCACACCCTCGACGAGCAGGTGGCCCCGCGCGAGGAGCGCCACGAGCATGCGCTCGACGAGCACGTCCTGCCCGACGATGGTGCGCTTCACCTCGTAGAGCGCCTGCTCGAGCGCCGCCCGACCGGTGGGTGCGTCACCGTCCATCTCGTCCTCCTCGTCGTCCGGGTCGTTCACGTCGTTCGCGTATGCCGGGAGCGCCGGGTGCGCGCCCGCGCGGTGTCAGCGGGGCGGGCTGCCCGCGGCCCCACCGGCGGTCGAGATCGGCACCGCGAAGCCGATGCCGACGAAGAGGCTCTGGTCGGTGGGGTTGGCCAGGCCGGTGACGATGCCGACGACCTGCCCGGCCCGGTCGAGCAGCGGCCCGCCGGAGTTGCCGGGGTTGACGGCGGCGTCGATCTGGATGAGGTGGTCGAGTTGGCGGCTGCCCTCGACGCGCACCGAGCGGTCGAGCGCCGACACGACCCCGGCCGACAGGGAGTCGACGAGCCCGAGCGGGTGGCCGACGGCGAAGACCGGGGTTCCCACCTGCACGCCGCCGCCGAGCGTGGCGGGCACGACGGTCTCGGGCAGGCGCGACGGGGTGAGCGTCGCGATGTCGTTCTCGGGCTGCTCGTTCGCGACCTTGGCCGGCGAGCGGGTGCCGTCGGCGAACGTCACGGTGATGGCGGTCGACCCGTCCACGACGTGCAGGGCCGTCAGCACCGTGCCGTCCTCGTTGACGACGACGCCGGCGCCGCTGCCCTCACGGGCCCGCCCGGCGACGGTGTCCTCCGTCTGGATGAGCACGAGCGAGGGGGCGATGGCGGCGTGCGCGACCGCGCCGTCGGGAGGGGCGGCGGCCTCGGCCTCCGCCTGCTTCGCGAGGCCGCGCTGCACGCTCGCGTCGACGTCGCGCTGCGTCAGCACGGGCGGCCCCGGAGGCCGGGTGGCGGCATACGCCCCGGCGACCGCGACGACGAGCAGCGCCACGATCGCCCACCACCACGCCCGACGCGGCACGGCGGCGAGACGGCGCCGGCCGCGGGTCCACCGCCCGGGTGGGTCGACCCGTGCCGGTTCGTCCGGACCGTCCCGGTCGAGCAGCCCGCGTGGGGGCGTGGGGACCGGGGCACCGGGCCCGGGGGCGTCGGCGTCGACGGGGGGTGGAGCGGAGACCCGGGCCACCTTTGCGACTCTACGTTTCGATCGGCCCGAGCGGGAGGGCTGCCGAGGGTTCACAGGATCCGGCGAAGGGAGCCGCGGGTGGCCTCGGCTGGGGTAGACATGGCCTATGCCGTCGGCCGGTTCCCTGCTGCACCAGCGCCTGACCGAGCAGCGCGGTGCGCTGAGGTCGGCCGAGGCCGCGGCGCGGTCGGGTGAGCCCACCGGGCTGCACGACGTGCGCGTGGCGATGCGTCGCATCCGCAGCGCCCTCGTCTCGTTCCGGTCCCTCGTCGACCCCGCGGTGACCGAGCCGCTGCGTGACGAGCTGCGTTGGGCCGCGGGCCGGCTCGGCTCCGCGCGCGACGCCGAGGTCGTGGCCGAGCTGACCGGGAGGCTGCTCGGGGCCGGACGGCCGGCCGGGCTCGGCGAGGCGGTCTCGGGACTGCGGGCGCGCCTGCAGCTCGATGCCGTCGCGGCGGCGGACGAGGTCGACGACACGCTCGGCTCGGAGCGGTTCGCCGCGGCGCTCGCGCTGCTCGACGCGGTCGTGGCCGCGCCGCCCCTCACGGAGGAGGCTGCACGGCCGGCCGCAGACGTGGCGGCGGAGGTGATGCGCCACGAGGTGGAGCGCGTGCGCCGCCGCGTGGCGGCGGTCCGTGAGGCCGTCGTCGAGACCCGCGCGGCGCGCCGGGCCGAGGAGGGCCGGCCGGTCGACGAGGACCGCATGGGCCCGAGAGGCCCCTCCGAGGAGGTCGCCGCGCGGCTGCACGAGCTGCGCAAGTCGGTCAAGCGCCTGCGCTACGCCGCCGAGGCCGTCGCCCCCGTGACGGGCAAGCGGGTGCGTCGCGTGGCCCGCCGCGCCGAAGAGGTGCAGACCCTGCTCGGTGACCACCACGACGGGATCGTCGCGGTCGGCACGTTGCGCCACCTCGCGCTCGACGAGGGGGCGGGCGAGGCGGCCGCCTTCCTGCTCGGCCACCTCGAGGCCGACGAGGAGCGCGCCGTCGCGCGCCTCGAGCGCCGCGCCACCAAGGCCGTCGCCAGGCTCGAGGACGCCGCCGAGCGAGCCCTCGCCGACTGAGCGCGCGCGGCCTCAGTCGCCTCGCGGCGTGCCCGACGCATGCGGCGTGCCCGACGTGTGCCGCGTGCCCGACGTACGCGGCGGGGCCGTGCTCCCGCGGACGACAAGCTCGGTCGGCACCGTCGTGGAGCGGTGCGGAGCGGCGCCGCCCGCCAGCAGGTCGAGCAGCAGGCGCCCGGCGATGGCGCCCTGCTCGCCCGGCTGCTGCCGCACGGTCGTCAGGTCGCAGAGCTCGGCGAGCGGGTGGTCGTCGATGCCGACGACGGAGAGGTCGGTGCCGGGGCGCAGCCCGGCCCGGCGCAGCGTGCGCATCGCACCGAGGGCCACCTCGTCGGAGTGCGCGAAGACCGCGGTGGGCGGGTCCGGGTGGCCGAGCAGCCGGCTCATCGAGGCCGCGCCGTGCTCGCCGCCCCACGGCGCGGTCACGACGATGCTCGGGTCGACGGGGATGCCGGCGCGCTCGAGGGCCTCGTAGTACGCCGGGGAGCGGGTCGAGCGCAGCCGTGGCTGGTCCGGGTCGAGCGCCTCCAGCATGCCGATGCGGGTGTGGCCGAGGTGGAGCAGGTGGTCGACGGCCTGGCGGCTCGCCTCGTGGTCGTCGATGTGCACCGAGGGGTAGCTCGCCCACTGGCCACCGGCCGCCACGATGTGCACGCCCATGGTCTCGAGTCGGGTGCGCTCGGCCTCCTCGACCTGGAAGCCGATGACGACGACCGCGTCGACCTTGCGGCGCGCGGGCAGCCGGTCGAAGAAGTCCTGCCGGTCGGCGACGTCGCCCACCTGGTAGAGCAGCACGTCGAGATCCGCCCCGCGCAGCACCGAGCCGAGCCCCTCGACGACGGCCCCGAAGAACCAGCGCGAGAGGTGTGGCACGACGAGCGCGACCCGGCCGGTGTTGCCCTTGGCGAGCCGGGACGCCTCGGGGGAGACGACGTAGTGGTGCTCCTCCGCCACGCGCAGCACGCGCTCCCGGGTGGCCGGTGCGACGTTCTTCGCGTTGCTCAGGGCGCGTGAAGCCGTGCCGACGCCGACGCCCGCGAGGCGCGCGATGTCGACGAGGGTCACCTTCGGCGGTGTCGCGTCCGTCACCTGTCCCACCCTAGGCCACTGGAAACGCTCCCACCAGAGTCGTGGGCGAGTCCCGCGTCGATGTCGAACGTCGAAAGGGTCGGTGACGAGATGTCGCACGTGACCTCTTGACAGCGCGTTCGGTGAGCCCCACTCTCGGAACTGGAAGCGTTTCCAGCATCGGTCCCAAGGCCGCCGCTCGACGGGGACGCACCGCCGGAGGCACGAGGCCCCGGCCCTTCAACGGCGCAGGAGGATCACCATGCAGATCGCAGCACAGCTCTCCCGTCCCACCCGACGGACGATCCTCGGGATGCTCGGCGTCCTCGGGGTCGCCGGCGTGGCCGCGTGCTCGGCGCCCGGCCCCTCGGCCTCCGGCGGCGCGGCCGCGAACTCGACGCCGACCTCGGTCAGCACGTCGCTCGGCACGGCCCCCGTCACCCTCAAGCTCTACGACGGGCAGGGCCTCAAGGCGGTCGACGACGCGCTCATCGCCGCGTTCACGAAGAAGCACCCCACCGTGACGATCACCCCGACCTACGACCCCGACAACGTGACGACGCAGAACCAGCCGCGCCAGCTCGCCTCGGCCACGCCGCCCGACCTCGTGCGCATCATCTCCGTGACGGCGGGCACGAAGAACGGCCTGCTGACGAACCTCGACGCCTACGCGACGGCATACGGCTGGGACGAGCTGCCCCCCTCGCAGCTCGCGCAGTTCCGCGCGAAGGACGGCGTGGCCGGCTCCGGCTCGCTCTACGCGAAGGCGAGCGGCTTCACGATGACGGGCCTCTACTACAACAAGAAGCTCGCGGAGCAGGTCGGCATGAGCGCCCCGCCGAAGACGGTCGACGAGCTCGTCGGCTACATGGACAAGGCCAAGGCGGCCGGGCTGACCGGCATGGTCGTGCACAACAAGGAGGGCGGTGGCGTCTTCCCGATCCAGCTGCTCCTCAACTCCGCGATGGGCCCCGAGAAGGTCTCGCAGTGGGTCTTCAACGCTCCCGGTGCGACGATCAACACCCCGGAGGCCGTGGCCGCCGCCAAGACGGTGCAGGGCTGGAACTCCGCCGGGCTCTTCCCGGCCTCGGTCAACGCCCTCGACGCCACCGCGGCCGACGCGCTCTTCGCCTCCGGCAAGGGCCTCTTCTTCCCGTGGGGCAACTGGGACGCGGCCAACCTCGACAAGACGATGCCCGGCCAGGTCGGCTTCTTCCCGATGCCGCCCGCGACGGCCGGCGGGCAGGTCGCCGCGATGTCCGACGCCGCCACCGCCTTCGGCATCCCGTCGAAGTCGGCGAACAAGGACGCCGCCGCGGCCTTCCTCGACTTCCTCTCGAGCGACGAGGCCCGCCAGATCGCCGTCGACAACGGCTTCATGCCGAGCGGCCTCAGCTCGCAGGCGGCGCCCACCATCCCGAGCGGCTCGGTGCTCGGTGACGTGACGAAGGCGTTCGGCGAGGTCTCCGCGGCGGGCGGCCAGGTGCCCTTCGTGCAGAACGCGACGGCCGGCATCAGCAACCGCGCGTGGACGCCCGAGAGCCAGCTGCTCCTCGGAGGCAGCTCGACGCCCGAGCAGTTCCTCACCAACGTGCAGGCCAAGTACGAAGACGAGCTGAAGCGATGACCACCGTCGACGGCCTCACGGCCCCCGTCGACGTCGCCGACGCCACCGACCCGACCTCGCGCCGCGTCCTGCGGCGCGGGGGCGGGGGGTGGTCGGCGGGAGGGTCGGTCGGCTCCCGCGCCCGCTGGGCCGGCTGGCTCTTCGCCCTCCCGGCCCTGGTCATGTACGGCGTGTTCGAGCTCTACCCGATCGTCACGGCCGTGCAGTACTCGTTCTTCGACTGGGACGGCATCAGCGCCAGCACGCCGGTCGGCCTCGCCAACTACACCCGGGTCTTCACCGAGCCGCAGCTGCTCGCCTCGATCGTGCACTCCTTCGTCCTCATCATCTTCTTCACGTTCCTGCCCGTCCTGCTCGGTCTCGTCGTGGCCTCGATCGTGCGCGAGATCCGGTCGAAGTGGGCCGGCGGCGCGGCCCGCACCCTGATGTTCCTGCCGCAGATCATCCCCGGCGCGGCGTCGGCCATCGCCTGGACGTGGATGTACTCGCCCGACGGCGCCGTCAACCAGATGCTCCGGGCGCTCGGCCTCGAGTCGCTGACGCGGGCCTGGCTCGGCGACTTCACGTGGGCGCTGCCCGCCGTCGGCATCATCGGCACGTGGCTCGCCACCGGGCTCTGCACGCTGCTGCTCATGGCCGGCATCGGCAAGATCGACGCGAGCCTCTACGAGGCGGCCTCGCTCGACGGCGCGAACCGCATCCAGCAGTTCCGGGCCATCACGCTGCCCGGCCTGCGCCAGGAGATCGGCGTCTGCGTCACCATCACGATCATCGCCGCCCTCGCGAGCTTCGACGTCGTCTTCATGTCGACCCAGGGTGGCCCCGGCTACTCGACCCAGGTGCCCGGCGTGCAGGTCTACCAGCTCGCCTTCACCGAGAACCGGATCGGCCAGTCGTCGGCCCTCGCCGTCGTGCTCAGCCTCATCGTGCTCGCGGTCATCCTGCCCATCCAGCGCTTCTTCAGGGAGAAGTGATCCCCGTGCTCGCTCGCCTGCGCGACACCGCGCCCAAGACCGTCCTGCTCACCGCCGCCGCGCTCTTCTCCGTCTTCCCGCTCCTGTCGATGTTCTCGGCCGCCCTGCAGCCGCAGGGCAGCGCGCCGGCCGGCATCTCGTTCCCGACGAACCCGCAGTGGCACAACTTCGTCGACGCCTGGAACGTCGCGAACATCACGACCCTCGTGCAGTCGAGCGCCGTGCTCGTGCTCGGTGTCGTGCCGATCGCGATGCTCATCTCCTCGATGGCCGCCTACGCCATCGCGCAGCTGCGGATCCCCTTCGGCAACGTCTTCTTCCTGCTGCTGCTCCTCGGGCTGACGCTGCCCTACGAGATCGTCGTCGTGCCGCTCTACTACCAGATGCAGCAGCTCGGCCTGCTCAACACCCAGATCGGCCTCATCCTGCCGCTCATCGGCCTCAACATGCCCTTCGCCGTCTTCTGGATGCGCACGCACTTCCAGTCGGTGCCGGCGGAGATCTCCGAGTCGAGCTCGATCGACGGGGCGGGTCCGTGGAAGGCGTTCCGGCACATCCAGCTGCCGCTCGCGGTGCCGGCGCTGGCCTCGCTCGGGGTGCTGATGTTCCTCAGCACGTGGAACCAGTTCCTGCTCGCCATCGTGCTCATCGACGACCCGAACAAGCGCACCATGGCCGGCGCGCTGCAGGGCTTCGTCGGTGCCCACTCGACCGACGTCGTGCTGCTCAACGCGGGCGCGCTGCTCATCATGGCGCCGACGATCCTCGTCTTCCTCGTCTTCCAGAAGTACTTCATCCAGGCGATGCTCGCCGGCGCGGTCAAGGGCTGAGCACGGATGCCGTCCCCCTTCCTCACAGAGAGCCCGACCGACATGTCCACCTCTTTCGCGTCCGCGACGCCCGACCGGGACTGGTGGCGCCGCGCGGTGATCTACCAGATCTACCCGCGCAGCTTCGCCGACGGCGACGGCGACGGCATCGGCGACCTCCCGGGTGTGCGCACCCGCCTGCCCTACCTGGCCGACCTCGGGGTCGACGCGGTCTGGCTCAGCCCGTTCTACCCCTCGCCGCTCGCCGACGGCGGCTACGACATCACCGACCACCGCGACGTCGACCCGAGGCTCGGCACGCTCGCCGACTTCGACGGCCTCGTCGCCGACGCGCACGCGCTCGGCATCAAGGTGATCGTCGACATCGTGCCCAACCACACGTCCGACCGGCACCCGTGGTTCCTCGAGGCGCTCGCCGCCGGCCCGGGGTCGGCGGCGCGGGAGCGCTACATCTTCCGCGACGGCACGGGGCAGGACGGCGGCGAGCCACCGGCCGACTGGCGCTCGCACTTCGGCGGGCCCGCGTGGCAGCGGGTCGACGACGGGCAGTGGTACTGCCACCTCTTCGCGCGAGAGCAGCCGGACCTCAACTGGGACCACCCGGAGGTGCGCGACCACTTCCTCGGCACGCTGCGCTTCTGGGCCGACCGGGGCGTCGACGGCTTCCGCATCGACGTCGCGCACTCCCTCGCCAAGGACCTCTCGCACCCGCTGCGGAGCCAGCCGAACCTCGACGGCAGCCTGCCGCTCGACGGCTCCGACCCGCTCTACGACCGCGACGAGGTGCACGAGATCTACCGCACGTGGCGCCGGCTCTTCGACGAGTACGACCCGCCGCGCATGGCGGTCGCCGAGACGTGGCACCCGACGTCGAGCCGCACCTACCTCTACGCGCGGCCCGACGAGCTCGGCCAGATCTTCGACTTCTCGCTCCTCAAGGCGCCGTGGCACCCCGACGAGTTCCGGGCCGTCATCTCGCGCTCGATCGAGGAGCACGCCGGCATCGGCGGCGCCCTGACGTGGGTGATCTCGAGCCACGACGTGCCGCGGCACGCGACGCGCTACGCCCTGCCCGTCGGCACGGACCTCGACGCTTGGCTGCGCAGCGACGGCACCGACGTCCCGCTCGATCCGGCGACGGCGCGGCGCCGGGCGCGGGCCGCGACGCTGCTCGTGCTCGCCCTGCCCGGCTCCGCCTACCTCTACCAGGGCGAGGAGCTCGGCCTGCTCGAGGTCGCCGACCTGCCCGAGGAGAGCCTGCGCGACCCCGTCTTCGAGCGCACCGGGCGCCGCCTCAAGGGGCGCGACGGGTGTCGCGTGCCGATCCCGTGGACGAGCGAGGGGCCGTCGTTCGGGTTCGGTGCCGACGGCTCGTGGCTGCCCCAGCCCGACTGGTTCGGGGCGTATGCCGTGTCGGCGCAGTCGGGCGACCGCGGCAGCTCGCTCGAGCTCTACCGCGCCGCCCTCGCGCTGCGCCGCCGGCTCGCGACGGGCGACGCGTTCAGCTGGGTCGACAGCGGCAACCCGGAGGTGCTGCGGTTCGCCCGAACGGACGGGTGGCAGTGCCTCGTCAACTTCTCGGCGCGGCCCGTGGCGGTGCCGGGCACCCCGCTGCTGTCGAGCACCCCGCTGTCGTCGAGCAACCTGCTGTCGTCGAGCACCCTGCTGTCGTCGGGCACCGACCTCGGGCCGACCCTGCCGTCGGAGGGGGCGGTGTGGTTCGTGCCGTCAGCGCCGGCCTGAGAGCAGGCGCGGCACCGGCTGGTCCGGGTGGGGCTCGTCGCCGAGCTCGGCCTGGGCCAGCCACAGCCGTGCCTCGAGCTCGGCCCGCACCTGCGCGTGGGCCGGGTCGTCGGCGACGTTGTGCAGCTCGTCCGGGTCGGCCTCGAGGTCGTAGAGCTCCCACTCCGGGGCGAAGCGGCGGTCCGAGCACCCCGGCAGGCCGAGCCCGTCGTTGTAGAAGTAGATGAGCGTGTGGCGGTGGGTGCGGTAGCCGTAGTGCGCGCCGACCTGGTGGCTGCGGTCGTCGTGCATCCAGTAGCGGTAGTAGAACCCCTCGTCGGCGCGGTCCCGGTCAGCCGCCGTGACGGCGGGATCTGTGAGGTCGGCCCAGAACGACCGGCCCTGCATCCGGTCCGGCACCGGCACCCCCGCCGCCCCGAGCAGCGTCGGCGCGATGTCGACGTTGGTGACGATCCGGTCGATCGCCCGGCCCGGCTGCACCGCGCGGGGGTAGGAGAGCACGAAGGGCATCCGGATCGACTCCTCGTACATGAAGCGCTTGTCGAACCAGCCGTGGTCGCCGAGGAAGAAGCCCTGGTCGGAGGCGTAGACGACGATCGTGTCGTCGAGCTCGCCCCGCTCGCGGAGCCAGCCGGTGAGCCGGCCGACGTTGTCGTCGACCGAGGCCACGCAGGCGAGGTAGTCCTCCATGTAGCGCTGGTACTTCCAGAGCGCCTCGTCCTCCGCGGAGAGGCCGTCCGGCACGGGCTGCTTGAGGTCCTCCGCCGTGAGGTGGTCGGCCACCCGCATGGCCGCGCGCCGGGCCGTGTCGGACCGGCCGGCGAGGTCGTCGGTGAAGGTCGGCGGCACCGGGATCGGCGTGCCGCCGAGGGGCCCGCCCTCGGCATACAGCCCCGCGTGCGCCGCGTCGGGCTCCCACGGGCGGTGCGGCGCCTTGTGCCAGACGAGCACGCACCACGGGTCGTCGCCGCCGGTGTCGTCGAGCGACTCGGGCGACTCGGGCGACTCGAGCGACTCCACCCAGTCGATGGCGAGGTCGGTGATGAGGTCGGTCGCGTAGCCCGGCTCGACCCGGACGCCGTCCGGGGAGAGGAAGCGTGGGTCGTGGTACTCGCCCTGGTCGATGAGGGCCTCCCAGTGGTCGAAGCCCTGCGGGTCGTGCTCGATGCCGCCGGTCGCCCCCTGGCCCATGTGCCACTTGCCCACGAAGGCCGTGCGGTAGCCCGCCTCGCGCAGCGCCGTGACGAACGTCGGCTGCGAGGCGTCGATGAAGGTGTCGAGCGTCGTCACGCCGTTGACGTGGCTGTAGGTGCCGGTGAGGATCGAGGCCCGGCTCGGCGCGCACAGCGAGTTCGTCGCGAAGAGGTTGTCGAGCCGTGCGCCCGCCGCGGCGACCGCGTCGATGTGCGGGGTGCGGTTGACGACCGAGCCGTAGGTGCCGATGGCGTGCGCCGCGTGGTCGTCGCTCAGCACGAAGACGATGTTCGGCCTGCGGGTCGGGGGCTCGACGGTCATGACCCCATCGTGCACGGCTCCGTCGGGCGCCGTTGCGAAGGGCATCGTGGAACTCGGCCGCCCGGTGCGGAGTCGGAACGGCATGGACGTCGACCTCCCGTGCCCCATCTGCGCCGCCCCGACGATGACCCCCGGCGACATCGTCGGCCGTTCGCCGGGGGTCAAGTTCAAGTCCTCCGGCCCGGGCCTGCTGGGTGACCTCACCGGCACGCTCATCACGCGCGGGATCTTCAACCACAGCGCCCGGGCGCTGCGCTGCGACGCGTGCGGGACCGTCGTCGTGCCCGGCCCCGACCGGCAGTGAGCCCTGGGATCCGGGTCGAGGTCGGGGTCCGGGACCAGACCGAGGCCCGGGCCCGCGTTCAGGTCGTGCGCGTGGTGGCAGCCGCGCGGCGGAGGGCGGCGGGCGAGCCGGGCGTCGGCGCGAAGCGCCACACGAGGCCCTGCTGCGCGAAGGTCCAGACGTTGTTGACGAACCAGTAGGCGACGAGCCCGGCCGGCACGAACGCGGCGGCGGCCAGCACGCCGATGCCGCCGACCCAGGGCATGAGCCGCTGGACCGTCGCCATCGCCTCGGGCAGGTCGGTCGGGTCGGTCATCGGCAGCACGAACCACCGCTGGGTCAGCAGGCTGAGCAGGGCCGCCCCGAGCGCCACCGCCACGAGGAGCAGGCCGCCGGGCACGCTCGCGGCGAAGGTCGTGCCGAGGTGGCCCGTGAGGTGCAGGCCCGCCACCGAGGCGGCCGACGCGGAGGCGACGAGCCCGGCGTCGAGCGCGCCGACCGAGTGACCGGCGGCGAGGTCCGACACGACGCGGTAGAGCGCGTAGAACAGCGGCAGCTGCAGCAGCATCGGGGCGAGCCCCCAGGCCGAGACGCCGTGCTCGGCGTGGATGCGCCGCTGCTCGGCGCGCATCGCCGTCAGCTGCTCGAGGTCACGGCTGCCGGCATACCGGCGTCGCAGCTCGCGCAGCTGGGGCGCGGCGTGGGCGCGGGCGTGCGCGGACCGGACGCCGTGGATCGTCACGGGCAGCAGCACGGTGCGCACGGCGACGACGAGCAGCGCCACGGCGAGCAGCCAGGCACCGGCCGAGCTCGCCGCGAGCCCGAGGCCGGCGGCGAGGTGGTGGGCGGCCGCGAGCACGGCCGCGACGGCATGGGTGAGGGGGGTCAGGAGGGTGGACAGGACGTCGGGCACGGGTGAGCTCCTCGGCTCGGGCCGGCGTCGGGCGACGCGGCCGGGTGACTGGGTAGGCACGGAGTCCGCGCGCCGCTCTCGCGGCGGACGGGTCAGCGCCGACCCGGTGCCCGGGGTCGCCGAGGACAGCGGGGCGCGTCGACCGCGCACCAGTAGGCGCTCGACGCGGGCACCGCGTCGGCCACGCCCGAGGGGCGCGCGCGCACCGGAACCGGCCGCACGGGCCGGGCCTGCCGGGCGGTGAGCGCGATCGCGAGCAGCCCCACGGCGCCCGCCGTGACGAGCACGTGGAGGGCGCTCGCGTCGCCCGTCGTCGCGAGCAGCACGACGAGCGTGGCGACGAGTGAGATCACGAGCGTCTCGACGGCGAGGCGCGCCCGGGCTGCATCGGTCGCCAGCGCGCGAAGGCGGTCTCGTCGGTCGTCCACGGTCACCTCCTGCGCGTCGTCTCGGGCGTCCCAGCCGTCCGAGCGCTGTCGTCAGTGCTGTCGTCAGTGCTGCTTCAGCGCTCGTCCGGGTCCATTGTCCCACTGCGTGGCGGGGCATGCCGCTGAGGTTCGGCCCACAGCGCCGTCGACCACAGCGCGTCGACGGCTGCCACCTGCTCGGCCGGGGTGAGTCCCGTGACGTCGAGGGTGTGGTCGGCCCCGGCGCCGAGGGCCGCGTCCGCGCGGTGGAGGGCGACGAACTCGTCGTCGGTGAGCCAGACCGTGCGGCTGGCGGCCCGATGCCAGGCCTCCTCGAGCGTCACGGTGAGGTGCACGACGACGACGTCGTCGAGCCGCTCGCGGTAGGTCCCGAGCGTCGCCGTCGTCAGCACGTCCGCGACGACGGCCTCGATGTCGGCGGCCGTGAACGAGCTCGCGAGCGCGCACGCGTTGACGACGCCGAGGTGCTGCTGGCGCCGTCCCTCCTCGCCGTCCCACGGCGCCGCGCCGCCCGACACGACGAGCCGGCGCACGTCGTCGACGTCGACGACCGCGCACCGCTCCCGCGTGGCGGCGAGGGCGTGCGCCGTCGTGGACTTGCCGACGGCGGGCGGTCCGGTCAGCACGAGCACGGGACGAGGCGGCATACGGCCCATGCTGTCGTATGCCGGGGTGGCGCGGCGGTTCCGGAGTCGGAGCAGGGGGCGGTTGTCCTATCCTCGGCCTCGGGGCACCGTGGACGACGTGGAGGAGGCGGACAGGGTGACGGCACCGGCTCCACGTCGGCAGGGCACGAGCGCGGGCAACCGGCTGTTCGACCGCTTCGACCTCGTGCTGCTGCTCGTGCTGGCCGTCATCGTGAGCCAGGCGCTCGTCGACACGCGCGGCTCGGTGTGGGGGTCGCTCGTCACGCACGCGACGACCGGTCTCGCGCTCGTCGTGGCGACCCGCGCCTCCGCGGCGCGGCGTCGCGTGCGCCGCGTCCTCGACGTGCTCGTCGTGGTCACGCTCGTCAGCAACGTCCTGCTGCTCCTGCCGGCGGGAGGCCAGCCCGTCCCGCCGGACGCCCTGCAGCCCGAGGGCGTCTGGCTCGGGGCGGCCGTGGTGCTGCCCGTCATCATCGGCAGGCGCCTGCTCGAGCACCCGGTCGTGCGGGTGCAGACCGTGCTCGGCGCGGTCGCGGCCTACCTGCAGATCGCCGTCGCGTACGCCACGCTCTTCCAGACCGTCGACGGGCTGACGCCGACGCACTTCTTCGGCGAGCAGGTGTCGACCACCGCGTACACCTACTTCAGCCTGACGACGATCTCGACGGTCGGCTACGGCGACCTCGTCGCGGCCACCGACCTCGCGCGGCTCGCCGCGACGAGCGAGGCCGTCGTGGGCCAGGTCTTCCTCGTCACCTTCGTCGCCCTCATCGTGTCGCGCTTCGCGGCGGGACCGGGGCGGGGCGCGCGGGGCGCGCGTCACGACGCCGACCTCGCGGACGAGTGAGGCTCGGGTCGGCGACTGAGATCAGGTCGTGCTGTCAGGTCGTGTGTCAGGTCGTGGAGCCGAGGTCGAGGCTCTCCCCGACCGAGCGCTCCAGCACGACCGGGATGCCGGTCGGCAGCTGCGTGCTGAGGTCGCTCATCAGCGTGGCGGTCGGCGGGAGGTCGGTCGGTGCCCTCACCTCGATGACGAGGCTGAAGCCCTGGTTGGTGACGTCGACGACCTCCGCGCCCGGCGTCGAGGCGAGCCAGCTGCGCGCCGACGCGCGACCGACGTCGGTCAGCTTCGCCACGGCGAGGGCGACGAGGCTGTTGAGCACGACCGGGACGAGGACGAGCAGCACGAGCAGGGCGAAGGTGACGCGCACCCGGTGCCGCGCCCGACCACCCTGCTCGCGCACGGCACTCGTGTAGCCGAGGGTCGTGAAGACGAGGCTGCCGGCGAAGACGAGCGCGAGGAAGTTCGACAGGAAGAGCACGAGCGCGCCGAACGCGAGGCTCGGGCTGCCCTCGGCGAGGCAGATGCCGACGACGCAGAGCGGCGGCACGAGCGAGATCGAGATGGCCACGCCGGGCAGGATCGCGGCGACGTCGCGCCGGGCCAGCGCGATGGCCCCGGCGAACCCCGTCGCGAGGGCGCCGAGCAGGTCGACGAGCCGCGGGCTCGTGCGGGCAGCCACCTGCGAGTTCGACAGCAGGTCGTAGGGGCTCGGCAGGAGCAGGGAGAAGAGCGCGCCGAGCGCGATGACGACGAGCCCGCCGAGCACGACGAACTTCACGCCGCCCGTGCGCTCGCGCTTCACGAGGGCGAGGGCCGTGCCCATGATCGGCGTCGACAGCGGCGCGATGATCATGGCGCCGATGACGGTGGCGGTGGAGTCCGCGATGATGCCGGCGCTCGCGATGCACGCAGCGAGCACGAGCATGGTCCAGAAGGCCGATCGCTTCGAGAGCGTGTCGCCCTCGTTGAGGTCGAGGTCGGCGGTCAGCTCCTCGAAGGTGCGGCGCTGCCGCTCGGGCAGCACGCGGGCCCGGATGGCCGTGAGCATGCCGCCAGTCTGCTGGAGGCCGGCCGAGCACGTGGGCGTTTCAGGGCCAGGTCCCGGCGCCCGAGCTGACACCGGTGAGGCGCTCTAGCATCGGCGCCATGCCCGACCAGCCCGACCTGCCCGACCAGCGCGGCCTGCCTGGCCAGCGCGGCACCGGTGACCAGACCGACCAGCCCGGCGCCCCTGACCTGCGCGGCTCGCTCGTGCGTGACGCCACGGCCGACGACGCGGCCGCGTGCGCGGCGATCTACGCGCCCTACGTCACCGGCACGACGGTCACCTTCGAGACGGAGGCTCCGGACGCCACCGAGATGGCGCGGCGCATCGCGGCTGCTCAGGAACGGCACGCCTTCCTCGTGCTCGAGAAGGACGGCGTGGTTGTCGGCTACGCGTATGCCGGCCCGTTCAAGGCACGCGCGGCCTACCGGTGGTCGTGCGAGGTGTCGGTCTACCTCGCCGGGGACCGGCGGGGGCTCGGCGGCGGTCGCCGGCTCTACGAAGCGCTGCTCGGGCGGCTGGCCGACCGCGGCTACCGCACGGCCGCGGCCGGGATGACCCAGCCCAACGAGGCGAGCGCTCGGCTGCACGCGGCCCTGGGGTTCGAGCCCGTCGGCACCTACCGCGCCATCGGCTGGAAGCTCGGCGCCTGGCGCGACGTGACGTGGGTGCAGCGCGCCTTGGGAGGCCCGGTCCCCGAGGGCGGGGACACGCCCCCGCTCGTCTGACCCGTGCCCATCGAGTGAGCGCCCCTGCCCCCGATTCCGCCGCAGCAAGTCCGCCCTGGCTGGGTTGGCGTGGCGTCACGAGCCTGGATCGCGCGGGAGGTCCGCCTTGGCTGGGTTGGCGTGGCGCATCGAGCCTGGATCGCGCGGGAGGTCCGCCTTGGCTGGGTTGGCGTGCCGAATCGAGCGTGGATCGCGCGGGAAGTTCGCCTTGGCTGGGTTGGCGTGCCGAATCGAGCGTGGATCGCGCGGGAAGTGCGCCCTGGCTGGGTTGGCGTGGCCCGCGCATCGGGAGTGCCGGCCCGCCGCCGCGACGAGCGAGCGCCCCGCCGCAGGTGGTCTGCAACGGGGCGCTCGCTCGACGGGTGCGTCAGGGCAGGGTCGGGTAGTCCGTGTAGCCCTCGGCGCCGCCGCCGTAGAAGGTGTCGGGGTTCGGCTCGTTGAGCGGGGCACCCTCGCGCCAGCGCCGCACGAGGTCGGGGTTGGCGAGGAACTCGCGACCGACCGCGACGAGGTCGCCAAGGTCGCGCTCGAGAATGTCCTCGACGTCGGCAAGCTGGGTCACCGAGCCGAAGCCGCTGTTGAGGATGACCGGGCCGCCGAAGCGCTTGCGCAGGTCGCGCACGACGTCGGCCTCCGGGTCGCCGAGGATGCTGAGGTAGGCCAGGCCCAGCGGGGCGATGCCCTCGACGAGCGCCTCGTACGTCGCCGCGGTGTCGGCCTCGTCCTGCTCGAGCACGCCCTGGATGTTGTGCGCGGGCGAGACGCGGATGCCGACGCGGTCGGCGCCGATGGCCTCAGCCACGGCCTTGGTGATCTCGATCGTCAGGCGGGCGCGGTTCTCGGGCGAGCCCCCGTAGGCGTCGGTGCGCTGGTTGCTGCTCGGTGCGAGGAACTGGTGCGGCAGGTAGCCGTTGGCCGCGTGCACCTCGACGCCGTCGAGCCCGGCGGCGACGGCCTGGCGGGCGGCGTGCACGAACTCCGCCACGAGCGCGGGGATCTCCTCGGTCTCGAGGGCGCGCGGGACGACATACGGCTGCTGGCCGTTCGCGGTCACGATCTCGCCCGGCGCGGCGATGGCGCTCGGGGCGACGCTCTCGAGCCCGCCCTTGTTGTCGGGGTGCGCGATGCGGCCGGCGTGCATGAGCTGGACGACGACGTGGCCGCCACCCGCGTGCACGGCGTCGGCGACGAGGCGCCAGCCGGCGACCTGCTCGTCGGAGTGCATGCCGGGGGTGTCGAGGTAGCCCTGGCCGACGGCGCTGGGCTGGGTGCCCTCGGTGATGATGAGGCCCGCGCTCGCGCGCTGGCCGTAGTACTCGGCGTTGAGCTCGGTGGGCGCCTGGCCCTCACCGGCGCGGTTGCGCGTCAGCGGTGCCATGACGAAACGCTGGGGGAGGTCCCAGCGGCCGATGCGGATGCTCTCGAAGGCCGTGGACACTGGCCTGCTCCTCACTGTCGCGGACGACGGTCGTGCGGGGTGGTCACTCACGTGATGGGGCCCACCGGACTGGTAGAGCCTTCAACCACCTACCCGAAAGACAAGTCCGACCCGTCGCCGCGCATTCCTCGGGGCCCGTGTGGTGCGCGCCACGCCGCCGTATGCCGGGTGCCTGGGACCGCGTCCGCGTGCGCCCGGGTGGGTCCCGCCGCACCGGGGCACGACGAAGGGGAGGACGCCGGTGGCATCCTCCCCTTCGTGGAACGCGTGAGACCGGTCAGGACGCGCGGGACCGCGTCAGACCGTGCGGGTCACGGTGCGTAGATGTAGCGCATGCCGCCCTGGTCGGTCAGCGTGCGGGTGTTGTAGTTGTACGGGCCGGCGAGGGCGTTCATCTCGACGATGGTCACCTCGTTGCCGTTGACGGCGGTCACCCAGCCGACGTGGCCCACGCTCGAGGAGCCGTGGACGCCGGGCTGCATGACGAGGATCGAGCGCGCGCGCGGCGTGCCGCTCACGGTGTAGCCGGCGCTCGCGGCGCCCGAGGCCCAGGCCATGGCGTTGCCGGTCCAGCCGCCGGGGTAGTAGCCCTCGGACTGGTACCACTTGTTGAGGGCGCCCCACGTGCACTGGCCACGGGTGGCCCAGTTGCGCGAGGAGTGCGAGCCCGAGGAGGCGCTCGGCGTGTAGTCGTTGCTGCTCGACTTCGACGACGACGTGCTCTGCGTCAGGCTGCGACGCGTCAGGTCGCGCGAGGCGCGCTGGGCGGCCTTGCGCTCGGCAGCGGCCTTCTTGGCGGCCTTCTCAGCCTTGGCGGCCGCGCGCTGCTCCTTGACCTGCACGTCCTCGATCACGCGCACCTTGGTGGGCGTGCGCTTGGCGATCGCCTGCTGCACGGCCGGCGCGAAGCCGATCTTCGACAGGGCGCTCGGCGCGGTGGTCGTGCTGGCGGCCGCGGTGGCCGGGCCGACCGCGGCCGGGGCTGCCTCGACGCCGGCGGCGGCGACCGCGCCGTTGGCCGCCGAGACGGTGTCGGCGCTCGCGGGGTTCGCGAAGGTGGCGACGAGCCCACCGGTCGCGGCGACGACGGCCGCGCCCTTCATGGCCGGCTGGGCCGACTCGCGGGCGAGGAGCTTGAGTTCGTTGAGGGGATTGTGACGGCCCGGCGCCCGGTGGCGCCCGCGGGTGGTCTCGTGGTTCACGGGTTCTACCTCTCCGCGCCTACGAAGTTAGCTGTCGGGTTCGGGCGGAAAGGTGCCCGGTCCGTGGCCGGGGAGCGAGCGAGTCGCGACCCGGTGGAAAGACTTCACCCCAAGGACGTCCGAAGTCGTTGCGCCGGACGCCCGGAGAAACGTGTGGTTCCTCCGCTCCTGTCACAAGGTCTGTGCTCTCCCGGAAGGCGGTGACAGGACTAGGCGGTCCGCCTCACGAGAGTCCGACCGGTGGCCGGACTCCCGGAACTGTAGACGAATCAACTGGCAAAAGTCACGCCAAGGTAACGGTGTCGCGCCGTGCTCAGCCGTGAATGTCGGCTTTGAGGCACTTGACCAGCCCTTTACCGTTGCCAGGGCCGGTCTGGATTGAGACGCACGTCACAGCGTCCGCTGCGTCCACGGCGTGGGACGGCGCGTCAGGCGCCCGAGGTGAGGTGGCCGAAGACGACGACGTTGTCGCGGTACTCGTTGCGCGCGTCGGTCGGGCCGCCGCACGTGACGAGCCGGATCTCCGAACGCGTGAAGTCGCCCTTGTAGACGGCCTCCGTCGGGAAGCTCGACTTGCGGTAGCTCTGCACCCGGTCGACCGTGAAGGTCAGGTGCGTGCCGTCCTTGCGCGACACCTTGACGACGTCGCCGACCTCGACCTTGCGGAGCTCGGCGAAGATGCCGGGAACGCCCGACGGGGTGTCGACGTGGGCCGCGACGACCGCCGGCCCGAGCTGGCCCGGGGTGGGTCCGCCGTCGTAGAGCCCGACCTCCTGGGCGGTCCCGGGCACCGAGATGGTCCCGTCGCCCTGCACGTGCAACGGCACGAAGTCGCTCGAGCGCACCCCGATCGACGGGATCTCGATCGAGGTGAGGGCGGACGCCTCGAGGAAGGGCCCGATGCCGGTCCCGTCCGCCGGTGTCCCGCCCGCCGGTGTCCCGCCCTGACCGGGGGACGCCGACGGGCCGGAGGTCTGCGTGCCCGGCGTGCGGGTCGTGCTCTCGGTCGTCGGAGTGCTCTGGGCCGTCGGAGTGCTCTGGGTCGGGCCCGTCGTCGTGCTGGCCGTCGGGACGCCGGCCGCCGCGGGCTGCGGCGGGCCGGACGTCCCGCGGAGCCCGAGCACCAGCGCGACGACCCCGACGACGAGCAGGATCACGGTCGCTGCGGCCGCCACCCCGGCCGCACCACGGAAGGTGGTGCGGCGGGGCGTCGGTTCGGTGAGCTCAGGCATGGTGGATCCGGCCGATCAGGCGCGCGACCGCGCGCGACGGGCCGCGAAGGCGCCGGAGCCGAGGGCCGCGACGAGCGCGCCGCCACCGACGAGCAGGAGCGCGTCGTTCGTACCGCCGCTCTTCAGGGTGTCGGTCGGCAGGCCGCCACCGGTGTGCATGCCGCCGGCCGGGGCCACGCGCAGGGCGCCGCAGAGGGCCGGGTCGGTGGCCTCGGTGGGCAGCTTCGGGTCGAGGTCGCTCTTGGTGGCGCCGGAGTACTTGCCGTCCTTGTTGTGGTCGACGCCGTGGATGACGACGACGGACTGGCCGGCCGAGATGGCCGTCGCGACGGCGTCGGAGACCTTGATGCTGCCGCGCTGGTAGGTCAGCTTGCCGCCGGGCGCGGTGTCGAAGCGGTCGATCGCGAGGCCCGACTTGGGGCTCGTGTCGCCGGTCTTCGTCAGCGAGACGACGATGTCGCCGTAGGCCGGTCCGCCCTCGGTGGTGTTGAGGTGGCCGTCGCCGTTCTTGTCGTCGGACAGGACCGGGCACTCGTGGCGGGCCTCGGCCCCGAAGTGGATGTGGGCCGCGTGCGGGTTGTCGGGCAGCAGGCCGTTCGCCGCCATCGTCACGGTGATCCGGTTGCCGTCGACCTCGACCATGGCGGTGCCGCTGCCGGCGACGTCGCTGCCCGCGACGGGCTTGAGGTTGGCGCTGACCCAGGCGTCGGCCGCGAAGGCCGGCCCGATGCTGAGGGCCATGGCGGCGCCGGCCGCGAGGGTGGCGCCGGCGATCCGAGTGGTGGTGGTGCGCATCTGTTCTTCCTCCTTGACGAGGAGACAAGAGCCGTCCATCGCTGCTTCAGACGGGGTCGTCGTCGACCGTCTCCGGCGTGGGGTTCGCCGCCGCTGCACGGCTGGATTGGGGTTCCACCGAAAAAAGTTCGCGGTGGCGCACCATCGCGTCGCCGATCGGGCTTCACTGGGAGGTGTCGGGACCACCGGCGTCCCCGTGCACCACCGAGACCGAGGAGCGCCACCGTGCTCGAGAGCTCCCACGCGTTCAGCGGCTTCTCCGTCGACGACGTCGACGCGGCCCGCACCTTCTATGCCGACACGCTCGGCCTCACCGTCACCGAGGCGAACGGCATGCTGACGCTGCACCTCGCGGCCGAGGGCGGCGAGCGGCCCGTGCTCGTCTACCCGAAGCCGAACCACGTCCCGGCGAGCTTCACGATCCTCAACTTCCCCGTCGACGACGTCGCGGCGACCGTCGGCGAGCTGACCGGGCGCGGCGTCGTCTTCGAGCGCTACGAGGGCACGCCGATGGAGACCGATGCGCAGGGCGTGTTCCGCAAGGGTGGGCCGCTCATCGCCTGGTTCACCGACCCGGCAGGCAACGTCCTGTCGGTCATCGAGAGCGCACCCGCCGGCTCGGACGAGGGCTGAGCCCTCAGGAGGCCGCCTCGTCGGCCTCTGCGGCAGCGCGGGCCCGTCGGCGCTCGAGGCACAGCTCGGTGATCTCGCCGATCAGCTCGAGCGGGACCGGCCGGCTGATCGGGAAGCGCACCGTGTCCTTGGACCGGCGGTAGGGCCCGATCGCCTCCTCGAAGTCCTCGTCGCCGGTCGGCACCGGGTAGAGCCCGACGTGGTTCTTCCAGCCTGCGTAGTAGATGAGCGGCTTGCCGTCGAGGGTGAACGAGGCCATCCCGTAGCTGATCTTCTCCCCGGCCTGGGGTGCAACCTCGCGGATGGCGTCCCGTACACCGGCGAGCTGAGTCCGCGTCTCCTCGTCGTAGGAGGCGATGTAGTCATCGACTGACGCGAATCTCGGTGCCAAGCCAGGTCCTCACTTCTGTGTCGGGACCGGTCGCGGGGTCCTTCGACTGTATGGGGCTCACACGGATACAGCAAAAGAAAAACGTTCAATCTTGATTCTTGGTGACAAACCTACGCAAAACAGTGGCGAGAAGGAACAGCTCAGGCCTCCAGCCACCCCTCCCCGGCCAGGACCCGCGCCACGATCCCGTTCGCGGGGCGGTCGAGCAGGGTCGACACGGCGAAGTCGGCGGCCAGCCGCTCGAAGACGTGCCCCCGCCGCAGCATCGCGTGCTTGGCGCCCCTGACGGAGACGAAGCCGATCCGGGCCGTGCGGGCGAGGTCGCGCGCGACCGCGGCGGCGTGCGCCGGCGGTGCCACGCGGTCCTCGTCACCGTGGACGACGAGCACGTCGCGCCCGGTGAGGTCGATGCGGCCCTCGGTCGGGTGCAGCCAGGGGTTGAGGGCGACGGCGCTGACGGCCTGGTCCGCATCCGCGGCCAGCAGCGCGGCCCGGCCGCCGAGCGAGTGGCCGATGAGGCATACGGGAACGTGGGCGCCCCAGCGCTCGGCCACCTGCCGCAGCGCCCAGCGCACGTCGTCGACGGGCGTGTGCTCCGCGTCCCAGCCGCGGCTCGAGTTGAGCAGCCGCTGCACCGCGAGCTCGCCGCGGCCGGCGACGGCGAGGCGACCCGCGACGGGCACCATCCGCAGCACGGACAGCTGGGTGGGGCTGACGCGCGCCGGCCGCTGGCGTGCCGCGCCGCCGTGGAGCACGAGCGCGACGCCACGTGGCCGCTTCGGGGCCGTCGTGTCGACGAGTCGCGCGTGCGTGCGCGTCGGGGTGTCGTATGCCGTCACGTCGGTCTCAGCGCTCACACCGGGTGTTCGGTCCCGACGGCTCGGCGGATGGCTCGGCGGCTGGATCGGAACGGGGTGGGGTCATGCCGCCCCCTTACCCCGCGCGACGATCAGGGGCGCAGGAGCACCTTGATCGCCCGGCGCTCGTCCATCGCGCGGTAGCCCTCGGCCACCTCGTCGAGCGGGAGCGTGAGGTCGAAGACCCGGCCCGGGTCGATGCGGCCGTCGAGGACGCGCTTCAGCAGGTCGGGCAGGTAGGTGCGTACCGGGGCCATGCCGCCGGCGAGGCCGACGTTGCGCACGAACATCTGGCGCACCGGCAGCTCGACGCCGTGGGGTGCGCCGACGAAGCCGACGGTCGAGCCGGGCCGGCCGATGCGGAAGGCGGTCTTCATCGACTGGTCGGTGCCGACGCACTCGAGCACCGAGTCCGCGCCGACGCCACCGGTGAGCTCCATGACGGCCTCGACGCCGGCGTCGTCGCGCTCGGCGACGACGTGCGTGGCGCCGAAGGCCCGGGCGATCGCCTGGCGCGGCTCGTGCCGCGACATCGCGACGATCTTCTCGGCGCCGAGCTCGCGGGCGGCGAGCACCCCGCACAGCCCGACGGCCCCGTCGCCGATGACGACGGCGGTGCCACCCGGGGCGACGCGGGACGAGACGGCGGCGTGCCAGCCGGTGGCCATGACGTCGGCGAGGGTGAGCAGCGACGGGATGAGCGCGTCGTCGGGCATGCCGTCGGTGGCGACGAGGCTGCCGTCGGCCTGGTTGACGCGGACGAGCTCGGCCTGGCCGCTCTCGGTCCAGCCCTGGTGGTCGCAGACCGAGGTCATGCCGGCGAGGCAGTGCGGGCAGGTGTTGTCGCAGTGGACGAAGGGGATGACGACGAAGTCGCCCTTGCGGACCGTGCTGACCTCGGAGCCGACCTCCTCGACGACGCCGACCGCCTCGTGACCGATGGTCGAGCCGGCCTCGATGGGGTTCGCGCCGCGGTAGGGCCAGAGGTCGGAGCCGCAGATGCAGCCCGCGACGACGCGCACGATCGCGTCGGTGGGCTCCTCGATCGTGGGGTCCGGCACCTCGGAGAGGCGGATGTCACCGGGGGCATGGATCGTCGTCGCGCGCATGACCCTCATCCTCGTCCCGCCCGGTCGCCGCGCCAACCCCGCCCCCTGCCCTGCCCCCGGCCAGCCCACGACGCTGCCCCGACCCTGCCCTGCGCCGACACCGGTGCCGGGTGGGTCAGCCGCGGGAGCGGAGCCTGAGGTTGGGAAGGCCGGGCGCCGGCAGGGTGTGCTCCCACGCGTCGGGGAAGGCGCCGAACCGCGCCCCGGCCCCCGCCCCAGCCCCCGCGCCCTGATCGTGCTGTTCGCGCTCGCGCTGCCAGTCCTCGCGGAACCCAACGACCTCGTCGTGGCTGCGGCCGATGAAGTTCCACCACATGACGATCTGCTCCCCGAACGGCGCCCCGCCGAGCACGAGGAACCGCGCCGGCTCGTCCGCCCCGGCCGTGACGCGCAGCTGCTCGGCCCCGGTGGCCGAGAACGCGATCTCGCCCGGCTTGGCCGCCACGTCGTCGACGGTGAGCACGCCGGCGTCGCAGAGCAGCCCGTGCTCGTGCGCCGGGTCGACGTCGAAGGCGAGCGAGGCGCCGGCCTCGAGCGTCACCTCGGCACCGACGAGGTCGCTGAACATCGTCACCGGCGACGACTGGCCGAAGAGGCTGCCGAGGAAGACGAGCACGCGGGCGCCGCCGTAGCGCGTCACCGGCGGTGCGTAGTGCTCGAACCCCGGGTCGGTGTCGCGGTGCTCGTCCGGCAGCGCCACCCAGAGCTGCGCCCCGTGCAGCACGGTCGTGGTGGGCGTCGAGTACTCGGAGTGGGCGATGCCCGACCCCGCCGTCATGAGATTGAGCTCGCCGGGCCGCACGAACGCGTGCACGCCCGTCGTGTCGCGGTGCTCGACCTCGCCCGAGAAGAGCCACGACACCGTCTGCAGGCCGGTGTGCGGATGGCCGGGCACCACCATGCCGCCCGTCTGCGACACGTCGTCGGGCCCGTAGTGGTCGACGAAGCACCACGCGCCGATGAGCGAGCGCTCGCGCTGCGGCAGGCTGCGTCGCACGGGCATCGCCCGCGGACCGCCGAGCGGCACCTCGCGGAAGGGCAGCAGCACGGCCGGCTGCTCCGACCGGCGGGGCTCCACGGCGTGCGGGGGCGGCGGGTTCTCGCCGCAGACGACCTCGGTGGGGTGGCGGTCCGGGTTGCTCACCCCCTCAGGCTAGGCCGCGCTCGCAGCCGGGGTTGCTACCTTCACCGCGTGACCCAGCCCGACGCCCCCCGGCTCCCCGCCGCCCGCTGGTCGGCGTGGCGCGTCGTCTGGTGGTTCGGCTTCGTCAGCCTCGCCGCCGACATGGTCTACGAGGGCGCCCGCGCGATGTACGGCCCGCTCCTCGCCTCCCTCGGGGCCACCGCCCTCGTCGTCGGGCTCGTGACCGGCGCCGGCGAGGCGATGGCGCTCGTGCTCCGGCTCGTCTTCGGGCCGCTCGCCGACCGCACCGGCCGCTACTGGGGCCTGACGATCGTCGGCTACGGGCTCACCGCGGTCTGCGTGCCGCTCCTCGCCGTCACGCCGTTCGTCGGCGGCGCGGGCCTCGCGCTCGCGGCCGTGCTGATCCTGCTCGAGCGCTCGGGCAAGGCCGTGCGCAGCCCGTCGAAGTCGGCGCTGCTCGCGCACGTGGCGGCCTCGGTCGGCCGTGGCCGCGGCTTCGGCGTGCACAAGGCGCTCGACCAGGTCGGCGCCTTCGCCGGGCCGCTCGTCGTGGCCGCGGTCGTCGCCGCCGCGGGCGCCATCTGGCCCGGCCTGCTCGTCCTCGCCGTGCCCGGTGCGGTCGCGATGCTGCTCCTCGCCGTCCTGCGGGCGCGCGTGCCCGACCCGTCGGTCTACGACCCGGCTCCGTCCGACGCCCCCACCCCGGCCCCGCCGCGCGCCGACGGGACGGCTCCCCGTCGCGGCGTGCGAGGCTGGCTCGCGGACGCCGTCGGGTCGCACCTGCCCCGCGCCTTCTTCGCGTATGCCGTCGCCGCCGGTCTCATGACCGGGGGCCTCGTCACCTTCGGCATCCTCGGCTACCACCTCACCGTCGCGGGCCTCCTGCCCGTGGCCGCCGTGCCGGTCGTGTATGCCGGCGCGATGGCTGTCGAGGCGCTCGCCGCCCTCGGTGTCGGCCTCGTCTACGACCGCCGCGGCGCGGCCGTGCTCACCGTGGTGCCCCTGCTCGTGGCCCTCGTCCCCGTGCTCGCGCTGACCCGCACGCCCTGGGTCGCGCTCGCCGGCGTCGGCGTGTGGGGCCTGGCCTACGGCATCCAGGACTCGACGGTGAAGGCCCTCGTCGCCGAGGTCGTCGACGCGCCCAGGCGGGCGAGCGCGTACGGCGTCTTCGCGGGCATCCAGGGAGCCTTCGCGGTCGTCGGCGGGCTCGTCTCCGGGTGGCTCTACGACCGCTCGGTCACGGGGCTCGTCGTGCTCGTCGCGGTGAGTCAGCTCGTGGCGCTCGGCCTGCTGCTGCGGACGCTGCGTTCGGTGCGGGCCGGTGGTGCGGCTGGCGCGCCGGATGCCTCGGGTGCGTCGGGTGCAGGTGTCACGCGGCCTGAGGCTCCGGCTGGTTGAGCAGCGGCGCGAAGGCGATGAGCAGCAGCAGCGCGCCGAGCGGCTCGAGCCCCCACGGCAGCGCGAGCACGAGCGCGGCGACTCCCGCGAGCGCGAGCGAGCGCACCGGCATCCGGGCCTCGACGGCCAGTGCCCCGAGCACGGTCGCCACGGCGACGCCGACGAGCACGGGCCCTCCGGCCGTGAGCGCCGTGGGCAGGTCGCCGCCGAGCAACCCGACGGTGTGGCCGACCCAGACGGTGCCGGTGGCCCCGGCGCCGAAGGCCGCGAGCACGCCGGCCGGCGTCGCGACGTCGAGGTGCTCCAGGCGCCCGCCGAGGCTCGTCGCGAGCCAGCAGAAGGCCGCGACCGCGGCGACGAGCACCGCGCCGGCCGCCACACCCCACGCGCCCGTGGCGTCGCCGGACCGCAGCGCGTCGGCGGGGCGGCCGAGGTCGTCGACCCACTGGAGGATGCCGTGCGTGAAGAGCAGGAGCGGCGCGGCCAGCGCGAGCAGCGGCACGCGGTCCCCTGACGCGACCACCGGCCGGCTGACGCCGGCGACGTCGGTCACGCCGGTCACGTCGGTCGTGCCGGTCATCGCGACCGTGGGGGCGGGTGCCGTGCTCGTCGTCATGCGTCCAGCGTGGCGCGCCGGCCACGGCCGGCCCATCGGGGTCGACCCCCAGCCACCCCGGACCCGACCCTGAGGGGCATCCCGTGCCCGGCCGGGGTCGGCCAGGTCTCCCGAGGTGGGCGTCAGGGTTCCGGACGGTCGACGGTGGAGGCCTTCCGGCACCTGGTGCCGACGAGGCTCCGTTCAGGCGCGGACGAGGCGGTGCAGCGCGAGGGCGGCGACCGGGCGGTAGGCGAGCACCGCGGCCGCGGGGGCCTCGATCGTCAGGGTCGTCGTGCAGCCGGGCCCCGCGACGTCGCCACCGGTGGAGCTCACGGTGTGGGCGAGGGCCGCGCGCACCGGACCGAGTCGCACGCGCCACCGCCACGTCATGGCCTCGGGGTCGACCGACACGACCTCGAACGGCACCCGCAGCCCGAGCGGGCCGATGACCATGCCGGTGAGCCCGCCCCGCAGGTGCTCGTGCGCGGCCTCGACGCCCTGGATCTGCGGCGACCACGTGCGCCAGAGCCGGAGGTCCTCGTAGCGCCGCCACGCCAGCGCGGCCGGGGCGTCGCCGGTCGCGGTGATCGTCGTGCGCATCAGGCTCCCTGCCCGGGCGGGGCAGGTGTGGCGGGCGAGTCGGGCGCGGCCGCGGCGGGCCCGTCGACGTTGACGGTCGGCGTGCCCGACCCGCAGCGCACGATGACGGCGCGCGAGGTCTCGCCACCGGGGTTGGACTCGCGGTGCACCGCCCCGGCCGGCACCCGGAGGAAGTCGCCTGGCCCCGCCTCGACGACGTGGCGCCCGTCGGGCCCCGACTCCAGCCGCATCCGCCCGGAGACGACGTAGAGCGTCGTGTCGTGGTCGCCGTGGTGGTGCCAACCGGACACGGCGCCGGCTTCGGTGTCGACGGTGCCCGACCACATCGCTCCCGTGCTGAGCGCGACCTGCCGGCTCATGCCCGGCGTCGGGTCGGCCGGCTCGAGGGCGTCGCGCGAGACGTGCGTGCACGGGGTCGCGGCGGTGGTTGCGGCATCCGGCTGCGGGTCCATGCCCCTCATCCAACCGCGTGGACGCGCTGTCGTCACGGTCCCCGGACTTTGACAGGGTTGGTGCATGAGGACCGACCACTTCATCCGATTCGAGCGCGTCGACTCCGTCGAGGAGACCGGCCGCGGGCTGCTCGCCCGCCTGCACGGCGAGCAGCTGCGCGTCGACGTCGTGCGCCCCGACGTCGTGCGGCTCCAGCTGAGCCGCGGCGGTCGCTTCGACGACAAGCCGACGTATGCCGTGTGCGTCGACCCGTTCGAGGCGGACGTCGCGTGGTCGGCGCAGCCGGTGGGTGCTGACTCGGGCCCGGACGCCGCATGGCGCCTGACGACGGACGAGCTCGTCGTGACGCTGTGGCTCGACCCGTTCCGCGTCGACGTGCACCGCGCCGACGGCTCGGTCGTCATCGAGTCGGCGCCCGACGCCGAGGGCCGCTACTGGACCTACGCCACCCTCAACGACGCGTGGACGACCCGGCGCCGCATCGGCCGCGACGACGCGGTCTACGGCCTCGGCGAGAAGGGCGGCCGGCACAACCGCCGCGGCCGCGACTTCACGATGTGGAACACCGACGTCCTCAACGAGCACGCGACGGCCGAGTTCCGCGCCGGGCTCGACCCGGCCGACCCGCGCGCCGACATGACGAGCACCGAGTTCGACCCCTACTACGTGACGATCCCCTTCTTCCACCTGCGCGACGCCGCCACAGGCGCGGCCGTCGGCTCGGTCGTCGACAACGGCTACCGCGGTGAGTACGAGTTCAGCCACGACGACGACTACCGCGTCACCTTCCACGGCGGGCAGTGGACCGAGTACGTCTTCGCCGGCCCGTCGATGGCCGGCATCATCGAGCGCTACACGTGGCTGACCGGCCGGGCCACGCTGCCGCCCCTGTGGGCGCTCGGCTACCACCAGTGCCGCTGGCACGCGTACACCCAGGCCGACGTCGAGCGCAACGCCAAGCGCTACCGCGACGACGAGTTCCCCTGCGACGGGATGTGGCTCGACATCGACTACATGGACGGCTACCGCGTCTTCACGTGGGACTCGAACCGCTTCCCCGACCCCGCGGGCATGCTCAAGGGCCTCGCGAACCAGGGCTACCGCACGATCTCGATCGTCGACCCGGGCGTCAAGCACGACCCCGGCTACGCGGTCTACGACGACGGCCTCGAGCAGGACGTCTTCTGCCGCACCGAGGGCGGCGACACCTACATCGGCCAGGTGTGGCCGGGCAACACGGCCTTCCCCGACTTCGCGACGCCCGAGGCGCGCTCGTGGTGGGGCGCGCTCAACGCCAAGCACGTCGAGTCGGGGCTCGCCGGCATCTGGAACGACATGAACGAGCCCGCCACCGGCAACATCCCCGCCGAGGCGATGCTCTTCGACAAGGGCCGGGCCAAGCACGAGCGCTTCCACAACCAGTACGCGCTGCTCATGGCAATGGGCACCATCGAGGGGCTCAAGGCCGCCCGGCCCGAGGCGCGCACCTTCGTGCTCTCCCGCGCGGGCTTCGCCGGCATCCAGCGCTACGCCGCGAACTGGATGGGCGACAACCAGGCCCGCTGGGACCACCTCTGGGTCAGCATGCCGATGGCGTGCGGCGTCGGCCTGTCGGGCCAGCCCTTCGTCGGCGCCGACATCGGCGGCTTCCAGGGCGACACCAACCCCGAGCTGTTCCTGCGCTGGATGCAGATGGGGACGCTGACGCCGTTCTGCCGCAACCACTCCGAGATCGACAACATCGACCAGTACCCGTGGTCGTTCGGTCCCGAGGTGCACGACCTGGCCCGCGAGGCCGTCCGGCTGCGCTACCGGCTGATGCCCTACATCTACTCCGCCTTCGTCCGCGCCACCGAGACGGGCGAGCCGGTGCAGCGCCCGCTGGTGCTCGACTTCCAGGGCGACCCGAACGTCGTGGACCTCGACGACGAGTACCTCTTCGGCCGCGACCTGCTCGTCGCGCCGGTCACCGAGCAGGGCCAGAGCACGCGCAGCGTCTACCTCCCCGAGGGCGACTGGTACGACTGGCACACCGGCGAGCTGCACCCCGGCGGCCAGCGGATCTCCGTCGACACGCCGCTCGAGCGCATCCCGCTCTTCGCGCGCGCCGGCTCGGCGATCCCGATGTGGACCGAGGCGCCCGCCTCGACCGACGGCTACCGCCCCGAGACCGTCGAGCTGCACGTGTTCGAGCCCGTCGTCGACGGCCGCTGGGAGTCGCGGCTCGTCGAGGACGACGGCCTCACCGTCGCCGAGGGCGCGCCGGAGCGGCTCACGACGGCCGTCACCGTGGCGCGCGCCGCGGGCGAGGTGACCGTCGAGCACGAGACCACGGGGCCGGGGTATGCCGGTCACGCGCGCACCCGCTTCGAGCTCGTGCACCACACCCCCGCCTGACCCGGCGTCGCGGCGCGACCGCACCGAACGGCATACGCCCCCATCGGGTATGCCGTTCGGTGCCCCTCGCACGTCCCTTGAGCGGGCGACCTCCCGAGCGGAAGACTGGCGAGCATGGCTGACACGGCATCGGGCACGGCTGGCGCCCCCGGACAGGGCGGCGCACCCGCGAAGGAGCAGGGGCAGGCGAGCGAGAGCCTGCTCACCGTCCTCATCGCGCTCGCGGCGAACACGCTCATCGCCATCGCGAAGTCGGTGGTCGCGGTGATCACCGGTTCGGCGTCGATGGTCGCCGAGGCCGCGCACTCGTGGGCCGACGCCGGCAACGAGATCTTCCTGCTCACGGCCGAGCGAAGGGCGGGCAAGCCGCGTGACGCGACCCACCCCTTCGGCTACGGCCGCGAGGCGTACGTCTGGTCGATGTTCGCGGCGTTCGGGCTCTTCGGCGCGGGCGCGGTCGTGTCGGTGTGGCACGGCGTCTCGGTGCTCGGGCACGAGGAGCCGGAGACGTCGTACACGTGGGCGTACGCCGTGCTCGCCATCGCGTTCGTGCTCGAGAGCGTCTCGTTCGTGCAGGCGACGCGCCAGGCCCGCTCGGAGGCCAAGGCGCGGGGCCTGCGCCCGCTCAAGTTCATCGCCGACACCTCGAACCCGACGCTGCGCGCGGTCTTCGCCGAGGACGCCGCGGCCCTGATCGGCCTCGTCATCGCCGGTCTCGGCATCGTGCTGCACCAGGTGACCGGCAACGCGATGTGGGACGCCATCGGTTCGATCCTCGTCGGGCTGCTGCTCGGCGTGGTGGCGATCTTCCTCATCGGCCGCAACCGCGACTACCTCGTCGGCCAGGCGGTGCGCCCCGAGCTGTGGCGCCGCGCCTTCGACGACCTGTCGGGCAGCGAGGACGTCGAGCGGGTGACCTTCCTGCACCTCGAGTTCGTCGGCCCGGGACGGGTCTTCCTCGTCGCTGCCGTCGACCTGACCGGTGACGACTCCGAGTCGCAGGTGGCCGTCCGCCTGGCCGAGCTCGGACGCCGCGTCGAGGAGCGCGAGCTCGTCGAGCGCGCCATGATCACGCTGTCTCGGCCCGACGCGGCGACGCTGGACCCCGACGAGGCCGCGACGCCGGCGACGCGGCCCGCCGGCGGACGGATGTCCTGAGCCGCTCGTGCGACGGCGTGGGCTGTTCGAGTGCTGAGGGGCGGCTCCAGCTGAGGGGTCGGCGCCAGTTGTGGGGTCGGGCGCCAGCCGAGCGACCGGCGCCAGACGTGCCGATGACCCCGCCCGGGATGGGCGGGGTGCGGGGCGTGGGCCTCAGGTGTGCCAGGTGACGCCGCGGGCTGTGACCGTCGCGGTGAGGTCGCGCTCGTGCACCGTGGTGTGGTGCCGCGGGCAGAGCAGGGCCCCGTTCGACACGCAGGTCCGTCCGCCGTGCTGCCAGGGCAGCACGTGGTGGGCGTCGCACCACGTCGCGGGCACGGTGCACCCGGGGAAGCTGCAGCCCCTGTCCCGAGCGATGAGCGCGAGGCGCTGTCCGCGGGTGAAGAGGCGCCGGCTGCGGCCGAGGTCGAGCAGCTCGCCGTCTCCGCCGAGGACCATCGGGAGGATCTCGGCGTCGCACGCCATCCGGCGCACGGTCCGCGGTGAGAGGACGTCACCGGTGAGGGTCGTCCCCGTGCCACCCGCGTTCCCGGATCCGTTGGTGAGCTGGCCGGCGAGGGTCTCGTAGTCGAGCAGGACGACGACCTTGGCCTTGTCGGTGACGGGCACCCCCTCGGCGGCAGCGACGCCGCGCTGGACGATCCCGAGCAGGGCGTCCATGCGTCGGCGTGCAGCGGGCCGCTCGTCGGGGCGGACCGTGCGGCCCTGCTCGTCGGTCTCGGGCGCGGGTGCGGACAGGGGGTCGATGGCGGCCTTGATGATCGCGGCGCCCTCCGGGTCGAGCGTTCCCTTGAGGCCGACCATCCCGGTGGCGTTCGGCTGGGTGAACCACAGGCCACGGGCGTCACGACGCTGCCGGTCGCGGCTGCCGTCGTCCTCGTCTCGGGGTGGGCGGATCTGCTCGGTGTGGTGGCGCACGAGCTGGGCGAGCTCTTCGGGGCGGAGTCGGGTGGCGTGCTCGGTGAGGTCGGCGAGGGCGGTGGTGAGGTCGTCGGGGTCGGCGACGGGGGCGGTGCGGGTGTGGAAGTCGATGATCTGGGCGGCCTTGGCTACGGTGACCAGTCCGGTGGTGACGAGCAGCCGCAGGCGCGCCCACCGGCTGCCGGCGGTGTCGGACATGCCAAGCGTGCCGGCGTCCGTCGGGCTGGTGTCGGCGCGCGTGCAGGTGTCGGCGAACGCGGCGGCGACGGTGGTGAAGGCGCGGGCCTGGCCGGCGGTGAGGGTGGCGTCGTGGGCGCGGAGCCAGTCGACCCGGGACAGGCCCTCGGGCGGCTCCTCGCCGCGGGCGGTGAGCTCGGTGAGGATGCCCAGCAGGGTGACCTCGTGGCTGGCGCGTTGGTGGGTGACCCATTCGGCCATCCGGGTCAGGTCGGGTGCGTGGTGGCGGGTCAGGGGTGCGCCGAGCAGGGCGTCGGTCTGGATGCCGACGTCGGGTTCGAAGGTCGGCGTGTAGGTGCCGCGGGCGATCTGCTCGGCGCGGTGGTCGGCGTAGGCGTCCATGGCGCGGAGCCAGTCGGGGTCGTCGACCATGGCCTCGAACCCGCCCGGCCCCAGCCCCGACCCCGTCCGTTCCGATGCCCGTCCGGACGTCTGCTCCGCCGTCTGCCCGGACGGCTGCGTTCGGCCGAGGTCCCCGAGCTGCTCGGCGCCGTGGATCCGCTCGAGTGGGACGTCGGAGAACGGGCCGTGCCCGCGCTGCACCGGTCGGGTGTCAGGGGCGATCTGCCGGGCGCGCTGGCGAGCCTTCGGCTCTTTCTTGGACTGCCTGGCTGCTGTCGCGTTGTCGCCGTCCGAAGCGGGCGCGGTGCCGGCATCGGCCGCGCGGGAGGGTGCCGGCATACCGACGGCGAGGCCCTCCCAGAAGGGGCTCGGGACGCCCTCGGCCCGGGAGTGCTGGTCCGCCTCCATGGCGGCCAGCCGGCTCCTCAGGAGCTCGAGCGTCTCGCTTTCCCTTGCCATGACCTCACGCTAGCGGCGACCACCGACAGTCCTCGGCGCTCATCCACAGGCCCTCCGGACCCGAGGATCAGCCACCCGAAACAGGACAGATCGAGCCGCGCACCTGCACCGGCATCTCGAGCAGGTGCTCGCGCTCCTCGGCCGCGGGGTCGAGCAGCAGCTCCATCGCGCGGCGGCCCATCTCGAGGTAGGGCAGCCGTGCCGTCGTGATGCCAGGACGCATGTAGGTGGCGATCTCGTCGTCGTCGAACGAGGCCACGGACAGGTCGTCGGGGATGCGAATCCCCCTCTCGTGCATGGCCTGCTGCGCTCCCAAGGCCACGCGGTCGTTCAGGCAGAGCAGGGCGGTGACCGGCGCACCCGACGCGAGCACACCCTTGACCGCGTCGTAGCCGTTCCACGGTTCCCAGAACTCGATGTCGGCGACGGCGACTGGAGTCACACCAGCTTCGTCGAGCGCCCGGTGGATCCCGTTGAAACGACGGCCGATCGTCACCGAGATGCGCGGATCCGCCCGCGCCAGAGGGGCGTTGCCGATGATGGCGATGCCCTCGCGGTGGCCGGCGTCGAGCAGGCGGCGGGTGACGGCATACCCAGCCTGCTCCTCGTCGGGAAGGACGGCGATGGGGACGTCGGGGTTGACGCAGTTGACGGTGACCGCGCGCACGCCGGCAGGCAACGGGGGCAGGTCGATCCGTCGCGCGGAGAGGGCGCCGAAGATGAGCCCGTCGACCTGGCGGTCGACCATCGCCTCCATCGCCTTGCGCAGCTGCTTGGGGTGCTTGAAGGTCTCGGCGATGAGCACGCCGCGGTCGCTGTCGTCGGCGGCGTCGAGCAGCCCGCGGATCATCGCGGACGCGAAGCGGGTGACGGTGACGTCGTCGGAGATGAAGCCGACGGTGCCCGTGGTGCCGAGCCGCAGCGAGCGCGCCTGGGCGTTGGGGCGGTAGTCGAGCTCGCGCGCGGCCTCGTGGATGCGCGCGACGGCGTCGGCCGACAGCCGCGAGCCCGGGCGGTCGTTGAGCACGAGGCTCACGGCCGTCTTCGACAGGCCCGCGCGCTCGGCCACGTCGGCGAGCGTCGGTCGCTTGTTCACGTAGTCCCTCTCGTGTCGCCGCGGTCGGTCACCGAGGCCGTGTGCCGGGTGCGTCCCGTTCGGAACGCACCCGCGGTCAGCCTAACCCACCGGTAACGGCGCTCCGCCGCATCACCGCAGGTGAAATGGTTTTAGCAAACCCTTGTGCGCCGTCCGGGGACGCGCTACCTTCTCGTGCTGAAAGGTTTTAGCACCGTAGCTGACCTGACTCCCACGGAGGAACCCATGAAGCTCGTCCCCACCCCCAAGCGCGTCGCCGTCGGCCTGCTCGCGGCTGCGCTCCCGCTCTCCATGGCAGCGTGCGCCAAGGGGGGCAGCAGCTCGTCCGACTCGGCCGGAGGTGAGCTGACCATGTGGACCCACAACGCCGGGAACAAGGGCGAGCTCGGGGCCATCACCCAGATCGTCAACGACTACAACGCGAGCCAGAGCAAGTACAAGGTCAAGATCCAGGCCTTCCCGCAGGACTCGTACAACCAGTCGGTCGTCGCGGCCGCGGCCAGCAAGAAGCTGCCCTGCATCCTCGACATCGACGGCCCCAACGTGCCGAACTGGGCGTGGGCCGGCTACCTCGCCCCGCTCGAGGGCATGGACGACACGCTCTCGAAGTACCTGCCGACCGTGCTCGGCAAGGTCGACGGCAAGACGTACTCCTACGGCTACTACGACGTCGCGCTCGTCATGGTCACGCGCAAGACGATCCTCGACAAGTACGGCATCCGCGTGCCGTCGGTCGACAAGCCGTGGACCAAGGACGAGTTCACCGCGGCCCTCAAGAAGATCAAGGCCTCGGGCGACTTCCAGAACCCGCTCGACATCGCGACGAGCTTCACCGGCGAGTGGTGGCCGTACGCCTACAGCCCCATGCTGCAGAGCTTCGGCGGCGACCTCATCAACCGCGACGGCTACAAGAGCGCCGAGGGCGTGCTCAACGGTCCCAAGGCCGTCGAGTGGGCGACGTGGTTCCGCAGCCTCGTCACCGACGGGCTCGTACCGCTCAAGTCCGGCGCCGACCCGGCCAAGGACTTCATCAACGGCAAGTCCGCGATCCTCTACAACGGCACGTGGACCGCCGTCGACACCCGCAAGGCCTTCGGCAAGGACACCCTCTTCCTCCCGCCGCCGGACCTCGGCAACGGCCCGAAGATCGGTGGCGGCTCGTGGCAGTGGGGCATCTCGCAGAACTGCTCCGACACGGCCGGCGCGCTCGACTACATGAAGTTCGCGGCGCAGGACAAGTACGTCGCGAGCGTCGCCCGCGACACGAACAACATCCCCGCCACCGACGCCGCGGCCGCGCAGGTCAAGGGCTACGAGAAGGGCGGCGAGAACCAGGTCTTCCTCGAGTACGCGAAGAAGTTCGCGGTGCTGCGCCCCGTCACCCCGGGCTACCCCTTCATCGCCACGGAGTTCACGAAGACGGCGCAGGACATCCTCAACGGCGCGGACCCGAAGACGGCGCTCGACCAGGCCGTCAAGAACATCGACGCCAACCAGAAGTCCAACGGCTACTTCCAGTGAGTGACTGAGATGACGACCATCACCGCGGCCGAGAACGCCTCGGCCGTCACCGGGCGCAGGCGGGAGCCCGTCAAGGGCTCCCGCTCCTCCACCACGACGGCGCTGCTCATGCTGGCGCCGGCCGGGGTCCTGCTCATCACGTTCCTGCTCATCCCGATCGGGCTGACCTTCGGGCTCGCCTTCACCAACGCGCGGCTCATCTCGCCGCGGCCGGCGGAGTTCATCGGGGTCGACAACTTCGTGCGGCTCTTCGAGGACGACACGTTCTGGGCCTCGCTGCGCAACACGATCATCTTCGCGGCCGTCATCGTGCCGGTGCAGTCGGCGTGCGCGCTCGGCCTCGCCCTGCTCGTCAACGTCAAGATGCGCGGCACGAACTTCTTCCGCACCGTCTACTTCCTGCCCGTCGTCACCTCGATGGTCGTCGTGTCGATGCTGTGGCTGTTCATGTACCAGAAGAACGGCCTCATCAACCAGGTGCTCACGACCTTCGGCATCGAGGGCCCCGACTGGCTCGGCGACCCGAAGACGGCGCTGCTCGCGATCATCCTCATGTCGGCGTGGCAGGCGATGGGCTTCCACATGGTCATCTGGCTCTCCGGGCTGCAGACGATCCCGGGAGAGCTCTACGAGGCGGCCGAGCTCGACGGCGCCGGCACCTGGGAGAAGTTTCGCTACGTCACGTGGCCCGGGCTGCGTGCTACGCGGACCTTCATCCTCATCACCATCACGATCTCGGCTTTCGCGCTCTTCACCCAGGTCAACATCATGACCCAGGGCGGCCCGCTCGACTCGACGTCGACGGTCGTGCTCATGGCGGTGCGCACCGGCTTCCAGCAGCAGCAGACCGGCTACGCCTCGGCGATCTCGCTCGTCTTCTTCGTGCTCGTGCTCGCCGTCACCCTCGTCAACCGCTACCTGACCCGAGACAAGGACGCCCGATGAGCACCACGACCGCCCCCGGCGTCGGGCCGGGCCTGGGCTCCGACCACCTCGCGCACGTCGTCGAGGCCACCGCGACGGCGCCGCGCCGGGGCGGGGAGGGACGACACGGCATACGCCACCTGCTCGGCATCCTGCTGCGCGTCGTGCTCTGCCTCGTCTTCGGGCTGCCGCTGCTCTTCATGTTCGTCAGCAGCTTCAAGCCCGACCTGCAGATCTTCGGCGACCTCGGCAGCATCAAGGCGTTCCTGCCCGTGGGCGACCTGTCGACCGACAACTACTCGGGCGTCTTCGGGCGGGTTCCGTTCGCGCAGTTCATGATCAACTCGGTCGTCATCACCGTCGTCACGGTGGTGCTCGGCATCGTCGTCAACTCGATGGCGGCGTTCGCCTTGTCGCGCATCGGCTTCCGCGGCGCGGGGGCGGTGCTCGGCATCATCCTCGCGACGCTCATCGTGCCGTTCGAGACGCTGGCGCTGCCGCTGCTGTGGTGGTCGAACAAGCTGCCGTTCCTCGGGCCCGACGGGTTCAGCGAGGGGTGGCTCGACACCTACCAGGTGCAGATCGTGCCGTTCATCGCGAACGCCTTCTCGATCTTCCTCTTCTACCAGTACTTCGACTCGATCCCGAAGGAGCTCGACGAGGCGGCGAAGGTCGACGGCGCGGGGTGGTGGCGGATCTACCGCAACATCGTCATGCCGCTGTCGGGCCCCGCGGTCGCTACGGTCGCGATCCTGACGTTCCTGCCGATGTGGAACCAGTACCTCTGGCCGCTGATGTCGGTGCAGAGCGAGGAGCTGCGGCCGGTCATGGTCGGCATCGACTACTTCAAGCAGCTCAACACCTCGTGGGGGCAGATCATGGCGTACGCGTCGATGATCACCGCTCCCGTGCTCGTCCTGTTCATCGCCTTCCAGCGGTCGTTCATCAACTCCATCGCCAGCAGTGGCGTGAAAGGCTGAATCGTGTTCAAGCTGCCCGAGGCGTGGGTGTGGGACTTCTGGACCGTCGACGACGGGGAGCGCTACCACCTCTTCTTCCTCTACGCGTCGCGCGCGCTCAAGGACCCGCACGCACGCCATCACCGGGCCTCGGTGGGCCACGCGGTGTCGACCGACCTCGTCACGTGGGAGCGGGTCACCGACGCGCTCGTGCGCTCGGACGCCCCGGCGTTCGACGACCTCGCGACGTGGACGGGCTCGGTCGTACAGCACCCGGACGGTCGCTGGTTCATGTTCTACACGGGGGCGCGCCTCAACGAGGCGGGCGCCAACGTGCAGTCGATCGGGTATGCCGTGTCGACCGACCTCTACGTGTGGGACAAGGCGCCGGGCCCGGTGCTCGAGGCCGATGCGCGCTGGTACGAGAAGTTCGCGGACGGCAACTGGCACGACGAGGCGTTCCGCGACCCGTGGGTCTTCGAGGACCCGGACGGCGAGGGCTGGCACATGCTCATCACCGCTCGGGCCAACCACGGTGACGTGGTCGACCGGGGTGTGGTGGGGCACGCGTGGTCCGCGGACCTCGAGACGTGGGAGCTGCGCGAGCCGCTGTCGCAGCCGGGCGCCGGCTTCGGCCAGCTCGAGGTGCTGCAGCCGTTCATCGTCGACGGGCGGCAGGTGCTGCTCTTCAACTGCATGGTGGGTGACATGCCGGAGGCCGCTCGCGCCGAGGGCGTGGCCGGCGGGGTGTGGATCGCCGACGCGAAGTCACCGCTCGGGCCCTACGACATCGCCGGCGCTCAGGTGGTCGACGACCCGACGCTCTACGTCGGCAAGTTCGTTGCCGACCGGGTGACGGGCGAGACGCGGTTCCTCGCGTTCGTGCACGACCGCGACGGGGCCTTCGTCGGGGAGATCACCGACCCGTATGCCGTGTCCTGGGAGGGCGACCGCCTGCGCCTGTCGTGAGGGGCGTCGTGGGGGTCCGCGTGGGGTCTCCGTGGAGTGGTCAGAGCACCCCCAAAGCTCGTGTAGAGTTGCTCGAGCAGAAACCGCTGGGACTGCGCAGGACTTTCTGGGACGGCCTGAAGGCCGGATCGCCGGATTTGGTCCTGATAGCTACTAGCGGGTAAGTTTGAAGGGTTGCCCCGGAGGCCGGCACGCTGAGACGGTTGATGGTGTGTGTCCGATTCTTGAGAACTCAACAGCGTGTCAAAAATCGATGCCAATTACCTCGTCCCGAGAGTGTCGCATTGTTCTATCCGTTCGGGTGGGGACTGTGGCGCCTCGGTACGAATATCCTTTGGTTGAAACTGAATGATCAACTCTTTTTGAGCTGGTTGTTCGACTTCAGTCAGGTTTTCGAGCCCTTCACGGGTTCAAAGTTTGCTCACTGGGCCTTGAGTGGTCTGGTGGGTGTTTGAACATCAACGGAGAGTTTGATCCTGGCTCAGGACGAACGCTGGCGGCGTGCTTAACACATGCAAGTCGAACGGTGACGACAGG